>NZ_JARRAF010000060.1 GCF_030129945.1 Parachitinimonas caeni
ACCCGCTTTGCCAGTGCGGCAGAACTCGAAACGACCCTGCGCGACTACCTCATTGCCTACAATCATCACATCCCACAAAAAGCCCTCAACTTCTTGTCTCCGATTGAGGCTATGAAACAGTGGCAGGCAAGACAACCAAATCTGTTTACCAAGAAAGTTTATAAACAGGCGGAACCTGACACCTACGCTGACCCCTGAGCAAACCATGCTCAAAGCCTATAACCATATGCCGGATGTGCCCCGACCTGATTTTCTGGACGAATGAGACCGGATTGAGTTAGGTGATCGGGCGTCTCAACGCCCGACCGCTTGGCTCTACGTCCTCATCCGCGGTCTTTCCTCTCCCACCACGCCATCACCTGCTGCTCAATCTGCGCCGATATCGACTGCTCAACCCCTTGCCACCAAGCTCCTACATCGGGGCGACCGGGGATGGTCAGGCCATATATCTCCCGCACATCCGGGTGGAATTCGCCAGCGCGGTATCGCACAGGCTCGTCATCGGGCTGCCAAGCAGGGTAGCAATCCACGTGCGGATTGCTGCGGATCGGCGCCGGATCCACCCATAGGCTCAGTTCCTGACTGACGCTGGCCCGGCTGCCGTTGGCGGCCTCGATGGCGGTGGCGGTCAGTTGTAGGCTGAGCGGGCCGCTAAAGCTTAATGGTGGGATCAGCGCCAGGGTCTGGGTGTTCCAGCCGGTCAGGTCGAGTAAACGCTGCTGGCTGCTGATGGTCTGCTTGCGTTGGCCATCGCTGACCACCGTGCCAACGGGCAGGCCGGCCAATTGCAGCTGCAGGGCTTCGGAGCCATCGGTATCGGTCAGGCCGGCTTGAATGCCTTGCAGGCGGATCGCACTGCCAGCCTGGCCCTGATTCAGCGGCAGGGCCTCAGTCAGGCTCACGTTGTCGAGCATCATGCCGCGCCCATCGGGCTGCGGGTGGGTCGATTCGCTGACCAGGCGCAGAGTTTGGGTGCCGCCTTGGCCGATAAAGCCACAGCTCACCGCTTGCCAGCTCAGGCTATCCAGGCCGCTGGTCTGGTCAAAACTGGCAATGCGTTGGCCATCAACATACACCCCAATGCGGGTGGTACCACTGCCATAACCCAGGCGACCGGCCAGATCGAAGTTGAGCTGGTAACGGGCGCCGGCTTCGGTCTGCACTGTGCGTTCAATGCCGAGGGTCTGATACTGGCTGCCTGCGGCATCGTTCAGTTCCAGCCAGCTCTGGCCGCCTTCCCGACTGGCCTGTACGGCCTGCTCGCGGCCCCAAGCATTGCGCATGCGGTCGCCACTGTGCCAGATCTCGAAGCCATTCTGACCGCCGCGCAGGCGGTCGCCCTGAGTGACCAGGTTCCAGCCGTCAAAGCTGCTCTGGCTGAGCAGCGTGGATTGACGATCGGTATTTGCTGCCCCCTCAAATCCGGAGCGGAACAGCGTGCGTTCGCGGGGTTGCATCACGGTTTCCGTCAGGCGGAGGTCGTCGATCTGCATGCCCCGGCCGGCTGGGTCACGCGGGTTGCCATCGGTCACAATCCGCAAGGTCTGCGGCCGGCCACTGCCGGTAAAGCGGCAGCTCACCGCCTGCCAGTCGAGCTGATCCAGCCCACTGCTGGCATCGAAACTGGCAATGCGCTGTTCATCCAGATACACCGCGATGCGGGTGAGGTCCGACCGATAGCCGAGGCGGCCGGCCAGATCGAAACTCAAGTCATAACGGGCGCCGGCACGGGTCTCGATCTGGCGTTCGATGCCGAGGGTTTGATACTGGCTACCAGCGGCGTCGTTCAGCTCCAGCCAGTTACGACCCTTGCCGGTATTGGCCTGTACGCTCTGGCTCTGATTGGCGGCATTGCTCATACGGCTGCCCGTAGACCAGATCTCGAAGCCATCCAGCCCACCGCGCAGGCCATCGCCCTCGGTGATCAGGCGCCAGCCTTCCAGCTCGCGCTGGCGGACTAGGCTGGACTGGCCTTGTGCGGGTGCCACGCTCTCCCAACTGGTACGGAACAACTCGCGCTGCTGGCTGACCAGGGCTTCGAGTTGCAGGCTTGGCGCATCGGCCACCGGTGTGATGTCGATCGTGACTTGGGCTGGCTGGCTGACGCTGCGGCCATCGCTGGCGCGGAAGCCGAAGCGGGCATAGTGCGCCTGCCGATTACCCAGGCTACTGCCCGCATAGCCGGGGCCGCCCGAGGCCTGGACTACCGGGTTGAAGATCAGCCTGTCGCCCTCAATATCAGCCCGACTCAAGCGCTCGCCGACCTGCACCAATGCCCAAGTGCCATTGGCCAGGCGGCGATACAAGGTGCCTTCTGCCGGCAGGCTGTCGACGTGGATCTGCAAGGCATCCCCCTCGCTATCGCTGATGGCGAAGTCACTCCAACGAATCACCAAGGACTGATCTTCCAGTCCTTGCACCTGACTATCGCGAGCAGTGGGGGCGGTATTGCTTGGCGAAATCGTCAAGCGGAAGCGGGCGCTATTTGACTGCAAGGCACCATCGCTCAAGGCAAAGCTGAATTCGTCCAGCCCCTCGGCCACCCTGGCGTTGGCGGTGTAGAGGTAACTGCCGTCGGCTTGCCGTTGCAGCGTGCCGTGGCGCGGCTGGCTCACCAGCACAGCTGACAGGGCCGAACCTTCCACATCAAAGCCGAGGGCGCGCAGATCCAGCCGAATGCTTTGGCCTTCAACCAAGCCGGCCGCGCCATCGCGTGCTACGGGCGCGTCGTTGACCGGGGTAATGATCAGCCGGACGGTTGCGACATTCGAATCGGCCTGACCGTCGTTGACGACATAACTGAAGCTGTCCGCGCCAAAGTAGTTGGCCGCTGGCGTGTAGCGGAAGGTGCCGTCGGCATTCACCACCACGGTGCCATGTTGCGGCTGGCTGATCAGCTTGGCCGTCAGCATGTCGCCATCAACATCGCTGGCGGTAGCGAAGGCGGCAACAGTGGCACTGCCATCTTCGACCAGCGTGAGGGCTTGGTCAGTGAGGGTAGGCGCGTCGTTGACCGGCGTCACCACCAGGCTCAGCGTTGCTTCGTTTGACTGCAGTGCGCCATCGCCAAGGGTGAAGCGCACGCTGTCGGTGCCGTGGAAGTTGGCGGCCGGAATATAAGTGAAGCCACCCTCTGGCCGCGCTACCAGCTGGCCGTGATACGGGCCGCTGATCAGTACCGGCGTCAGCGTCGGGCTATCGACATCCCGGCCGAACTGGCGCAGATCCAGCGCAAGCTGGCTATCTTCTGTCAGCGTCAGCCTGGCATCCTGAGCGACCGGCGCATCGTTGACCGGGGTGATGGTCAGCGTAACGGTTGCCACGTTCGAGTCCGCCTGACCATCGTTGACGATGTAACGGAAACTATCACTACCGTAGTAATTGGCCGCTGGCGTATAGCGGAAGGTACCGTCGGCATTCAGGCTGACGGTGCCGTGCTGCGGCTGGCTGATCAGCTTGGCCGTTAGCGGGTCGCCGTCCACATCGCTGGCGGTGGCGAAGGCGGCAAGGGTGGCGCTGCCATCTTCGGTCAGGGTGACGGCCTGATCGTTGAGGGTTGGGGCGTCGTTGACCGGCGTAATCGTCAGCTTGACGGTTGCCACGTTCGAATCGACCAGCCCATCGTTCACCACATAGCTAAAGTGGTCCTCGCCAAAGTAATTGGCGGCCGGCGTGTAGCGGAAGGTGCCATCGGCATTCACGACCACGGTGCCATGCTGTGGCTGGCCGACGAGCTTGGCGGTCAGCCGGTCGCCCTCGATATCGGTTGCTGTGGCCAATGCCGCGATGGTGGCAACACTGTCTTCGGCCAGCGTCACCGCCTGGTCTTGGAGAACTGGCGCGTCGTTAGCGGGCGTCACGATCAACTTCAGCACCGCCTCGGCCGAATCGAGCTGGCCGTCGTTGAGAATAAAGCGGATGGCGTCTTCGCCCGCATAGTTGGCGGCTGGCGTATAGAGCCAGCTGCCATCAGGCTGCACCGTCAGCGTGCCATGTTGCGGTTGGGTAGTGATGCGGCCGGAGAGCTTGTCGGCTTCGGCATCGCTACCCAAAGCAGCCAAGTCAATCCTTACGGTGCCATCTTCCTGCAGGCTGAGTACGCCATCGCGGGCGGTCGGGGCGGTGTTGGCGGGCAGCACAGTTAAGCGGACGGTGACCGGCGCCGACTCGGTCTGGCCATCGCTGAGGCGATAAGTGAACTGGTCCGGGCCGCTGTAGCGGCGATCAGCGACATAGCTCCAGCCGCCATCGGCATGGCGCGATACCTGACCATGCGCCGGGCCGGTGTCGAGGCGGGCGAAGAGGTCATCACCATCCACATCCTTGGCCCCGGTCAGCGGGTGGAAGCTAAACGGCTGGCCGGCCACCACGCTGCCCTGGCTATCGGCACCCAGCGGCGCATCGTTCACCGGCCGCACCGTCAGCGTGATGGTCGCGATATTCGAGGTGCTGCCATCCACCGTGTAGCGGTATTGAATGGTTTCGGTGCCGGACCAATCGGCCGCCGGCTGATAACGCAGACTGCCATCGGCATTCACCACCACGCTGCCATGCGCCGGCTGGCTGACCAGCTCGAATCGGGCTGAAGCATCCGCGCCGAGATCGTTCGCCAGTGGTTTCAATTCCAGAACCGAGTCTTCATCGGTGCTGGCGGCATCGTCAAACGCCAGTACGTCTTTGACCAGCTGAATATCCCGAATCGCCACATGGCTCTGCTCGCCCCCGAAGCCGATCAAGTCAAACGACAGCAGGGCAGGGGTGCCGGCCAAATCCCCGCCGACCCCGTGCTTGAGGTCGATGAAGTACGTGACCGAGCCATCGCCATTCAGCTGCTTGCGCACGCCAGATGCCAGTTTCTCGGCACCGCCAGTCTGGATATTGAGCAGCGCATCGCTATTGGCCATGCCGGTGCTACCGACCAGTGAAGCGCCGGTGTTGGCGTTGAGCAGGGCGACTTCGAAGGCGTCAGCGGGGCCGGCGGTGTTGGCCAGCAGGTTTTGGGCGGCCACCACCAGGCTGATGTAGCGATCATTGGCGCCAATTTCCAGGCGCTGGCTGGCCTGGCCGTGGCCGGTGCTGCCTTCGGCCAGGGTGATGCCGCCTTGGGCATCCAGGTTGGCGTTGCCGCGTGTCTGCCAGCCTGCGGCGGGGCTGGCTGGTTGCAGGGGCGCAGGGTCTGGCCGATTGATCAGGGCCGGGCCGGCCGTGGCGGGCGTACCGCTGTGAATGGGCAGCTGCAGGCCAAAGCCCTTGGCCTGCAAGGCATCGACGTCGGCGGCATCGGGCAGGCGCCGGATGCCGGGTTCAATGATTTCGCTCATGGCATGGTCATCGCTGCCGTTGTGTTCCAGCCCCAGCACATGGCCCAGTTCGTGGATGAGCACCGATAACAAGTCAAGCCGGTTGGCGGCGGCACTGCCGCCGAGTGCCCGGAATTCGCTGGGGTGATCGGTCGGCAGAAACTCCGACTGCTCGCCAGGGCTGCTATCGACAAACCAACCCCAGCCAGCGCCCCAGGTATCGAGCCGGATCTGCCGGCCCTCGCTATTGCCGGCCATGCCCTTGGGCAAGTCGTCGATGCTGAAACGGATCTGATCAAGCAAGGCCGGGCTGACCCCGGCATCGAGCCAATACTGGCGGGCGGTGGGCAAGAGCTGGTCGAGCTGAACCTGGGTCAGTGGGTCGAGGTGCTGGACGCTGCCTTCCTCGGTGACCAGGAGGGGTTTGCGCGGGGGAGCGATGGTGTCTTCGTAGTACTTCATGAACAAGGCCGCATCCCGCCTTGGGTTGGCGGCGCTGATCGCTGGTTTCAGCACTTGGCTCTTATCGACCTTGAATTCCTTCACTTCCAATGTGCCATCGGTGTTCCGGACGATTTCCAGACTGGTCAGCTCATCGGCCAGTACACCGGCGGCACCTTTGGGGCGTACCGTGAAATACAGCTGGGCGGGTTTTTCAGCAAGGATTTTAGGAATGCCATGATCTACGACCCTACCGGCGAACCAGTCGGTAGTTCCGGCAAAACTGGCCCATTTGGGATTGAGCTGATTATTCTGGATCAATTCCCTTTTCAGAAAACTCAGACTCAAATTCATCGCATAAGGCACTTCGAATTCGATGACGTGAGAGAATTCGGCATTGGTGCGTAGGGCAGCGCTGGTGCGAGTGATATACCTGACATATTTATCAGCTTCACGAGGGTCACGCCCCATGTTCTTTACCGTATTTGTTACTCCTGCCTTGGCATCAATCGTCGTTAATGACCAGCTACCATCCGGCATTAAAGCCCGGCCGTCGCCCGAGCGGATAAAATCGCTGCCCTTGGGAAATGGATTGTCATATAAATAAGTCTGGGCAATAAATTTACCGTCAACCGGATCGACTTTTACCCCCTCGGTGCCTTTCTGGAAAGTGACCCAATGGAATTCACCTGGGTTCTTCTCTTCGTCAGGCGCATCCTCATCCATCAGCTTCACGGCACCATTGTCTTCTTTGACCAGAACCATGCCGCTGTGATGGATCTGTGCCGTTTTCAGGGCAGAATCCTTGAGGAAGAAGGCACTGGGCGAATTAGGCGGCAGGATGCCATTCAGGCGGGCGTCATCCAGCGATTCAACCGTATCCGGGTTGCAATCGGCGTTATGCACCCAGATGCCGTGTTTGCCGACGAAATAGGAGTGGAATTCTTCGACTTCGAAATTATATACGGTACAGGTATAGCGGCCTTCACCACTTGACCAGTCCACAAAATCATTTCCAGTAAAATGATGAATGTCTGGATCGGGTTGGATACCGTTCTCGGTCAAGTACATCAATCCGCCATCTTCATTATGAAGTGAACCTGGATACCAAATAATGTCTTCATTTTCCGTGAGGTAAACTGGCATTACTTCACTGACAATACTTAACTCCGTAGATTGACGGATGATTTCATTTGAATCTCTTAAGCTTCTTGCAGGCATCCAGCCTTTGCTTTTATCCATCAATGGATGGTTCGGCGTTAATAACAGGTAGTCGTAAGTGTTTGTATCCATATACCTGTCTTCTAATCCAGCCAAATCCCATTCATTTTTGTCGTAAAGCTTCATCACACAAACCTGCTTCTCCTCTGCGCTCTTAAACGTCTTCACCACCCGCTTATACGTCTGCTCCCCCGTCACATCCGAGCGCGAGAGCACCCTATCCCCCACCTGGATATCCTGAATCGGCACCAGACCCTTGTCGGTCCAGACCGGGGTGCCGGCGGCGAAGCAGGCGTCGGCTTCGTGGCGCAGCGGTGGGTCGGTGCAGCGTGCGAGGTCTTGAATCAGGGCGCGGAAGAAGGGCGAGCCCGACAGCTGGTCGCCCAGCTTGAGCCGGTATTCCTCGAATGACGGGATCGGGTGCTTTTGCTTGAGCAGGCCGCCTTGCTCGGGAATCAGCAAGGCATTGGCAGCCTCCTGCAGGATCACATGGCGCAATTGCCAAGCCTGGCGGGCGGCCAGGTAAGGGTCTTCCTTGAAGCGCGGTGCCACCAGTTGTTCGATGCGGGCGATATGTTCGCGATACCAGACGCTGGCTTGCGAGAGGGTCATTGAGCGGGGCGCGGGGGTATCGAACACCTTGATGCCATTGATCTTGAGTTCGCTCTGGCCCTGCACAGCCCGGGGTATGCCATCCAGCGGGCTGACATTGCGGGCATTGCCCTGGGTTTCGTCCAGACTGATCGCCTTGCCGGGTTGGCCAGCGTCATGGCGGAGCTTGCGCTGGTCCTGTTCGGGTTCGATCAGGTCACGAATACCATCCAGAATCGTCTGTGCCGGCCCCGGCAGCTTGCTGGCCGCCACCTCCAGCATCGAAGTGAGCGAGAGGCGGTTGCTACTGCCATCGCGTTCCGCCATCTCGTCGATCATCTGATGCCCCACCTGCAGCATGGCGTCGATCTCGGCGGCTTGCACCGCATTCATACCCCGATCAATGAGAATACGGCTGACCGACCAGCCCACTCTGGGCGAACGGCTGAAGCTGATGGCAACACCGAAACCATTGAGCAGAACATCACGATAATTCTCGCGGGTCAGCTGGTCGTAATTGATCTGCCCGGCGCGATACTGCATTACCCGCTCGTCGTGGCGCCCCAGATAGCCATCGGCCAGCAGGGTATCCATGGCTTCCATCAGCATCTGTTTCACCATATTGCCCTCCTGATTGAGGATTTCCGCTTGCGTCCTTACCGGCAGTGGGTTGGGCACCTTACTCGGCTCGGCACGCGAAATGGTGGGCGGGGCCACATTGATTTTCTCCAAGGCCACCATCGCAGTCGTCGGGCGATAGCTGGCTACGCCATGTACGCCGTTGAAGCGTTGATCGGCGATGGCACCGTCGTAACGGGCCGGGGTCATTCTTGAGATCTGGGTACCAAAAGAGCCGGTGGTGCCATCAAACACGTAGTTACGGTCTATCGGCATCAGGCTGGGTTCGATAATGCCGATCTCGCGCAGCTTGGCCAGATTCTCAGACTTGTTGGCATTGATAGCACCCTCAATCAGGGCGGATGCGTTCCAGGTGAACAGGGAGTAGCTCATGAGGTCGGCCTGTATGTCGTAATTAGGTTGGTAATTCCAGACAGTAGCGTAGAGAGTTCCATCCTCGCCCAGGGCGAGTTTTTCAAAGGCGCTGCCAGCTACCGGCGTGGTGGCGCCCAGATAGACTGGCGGTTTGCCGCCCCGGCCGAAGGGGTTCATCACGATACCGATCTTGCCGCCGATCTGCGAATTAGGCACCGAGCCATCACGCGGGGCGGTCGGGTCGAGGAACCAGAAGTTATAGTCGGCCACCAGCGCAAATTCCTGACCACGATAGCTTGCCAGTACGGTACCGGCCGAAGTCAGGATGTTCTGGCGGAAATGTTTGAACCGATGGTTCTGCGGCTGATCTTCGATTTCCTTCAAAATCTTGTCGTCGATATGCGGTAAGAGCTTTAACGACTCGGCATCAGAGGTTGTCACCCGGTTGATCTGGCCCGAAGGGTCGGTTTTGACCCGGATCACGCCCAAACCATTCGAGGCGTCAAACTTGTTGCTGACAATGAATTCGCCATCCTGTGGGCCACTGGTCACAAACCAGGGCGCCTTGCCACGCTGCTCACGGCTGTATTGATCGGAAGTGACGGTTAATTTGCCCCTTGGGTCGATATAGCCATCGGCATTGATTTGGTTAAGGTCGATGATATGCACTTTGCCCGACTGTGCCGTAATCGCCAGATAGCTGCCCGCATTGATGGCCATCCCCAGATAGTTGTCCGGCTTTTCTTCGAGCTGCGAGGCAAGACGCTGTTGGTGTTTGAGGAAGGTGCCCCGATTGGGGTCGATATTGATACGAACCACACTGCCTGGCCGGCCCTCATGGGCTGCCAAGGTCACGTAGAGCCAGTCATCACCTCGTATCAGACTGGTAATCCGGCCTTCATCGATGTTTTCCAGCTGCAGGGTGTAAGTGACTTTGCGGGTTAGCGTATCCACCATATAAATCTGGCGGGTGGCACCGGCCACGAAGGCCAGGGTGCCATCCTGACTGAACGCGACGTTAGTGGTACCGTGCCGGCCAAGGTCCAACGGGTACCCCCGTTCGTTCTTCGTGATCTCGCCCAGCAGTGCAATAGGTGCGCTGTTGCTGGACGTGGCTTTATCTTTGGGGGCAAAGATCTCAATCGAATCTTTAGTAGTAACTACTGTGGTGGGTACGCCTGCGGTCCAAGCTTCAATCGCTGGGCTGTCAATGGTCATTCCCTCTACCAGCCGGCCCTGACCATCCATAGCCAGCACGCTACGTCGGACGAAAATCACATGCTGCGAAAGTGCAACGTCTTCGTTCAGGACAAATTCCAGTACCTGATCATCGGTTCCCGACGTGTTGGAGAGTTTGGCCTCATAACCTTGCCAGACCAACCCTCGTTTGGAATTTGCTCCAGCGACACTAGGTGATTCCAGCTGCGCGCCACGCGGGGCCAGCCACACACTCACGCCACCCGTTGTCGCAGCTTGGCCGGGAGGGAGGAAGTTCTTACCGGTCAGCGTGATCTTGCGGGTTGAGGGGTCAAAGTTGAACCGTGTGATCTGGGGCGTGACATCTCCATCTGGCCGGGGTACGGCCGGGAACTGCAAGGCTGGGTTCTTCGAGACCAGTCCCTCAATCGGCACATTGACTTTATACGCGCCGGCAATGCCGTAGTAGACCGCCACAAAATCGTTTTGCGCGCTGAGCAACATGGCCGCTCCGGCATGGCCAAGAGATCGCATATGGCTGATATCGAGTGACACATGCGCCAGGTTCGACCACACCGCCTTCCAGTCAATCGCTTTGCCGGATAGCTGTAATTCTCCAGTCTTCTTGTCTTCCACGACGGACTTGGTGCAGAGAAAGTTGCCGCCAATACGTATGCCGTGATATGGCGGGCTGGCGGTACGTGCAATGCCGTCGGCACCCACTTCACCATCGTCAACCAGCCACCAGGTGCGATGCAGGCTGCCATCGGTGTCGGTAATAAAGCCTTCCCGCCAGAACATCACCTTGGTGCCCGGCGGCAGCTGGGTTGGCGCACCGGTCTGCGGGTCGATCGGGCCAGAGACTTTCAAGGCCAGCTGAAGCGGGACTTTCGCTTCGGCATCGCTGACATCGACCTCAACTGCAGACAGTACTTCCAGCACGCCAGGGGCGGGGAGTGGGGTGGACAGGCTATCGATTGCAATCTGCCGGATCGAGGCCCTGATGTCTTTGGGCAAAGCGTCGGCGCCGATGGTCAGGGTATTACCGGCTGCATCGGTGATCACGCCGCCTTCCGCCGCACTGACCTGTATCGGGCCCTGTACCGTTGGTTGAACCTGCAGCCTTACCTTGCCCTGCCTGCCACCATTGATGACCGTAATGGTTGTGCTACCCACCCGCTTGGCCTGTACCAAGCCATCTGGTGTGACGCTGGCAATCTCCGGGTCGCTGATCAGGTAGCGCGTGCCGGTCGAGCCCCGCATCAAATCATCGCCCAAGCCTTCGCGTGCAAAGGTATGAACATCAATCTGCCGCTGGCCGGTGCCTTCAGCCAGGTTGAAGCTGGGGGGATAGAGGTCCAGCTCATTCCACCACCGGTCTGCAAGGAGTGGCTCGGGGGTGCTGGTTACGGTGACTACATTAAAGGCCGATATCCCCTTTGCTTTCACCGTGATCATGGTCTGGCCTGGCCGGAGCGCTTTGAGCCGACCAGCGCTGTCTATCACGACGATGGACGGGTCGCTTGATTCGTATTGCAGATAGCTCACATCCAGGTTCACCTTCGTATCATCGGCGAAGCGTCCTGTGGCGACCAGATCAGCCACACTGCCCGGCTTGAGGTTGGCTATCCGATTCAAGCTGATGTCCTGCAACTTCGCCCCACTGACCTTCACCTTCAGTTCAATCGGCGCGCTCTGCGCAAAGCCATCGTCAGCCTGCAGGCGAAGGGTGGCATCGCCGGCGAAACCGGCTTCGGGGGTGAAGAGCAGGGTTTGGCCGTCGGCAGCGAGGCGGGCTGTGCCGTGTTCGGCGCCGAGGATGCGC
>NZ_JARRAF010000061.1 GCF_030129945.1 Parachitinimonas caeni
CGGCGGGTGTCAATCAGGCTGCTGCGTTCAATGCCTTCGACATTGGCGTTCCGGGTCAGGTCGGGCGCCAGCCGCAGGCGGGACGGCTGGTGCCAGGCCGGGCCGACACCGCGACCGCCATCGAGCAGATAGAGGTAATCGGCTCCGTTGGTCTGGCGCAGGACGATCAGCTCGCCTTCCACGCTGCGCGGGCTGGCCTGCACCGCGCTGACGACATCAATCTTGCCGGCCGTCACATGGAAGTTGAACCGGCCGCGTGATTCAGGGCCGAATCTCAATTTATTCTGTTAAAGAACAAAGTTTTATTGCAGGGGTGATTCAAGTTTATTTAGTAAATCGTCGTTCGCCTTTGTTATCAGAACAACACCACAACAATCATCCCCACCAAAACCTGAACGGCTGGATGCCAAAACAAATTTTGGAAAATGAAAACCCGTTTATCCATCCACTCAAACATATTGAGCATTTCGAAGCATGGGAGGGCTTGTTGACGGGGATTAAAATACGGCGTTAGCCCAATTCAAAACCCAAGCAAAACCTGAAGGAAACCCAAGACAAACCACTGACCGGAGATTAGGATGGATTGTGACGCCTGCACAGCTAAAATCAGGCTATTTACTCTACATTTCGACTCGAAAACCAGCAGAAATTGCGGGGAATTTCTGCTGATTTTTGAATCCATACCTTCTCCCTATCATAAAAATGATCGGAAGAAGGGAATAGCAAACGGCTAGCGAGCGCACAGGCAGGACAACGATCAGATCACTTTATACAAATTTGGATCAAGGTAGAACACAGAATCTCCAACGTCTAAAAATTTATGTTCTTTCCTCACTGAAGTCCCTAGCAAAAGAAATTTATACAAAACATTGTATAAATTATCCACATCAGGGAAGCTCTCTCTTTTTTCCCTATGACAGGAAATCCATTTTACACACGAAAAGGCTAGCATTTGGCGATATATCCCACCCTTCATTAAAGGGGCCATAAATTCATCCAGCTCAGACCAATCTGTATCGTCAGCCAAGAGTGCTTTCGAAAAGTCAATGAATGGCCATCCTGATATTTCATATTTTTCAGAAATGGACAGGGCACAAACAAGATATTCTTTAAAGAAGAGTGATCCTTCTTCGTTATTTTCTTCACTGACATTAGCTATATCCAATATCAATGATTTTGCCTTTTCAATGCAAGTCATCTATGTCTTACAAAATAATTCTTGTCAGAAAGTTAAAATTTGATTTTCCAGTTGCTGATCCATGTCTGCCAAAGCTCTTTGTTATGTCTGGGCGTGGGGCTAGGCCATTGATCAAAATCCAGCAGAAATTGCGCGGAATTTCTGCTGGATTTTGAATAAAACCCTTTTCTCAATCAGAAGTCGAACGAAAAAAGAGAGAGAAATGGCTAGCGGTTATGCAGCCGTGATATCTCGAATACAACTGGCTTGGTTAAAGTCAGGCCAACTTCAGCCAGTTCACTTCCCCAATTATCATAGACCACTTGATACCCTTGCAAATAAAAATCCTTCCAATCCCTAACATCCCATTTGCTTGGCAACGAAAAGCCAAAATCGTCACCATGCAACTCCAATAGAGCATCATCCCCATTGAAATTTTCATCATTTAAAATCCTAAGCAACTCCTTTGCAACCTCAGCTTTATGAGCAGTTGTAAAATTTCTAGTAATTTCATTTTCAAAAAGATTCTCTTTAAACAAAAATCTAAGATCATCTCTATTGTTTGGGTCGAATTTATTTAAATACTCCCCAAAGTCTTCTTCTCTATCATAAACGTCAAATAGAGATAAAAAATATTGTGGCGTCACATTGAAGTCAATGCTAGTCCCAGGTATTTTCAAGACCAATTTCATCTCCTTATTATCTGGTTGGATAAGCAGTGTATGGAAGCAAAGTATTTTTATCCAATGGGACCAACCATCCATTCATAACGGGATGAAAATTTGGGTTCTGGATATCGGCATTATTTTTTGTAAACCCTCGACCAACCCCAGTTCTGTAGTAACCACTCACAGCGGGTTTGTTTGGGTTGTTATTAATAAATCCATTATATGCTGTGAGTCCTCTAGAGGATCTGGTCACACTCTCGTTAAGTACATTCATTTCTGTAACCCAATCATTAAATTGCGAGCTCGGCTGCGGAAAATTTCCCGGCACAGCTGGGTTTCTTGGGTGTGCGCCATCAATTGATCTTTGCCTCAAATTAGGAGTAAGTGGAATATCCGGGGCATGCTTGTCTACAAAGTGCGGGTTCAGCCCTGGATATTTCTTATCCAAATCAGATTGAAGTGCACGCACCCACCGTTCAGCATTGCTTTCACGCATTGCCAAACGCTGTTCACTGCTCAAATGCGCGTACTTACCTCTTAACGCATTCATTCGGGTCAGCATCTCATTCTCCGGCAACACAAAGTTATCCGGCAGCATGTGGTCAGGCGTTACCACCCTTGGCGTTACTGTCCTGCTGGGCAAGGCGATGGTCTTGCTGGGGATGGCTGTGAGTGGCGTAAGCCCGAATATACCCTCCCCCGTCTGAAGGAATGCCATGGATAGCTGGCTCAGGTTACCTGTCTCCACGGCATGAACGAAGCGTTGACCCGCCACGTAGAGGTTGTTCGGTGCATTGAGCAGTCCCAGACCTCCACCTTCTACCAACATGAACGGCGCGATGACGGTGGCACCAAAGCCATACCCTATCTTGCCCAGCGCTGACGTATTCGGGTCTCGATAGCCAGCGGCAACTTTGTTGTATTCGTTGGTAAAGAAGCCTTCAAACGGCGTGTATCCGTTCTCCAGGGCATAGACCGGGTTGCCTGGGGTGTACATTTCGGGTTCGCCCGCTGAGAACCGTGAGCTGAGCCCGTAACGCAAGGCGTTTTCAGGGGTCGGCGCCAATGAGTAGTCGTTGACCGCTACGTAGTTGTACACATCCTCCAGGTGGCTGCGACCCAGTGCAGCGGCCAGATGCTCGACGGTTGGCGTCAGCTTGAGATCGTTTTCCAAGGCATAGTCGGTAAGGCTCTGCGCCTCCACGGTGATACCCATTGATAGGTCGTAGCCACCCACTGGGCCCGCTGGGCCGGCATGGCCAGCGATCGCGCCATAAGGCAAGCGGCCAGCTACCGGCGGTTGCTTGCGACGCGGTGCGCCGGTGAAGGAGCCGCCAAAGTCCTCATCGAGATCTTGCTCAAAGTCTTCAGAGGTTCCTCCCCCCACGTAGATGTAGCGACCGGCGTCCTGGTCGGCCGCACTGTTCTGCTCGCCCGCCTTGCCCCGTATCGGCCGGTTATCTTCCCCCTTCACCTGATTCTTGATCATGTCACCCAGAGTGTTACCCACCGCCTGCGGCAGGGTGTTGCTCCAGCTGAAGTGGCCGGTGCTGATCTTCTGGCTGACGGCAGTGTTGACGAGGTTGACCGCCAGGCTGCGGCTGGCCTGGTTGAACAGGTCGGCTTCGGCAAAGCCTTTAGACAGGCTTTCCTGCGTGGCTTGCCAGTTATTGCCGTACTGAAGGTTACCGATGCCTTGGTTGACGGCTTCGCCAACCATTGCCCCCACGGTGGAACCCGCCACATCGCGCCAGCTGAACGAGGTCATGCCCAGCGCTGAGCCGATGCCTTGGGTGAGGGTGCTGGCCGCGAAGGCACGGATGCCGGTGCTAAGGATGTTGCTGGTGGCGCTGGATGCGGTGGCGGCAGCATTGGCGGTACCCACACCATTGGCGGCACTGGCACCCGTGCCCATAGCCTGGCCGATACCTCCCGTAATGGCCCCGCCCAGAGCGGCCATGCCAACTTGGTTCCAGTTGAAGCTGTTCTGCACGCCCATCGCCATGCCAGCAGCTTGGCTGGCTACGGCTCCCGCCGCTCCTCCTACTGCCCCACCTGCGATAGCCGATCCAAAGTAGGCCGATGCTGCGCCGGCCGTGTAAATCGTCACAATCACGGCAATCACGATCATGATGATCTGCGCCGCGCCACAGGGGTCGGCGCCGGGTACCGGCACATTGGCTGGCACCAGGCTGCCCAGGGCTTCGCTCGGGTTGTAGGGCCGGAAGCTGTCGGCGCCGTGGCGCAGGTTGATCACCTTGTTCGGGATGGTCAGCACCCGGCCGGCGCTCAGGCTTTCGCTGCCCGAGAGGCCGTTGCTGTCGGCCAGCATCGTCCACAGGCTGGCATCGCCCCACAGGTTGCGGGCAATGTCTTGCAGGGTGTCGCCGGCCTGCACGGTGTATTGGCCCGGGGTCGGCAGCGGGTTGTTGGGGTTGACCGACTGGTAGTGGCGGTAGAAGTCCACCGACGTCACCGCCTGGGCGGTGGTGGCCGGTTTCTCGGTATTGCCACGCTGCACCATCTGGTTGAACCCCTGCACATAGCTTTGCCGGATCAGCGAGCTGGGCGTGCCTTCCTTACGGCTCTGCCGGATCTCGCCGATCTGGGTGCCGTTGCTGTAGTAGAGGCTGGCGCTGTGGCTGTCTGCCTCGTCCAGTGCCAGGTGCTCGCGGTGCAGCAGCTGGCCTTGCGGGTTGCTGTAGTACCAGCTGCTGGCAATGGCCTTGCGGGGGTCCTGTACTGCCGGGCTCCAGCTGTCCTGCCGTAGCAGGTGGCCGCTGGCGTTGTAGCGCAGCAGGGCATCGGCCCGTTCTTTGCCTTCGATCTGGCTGATGACGCGGACTTCCTTGGCGCTATCCCACCACTGGTAGCGGTAGTCGGTGGTGCCGGTGATTTTGATATGGGGGTCGTTGTCAGCCGGTGGCTGGCCCTCCCGTGCCGCCAGGAAGGTGGCATAGCTGGCGTAGGTACGGGTTCGCAGCAGCGCGCCGGTTTCGCGATGGTAGAAGTAGTGGGTGTGCTGCCCGCCCAGCAGTTGATCGGTCAAACGGCCGTTGCTGTCGTATTTGTTGTTGATCTGGCCATCGGTCGGCTGGCCTGTGCTCTGGTCATGGATCTTGACCACCCGGCCATAGCCATCGAGCCAGCGCAGGTGGTTGCCGTTTTCGTAGCCCCTTGAGACGGTCTGGTAGAGCTGGCCGTCGCCGGTGTAGGTGTAGGTCTCGGTGACGCCGCTGGTGCCATCGGGGTTGGTCTGCAGCTTGCCCTTCTCGTATTTCTGGAAGGTGCTGGTCCGGCGCAGGCCGGAACGGCTGTACTCATATTTGGTGCCGATGCGGCTTACCGATTCGGCCACGCCCTCGACTTTGCTGGCCTCGGTCAGCAGGTTCAGGTGGTTGTAGGCATAGACCTGGGTTTCGGTCTGCTCGCCGCTGGCACTCGGGTTGCGGGTGGTGGTCTGGCGGATATTGCCGTTGGCGTCGTAGACGTACTGGACGCTGACCTCACGCTGATCGAGCCGGCGCTGGCCGTTGTCGGCATACGACCAGCGCTGGGCGATCACTTCCTGCATCCGGTTCTGGCTGTCGTAGCGGGTTTCGCTCATCTGCCGGGTGATGCCGTTCTGGCTGACCTGCCGGGTGTAGACGGTGTTCCATTCCTGGGTGCGGTTGCCGGCGGCATCGTAAGCGTATTCGACCAGGGTGTTGTTGTCGCCGCTGGTATCGCGTACGGCCTTGAGGTTGCCGTGGCCATAGTAGGCGTAGCGCAGGTCCTGGCCGGCGTTGTTGGTCTGGCGGATCAGGCGGCCGGATATGCCCCGCCCACGCCATCGAAACCGCCGCCAAACTGCAAGACATTTTGTTAAAGAACAAAGTTTTATTGCAGGGGTGATTCAAGTTTATTTATTGAATCGTCGTTCGCCTTTGTTATCAGAACAACACCACAAAAATCATCCCCACCAAAACCTGAACGGCTGGATGCCAAAACAGGTTTTTGAGAATGTAAATCTGTTTACCAATCCACCCCAAAAATAGCACATTTCGAAGAATGGGAGGGCTTGTTGACGGGGATTCAAATACGGCGTTAGCCCAATTCAAAACCCGACAAAAACCCAACTCAAACCCGATGATTCGACTGACCGGAGACTCGAAGGGGTTGTGATGCCTGCACAGAAAAAATCAGGCTATTTATTATACATTTCGATTCAAAAACCAGCGGAAATTACAGGGAATTTCTGCTGGTTTTTGAATCAACCCCTCCTCATTACCAAGAATTGACTGGGAGAAGGGAGTGGGAAATGGCTCGCGGATGCGCGATCAGGAAACCCTATCTTCTACGAAATAAATCCGAATATAAGTTACAACCTGATCGGGATCATCCTCTAATGGGCTACTAGTTCCGCCAATACTAAATCCAGAGTAATTTTTGCCCACTGGATAAAATAGCTCATCTCCAGAGTCGAATTCAATTTGGCAATGTTTAAGGATCGAGACAACAGGGCTCCCAAGTCCAATATCACCCCACACTTTCCCTTTGTAAGAGCAGAGTTTTGCACCATAAGTCAAAGATGCAACAAGATGCGTTAACAGCCTATCTTCAAACCCAATAGCGAAAACCTCATCGAACTCAGACGTATTTGGATTTCTACTATTAACATCCCGCAAAAGAAATCCCCCATTTACAACCTCCACCAACAGCAACGGAGAGTTCGTAAATTCCACCTGAAACTGCTCATTGATGTCTTTGCCACTTACTTTGTTCTGCTCCAGCAACGACCAAACTTCATCTTGCCCCATGCCTAGGTGCAAACCCATCATGGCCTTTCCAGGCACAATTGGGGCGGCCCAATCCAGATCTGATTGCATCATTCCACTCTCCATGTTCTGGTTATTGGGTCATATATAACTGTGCATCCAAAATCAGAATATTTACCCTACATTTCGAGTCATAAACCAGCAGAAATTGCGGGGAATCTCTGCTAGTTTTTGAACCCACCCCTTCTTCCGATCAAAAAATGATGGGGAGAAGGGGTGGGGAAAACGGCTAGCGGTCGTGCGGGCAGGACAGCAGGACAGCTAATTTCTATGCCCCTCATGAATGTAATTTCCTGAGCAGATAGGGCATTGAATGGGATGATGGTAGAGCTTATGCAACTCGCAATAACTTACCTTATAGTCAGGGCTGCAATCGTGTTCCGTAAAAACAGCAGTCTCATTCAGCGCAAATGATGGCAAGGCCCCTAATAACTTAGGTAGTTCATTCCAGCCATAGCCTGTATATATTTGGATATACCGGCCAGCCTTGACTGCCGGAGAGATGGCGCGAAATGCTTCCATCTTTGTTATCGACAATTGACTCGAAATCCATTCAGCTACGAAGGAGGAGGCACTTACCTCCACCTTGGCCCAAATATCAAAGTCTGCGGGATCGTTCATCAATTCATTCATGGTTCATTACCTTTGCTTTCGTATAGCAACGCCATCAACCACTGTGTAGTCAAGGTTGTGGCTAGTCACATCAAATCGGAACGGAGGTAATACATTTCCGTCGGGGCGAGCCCCAGGTATAACCACAGAAGACCGCTGAGGAGATCCCGCATCAATGAAACCTCGAAGAACTCCTTGATCACCACGCAACTCCAACCGGCCAGAACTGATTAAGGAAGGACTAGGGGCATGTACCTCGACATTCCTCACAGGATCAAACCAGTATCCACTAGCGCTCGCAGTCCCTTTAGGATGAGTGTGGTTGATTAGAATTTTATTGGCACCAAATTCGCCAACACTTACGCTACTTGGTCCGCCGGAATACAAAGTGTAGTAACCGCCGCCACCATTTTTCCCAGGGCCAAGCGTGTAGACAGTGGAAAATTCAACGCCATGCTTCTCTGAGAGATTTATCATCTGCTCTATCGATGGGCGGCGATTAGTAATGACTCCAGCAGGGCCGGGGAGCCCTTCCCCTGCACGGGCGCCATATAGTAAATGATCAATCGAGCCCGGCTCCTGCAGTTGCATCCCTCTGCCAGGAATCCCCCCCATCCTAGCCACACCCACCAAACGCCCCAACCGAGCGAACCCCACTTCCGGCAACAAAGTCGTCGCCAGGAACATCGGCAATTCATTCTGTATCGGCGCTAGCGCTTCTCTAGCTCCGGGTGCCATATAGTTGGTATGTACACCAAAGTCGTCCCGTATAACTGCTGGGTCGCTATACATGCCCTTTAGTTGCAGGAATCTCTCAGCTTCCGCCCCTTTGGCCATGAATTCCGCTGGCGTCATCCGGGTTAGGTAAGAGCCAGGACGGAAGACCACACTGCGGCCCGGTTCGGACGCAATCAGATCGGGTTTTGATAGTCCAAATTCCAGATCTGAACCATAGCTATCAGAGATATTCAGCAGCGACTGTTCGCCGGCACTCTCTGCTTGGCTTGCTGCTCTGGCTTCTGCAAGCAGGGCTTGACCTACAGAGGTGTCCAATGCCGTGCGCATGGAAAGCTCTGTCGCAGTTTGTATCGGGTTGACCGCAAAACGTGCCAGGTCAGCCAAGGTGATTGGGTTCTTACCAGCCTGTGCGCGCATGCTTGCTGTCAAGGCATTGAGTGGCGACTGCATACGGCTACGTTTTCCCGGTTGATAGTTGGCTCGGCTGTATACGTAGTCCTCATCTCCGAAGCCAAAATCATCCTCATCAAAGCCGGTGTATCTCGCAACTTCCGGGATTGAGGGTTTGCGTGCGCCTTCGGGCAACAGGTGGTGATTGTCCTGCTCGCCCGCCTTGCCCTGTACCGGCCGGTTGTCCTCCCCCTTCACCTGATTCTTGATCATGTCACCCAGGGTGTTGCCCACGGCCTGTGGCAGGGTGTTGCTCCAGCTGAAGTGGCCGGTGCTGATCTTCTGGCTGACGGCAGTGTTGACGAAGTTGACCGCCAGGCTGCGGCTGGCCTGGTTGAACAGGTTGGCTTCGGTAAAACCTTTGGACAGGCTTTCCTGGGTGGCTTGCCAGTTATTGCCGTACTGGAGGTTGCCGATGCCTTGGTTGACGGCTTCGCCAGCCATTGCCCCCACGGTGGAACCCGCCACATCGCGCCAGCTGAACGAGGTCATGCCCAGCGCTGAGCCGATGCCTTGGGTGAGGGTGCTGGCCGCGAAGGCACGGATGCCGGTGCTGAGGATGTTGCTGGTGGCGCTGGATGCGGTGGCGGCAGCATTGGCGGTACCCACACCATTGGCGGCACTGGCACCCGTGCCCATAGCCTGGCCGATACCTCCCGTAATGGCCCCGCCCAGAGCGGCCATGCCAACTTGGTTCCAGTTGAAGCTGTTCTGCACGCCCATCGCCATGCCAGCAGCTTGGCTGGCTACGGCTCCCGCCGCTCCTCCTACTGCCCCACCTGCGATAGCCGATCCAAAGTAGGCCGATGCTGCGCCGGCCGTGTAAATCGTCACAATCACGGCAATCACGATCATGATGATCTGCGCCGCGCCACAGGGGTCGGCGCCGGGGACCGGCACATTGGCCGGCACCAGGCTGCCCAGGGCTTCGCTCGGGTTGTAGGGTCGGAAGCTGTCGGCACCGTGCCGCAGGTTGATCACCTTGTTCGGCACGGTCAGCACCTGGCCGGCGGAGAGGGTCTCGCTGCCCGAGAGGCCGTTGCTGTCAGCCAGCAGGGTCCACAGGCTGGCATCGCCCCACAGGTTGCGGGCAATGTCTTGCAGGGTGTCGCCGGCCTGTACGGTGTATTGGCCCGGGGTCGGCAGCGGGTTGTTGGGGTTGACCGACTGGTAGTGGCGGTAGAAGTCCACCGACGTCACCGCCTGGGCGGTGGTGGCCGGTTTCTCGGTATTGCCACGCTGCACCATCTGGTTGAACCCCTGCACATAGCTTTGCCGGATCAGCGAGCTGGGCGCGCCTTCTTTACGGCTCTGCCGGATCTCGCCGATCTGGGTGCCGTTGCTGTAGTAGAGGCTGGCGCTGTGGCTGTCTGCCTCGTCCAGTGCCAGGTGCTCGCGGTGCAGCAGCTGGCCTTGCGGGTTGCTGTAGTACCAGCTGCTGGCAATGGCCTTGCGGGGGTCCTGTACTGCCGGGCTCCAGCTGTCCTGCCGTAGCAGGTGGCCGCTGGCGTTGTAGCGCAGCAGGGCATCAGCGCGTTCTTTGCTTTCGATCTGGCTGATGACGCGGACTTCCTTGGCGCTATCCCACCACTGGTAGCGGTAGTCGGTGGTGCCGGTGATGGTGACATTGGGGTCGTTGTCAGCCGGTGGCTGGCCCTCCCGTGCCGCCAGGAAGGTGGCATAGCTGGCGTAGGTACGGGTTCGCAGCAGCGCGCCGGTTTCGCGATGGTAGAAGTAGTGGGTGTGCTGCCCGCCCAGCAGTTGATCGGTCAAACGGCCGTTGCTGTCGTATTTGTTGTTGATCTGGCCATCGGTCGGCTGGCCTGTGCTCTGGTCATGGATCTTGACCACCCGGCCATAGCCATCGAGCCAGCGCAGGTGGTTGCCGTGGTCGCCACCGGTTGAGACGGTCTGGTAGAGCTGGCCATCGCCGGTGTAGGTGTAGGTCTCGGTGACGCCGCTGGTGCCATCGGGGTTGGTCTGCAGCTTGCCCTTCTCGTATTTCTGGAAGGTGCTGGTCCGGCGCAGGCCGGAACGGCTGTACTCATATTTGGTGCCGATGCGGCTCACCGATTCGGCCACGCCCTCGACTTTGCTGGCCTCGGTCAGCAGGTTCAGGTGGTTGTAGGCATAGACCTGGGTTTCGGTCTGCTCGCCGCCGGCACTCGGGTTGCGGGTGGTGGTCTGGCGGATATTGCCGTTGGCGTCGTAGAGGTACTGGACGCTGACTTCACGCTGATCGAGCCGGCGCTGGCCGTTGTCGGCATACGACCAGCGCTGCGCGATTACTTCCTGCATCCGGTTCTGGCTGTCGTAGCGGGTTTCGCTCATCTGCCGGGTGATGCCGTTCTGGCTGACCTGCCGGGTGTAGACGGTGTTCCATTCCTGGGTGCGGTTGCCGGCGGCATCGTAGGCGTATTCGACCAGGGTGTTGTTGTCGCCGCTGGTATCGCGTACGGCCTTGAGGTTGCCGTGGCCATAGTAGGCGTAGCGCAGGTCCTGGCCGGCGTTGTTGGTCTGGCGGATCAGGCGGCCAGCGCTGTCGTACAGGTATTGGTAGACATGCCGGCCCTGATCGGTGCGCCGCAGCTTGGCCCCGTTCTGGCCGGTCACTTCCACCGTGGTATTGGTGTAGGCACCGTCGAAACGGTAGACGTGCTCGCCGGCATTGTCTGCGGTCCAGCCGCGTTCGGCGACCTCTCCCCGGCGGGTGGTGGTCTGCAGGTAGTAGTGGGTGCTGTTCGGGTCCACAAAGCCAACCGGCTTGTTGCTCTTGCCGTACTGCTGGTTATCAAAGCCGTTGAGGGTGGTCCAGGCGTAGTCGTAGTAGGTGTGCTGGTTGAACTGCACGCTGTGCACCACCCGGCCCAGCACGTCGTAGTCGGTCTGGCCCAGGTCTGCTGTGGCCGCCACGCTGCCGCCGGTGTAGCTGACGTGCTGGCGGATGCGGTTGCCCGAGAAGTCGTACTGATAGGTTTCGACCGGGGTGACCGCTTCGGTATTGCCACCCGGGTTGTCGCCGACACCGC
>NZ_JARRAF010000062.1 GCF_030129945.1 Parachitinimonas caeni
CCTACAATCATCACATCCCACAAAAAGCCCTCAACTTCTTGTCTCCGATTGAGGCTATGAAACAGTGGCAGGTTAAACAGCCGGATCTGTTTACGAGGAAAGTTTATAAACAGGCGGAACCTGACAGTTAGGGTTCGTTTATTTAGCTCGCTAAACTGCACTCACCCTGCCTCGCCCTGCCCCAAAACTCGGCCCGGCGCGACCGGAAACAAAACGTCAACAGAGCCTAGCACCAGCCCAAATACCACCGTGAAGAAAAATGGCCGTGAATATCACGGCCATTTTTTATTTCCACCCTTACCCATGACCGCACAATTGAATTACCGCACTCATGATCTAGACTTGTAATCTGGCCAGTTATTCCAACCGACCATTTACCTACTTATCAAATTACACCTGTAGCCTCAAAAATTCCCGATACTCACATTTAATCAGGAGTCAAGCATGGGAAAGCTGAAAGGAAAAACTGCTCTTATCACAGGAGGGAGCAGCGGCATAGGGCTTGCTACAGCCAAGCTATTTATTGAGGAAGGCGCAACAGTCATCATAACTGGCAGAGACGCTGAAAAACTCATGAGTGCCAAGGCATCTATTGGAGAACAACTCATTATCCATCAGAGCAATGCCAGCCAGCCTGATGAAATAGAAAATCTGGTTAGCAAAATCAAACAGGACCATCAGCAACTCGATATTCTTTTCATCAACGCAGGTATCGCCAAAGCCGCCCCGATTGAGTTCATTACCGAAGAACTATTTGATGAAATCATCTCAGCCAATGTAAAAGGTGCATTCTTTCTCATCAAACATGCACTACCACTATTGAACAAGAATGCTTCCGTTATTGTTACGACCTCCATTACCAATAAACTGGGTTGCCCTAATTTCAGTCTTTATGGCGCAAGCAAAGCTGCCTTGCGCTCAATGGTACAAAGTTTGGCGCTGGAATTGATTAGTCGTGGAATCCGGGTTAATGCCATCAACCCCGGCCCAATAGAAACACCCATCTATAGCAAATTTGGCGTCCCGAATGACGTTGAAAGCGCCATCAAGGAAGACATCGAAAGAAAATCTCCGATTGGCCGATTTGGCAGGCCGGAAGAAATTGCCAAAAGCGTTCTTTTCCTTGCCACTGAAGATTCCTCTTATCTGGTGGGTGAAGAAATTGTCGTGGATGGTGGAATGAGCTTGCTATAAGTCATGACTCGAAAGACCATTACCCAAGAATAAAGGCACCGCCTCCGGTGCCTTTATTTATTACCACCTACTAAAAGTGTCCTAACAGCTGAATATAAAATGCCCGGCCAGCCAAAGGTAGATCGTACAAAGTATTACCTGGTGCAGGGCTGGGTTCTCGAGCATCGGTATCAAATATATTCTTTACCACGCCCCTCATTTCCCAATTTCCAAACAACTTCTCCTTTCTGACTGAAAAATCAACCAGCGTATAATCTTTTACTTCAGGCCTATTGTCACCAGGCTCCCTTGCCCTATCAGCGACCCAGTTAACCGTTAAATTCGACTGCCAAGTTGGTAGAAAACGCCAATCTCCTCTAACAAAAACCCTGCGCTGTGGCGCTCCACCTGCATCTTTATTGGCTGTATCATCTGTTGATTTCTGTAAAGATAGATTACCTGTTAGTCGAATAGTCTTATTAATGTCCCAGGTTGTTTCAAACTCTGCGCCATGCCCAGACTGTGAGCCGGTATTTTGCGCCGTTGCACCTGTACTTGGATCGGCATTCGGCACGAACCTGATAATGTCCTTCATCTTATACTGGTATACGTTCACACCTAGCTGGAGCGACGGAGTGGATTGCCAGGACAATGCCACTTCTCCAGTAGAAATCTTCTCTGGTTTTAAATTTGGATTCCCGATTGCCACCGGATTATTAATATTATATAACTCTGCAAATGCAGGTGCTCTATATGCCCTCCCATACAAAGCCTTGAATGTCAGGTTATATGAAACATCCCAAACCAGTGCCAGGCGCGGATTGGTTGTACTACCAAAGTCTGAATACTTATCGTGACGCAAACCCGCAGTCAATACCCAATCTTTTGCTATCGACCACTCATCTTGCAAAAACACATAACGAAGTCGCCTATCATGCGGTCTGATATAAGGCGCCGTTTCGCTGACATTCTTTATTTCCCCTAAAGGAATAAAAACAGGGCCGATATTTGGCACAGTCTGGATATCGAAATTCTTAAATTCCATGGTTCGATACATGTCGGTCTTCTTATAACCCGCACCAAGGCGCACCCTGTGTTTTTCAAATCCCGTGTAGAAAGCAGACAAATCCACTTGTGTATTTTCTACATAATGCGATGGATTGGCGATGACCCCTTTCGGAAATGCCCCACCAAAAGCCCCCGGAGGGAAAAGCATATATCCCGGGTCACCTGGTTCATCTTTCACATTAAAATAGCTGACCTGAGCCGAAATATCCCACCCTTCAAATAAGTTCTGATCGTTATAGGTGATATCCCAATTCGTCCTGCGTCCTGGCAAACGTCCATAAGGATCCACCGCATCAGCCAGCCCGGCGCCAATGCCTACCTTTCTATATTGGTAGCCTGCTCTAGCCCGCAAATTTTTGTACTTCATTTCCACTCTTGCATCAAAAGCTCTGCGAGAGGTACTTACTGCCCCAGGCGCTAAAGATGCTTTAGTGCCAAATAATTTATCTATGGTTGACTGTGTATCATATAAAATCTCTTCCTTTTGGCCGTCTGACTCACCTGCTTTGACAAAAAAGGAGAATTCAGCCCCATGGTAATTTCCACCATGCATAAGGAATGCTTCTTTCGAGTCAAATGATCCGGCTCGCGCACCGAAGTTTACACCCGACATCTCCGACGGGTTTTTAGTGATGATGTTAACAACACCCGAAAAGGCATCTGCGCCATACAATGCAGACCCAGGCCCTCTAATCACTTCTATTCTCGCAACATTTTCCAAGGGGAACCCGCCCCATGAAAATGACCTGTTCCCCTGGAAATTATCTGTAACCGGAAGGCCATTCACCAGAACCAATACCTGTGGATTATATTTGGTATGAATTCCACGAATTGCATAAATAGGGCTATATGCCAAAGGGGATACTGAGGCATGCATCCCCGGAATAAGCCTCAGTACTTCATCCAGATCGGTCTCTCCAATAGCCTCTATATCTCGCGCAGTAATAACCGTCGCTACCGCTGGGGCTCTTGCAATCGGCTGTTTACTACCCGTTGCAATTGAAACAAATGCATTATCCCCATAAACCTGAGATAAATCCTCTTCCTCGCCAGCCTGATTGTTGGTTTCTGCAAAGGCAAATGCAGCAGAAACAAAAAAAGCGAGCCCATTCAAGATCGAGACTGTATTACGCTTTCTATAGTTTGGCATTGCGCACGCTCCAATTGGGTCTAATGAACAGAGCAGAAACTGCAAACTAAATCACGCGCTCAACCAGACCAATTTCGCCTTGCTGGCCCTGAATATTTTAATTGACTGCATGGCAAGACAAATGTAGCACCCTCCGGTTTTTCGCATGCCTCCTGATAACAAGGTGGCATTCCAGCGAGAAAACACGGCAGTAAAAACAAATAGGCCTCCCTTGCACTCATCCCAACATCTAACGAAACAGCCATGAATACTGTCGCGAAAGTGGTTAGTAATGGGCGGCTGGACATGGCGCTCAGTTCTTTTTCAATGGCAAATGCCAATCTCAAATATTCGCCTTGTGGCTCTCCTTCTTCTTCCATGCGCTTGAGCATGACGGGAATTCGTTCATCCTCCTGTAAAGCTCCCACCGGCCGACCCCAACCTCTGATTCTCGGGCGAACCGCCAGCTCTTCCTTTATGACATCCGCCAATAACTTTCCTTTATCTTGCAAAGCCTTTGCTCTTTCCAGAAAGTCAGCGGCTTCATAGGCGGCTTGCCACCCATAAATCGTTGCTTCGGATACTGCAATCGCGGCACTGATTCCCAACGCCCCTGAACTGCGAGCCGTTCCGGCCAGCGCAGCGACGCGGTTATTCCATAATCTGGCATCGGGGTAGCTGGTATATACCCAAAGTGCATGCAGTATTTTTACTTGCCGGGCACTTAATCGCTTTTGGGTAATGCCAAAAACAAATAATTCCATCCAGTCTGCGTGATAGAAATCTTTATGCAGCTCTTTACCGCGAAAGATTGCCCGGTCACCAGGAAAACAAGCACCTGCCTTGGTTTTAAATACACCCAGGTAATCATTTAAATTAATTTGCTTGTTCATCATGTTTTCCTTGGTTTTAGCGGATCATTTTCGACGTCTATCGCAAAGAAAGGAAATTTCCTGAATCCAACATCAACTTGCTCAATTGCATGTGCCGCAGCGCCCGGCAAACGAAACAGCAGGGCCAGCATTTCGCCCTCGGCAGGAGAAAAACCGAGATCTGTAAATCCCGCTGCAACAACGCCACAGATCGAGAGTGGCAACCCTGCAGCGGCTTCGAGAGCTTGACGACTTTCTAACAGCCATTCCGCACAACCTCCGGGCTGTAGTGATGCCAGACGGTGTAGCAGCTGGTTCACCATCGTGCTTGACACGGAAGCATAGGGATCAAAGCCTGGTGCATGTTCAATGTCAGGCCAAACGACCGATCGCTCTGGCTTTGCCGGGGGCAAGACCGTTGGCCGCCAGGCTTCGATGTCCTTACCACAGGCAGCCCAGCGTTCCAGCGCCAAACGGATTTCCCGCGCCCCCCCATAGCTGCCGGCGCCGACTGACAATGCTGCGACCAAGGCCGCAGCGGCCGGGGAGCCCCCTACCCCCGCACACATTGCCGCATGAACCGAGGGGTCTCGGGGACCGGGGTTGGCCAGGGCAATCATCAGTGCTTCCATAATGGATGCTTGCTGTGGGGTAGGCTTTTCTCGTCTGAACAGAAGAAAGAGATAAGCGATATAACTCGCATTGGGTAGGAGGTCGCCAAACACGTCATAGCCCCGGCAATAGCATCTGTCAGCACGGAAGGGGTTGCCTTCCTGAGCATCCTCATCCCAGATTTCGCTGTGAATGCAGTCCTGAGTAGATTCACTCGCCTGATTACTCATCCTGACCTCCCGTCAATGTCTTGACTCTTACGCCCATGGGTGGGGGTTCCTCGCCGTCGATGCGGACGTCGATCATCGTCGGGCCTTTGCGGGCAAGGATGGCGGCGTAGTCGATCTGGTCGAAGTCGGCGGGGGTTTCGATCCGGTATCCCGGTACATTCAGCGCTTCGGCGAGCTTGCGGTAGTCAACCGGTGGCAGCGCACAGGCGGTTTGTTCGGCGCCAGTCATGCGCTGGCCGTGTTTGACCATGCCCAGGCTCTCGTCGTTGAGCACAACGTAAATAACGGTGAGCCCTTCTTCGGTAGCGGCCGTGATTTCCTGGCCATTCATCAGGTAGCTGCCATCGCCGGTGATGCAGACCACCGGGCAGCTCGGGTTGGCGCGGGCGATGCCAATTGCCGCGCCAATCGCCCAGCCCATGGGTGCGAAATCCATGGTGACGCGCAGCCAGCTGGAGTTGCTGGAGCGCCGCTCCACGCCGCGCTCGTCCCGGACGTGATGGCGCGACACGCTGCGGCGGTCTTGCGATAGCAACCGTCGATCCTGGGCATGCAGGTAATGCACAGCCCAGGCGGTACTATTGCCGGTATCCGCCACAAAGCGGGTGGTGGGCGGAAATTTGTTGGATAGCTCCTGCATCAGCCGTTGTGGTTTAACCAGCCCCTCGTTGGAGACGTATTTGTCGGGGTCATTCAGGGTGGCTTCGATGCTGGGCAGCGGATCAACACGCTGCGGTCGCTGTACGAAGGCCAGCAGTTCCAGCAGCCGCTCGCAGACGCTGACAATACGACCACGCACATGCAGCCTTGCCATCGGTGAGCGCATCAGGTTGTCTTCAGAGGCATCCACATGAATCAGCCGGGTGTTGAGCACGGTTTCCGACCAGCCGCCACTGGTCCACTCACCAAGATTGGTTCCGAGCGCAATCACCAGATCAGTGTCGATACGCAGGGTTGCCTCGGCGGTCTTGTGGCCGGCAAAGCCAAAGACACCGCGATAGGCCGAGTGACGGGGGTTGATCAGCCCCTTGCCATCGGGGGTCGCAACAAATACGGCGCCCAGGCGATTGACCAGAGTCATCAACGGACCGACAGCTTCGTGGCAACCACCGCCAATCAGGAACACGATATTGCGAGCTTCGACGATCTCTTCGCACAAATGACGGATGGCACCATCGTCAATCAGCGAACGACGGCGGAACAGGGTGGTGAGCTCGTAGGAGGAAACCTGCGGCATCACCATTGCCCGCATGACATCAACCGGAAAGGTCAGGTGTGTCGGGCCATTGGGGGCGCGGAGTGCCTTGGCCATGGCGCTGACCAGTTTGTGCTCGACCTGATCGGGGTGCGAAACCAAAGAGTTGTAACGTGTGCAATGGCGGAACATGCCAAGGGTGTTGATGCCGGTGCAGGCGGATTCCTGAAATGCGCGCTTGCCGAAGGACGGCAAGGGCGGCTGGCCGGTAATGGCCAGCACCGGCACGCCATTGTCGAATGAACAGGCAATGCCGGTGATCAGGTTGGTAGCGCCAGGGCCGGAGGTGGCAATACAGACACCGAGTTTGCCAGTCTCCCGGGCGTAGCCGTCGGCCATGAAGGCGGCCCCGGCTTCGTGTCGGGCCAGCACATGCCGCAATCCACCTCGTCGCTCACTGCGCGCCATGGCGTTATACATGGGCTCCACCGCCCCACCGGGAATGCCAAATACGTACTCGACGCCAATGCGCTCCAGCATGGATACGATCAGGTCAGAGACTTCGACTTCGGCCTGTTCCTCGTCAACACCACCAGAGAGGGAGGGCTTTCGAACGTGCATGATCAGGTACTCCGTTGCAATGAATACAGTCGTAACCAACCCTGTTCTGTTGGCTATTCCTGAGGCGTGTCCCCACCGTTTCCCAGGTCATGTTGGTTTTGAGAAGCGTTTGCAAAGTCAGCGTCCATCAGCCGGGGAAGGCGCCTATCAAGACCAACGCGAAGAAGCTTCCCGCTTCCGATCCTGAGCACGCGGCACTATTGCAAATTGCTTCCAGGACTCCGTCGATTCAGTGAAGGCGAGTGTGCAAGGGCGAACACTCGCCCCGTCCGGCTTGTTCAGCCTGACCCGCCAGAGCACGGCTGGCATCTCGCTTCCGGACTTGAAAACGAAACGTCAACGACGCCCGACATCTGATGCCGAAAGAACCTGATTTCCCCTCCGCCTGCAGCCCCGGCCTTATGAAGAACCTTGCCAGGTGCCTGACTGACAGCTTGCGCTTGCTGATTGGGGCGCTGTAAACAATGTCTGTCCGGTCGAATGCAACCGAATTGGGCATATCCCACAGCGCCAAGCATCGCTTCTTTTGGTTACCACCGTTTCACTACCCAGGCGTCTGGTCGGTGCGCATGCGGCCTGCAAAAAGCGGTTCGGCACGCGTGTCTGCCAACATCAGTAACGCCTACTGGTCCAGTATAGTTGGGCACGGGAAAACACCAACCTGCCGGACAAACCCGCACAAACGTCATATCCAGTCGTGGTTCCAGAAAGGTTGCCCGTTGCAGGCAGGCCCCCGATTGCACCCGGTCAGGACGATTTCCATCATCCCTTTGTCCCGACAATTCACCGCAGATGAGACAGCGCGCAGGTTCTTGAGCTTGGAGCGGATTAGCCAGTGCTAAACTCCCGACAGGAACCCACCTCGCTCAGGATCTGGTTTGTTCGAATCGTCGCTATCACCTTCTTCAATCCCGCTGACGCTGATCAGCCGGCGCACACTCTTACAGCGTGCGCTGGGGATGCTGTCGTTGGCCACATGGCCGGGGATTGCAGGCTATGCTGCAACAGAGAATGGCCGCGGTATTGCCGTGCTATACCCGGATATTGGTGAACCGTACCGCACGGTTTTCACCAAAATCATTGAAGGCGTGGAAACCCAGACAAAAGGCAAAGTTGCCAACTACGCCATCGGCACCAGCTTCAATCCTCAAGAGTTGGGGGCAGACCTGAAGAAGCAGGAAGTCAAAGTGGTGATTGCACTGGGCCGTGCCGGTCTGAAAGCCGCCAGCGCATTGGATCGGGACATCCGCGTGGTGGTGGGCGGCGTGATCTCCCTGCCGGACGTCGAACCGCGCACGCTGGCCATTTACAGCCTGGCCCCCGACCCGGCCTTGCTGTTTTCACGGCTCAAAAAATTCATGCCCGGCATGCGGCGGGTGTTTGTGGTGTTTGATCAGAAGCAGAACGGATGGCTGATCAAGCTGGCGCGTGACCAGGCCAAGCCCTTAGGACTGGAACTGAATGCGCTGGAAGCGCAGGATATCAAGGGGGCTGTCAAACTTTATCAGGACATATTCGCCCAGGCAGACCCCAAAACCGATTCACTCTGGCTACTGCAGGATTCGACAACCGTTGACGACAGCTCGGTATTGCCGCTGGTCCTGCAGGAATCGTGGAACCGCAGCCTCACGTTCTTTTCCAGCAATGTCGGGCACGTCAAACGAGGCGCCCTGTTTTCCCTTTATCCGAATAATCTTGAGCTGGGACGCAATATGGCCACAGCCGCCATATCGTCGCTGGCCACAGCGGGAGGCAACGGACAGCTCAAGGTGCTGCCGTTAAAAGATGTCTTGCTGGCAGTGAATGTGCGAACGGCCAGCCACCTGAGCATCAATCTTGAAAACAAGCAGGGCTTCGATATGGTCTTTCCGGAGCCCTGATATGCATCGCACAGTGCCATCATCGCTCAGGATGCGATTCCTCACCGACCTCCTTCGCCAGACGGCCTTCCGGCAGCAGCTGTTTACGGCTGTTACCACGGGCGTGTTCTGTATTGCGCTGTTTTCGTCGCTGCTGAGCTCCTGGCAAGGCAGCCGGCAGATCCGGGCCACCATGGTGGGCCAAGGGGAGCGTATTGCCGAAAGTCTGGCAGGCCAGAGTTCGCTGGCTTTGCTGACCGCGTCATCCGATAACGCCAGTGAAGCGGTCAAAGCCACCCTCGCCTTCCCGGATGTCACGCGGGTGGAAATCCGCCAGCCGGATAGCCGTCCCTTGCTGGTGCGCGGGCATAACGGCGTCGCTACGGCCGATCCGAACCCGCCCAGCCCGAATCTGCGTCAGGCGTATCTTGAAGCCGAAACCAGCGATTCGTGGCGGTTTGTGGCGCCGGTGCTGAGCAAAAAGGCCAGCTCGCCTTTCGAGGTGGAAGAGCGCGCTGATGAATATCTGGGCTATGTGCGGGTCGAACAAAGCAAGGCCACGCTAACCCGCATGATGACCAATGTGTTTCTGGTCAATTTTGCGATTTCCTTTTTCATTGCCATCTTCTTCCTGGCAGTCATCCGCTACCTCTCGCTGCGACTGACCCGCCCGCTGACGCTGCTGTCGGCTGCCATGGCCAGGGCGGAAAGAGGCGAAGCCAATGTGCGGGCAGAGCTATCAGGCCCCCGCGACATTGTTGAAATGGCGCAGGCTTTCAACAGCATGATCGCCGCCCTGCAGGATCGCGAAGAAGCACTGCGGGAGAGTCAGCAGCAGTATCGGGAAGTGGTCGAAACCGTGAAGGAGGTGATCTTTCAGACCGATGCCGATGGCCACTGGGAGCTATTGAATCCCGCCTGGCGGGAAATCACCGGATTTGAGCAGGAAGAATCCCTCGGGCGCCGCATGCTCGATTATCTGCACGAAGAGGACCACGCGCAGATTGAAGCCTGGCAGGAAAAAATGCGTAGCGGCGAGCGACGTGGCGCCCGCTATGAGGCCCGTTTCCACCGTGCCAACGGCCAGGTCGGCTGGGCGGAAATCACCCAGCGGGTGCGCGCCGACGCATCGGGCCAGTTTGCCGGAACCTCTGGCATTCTTGACGACATTACCGAGCGCAAGAAAGCCGAACAGGAACTGGAAGCGTATCGGGCCCATTTGGAAGATCAGGTCAGCGAGCGGACCTCCGAACTCGAAGCCGCCAACAAGGAGCTGGAAGCTTTCAGCTATTCGGTCTCGCACGATCTGCGCGCGCCGCTGCGCCGCGTCAATGGCTTCAGCCACATGCTGGAGGAAGACTACGGCGACAAACTCGATTCGGTAGGGCGTGACTATCTGAACCGCATCCGGTTGGCCATCGACAATATGGATCAGCTGATTGATGCCATGCTGCAGCTGGCCAAGGTCAGCCGGGGAGATCTGCGTCTGGAGCCGCTGAACTTGAGCGACATGGCCAGCGCGCAGATTGAAGAACTGCGCACAGCCGATCCGCAGCGTGTCGTCGAGGTGGAGATCACGCCAGCCATGCACTGTGTCGGTGATCCGGGCTTGATGCGGGCCGTGTTGCAGAACCTGCTCGGCAACGCCTGGAAGTACTCAGGCAAGCGTAGCGTGGCAAAAATCACTTTCAGCCAGACGGAAACCCCGCAAGGTCTGGCCTATTTCGTTCAGGACAACGGAGCAGGCTTTGATATGGTGCATGCCCGCAATCTGTTCGGCGCCTTCCAGCGCCTGCACACCAAAGCCGAGTTCGAAGGGACCGGGGTCGGGCTGGCGACGGTACAGCGCATCATCCATCGCCATGGTGGCCACATCTGGGCCGAGGCCGAGGTCGATGTTGGCGCAACGTTCTACTTCATCCTGCCCGAGCGTCTGCAGCCCTAGGCTCTGTTGACATTTTATTTCCGGATCGCGTTTCGTCGGATTTGGGCCTGATGCAAGGCGAAAAGCGCGCCGCTTAGTGAGCTAAGCAAGCGGTTTTTAACACCGCAGCAGGCCCAAATCC
>NZ_JARRAF010000063.1 GCF_030129945.1 Parachitinimonas caeni
GCGCATCCTCGGCGCCGAACACGGCACAGCCCGCCTCGCTGCCGACGGCCAAACCCTGCTCTTCACCCCCGAAGCCGGTTTCGCCGGCGATGCCACCCTTCGCCTGCAGGCTGACGATGGCTTTGCGATGAGTGGGGTGATTGAGCTCAAGGTGAAGGTCAGTGGCGCGAAGTTGACCGCGATCCGGCTCGAACGCCTCGCCTCGCTGGCAACAGGGGGGGCCAACCAGCTGCAAGCCATCGGCGATTTCGAAGACGAAGCCAATGTGCAGCTCGATGGCCATTACCTCAGCTGGAGCAGCGACCACCCGGATCTATTGACGGTTGATGCGGAAGGCCGGGTACGTGGTCTGGCCACGGGCCATACCGTGGTGCATGCCAAGGCCAGAGGGATTGAGGGCTTTAATGCCTTTAGCGTGGATACCAACCCAGGCCGACCTTTGCTGGATGAAGACGGCTTCGAAGTGGATGTCTACCCCAAGGCGATCGAACTACCGGCCGAAGTGGGCCAGCGTCAGCTCAAGGTGCATACGCTCGACGGCACCCGGATCGACGCCGCCACCAGCGGTATCCGCTATCTGGTGAGCGACCCGCGCATTGCCGAAGTCAGTGCCGATGGTCTGATCCACGCCAAAGCGGTAGGTTCGACCACGATCTCGGTCATCTACCAAGGCTTGCAGCGCGATCTGATCGTGCGGGTGGAAACCCCGCAGACCGGCCCGACCGACATCGCTGCCGGCCAGGGGGTGATAGTGCAGGATGCCGCCGGCAACCTGCTGATGCTGGCGCCCGGCAGCCTGCCTGCTGCAGGTCGCGTCAGCATCCAGGCGGTCGAGCCCAGCAGCCTGGGCTTGCCGCTGCCAGCCGCTGGCGTGCTCGATACCCTCGGCGCGGTGCATCTGGATCTGGGTGGGCAGGAAGCCCGTCTGCCGCTGCAGTTGGCGCTCAAGGTCGCGTCGCCGCAGGCGGTCGGCACCGAGGTGCTGTTCTGGGCCAAGGGCCAGATCGTGGATGCCAACGGCGTCAGTCACGATACCTGGTGGTTGCTGGATAACGGCCGCATTGGCGCAGACGGCATCGCCCGCACGTCCAGCCCGCCGTTTGAAGGGCTGACCAAGACCATGGACGTGGTGGCCACCGTGCTGTCGAAGTCCAACCCCGATACCGGGGAAATGGAAGTCACCCACAAGTTCATGGAGTGGGACAGCATCTGGGCCCCGGCCGAGAACATTGCCGTGGCCGCCCGCGCCATGGCCGGTGCTTCCGGCGAAGGCTTCAGCGGCATGATGCGTGCCCTGCGCGATGCCTTCCTGGGTATCACCACCAAGATCGACGGCAGCTACCAGACCAAGATTCCGACCACGGTGAAAGAGGGCAAGGTGCGGTTCGAATTCCCGCCCGTCCCGGCCAACCCGCGCCAGCTGCCGGACATCACCGGTTTCGAGCTGGATCGCGCCAGCGGTCAGATCCGGTTGCAGGGCAGCCACTTCCTGCCAGAAGGCAGCAACAGCAACCAATACCAGCTCAAACTATGGCTCAAGCCTCGGGCCGATGCCTTGGCGGCACCCACGCAACGGGTGGACGACCGGGGCCTGAGCTGGCAAGCAGTCGAGCTGAAGCTGAATCAGGACAAACAGTGGGTGGCGCAGCTACCGGCCGGCCTGTCGCTGTCGCAGCACATCGGCTGGGTGGAACGGATAGCCCTCACCCCCGGCTTTGGTCAGAAGCCCTCGGCCAGCCAGCGCTTAAGTGGCGAGGCGGTCGAGCTGTGGCAACCCAACCAGCCCGCCGCCGTCATCGCCAGCCGCCACTGGAAAACCCAGGAAAACCAGCTGCACCTGTTCCGGCCCACCGCCGAGGGGCTCAGCTTGGTGCGCAGTCTGGTCAAGGATGAGAAAGGCCAGCCGCTGCAACTCAATAGCGGCAAGGCCGACGCCGTGGCGTTCAGCGAAGACGGCACGCTCGCCTTCGTCGCCGGCCAGAAGCGGATCTACGTCATCGACCTGATGGCGCAGGCCGTGGTTTATACCCATATTCCGGCCGGACTGGGCAGTGAGCTGAGCAGCCTGGGGGTACAAGGCGACTGGCTGTATTACACCGAAGGCAGTCGTAACAACCCGCAAGGCGGCCGTCTGCTGCGCCTGAACATCCGCCCCGGTGCGGCTGGCTATCTGCGCACCAGCCAGGACCTGAGCCTGCCGGTCGAAGCGCGCTTCGGTTATCAGGATATGGCGATCAGCAGCGGCCGCTATCTGGCGCTGACGGCTTCGCAACTCTCGGCCCCCAATACCTGGGCCGGCCTCGACGACGAAGCCTGGCGCCAGCCCGGCAACGTCTATGTGGTCGATCTGCAGCAGGTGGGGGCTGACGGCCGGATACCCGGCACGGCCTGGCACAAGCTCGACCGCTACACCCATGCCGACAGCCAGAGCGGTAGCGGGGGCACCGGCGGCAAGGCCCCGGTCAACCTGAGCGAAGGTCTGAGTGGCGCCGACTTCCTGCTCTCCAGCGCGCTCGACCGCAACTTCGGTCTGGCCGGCGTGCATTGGGACCTGGACGACCAGGGCCGACCGGGCCAGCTCGGCACCGCCAAGGGCACCGCCCTCACCCCGCTGCGCACCGACCCGGAATGGTACGACCGGCAACACCAGCTCAACATCCAGCGCGCGCAAGGCAGTGTGATGGTGGCCTACCAGGGCGAAGAGTATGCGCTGGTGGCCGACTACCACTTCAGCGTGAACGACCCGCATGTGCTGTACGGCACCGACGTGGGCAACCAGATCGGCGGCAAGATCGGGGTGATCCGCGACCCGCTGGGCAAGAACGGTGGCCCGGAATACCTGGGCGCCACCACACCGATCCCCGGCACTGCGCTCAACCAGCTGAGCCTGAGCGGCGACGGCCGGCTCTACGCCACCGGCTTTATCTACGAACCGAGCCTGACCAACCCCGCCACCGGCCCGGCTGATGCGGTGTTCGGCTGGGACATAGCCAAGCTGCTGAACGCCGCCATCGAGGCCAAGGCCCACCCGCGCCGCTACGCGATTCCGCTTGACCGCCAACCGACGGGCGGCATCCACTCCGCCCCCCGCCCCGACCTGCTACCGGCCCGCTACAACGGCCCAGCCGCGAATCAGGTGTTTGGGCGGGTGTTCGGAATGGGCATCTTCAAACCGGGCGTGGAAGTCACCGACAGCAGTGGGATGGCGCATGATGGGGTAGTGGTGTTTTCGCCGTATGCGCCAGGAAACCCATTCGTGCTGACGCCGGCGATTCCCAAAGTGGAACATCTGGCGGACAAGACCACCGTGCTACCCCATAGCAACCTGCCTGCCAGTCCGGGAGTCAGCAGCATGAGGGCTTGGGCTGACAAGATCGAGCCGGAGAAAGCGGATCAACACACCTTGAGCTGGAGGAACTACACGGGTCAGCCCACTCGCTTCCAGATTTCGGTCGAGTCCAATAGCTTTTTATGGAAAGGCAAACCAGAGCAGAGCGATGCCCTATCACTCGGCAACAAAGCATTGCTTGCCGGCAAAGGCAAAGATCTGGTGGTGGAGAAGTCGGTTGAATTGAAACCGGGCGAAGTTTTCAAACTACCGGTATTCAGTAAGCTGGATATTCAGCAGGTACAGAAATTCACCACTGCAGATGCCATCGTGGATAAAGCCTTGGTAAAAACCCAGGCGATTGATAGCAAGGGCAATTTGACCGGGCCGGTTTCCAATTCATACAAGATGGTCTATGTGGCCGATTTGGGCGATGCAGACCCGAACGACCGCACGCTATATTTCTCGGACACTGTAGTCGGTGCAATTAGGGAGAAAAAAATCTATAACCCTGCCGGGCTTACGCTGGTTGCCCGAAATGGCAAATATTTCAAAGTGGTAGAAAACAGCTGGAACGAAAAAGACCGGACGACAACCGTGCAGTATTGGGCCCGCGAGGACAAAGATGCTGTTGCCGATATTGATGTGCTCGATATTGTAGAAGACGGAAAAGTCTTGACCAGTGTTTATCTGGCAGCACAAACCGTGCCGCCGGTGACCTTGAACCTGAATATGGCGAAAGCACGCGCTGCTTTGACGGCAGCCTTTGTGGCCATTAACAAGAGGATACCTGAGCCAAAACGCCCTAACCCGAATGATCCGAATGACCCCAATAAGGTTAGGCATAAAAGATGGAAAGATTTACAAGACTCTACCAAAACCTTGATAGACATGCAGACTAAGTTTGGCTTTGCAAATGGCCAGATATCCAACAGCAAGTGGCTGGCATTTGAAAACATGATTGTTTCGGAAGTCGAGAAATTCTGTGCTGATTTTGCCAAACCACACGGCCATTCAGGCCGGCAATATGTGAGCCTGAAAATAGTCAGAAATGGGCCAGCAGTCGATCTTAGCAAGCGGATTATGGAAGCCACCTACTCTGATGATGTATTGGGTGATTTGGGGGAGGCATGGTTGAATCTGGATTTCAATGGCTTGCCAATCAACAACAAAAAGCTCAGCGCCAGTGCGCAGCTATATATGTTGACGCAGGCATTTCAAGGCGATGAGGCCCAGAAAGGACATGGAATTGAGACGATAGGCATTGGGGCGGAACTTAGATCTATTTCAGAGGATGTGGACGTATACAAATACAAAATAAAGGATCCATATTCCGAATTTGGGCAAAGACTTTCCCGCGTCTATGTACATGAGCTAGGACATTTGCTTGGCCTGCCAGATGAATATGGGGCCGATGCCAATCAGACCCCTATTTTTGGAAAGCCAAACTTCATGACGGCGCAAGATTCGGAGCGTGTCGATCTGAATATGCGTAATCCGTCGCAACGGTCGATGCTGTCCTTTGGTTTGAAAGACCCGATGTTCAATCCAGCCTTAAAGGACGTGGGCAATCTGGTAAGCGAGGTCAAGAAGATCAAAGAGAATTACGACCTGCGGCATTCCGGGCCTTCCAAGCTGGTCAGCATCAACTCGGGCAACACCACGTTGCAGATTGAAGACCCGTCCGGTTTGGCGCGTGTCGGTTTACCGTTGGCATCTCCAGCCGTCGTTACCGCCCACAGCACGCTTCAACCAATGCTGGGAGGTTTGCCACCAAGCACTGATTTGCAAGAGTCGGGTAGCTCCCGCCTCGTGCATTCGTTCACCAGCAAGCCGCAAGACCGCTACTTGCGCTTCACGGTGGCTGACCAAGCCCTGATCGCCAATAGCAGCGGCCCGTCTGACGCCTTCCAAGTCGCCCTGCTCAACGCCAACACCGGCGCCTCGCTGGTCGGCAGCACCGGCATGGCCAATAGCGATGCGCTGCTCAATATCCAGACCGGTGGTGCCGAGAAACTGGCATCTGGCGTGCGCAAACAGCTGAATGGCGATGGCACCGTCACTTACTTTATCGATCTCAAGCACGGGGTCGGCGGTGACCTGGCCGGCACCCCTGCCCTGCTGTCGTTTGACTTGATCGGCTTTGGCAGCGAGCAGAGCCATGTGGCGATTCGGGATATTCAGTTGGTGCAAAACGTGCTGGCGTTTGACGACACGGCCAGCCTCGACGAGGACAGCGCGTTGGAGTTGAGACCCCTCGTCAACGATCTGGGCGCAGATGCTTCGGCCCGGATCGAGCTCGTCAGCCAGCCCGCACAGGGCAGCGTGGTGGTGAATGGCGATGGCAGTTTGCGTTATCAGCCAGCCGCCAATTGGTCGGGCACTGAGACGATCCAGTATCGCTACACGGCCGATGGCAGTACTTCGAATGTGGCAACCATCACGCTCACCGTGCGCCCGGTAAACGATGCGCCGCTGGGCGTCGATAGCCAGGGCAGCGTGGTGGCTGGCCAGTCGTTTATCTTCCACCCGCTGACCGGGGCCAAGGATGTGGATGGCGATAGCCTGAGCGCCCACCTCAACACCGGCCCAGCGCATGGCCAGGTATCGCGCCATGCCGATGGCAGCTGGAGCTATATCGCCGACCGGCGTTACAGTGGCCCCGACCAGTTCACCTATTACCTTAACGACGGTCAGGCCGACTCGGCGCCAGTCACTGTCACGCTCACCGTGCTGCCCGCCAACACCGCCCCGACCGCGCGCGATGGCGTACTCAGCCTGCTGGAAGATGGCAGTGTGCGGATTGACCTGCGCCAATTCGGCAGCGATGCCGAGTCGGATGTCTTGACGGGCCGTATCACCGCCCAACCGCAACACGGCACGCTCACCGCTCAGGCTGATGGCAGCTGGCTCTACACGCCAACTGCCAACTATGCGGGCGAAGACGCCATCCGCTTTATCCTCAACGATGGCCAGCTCGATTCGGCCGAGGCGGTGTTAAAGCTGAACATCCAAGCGGTGGTCGATGCACCGGTGTTCAAGTTCGGCACCGTTCAGCCGCGTGAGCTGTTCCGCACCAGCTGGGAGAGCGCCCCCAACCCTGATCGCAGCTCGACCGTGATCAGCGATAGCTTGTTCGAAGGCTGGACCCTGGTCACTACGGGCGATGTGCAAGCTGGGGGCAAAAACGGCTTCGAGGTCTGGAGCAGTGGCGACAGCATGAGTAATCAGCGCAATCAGCCGGTTACCGTCACCGCAATGGCCGGCAACGGCCAGAACTGGCTGGAGCTGAATGACGCGGCGGGCACGCAGACGCAGACCTTGGGGATTGAACGGCAGATCGACACCGTAGCCGGTGCCCATTACCGGTTGAGTCTGGATCTGGCAGGCCGGCCAGGCTTCGGCGCCGCCTACACCGCCATCGGCGTGTATGTGGATGAGCAGCGTATCGCCAGCTTCACCCAAAGTAGCGTGCCGTCCAAGCTCACCTGGCAGACCGACAGTGCGCTATTCCTGGGCAAAGGCGGCCGGCAGACCTTGCGGATTGTGACCGAAGCCCAGAGTCGCGACCCGGCCGGGCGCGGCATGATGCTGGACGATCTGAGCCTGAGCGAAAGCTTTGTTTACAACGAAGGCCGCTCGGGCAGCCCGATCCGCCTGCTGCCGATTGAGCTGGGCACCGGCGATGCCGACGGCTCGGAAACCAGCCACCTCGAACTGCTGGGCCTGCCCGTAGGCAGCCGGGTAAGCGACGGCAGCCATAGCCACACGGTGACCGTGCCACGCGAGCGGGTCAAACTCGCGGGCTGGCAGCTCGACCGGCTGGCGATCACGCCCCCGCTTAGCTACCGGGGTGAACTGCCGCTGGAACTGATCGCCACCGCCATCGAAAGCCAGACCGGCCAAACCGCCAGCCTCAGCCAGACCTTGACCTTGTTGGTTTTGCCGGCACCGCTGGCAATGAACCCGCTGGTGAGTGTGGCCTCTGCGCCCCCAAGCAGCACACCGCAGAGGGTGTGGATGGGTCACTGGCAGAATGAAATGCCTCACGGCCAAACCAGTCTGCAGCGATCCATAGACGTCTCTGCGCATCTGGAACAGCGCTTCAAACAGCTGGACAAGATGATTCTGGACACGCTGTTGCGAGAGCTATCGTCCCAAAAGCGAGAAAACCAATAACGGGAACTTGTTTAAAAAGAACGAAAAAGCAGACTTGTTGCAAACACAGCAAGTCTGCACTTCTACGGACATTTATTTAAATAAAAGGAAAAATGATGCGGGCTTTTAAATTGGCACCACTGATGGCGGCTATCTGCACAATACCCTTATCCCTCTTTTGCGAAGCAAAATTAGTAAGAATGCCCAGCCGAGGCAACGAAATTATCACCATGGCGATTTCTGGCAAGAAAATTCTGGTAGTGACGCTTAATGGCGATTTATATTGCACAGATAAACACCAAATTGCCTGGCAGTTATGTCACCAGGTAGTCAGCAAAGAGCAGGCAAAAAAAATGGATGACTATGTTGCCTGGGGCGACATCATAACCGGCCACGGAAATGTAGTGTACCGAGTTGCGGGAGTTTATGAAAATAGAGCAATGTGGGAATCCAGAAACTCGGGAGTAACCTGGCGAGAAACACAAGTCAAGCAGAGCAAAATATTTGGCACCGTCAGCCAGAATGGGGATTTGTACTTTCAATTTACCAATGAAGGGTTTCCTCTAGGAGTTTATGTGCATAAATTAGGAAGTCGGGAAGCCCCTCAACGTGTACCGGGAACCGAATCGGTGGGAGAACTCTGCGCCCTGGGAGCGCATAAAGATACGCTTTACTTTGGACACAATGTCATTACGGGCCAACCTCGAGGCGGAAGGTTGACCCAATCTCCTGGAAAAATCACAAAACGAAATGAGCTCGGCACAGACACCTGCCAATTTTTCTCGCTTGAGCTTAAAAAACCAAATGCGGTTGCGAATTTTTCATTTGAATACACGGGAAGAATATCCGTCTATCAAGATGATATTTTTTCAAATGAAAAATCAATGTTTATTGGTATTGAGACAGAAGATGCTGAAGCTCCAAATAATAAATCGATTTTTTTTGATTTTTACAATAAATCCACCAGAAAAGTTCCAGTTGAAATTTGGCCAAAATCACTTCCTGGAAATATTAGCAACGAAAAGCAGAATTGGTATCTTGAAGGGGTTAATAACACACATAGCATCTGGTATAACGACAAAAAAAATGGGATTTTTCTATGCAACAGTGCAGCAAGAAATTGCAAGCAACTACCCTTACCCTCTTCACAGCCAAGAATCAGCTTATCCATTATTCATCTTTCAAAGTCGGGAGAAATATACATATGCACCAATCAAAAATATCTATTTAAATGGATGAAAGATGAGCGTAAATGGGAAAAAATCCTCGACAATAAAATACTGAATGTGTACCCAAAATTTTTGCCGAGTAAGGCTCGCTAAATTATTGAGTTTCATCAGTTTCCGTGCAGAGACGTAGCTGCACCCAGGCCGTGGCCGATGCGCCGACCCTGCAGCTTACCGGTCGCAGCGGTCAGCGTGAGCGGTTCCGCACCAGCTGGGAGAGCGCCCCCAACCCTGATCGCAGTTCGACCGTGATCAACGATAGCGTGTTCGAAGGCTGGACCCTGGTTACCACCGGCGATGTGCAAGCCGGGGGCAAAAACGGTTTCGAGATCTGGAGCAGCGGCGACAGCATGAGTAATGCCCGCAACCAGCCCATCAGCGTGAACGCGCAGACCGGCAAGGGCCAGAACTGGCTGGAACTGAACGACGCCGGCGGCACGCAAACGCAGACCTTGGGCATCGAGCGGCAGATCGACACGATTGCGGGTGCCGATTACCGGCTGAGCTTCGATCTGGCCGGCCGTCTGGGCTACAGCGGCGCCTACACCCGGATCGGCGTGTATGTGGACGGCCAGCGTCTGAGCACGCTGGAGCCCGGCAGCAGCGCTACGGCGCTGAGCTGGCAGAGCATCCGCATCGGCTTCACCGGCAAGGGCGGGCCGCAGACGCTGCGCATCGTCACCGAAGCGCGCCAGCGCGACAGCGGCGGTCGTGGCAGCATGCTGGACGATCTAGCCCTGACCGAAACGGTGACGCTGAACCAAGGCAAGGCCGGCAGCGCGATCCGCCTGCAAGCCATTGACGCCCAGCTGACCGACACCGACGGCTCGGAAAGCCTGCAGCTGACACTGGGGGGCTTGCCGGTGGGCACGGTGATCAGCGATGGCCGTCGCAGCTTCACGGCCAGCGCCAATAACACTGTTGCCGACCTCACCGGCTGGAACCTCAGCACCCTGGCGCTGACACCGCCCATTCAGTTCAGCGGCAAGCTGGAGTTGAGTGTGGTGGCAACCGCTATCGAGGCCAGCAACGGCCATCGGGCCACGGTAAGTCAGACCTTGACCTTGCAGGTAGACCCGGTGCCTTTGGCGAGGAATGGTCTGGTGGCATTCACCGCCTCCCCAGAGCCGAAAGAAGCCACTCGGTTTGCTGTACGGCATTGGCAACAGACGGCAGATCGGGACCAGCCAGCATTGGTAATCAACCTGGGCACTACCGACTATTTTGCGGATCGGCTCAAGCAAATGGACCAGGCGATACACGATGCCCTGCTGCGGGAACTGGGTAAGACCTGGTGGGAGGATCAATAAGCTTGTGAACATGGGGTTCCCGCAGAAAATGCATGGGAACCCCTTATCAAGAGCTGCGACAAGCAGTTGTGGCGATTAAATAATGAATTAACCAAAGCTAAAACCAATTCAGCGAGGACGATATGAGATTCAAAACGTCGATAACAGTGTTCTGGGCTGCGCTAACTATGCTTGCGGGTGAAAATGCCTATGCAAGAATTGAATACGCGTTTTTTCCAGAGAACATGGTCACGGGCTTAGGGAGCGCAGATGGAAAAATCTGGATAGCCACCTATCGAGGCGATTTATATTGCAGCGAAGAGGCCACCATTAATTGGCATCTTTGCCATGAATTGCCAAACCCGAAAATTTCCGGTGCAATATGGGGGTCCGATTTATCATTTTCCGGAGGGGGGGTGCGCTTCCATAACAGCACACTTTATCATGAATGTAACCGTCCGACCATCCCACCTTGCGGCTGGGTTTCGAATCAGCTAGCGGTCGTTGAATTCAGGGGGAGTAGTTCATCAATGCGGCCATTAGGCCAGGTGGGGAGACGTTCAAGGGTGGCGGTCAGCCAGGCCAGGGGTTCGAGGCCGTTGAGTTTAGCGGTCGCCAGCAGGCTTTGAA
>NZ_JARRAF010000064.1 GCF_030129945.1 Parachitinimonas caeni
CTCCGGGCCGGGTCGATTTTTGGGGCATGGCGTCGTTAGCGTTCGCTTATTTAGCTCGCTAAACTGCACTCACCCTGCCTCGCCCTGCCCCAAAACTCGGCCCGGCGCGACCGGAAACAAAACGTCAACAGAGCCTAAGTCCCAGGCTTTTCGCGCACCTCAATCAACAATTGGCGGCGTTGTTCAATCTGACGTTGCCGGCTGCTGCGCCGACCCCCATCTGAGGAGAAACGCCTTGCTGACTGCAGCCCGATGGTTCCGCAACCCGTATGCCGTGCTGGATCGGCATCGCGCAGCGGGGCGCTTTCAGTTCATGCTGGGGCTGCCCGGCATGGGGCAGGTCTGGGTCACTGGCGAGCCAACACAGATCGGCGAGATTGTGCGCAACCCCGATCTGCTGGGAGGACGCGGCACACGCGCCTTGCGACCGGTCATCGGCGAGCACTCCCTGCTGGCACTGGAAGGCGCCGAACACGCGCTACATCGTCGCTGGCTGTTGCCGCCGTTTTTTCATGCCAATCCACAACGATTTGCCAGTTTGCAGGCCAGGGTGCTGGAGCAGGCACTGGCCGCGTTGAAGCCGGGCCAGCCCGTCAATCTGCGGCTTTGGGCCAAGCAGATCAGTTTGCAGGTGATCGTGCGCTGTCTGTTTGGCGAGCTGCCCGCCGCCGAGGTGGAAAAGTGGTGTCTACAAATCGAACACTTCATGCAGTCATTCCGCAGCCCGTTACTGCTGTTCATCAAACCCTTGCAGCAGGATTTGGGGGAGCGCAGCCCCTGGGGCCGCTTTGTGCGGCGGCGGGCCGAATTGCTGGAGGCCATCCGTCAGCGCTGGCAGGCTCCCCTACCCGGCAGCATCCTGGCCGAGCTGAAGGCGAGCTGCCCGCCGCAGATCAATGAGGCGGCAATGCTGTCGGAAGTGATTTCGCTGCTGTTATTCGGCCATGACACAAGCGCCGTTGGCCTCGCCTGGTGGGCGCTCTGGCTGTGGCAGCATCCCGACGCACTGCAAAGGGCGCGGGAAGAAGCCCTGGCCGGCCAAGCTGGCGAGTATCTGCGCGCCACGGTGCAGGAAAGCCTGCGCCTGACGCCTCCTGTCGTTCACCTGACCCGTACTGCCCGTCAGGCCACGCAGGTGGCAGGACAGCCTATCGCGGCCGGCCAGCATGTGTTTCCGTGCATCTATCTGGCGCAACGCCATCCTGACGCGTTTCCCGAGCCCGACACGTTCCGCCCCGAACGCTTCCTCGGCTCGGCCCCTCATTTCACCGAGTACTTTCCGTTTGGTCTAGGCCATCGCCTGTGCATCGGCATGCCATTTGCCCTGGAACAGATGGTGCAATGGGCCACCCATCTGTTGCGCGAGCCTGATCTGGCGGTCATCGGCCAATCTCTGGCGCCACGTCGGGTGATGGTTTTGATGGCGCCGGCCTGCGGCCCGATGCTGGTGCGGCAGTGATGACCAGGTTCAAGGTCATGATCATCACCGGCGGGTTGATCTCGGAAAAGGACAGCTCGTTTGGTCACGCCTTATATAAGCAGTTGCTGCAGTGGCGCTCGTCCGAGCATGCCTGGCTTGATCTGGCGATCAAGCTGGCGATTGGGGAACCCTTGGTCCGCGCCCGGCTGGCCAGACGGCTGGCGCGACATGCCAGCTGGAAACCCACTGTCGAGGCATTTTTTGCACAGAGTGACAATCTGCACACGCCGGAGCTGACGGAAGTCCTGCTCGCAACCTTGCTGCAGCAATCGGGGCTGGCGTTCGATACCCTCAGCTATGCCGACCTGTTCAGCCAGCCCAAGCAAGCCGCCGCCAAGCTGGTGGACTGCACCGCGATCTTTGCCTCAACCACCCTGTTGCGTGATCTGGCCGAAGTGGAGGTCGTCGTGCAACGCCTGCGGCCAAGCGGCAAGCCGATCATCCTCGGCGGCGCCCTGCTGGGTAGCCTGCATCCGGACTGGCAGGATCTCGACGGCGTGGACACCCTGGCCATTGGCTATGGCGAGTACCTGATCCCCGCCCTTGCTGACTACATCCGTTCCGGTTTCACCCAGCTTGTCCCGCCGTTGGGCGGGCGGCTACAACAGCGTGGGCGTACCAAACTACTGTTCTCCGGTCTGCCAGCCGGCCGCAGCCTGGATGCCCTGCCCGAAGCCGACTGGCGACTGGCCGGGCGGCCGCTGCGCATGGTGTATTACGAAAGCGTGCGCGGCTGCCCCTATCGCTGCAGCTTCTGCAACTACCCTTATCTGTTTGAAGATGAACGCTTTCGCTACAAGAGCGCCGAACGGATGGCCGACGACTGGCAGCGGCTGCGCGAGCAACTCGGCGTGGAATTCGTGACCTGCCTCGACTCCCTCTTCACCCTGCCCCGCCGCCGTCTGACGGCCTTCTGTGAAGCTCTGATCCGCCGCAATGTCGGCATGCGCTGGATCTGCTACGCCCGTGCCGATGATCTGGCGGATCGCCACATTGTCCAGCTGATGCAGGCGGCAGGCGCGCATCAGGTGCAGATCGGCATCGAGTCTGGCGTACAAAGCCAGCTCGACAATATGAACAAACGCTGCACGGTTGCCGCCAACCGGCAGGCGCTGGACAACTGCCGCGAGCTGGGCCTGACCAGTGTTGTCTCGCTGATCGTCGGTTACCCCGGTGAAACAGCCGACACCCTGCAGCAAACCTACGCATTGCTGGCCGAGACCCGGCCGGACTTCTATTTTCTGGCAACTTTCAGCACCCGCATTGCCGATGTGCCGGTGCTCAGCCCGTTCAATCGCGCCCGCTTCGGCCTGCGCACCAGCGACGACCGGAGAACCACCGCGCCCTACTGGGCGCATCGCAGCATGGATTGCCGCGAAGCCGTCGGCCATGCTCGGGCCCTGCATCGCCAGATCATGCAGGCCGGGATTTCGCTGAATGCCGCGTTGTTCTACCCTGGCATGCTCGACTACCACGCCAGCCAGCGGGCCGACCTGCTGGCCTTTCAGCGCGAGGCCATCAGCACCCATACCTGGGCGGCGGGATTACTCGATCTGGGCTGGAATTGGGTGGATCGCCGCCTCGCGGCCGATCTGGCCCAGCATCTGGCGCCTGCCGAAGACACCCCCATCATCATCCCGATACAGGCGCGGCCATGACACAACTGCCGGCGCCCCTTGAATACAGCCTGCGCGCCTTACGACAGATTCTGCTGTTCGGACTGGTCTACTTCGGCAGCGCGACGCTGACTGGCCAGCGGGCCAGCGTCTGGCTTCTGCCGGGCGAACCCCTGAGCGACTTACAACCGCACTGGCTACCGGTTTATCTGTCGATCTACCTGCTGCTAAGCCTGCCAGCCCTACTGCTGCCGCGCGCCACTTTTGGCGCATACGAGCAGGCCATGACGTGGGTCTGCTGCGGGGCAGGCCTGATCTTCTTGCTGTGTCCGTCACTGAGCCCGCACGCACGCCAGGCCCCCGCTGACTTCTGGCAGCTGCCATTTCAGCTACTGTGGCAATTCGATACACCAAGCAACCAATGGCCATCGCTACATATCGCTTATACCAGCCTGACCGTGGCCTGGATCGGCCGGCTGCGCCCACGCTGGCGCCTGCCAGGCCTGCTCTGGCTGCTGGCAATCTGCGCGGCGGTGCTGAAAGTGCAGCAGCATCAGCTGCTGGACATTCTCAGTGGCCTGCTACTCGGCTGGGGGGTGTATCGACGGTTTGTGCCCCGCATCAACCCACCCACTGAATGAAAAAAGCCAATCTTTCGATTGGCTTTCCTGTCACATCGACGCTTCCGTTATTTATTTAAAAGCCGTACGAGTATTTATTGGATAAATTCTTGTCGGCTTTATCAAACATCGCCGTTATTTTCAGCGAGCGATTGCTTGCCACTACCCAGGTATAAGAATTCAGCATCGAGCCCCGCACCGTCAGGGTCGAATCGTTTTTGCAGCCGATAATCTGCAATGCCTGATCCAGCGATATACCATTCTGCAGCTGATTGAAACGCTCCAGATTGATATGGCTGGCAGTACAGGTGTCCGCGACCGAGCCGCCCGTCTGCCCCTGCTCCACCGATACCAAGGTAAAGCGGCCATCAGCTTCCAGCCTGAGTTTGGCGTTGTTGTACATCTGCGTGCCCACACTGACTTCAGGAATCACCAGCGTGCCGGTCGCAGCATCAAAGCTCGCCGATTGGGCGCCCACCAAACCCGTCAGGGACAACAACAGAAAAGCCAGTTTTTTCATGGTTTTACCTCAGAATTAAAAATAAGCAGCCACAACAGCGCCTGAATAATCATGCGGTCATAATATCGCAGTGCAGGCTATCTGTTTCAGCCTGAATAACTATATGACTCGAAATAGAATGTATTCCGATCGTGGAATTCCCTGATGCCATTCTACCAGCACGAAGTATTCAATTTCTTTTCTGCGCTAACGTCATAAAAATACAGCACTTTTCCCAAAGCTTGCTGTGCCGGCAACCGCTGTGGGCAACACAGATCAGCCATCCCGGTGATGTCACCGCCGTTCATCCCATGCACAGCCAGACCAAGCGCCTGTTGTGGCAGCGGGATGGCAACGCCCCTGGCGTCGCCACCGGCACCCAGTCATCGATCCTTACAGTCCCAGCTCGCTCAAGCCTGGGTGGTTTGCTGGCCGAGGCCCCTGCGGCCAGAAAAACTTGCGCTCGGCTTCGTTGATGGCCAGATCGTTAATGCTGGCAAAACGCAGCTGCATCAGGCCGTTTTCGTCGAATTCCCAATTCTCGTTGCCGTACGAGCGATACCAATTGCCCTCGGCATCACGCCACTCGTAGGCAAAGCGGACCGCAATGCGATTGCCTTCGTGCGCCCATAATTCCTTGATGAGGCGGTACTCCTGCTCGCGTTGCCATTTCCGCGTCAGAAACGCGACGATCTGCTCGCGGCCCTGCGGAAAATCTGTCCGGTTGCGCCAACGGCTATCCGTGGTGTAAGCCAAGGACACACGGGCCGGGTCGCGGCTATTCCAGGCATCTTCGGCCATACGCACTTTCTGGATGGCTGTTTCACGGGTAAACGGTGGCAAGGGGGGGCGGGCTGCATGGGAAGTCGTCATGATCTTTTCCAGTTCAAGTAATGAAATGATTCGGCTCTGTTCACCCAATCGTCGGCATGCCAACCAAAGGGCAATACGGGGCCCTGGCGGCAGAAAAACACCGCCAAGGCAAAGGGGTTTCAGGGGGTCTTGCCAGGCTCTGTTGACGTTTTGTTTCCGGTCGCGCCAGGCCGAGTTGTGGGGCAAGGCTAGGCAGGATGAGTGCGGTTTAGCGGGCTAAACAAGCGAACCCTAACGACGCCATGCCCCAAAATTCGACCCGAAAACAAACGTCAACAGCGCCTACAGGTCGAGGACCAGCCGTTCCGACTTGGCTCGTGATACGCAGATGCACATCTTTCTGCCGCGTTCACGCTCAGCGGGGGTCAGGGCGTTGTCGCAATGCTCGGGCTCGCCTTCGAGCACCTTCACCGCACAGGTACCGCAATTGCCCACAGCACAATCCGCCAGGGCATCCACACCGGCTTTCTGCACGGCATCCAGCACCGTTTGCGCTGCTGCCACCTGAATCACCTTGCGTGAACGGCGCAGCTCGACTTCGAAAGGGCGGCTGACGCCATGCGCTGGCGCAGCAAACCGCTCGAAGCGAACGCGTGCCGGATCGATACCCAGCTCAGTGGCAGCGGCCACCACACCCTCTATCAGCCGGTTAGGGCCACAGATGTAAAACACAGCATCGGCCGGCGCGTCAGCCAGCAGCGATGTCAAATTCATCCGCCGACCCGCTGCCGTCGGGTACAGGCTCAGTTGGGTGCCAAATTCACGTTGCAGGCGGTCGCGGTAGGCCATATCGCCTTCGCTACGCCCTGCGTAGTGAATCTGCACGGGCAAGCCGGCAGCCTTGCGCTGCAGGGCCATCGCCTTGATCGGGGTGATGCCGATGCCGCCGGCAATCAGTACCGCCGGTCGCGCATCATCGTGTAAAGCAAAATCGTTGCGCGGCAAACTACAGCGCAAGCGCATGCCAAGGCTGAAATGTTCGTGCGCAAACCGTGAGCCGCCTTTGCCTTGCGCCTCAAGCAACACGGCAATTTCATACGCATCACGCCGTTTGGGATTGGAGCTGATCGAATAGTGGCGGATGGCCGCCTGACCATCGGCCAGAACCACCGGCACTTGCAGATGCGCTCCAGCCGTGATGGCGGGCAACTCGCCTCCCTCAGGATGGCGCAGCTCGAATGCCCGAACCTGCGGGCTCAGCTGGCGGATTCCGCTGATTACCAGTTCCAGCGGACCATTGCCCAGCACGGTCGGCGCCGTCGGCAATACGGGTGCCGACTGGCTGGCCTTTGCCTTCAACGCGGCATTCTCGGCCTGTAGCGGCGCCATCAAGGCTTCGATCTCGGCATCGGTATAACGTGGGGTGATGTGCTGCGGGCAATTCCATTCCCAGGCTTCAACCGTGATCACGATGCCGCGCTCGACTCTGGCCCGGTAGGAGGCCACTTCCAGCCGCGCCACCAGCTCGGGTTCATCTTGCTCATGCACAATCCGCACCCGCCCCCACAGCTTGAGGCGGCGCCGGTTCGGATAGTCCATCAAAATCAGCGAGATCCGATCATTGCTGCCCAGATTACCGACACTCAGGTATTGCGCATTGCCACGCAGATCGGCATAGCCGATGGTGTGGGCATCCAGCACTTTCAGAAAGCCAGCTGAGCCGCCCCGGTGTTGCACATACGGCCAGCCATTTTCTGCCACCGTGGCCTGATAAAAGCTATCGCGGGCCAGAATGAATTCCGCCTCGCGCGGCGTCAGCTCGGCGCGGGGGTCATCCGCCAACTCGAAGCCACGATTGGCCTCGCGGCTGCCATAGCGGGTCTGGGCGGCTTTCACACCGTCGGTGAAGGTAATCGTGGCAAAGGCGCGTGGCATGGTGGCACTCCTGTCGGGTCGGGTTACGTCGATCGGTGGGATCGGCGTCAGCGAATACCTGCATTCTTATCCATGCGGCTTGCCAATAGAATCCGTGCGGACGACAATTGATTGTTGCTTCAAGTGGAATAAACCATGGATCGCCTGCACCTGATGACCGTATTCGTCGCCGTCGCCGAATCAGAAAGCTTCGCTGGCGGGGCACGGCGCCTTGGCATGTCGCCACCCGCCGTCACCCGGGCAGTGGCCGCGCTGGAAGAACGGCTGGGGGTAAAACTGCTCAATCGCACTACTCGCCATGTGCGGGTCACCGAAGCCGGCCAGCGTTACCTTGAGGATGCGCGGCGCATCATTGCGGAAGTTGATGAAGCCGACGAAGCGGCCGTCGGCATCAATGCCGAGCCACGCGGCCATCTGGCCGTCACCGCGCCCGTGCTGTTCGGCAAACTGTTCGTGATGCCCGCAGTGGTGGACTACCTGCAGCGCTATCCGCAAATGGAAGTCTCGGCATTGTTTCTGGATCGGGTGGTCAATCTGCTGGAAGAAGGGTTGGACGTCGGCATCCGCATTGGCGAGCTGGCCGATTCGACCATGAAAGCGCTGCGGGTCGGCTATGTAAGGCGGGTGGTATGTGCCTCGCCCGAATACCTCGACAAACTGGGTCTTCCGCTGGCCCCTGAAGACCTGCTGGGCCACCAGATCATTGCAGCGAGCGGCGTCAGCCCGACCATAGAATGGAAATTTCAGCGCGACGGCGAAACCGTGGGGGTGCGCGTGCGGCCAAGGCTGGTCATCACCAGCAACGATGCGGCGCTCGAAGCCGCCGTACGCGGCTTCGGCATCACCCGCCTGTTGTCCTATCAGGTGGCCCAGCAGTTAGCCAACCAGCAGTTGAAAATCATTCTCAGCGAATTCGAGCCCCCACGCCTGCCCATCCATATCGTCCATCGCGAAGGCCGACGCCCTTCAGCCAAAATGCGGGCCTTTATCGACCTGATGGCAGCCCATTTACGCAGCAGCGCCGATTTGAATTAGCCTGCAGCCTGAATCTTTACCAAATCATTCAGACTGGCATTATTTATTTCGTTTGAAACAACACCTCCTCAGAACAAGAAAATGCCCCACCCTCCAAAACACAATCTATATTGCCTGACTTTTATCATTGTGGCATTTATCCTCCCCTTTTTATTATGGCTAACTGGCCCGATCTGGTTTGCCAATCTTTTTCCACACACCCTTACCGAAAGATCTACCGCCACAGTTTTGCGTATCGCCTTCCTGATAAGCGCCGTCTTGATCGCAGTGGCCTTTTTTAGCCTGAGACTTCGGCGTTGGATTAAAGTCCTTTTGGCGATACCTGTTGGGCTTCTTATGCTGGCCAACCTTGGAATATCATGGTTTGTAGACATGCATCATCACTGCTGGGAGCCAGAGCGTTACATTGAGACCCCCAAGACCATTTCTGTAGAAAACTGCGAATAGATCGCACCGTTTCCCCCGAAAATAAATTGTTCTTTTAAATAGAAAACAGATTTTCACAATTCAGAACAATCATGTGAATAGTAAAGAATACTCGCAGGATCTTATCCAAACTCCATTAGTGTTTGATAAAATACCTCTCTGCAATTAATACTTTGCAGCACATCAAACACATTCCAATCAATACTGGGTAACCATCATTCATTATGAAGAAGCTCGCCTTATCTTTATCGCTTATCTCGCTATGTACATCAGCTGCTTTTGCCGCAGCCATTCCAGCGGGCATCAGCCAATTTTCGGCAAGGTTATATACCGATGGTTTGGGCCGGGCGCCGGAGCAAACCGTTTGGGATAACACCATCCGCTATCTGGATGCCAATGATTGTAGCCCGGAAATTGCCAAGAGCTTTGCGCGCGGCGTCATGTTGTCGACTGAATTCCAATCCATTACCGGGTCTGATTACGGCGATAAATTAATGCGCCTGTATCGTGCCACGCTGTTCCGCGATCCCGATCAAGGCGGCCTCGCGTTTTGGCTGGATGTTGCCAATCGCACCCATGACTGGCCCTTGATTGTGGAAGAGATCCTCAAGTCTTCCGAATTTGCTGATAACGTCCGCAATAACATCTGTAATCAGACTACCGGTGGCAATGCCACGATTGGCATGCAGAAGAATCATCAGCCCATTCGCGTCTTCAATGGTGTTGCCGGGCAATTCAATGGTGGAACGCGTGCCCAGCTGCAGACCCTGCTTGATCAGGCCGGCGCTGAAGCCAAGCGCACCGGCCAGCGCCAGACGGTGACTTTGAGTCAGGGTGCGCTGGTTGAGCTGAATGACGCCGAGTCTTTGCTGATCCCGGTTAACGTTACCTTGACCACGGCTGGCAACCTCGCGCCTAACCAGTATCCGCGCATGGCCCGGATCTATCGCAGCGGCGCCAGTATCAAAGGCCCGCTGGTCGCCCTGCAGGGTGCCATGCCCGCTGCTGGCGCCAAGCCCGGCCCAGGGGCCGAGCTGATTGGTGTTTGGGTTGATGGCATGCGTAGCGTGCTGGCCCCCAAGCAGGACGGCAAAACCTACGATCCGACCTACGAGCAGAACAATGTGCAGGTGCGTGGTGCCAATGCCCGCGTTGCCAACAACTTCCTCACCGATGCGGCGGCCTGGAGCGCGTTGTACGTAACCTCCAATTACCGTGGTCAGTTCGGCACCTGCTCGGGCAGCAAGATCATCGGCAATCTGGTAACGCTGTTTGGAAGCGGCCACTTTCCAGCCACCATCCCGAACAACAACTCGACCAGCAACTGGACGGACGGCATCAGCGTCGCCTGTGGTAATACCGAAATCGCGTACAACAGCGTAGTCGATGCCACCGATGTCGGCATCATTCTGTTCCGCAACCCGGAAACCGATCTGGTTAGTGGCATAGCCAGCACTGCTGCAGCAGTGCAGGACAGCAAGATCTACAACAACACCGTGCTGAATGCGGGTAACTCAGCCTATGGCGCACTGGCGACTGACGCGCTGAATCAGTGCCAGCTCACTCCGATTGCGCCCGGCAGTCTGGAGGCGATTAACCATGCGGTGGAATGCTCAAAGAAGAATCGTGCGCCCTTCGATGGCGCCAGATTCGACCAGAACCTGATTTTGGGCACCCCGACCGTTCACTACGACATCATGCTGGCAGTCGGTACCCGGCCGTGGTTCGGCAAGGGCTCCATCACCGCCAGCGGGGTTGAATTCAGCAATAACCGCACAGGCTCAACTCCTATACTGGTCAACACCGGCGTACTGGTGGGCGGCATGAAGAATGCCAAGCTCAGCAACAACCTGTTCTCGCTGATTACCAAAAAGCTCGCGCCCTGCCCTGAAGGCACCATCGTCAACCTGCCTGCCTATCGTTCCAACTCGTTTGGCACTTCGCATGACTTTGACCCCAGCAGTGGCTTGAGCCTGCTTGGCAACCAGATCAACGGTTCGCCCGCTGTGGCAACGCCGGTGCAGGTAGACAACGGCTGCATCTCTGGCAACCACTAGGCTCTGTTGACGTTTTGTTTCCGGTCGCGCCAGGCCGAGTTTTGGGGCAGGGCTAGGCAGGGTAAGCGTGGTTTAGCGGGCTAAATAAGCGAACCCTAACAACGCCATGCCCCAAAAATCGAC
>NZ_JARRAF010000065.1 GCF_030129945.1 Parachitinimonas caeni
GGGTTTCGCCGGATTTGGGCCTGCTGCCGCGTTAAAAATCGCTTGCTTAGCCCACTAAGCGGCGCGCTTTTCGCCTTGCATCAGGCCCAAATCCGACGAAACGCGATCCGGAAATCAAAATGTCAACAGAGCCTAACATTCAAAATTCATTCCAGACTGACGGTACTCGCGCTATAACCAATAAAGGCGCTTACTAAGTTGTTGTTTCTGCACGGTGCAACAACGCTGTCTTTGTACCCGGGATCCGCTTCGGCGGTGCCTGTGCCATGCCGGATCTGGATAGATGCCGTGGCAAAAAGCCTCTCCCGACCAAGATTTGACCGCATCCCGCGCGCGGTATCGAGCGCGGCCACATTTCAATTTATATCCAAAATCAAATGAGACGAAGGTGATCATCATGACCATGCAGCAAGTTCTTACGCTCGACATATCTGGCCGGCCCTATGCCTGGCTGACTCCGGAAGAAGCCGTGACGCAATATGCGAAAGGCAAGGTAGCGTGGGAACTTGGTGATGATCGCCTGACGTTTGTGGGCGGTACCAATTACGACGGCGTGCGCTCGCGCATTGCTATTGCGCCGATTATCGCCACGGCCGGCAGCGACATCATGGCTTCGCAAATCTGGGCGCCGCTAACCCTGAGCAGCCACGACAACCACCTGCTGTTCCGGCGCGACCACAATCAGTGCGCTTACTGTGCTGAAGTGTTTCCGCAGAGATTGCTGACCCGGGACCACGTCATGCCACGTAGCCGGGGCGGGCTCGACAGCTGGACCAACTGCGTAACGGCCTGTCGTGACTGCAATCAGGAGAAAGGCTCGAAGCTGGTCGAAACGTTCCGGCCGCTGATTTATGTGCCCTATACCCCTTGCCGATTCGAGCACTTCCTGTTGAGTGGCCGGAATGTGCTGGCCGATCAGCAGGCGTATCTGATGGCCAAACTGCCAAGACACAGCCGGCAAAGGCTGAGCTAGGCTCTGTTGGCATTCGCGGCACGGGCGGCGCCGCCCGCGTTTAGTCGGATCAGTCTCGGCATGGGCCCATGTCTGCTCCTCCCACTGGCGGAGCTCTCTTCAATTTGTGGTCATGCTGACGTAAGGTGTGACCATGAACGATCTCATCGCACTCATTGATTCGCTACAGACCCAGCCGGCCAGCCATGGTAAATCGCCGCTCAAGCATCTGGGCCTGATTTCCTGCGCCAACACTGTACACATCAGCCATGTGCCATTTTATGAGCACTGCATTGTGGTGGTGTTATCCGGGCGCAAGGTGATCTTCGACACCCCTGGCAAAGTCACATGCGAAGCGGGGGCTGCATTGGCGATACCGGCCCCCGGCAGCTTCAATCTATGCAATGAACGGGATGTAGACGGCCGTCAATATCGGGCTCTGATCATCCCGTTCACCCATCTACAGCTTGAGCGATTGCGCAAAATCCACGACTTTGCGCAGATCGGACAACACACTGACGTCGGTGTACTGAAATTTACTTGCGACGAGGTACTGCTGGCCTCGCTCAAGCATTACCTTGCCTCCCCCGCTGAACCACGGATACAGGCACATCGCCTGATCGAAGTCCTGCTGGTATTGGCGGAGCAGGATGCCCGCCTGCTGTCGTATTCGCTGAATCAGGAAAGCTGGAGCCAGAAAGTACAAGCCGTGCTTGCCGCCGATTTGGGGCGTGAATGGCAGCTGGCCGAGGTCTGCCACCGGCTCGCCACCAGTGAAAGTAGCTTGCGACGCAGACTGCATGCAGAAGGCGTAGGCTTTCGCGACTTGCTATATGAGCTACGCCTGAGCTCGGCTTTGGCGCAGCTATTACAAACTTCGGTACCGGTCTATCAGATTGCCTACGACTGCGGATACCAGTCGGTTTCGCGCTTTACCAGCAACTTCCGTAAACGCTTTGGCCTGCCACCATCCGAATTTCGTGCATCGGTGAGCGAAAGCGAACAGATTTTGGCGGTTACCGAACAGGTAGCCATGTCGTAGTCGGGCATGATGGTTTCGTCGCTCGCCCCGGCGGGTATCGAATGAATGGAGACCATGCAATGAGAACATTTCTGAAACAGCGCACCGCTTGGCTGGCAATGACCGGCTTGTTATCTGCTTCGGTCGCGATGGCCGATGGCTTCACCGTGAGCAGCCCGCAATTGAAAGAGGGTGGGCGCATTGCCGATGAACAGGTATTCAATGGATTTGGTTGCCAGGGTGGCAATATCTCCCCCGCCCTGACCTGGCAAGGTGCACCGGCCGAAACCAAGAGCTTTGCCGTCACGGTATACGACCCGGACGCACCGACCGGTAGTGGCTGGTGGCACTGGGCGATTTTCAATATCCCCGCCAATGTCAGCACCTTGGCCAAAGATGCCGGCAATCTACAAGCCAAGCTGGCCCCCGCCGGTAGCATTCAAAGTCGGGTCGATTACGGCAAACCCGGCTTTGGTGGCCCTTGCCCACCCGTCGGCGATAAGCCCCATCGCTATCAGTTCACGGTTTATGCACTGAAGACCGACAAGTTGCCGCTCGACGAGAACACGCCAGCAGCGATGCTGGGTTATTTTCTTCACCAGAATCTGATCAAGAAAACGGTGCTGACCGCCGTCTATGGTCGATAGACACCTTGCAAGGCTGCGTCACGGGGTGTTGCACCGTGACCAGCCGCCTGCGCCTTACTGCAATCCAGGTTTGATCACCGGCCGCCGGGCGCCAGTATAGACACACGCTATCAGCGTCCCCTTGGTCGGGTGATAAACCACAGCCTTGGTGAAATCGCACACCTGCATTGCCTGCTGGTTGGAAAGCCAGCTCATGTCCAGAATATCCCCCCGCTTGCATTGCTTGATCGCATCAGCGAATCCAAGCTCTGTCTGGGCGCCACTACTCAGGGTACAGACCCGTTCAGCCCCGGTCGGGTTGCTGCCCGCCAGATCCTCCGCATGGACCAGGGCACTGCCGACCACGAGCATTAGAAACAGCAGGGTTTTCATGGATGGCCTTTTTTGCTGGCTCAAATAGGCTTAAGCTATTCGTAGCGCTAATTAAAAACAAGTAGCCGGCGGCTTCCGCCCCCTTCATCGGGTAAACCCACTACCCGCCTCCTGTACGCAATCCCGCCAAGACTCCGCCAGTCTGAAACCGCCCTGACGCATCAGCTAAGTGCGGGCCCGCGTCTGAAAAATGGGAAGCCGGCTACCCTCTGCACAAGGAAGAATACATGGCATCACAGTTTCAACAGTTTTACGTCAAAACCATACTCGGCAGCCGCTTGTGTGAAGATCCGGTGAAGGGTCGCAACACACATCAGGAAATCGAAAGCGACCGGGGCCGCATTGTCTACTCCAGCGCCTTGCGGCGTATGCAGCAAAAAGCCCAGGTCTTCCCGCTCGAAACCAATGCGGCCGTGCGCAGCCGGCTGACCCACACACTGGAAGTCAGCATTGTCGGTCGTTATCTGGCACAAGCCGTGCTGACCAAAGCGCGCGAAAAGCAGCTGCTGGATGAGCATTTTGATTACGCCTACTGCGCCAGCTTTGTCAGCCTGGTGGAAAACGCCTGTCTGATTCACGACATCGGCAACCCGCCCTTCGGCCATCTGGGCGAAGCGGCCATCTCCGACTGGTTCCGCGAGAATGGCGAAGCCATTTTGCGCAAGCTGGTGAATATCGACGATATCGGCAACTGGCTGGACGATTTCTACCTGTTTGATGGCAATCCCCAAGGGTTCCGTATCGTCAGCCGCACACAAAGCAAAGATGGATGCGGGCTGAACCTGACAGCCAGCCAAATGGCGGCCTCCATCAAATATCCGTATTCATCCGCCCAGAAGCGGGAATTCGCCGAAATGGGCCGTGCCGGCATGGCGACGCCTGCCTACAGCCGCAAAGCGGGTTATTTTGTCTCGGATGCCGAGGCTTACCATCGTGTCGTCAAAGCCCTGGGAATTACCGAAGGCCGGCGCTATCCCTTGGTTTACCTGATGGAAGCTGCCGACGACATTGCCTACTGCCTGAGCGACATTGAAGACGGCATCGAAAAGAACCTGCTGACCGAAGACCTGTTCTTCGACCTGCTCTATCGCGAGCTGAAAAACGAGCACAGCGAATCCGAAGCCACCCGCTTTGTGCGTCACTACACGGAAACCCGGCCCAACAAGAGCCACAGCAAACCACTGGGCCTGACGCCTTTCCGTACTGATCTGATCAGGGAAAGCATCGAGCGGGCCGCCACCACCTTTGTCGACAACCACAGCCAGATCATCGCGGGAGAGCAGATCGAATTGCTGAACGCCCATACCTGGGTCGGCGAAATCCACCACGCCTTGCGCGCCATTGCGACCCGCGTGTTTGTACGTTCGAAAGAAGCCGAGAATATCGAAATTGCCGGTTACAACATCATTCACGGCATATTGCAGAAGTACGCCAGAATCCTTGGGCTGAAGCACCATCAATTCCGGGCACTGATTGACGATGACGCCGACGCTATCCGCGAACATCGGCTGGATCTCGAATATCGGCTTTGCAACCGCATCCCCAGCAAACTGCAGGACTGCTACCGCCACGCCACCCGTCACGACGACCTTACCCGAGCGGAAGAGTGGCACCATCGCGCACACCTGATCGTCGATTACGTTGCCGGCATGACCGACAACTACGCCCTCGAAACCTATCAGTTACTCCACGGCATCGCCGTCAAATAAACCTCAGAGCACGCCCACACGCCAGCCCAACCTGGCGTGTACACCAACCCTTCACACACCGCGCATCAAGTCCTCACACAGCCTTGTCAGACTGCCATCACTGCCCCTACCGCGTGATGAAAGGACCCCACCATGTCGCGAACCCTATTGGCCTACCTGCTCAGCCCGATTACCGGTATCGCCATTGCCAGCCTGAGCGAATGGATCATCCGTCAGGACAGCAACGGCGCCGTGGGCATCCTGCTTGTTGGCTGCACGGTGTTCTACCCTTTCGTACTACTGATTGGCGGCTTCTGCCATCAACTGTGGTATCAACAACGCCCCCCCGCACTGTGGCACTGCCTGGCATTCGCCGTCCTGATTGCCCTCGCCGCAGTTGCCATACTCGGCCGCCCCATGCTGGGCCGCGACTTTGATGCCCCCGATGCCTGGCGCGATTTCGCCTCATTGCTGGGCGTTGTACTCGCCGGCACCCTCGCCAGCGCCGTCAGCTTCTGGCAAGGACTACACCCCAACGCGCCACACCCGAATCCCCCCACCCCCCGGCCCGATGCCGGCAACACTCAAACATCACCAGAACCTAGACCTCATGGAACACACCAACCTGCGTAAAAGTTCTGCCAAACCAAGGATGGCGAATTTCAATGCGGATATTGAACTGCTCCGGGCTATCGTTGCGATGCCAAAGAAACGTCTTGCCCGGCGACAACCAGCCCGGAATCGGAATACGCCACCCCAACACCTGCCAGAAATACCCATCGCTGGTAAAAAACAGATTCCCGCCCTCCACACTCAACAACAACTTCATTCCCAGCCCCATGCCCACATACTCCAAAACTTCGCCCCGCTCGCTCATGCGCATAAACGACGTAAATTGAATTGGCTTGCGACCATGCAGCCGATAAATCCGCTGTTTGAAAATAGCCGGATCATCAGGAAGGGAATACACCTCAATATCCACAGGAAAATCGGCATCACAATAAGGCATCAACGCACCTTTAATAAAAGGCAAGGTCAGATACCCCAACACCCGCCCCGCCCAAGAACACGACAACTCACTCAACACTCCTGAGTAACGCAGCGGCTTTCCCGGTGCTGGATTCTTATCAAACCGCCGCTGAATATCCGGATGCAGCGTCTTCCACTCAGCCCCCAATACCCGCTTGAATAACTCCCCCTCAGAAGGAAAACCCGTCTCACGATAATCACCCACAATTTCGCTCCCGAGCCAATAAAACAAACACTGACTATTTGACGTCTATTCTAAAAACTCAATAAAGCCTATCATCATTCTTCGAAGCAAAAGTAAACCACCGTATTCTTAAAACGTCGAGGATTACTCCCAGCCTTTGTGCCGCACTTGGCGCTTATTCCAACCCAAAAGAATCAATCCAAATAATCGGATTTGGCACATACGAAAATAAATTCGTCATTACCTTGTATTCCAGAAAGGCCCTGACTACCCCCCAATCCGGGTCGTCTAAGCGGAAGCAGTTGTCATGCAGGCCCATCTATTCATCGTAGTACTGCCCCTGAAACCATAGCTTCTGCTCTACCGGCTCGGCATCGTGGTGGTAGCACTGGATCTGGCTGGTTTGCTATTTCGATGAGGTTGCCGAAAGGCTTGTAGTGATAGTCGCTGACGAGGCTGGGTTTGCCATCGGTAGTAAAGTCGGGCAGCGGTTGCAGGCTGATAAAGCCGGGGCGGACCTCGGGCCAGTATCGGGCGGCGATGCCTTCGCATGGGGTCCGCCGGTCGTTCAATAGCCGGTAGTAGTAGCAATGAAGAATGCCATCGACGGCCTGATCGTAGAGACCCGCTGGCGCCAACCGGGGCTGCCAGGCCACGAGACACTTCCACAACAAGCTACAAATGCTTGGGCATTTGCCAGCAGTTATGGCTTGCTGCTGTAGTTTGCTGGAATCCAGTTGTAGCCTTTACCGGCCTTCAGGATATGGCCGATACCCGGAAAGGAAATATGGGCAGCACCGACCCAGTAACCTTGCCTGGCGGCGTCAGCAAAGGCCTTCTCGCGTTGGACTGCAGCGACTTCACTGTTGACATCGAACTTGATGGTGACGCCCGGTGTAGCGAACTGGATTTCTCTGGCGTGCAGCAGATCCCCCCACAGCTGTAATTGCTGCCCTTGGCTTTCAATGGCGTAGAAGCTGTGCCCCGGCGTGTGGCCGTAGGAGGAGACGCTGCTGACGCCCGGGAAGAGCTGTGTATTGCCGTGAAATGTTTTCACCCTGCCAGCGGCCTGATATGGGGCAAGCATCTCGGCCGCCTTGGCAAAGCCGTGCTTCTGGTTTTCTGCAGCATGCTCTTCATTCGCAGGGTTCAGCCAGAACTCGGTTTCACGTTGATCAACATAGACGACTGCATTCGGAAAGAGGGCCTTGCCAAAGGCAGACAAACCACCCGAATGATCGCCATGAATATGGGTCAACAGAATCGCATCGATATCTTCTGGTTGATAGCCCGCGGCCTTCAGATTGGTAATCAATTGTCCGCCGCCTTTTCCTTTGAAGTAGTCCCCAGCGCCAGTATCAACCAATATCAGCCGTGAACCGGTGTGGATCAGGTAGGTATTGATTGAGGTTTCCAGCTGTGGCTTCAGGAATTGCGCCGCCAGCCGCTTTTGTACTGCAGCCGGAGTGGTACGTGTCAGCAGGGTGTCTATCGGGATGGTGATCGTGCCATCAGACACCGCTGTGATCTCGAAATCGCCCAGCATCATGCGATAGTAGCCTGGCGCCTGAGTCTTAATCTGAGGCGGTACAGCCTGCGCAATGGGCGCAAACAACACCGTGCTACTCAGGAGAGCGGATGTGGTCAGTCTGGCAATCAGAGCAGTGCGGGAAAGTGCCTGGCGCATAGCGGACATGGTGTGGTTCTCGTAGTGGTGGGTTATGGGCAGAAAAAAGCTACAGGCATGAGGCTTGTTGTTGCATCGTGGCCATTGCCTTGGCTGAGTGACGATGATCCAATGCGCACCAATATCATTCAAATCGATTAATTAGATAATGAATATCATCGAAAAAGATTTTCGTGGCATCGACCTGAATTTATTGGTGACTTTCATGGTGCTGCTGCGAGAACGCAGTGTGTCCCGAGCGGCAGAATGCCTGTATTTGGGTCAGCCCGCCGTCAGCGGCGCCCTAAACCGTTTGCGTGAATTGTTCGACGATGTGCTGCTGGTAAGAACTGCACAGGGCATGGAACCCACCAGCAAGGCGTTGGCGCTGGAGGCCGCCTTGGCACCAACGATGGCGCAGTTGCAGGCCACATTGTTTATGCAGCCTGTGTTTGATCCAGCAAGTGACGAACGGCTGTTCACCATTGGAATGCCGGACTGGATTGATATCTGGTTGACGCCGTTGTTGTTTGCCAGGCTACAGAAAGTTGCCCCCAAGGTACGTGTTGCCGTCAAAGCCTGTGCGCCGCAACAAGGGGCAGAAATGCTGGAAAAGAAGGAAGTGGATATCGGTATTGCGGCCTTTTCCGAAGGGCCGGGCTGGTTGCGCCGCCATCCGCTTAAGCAGATGGGTTTTTGCTGCGTGTACTCCCCAGGTCAGTTGACCGTTGCCGATCCGATCTCCCTGAGCCAATATCTGCACTACCCGCATTTGCTGGTCAGCTATCGGGCAGCGTTTCAAGGCGTGGTGGATAAGGCCTTGGCTGAAAACGGATTAAACCGTCATGTTGCGCTCTCAACCCCACATTTTGCCGCATTGCCAGCAGTGCTACGACAATCTCCAGCCATCGCCACAGTACCGTCTGTCTTGGGAGAGATCTGGCAGAATTGCTTTGGCCTGACATTTTGCCAGCCCCCCATCCCTCTGCCAGCGTTTACCGTATCGATGATCTGGCATGCCACACGAGATAAAGATCCCGCACTGCAATGGCTACTCACGGTCATCCAGTCGTTGATTGCGCCACCTAACGATACGCCCGGCAATACGGACATCACCCCCACACGTTCCACGCCAAACAATGAACTATCTGTGGCAATGGAAAGCTTGTCACCCGAAGATCTACGACCATCACCCACCTGAACCGCAATTGCTTGAAGTTTAGATCCGACTCACCCTGCCGGATCGCGTAGATGCTGGGGTTCCCACAAGTTGAGGACGGATCAAAACGATAACCTCCTGTTCGCCGACGGCGTACCGGGAAGTAGTTAAGCAGCCGTCGCGATAGAGTCAGCCCAGTAGCAGGTGGCCAGCCGTGGCCACTGGTTGCCGCTACGGCCTTCTGCTTTGGGATTGCAGCTGGCAGCACCTGACCGAAACACGGTTCAAATCACAGACTCAAAACTTAACCCAACTGAGCCAGGCAAAACTACAAACAAGCGGAATTTGACAGTTATGCAATCCTCTTTTTAGAGCTGATAACTCACTACAGAGTTAAAATCATCTACAAGCTCCGAAAGTGCGATTCTGGCATAAATCAGACTGTCTTTTAGGCACCTTTTCTATTAAAAAATTTATCTCCCACCTTGGCGAAACTTGGTAGTTAATCTCACCCCTCACTTGGGGTGGTATTTTTAATAAATCTCTCCCAATCTTCCACCCCAGCTTTATACTCATCCAGAGAGAAAATCGCCGCATCATTATCCCGATAATCGCATTCTATAAAGACCTTATCGGGGTATATCTCTACGCTATATGCATTGCCATTTCCATGCCATTCACCCAGCTTGCCACTTTTAACCATTTCAAGAACGGCGAGCATTTCGCTGCAAGAAGTATAACTTCTCTGAATATCCGAGATACAATAATCAGCCAGCAATTTAAAGTTTCCAACTGCTCTGGATCTTGCAAATCCAAATTCATCATAATAAAACTCAATACTCATATCAGACTCCGCTTACATTACTGGATATGCGGTATCCAGCACTCCGTTGCCATCCATAAATCCTTCAATTTTAACACCACTGCACGAGGTTCCTGTAAATTTGTCACCAACAACTTGACCCGTTGCTAAGGCATCGGCATATGCTGATTTTATCTCTTCTAATACACGAGCTCTCGACCAAGAGTCTGGATAGAAAGTCGAGCTAGCACTCTTTGTAACCCACTGCCCCGAGGTGGGATCTTTAATTTCCACTTTGGCTCTATAAATTCCTTGAGCATTAGGAGCATCCGTTATGCGAGTAATTCGAGCCCCACTATCCGAGCCAATTGACCCGCGATGATGAAAACCTACCGCCTTCAGGCCATTTTTCTTCTGCCGCACCTCTCCTTTAAAGAGCTTTTTAATATTAATTCGTGGATTACATGCTGCCAAACCAAGTGGGTCAACCCATCCAGTGGGGTTTAATGCATATTCAAAAAAATTATTTCCACCCAGCAACCCAATCGGATCCTGACTAACAAACCTCCCCAAATCCGGGTCGTAATAGCGGAAGCGGTTGTAATGCAGCCCCGTCTCTTCATCGTAGTACTGGCCCTGAAACCGTAGCGGCTGTTCTACCGGTGCGGCATCGGTCAGCCAGTGTAGTTTCAGGGTATTGCCCCAAGCCAGGTATTCGGCGCGCCAGACGATCTGGCCTTCAGCATTGGTCAGTTCGCGTGGGGTGCCGATCTGGTCGGGGTGGTAGTAGTAGATGTGGAAGGGGGCGGTCGCTTCGCTCGCCTTTTTGTCTGTTGCGGCTTCGTCTGCCTCGTCGTGGCTATCGGTTTCATCCCCCTCCCCCTCATTCGCCGCCGCCATCTGCCGTCGGGCTTGGGCTATGGCATGGGCGCTGGCCAGCATGTCGGCACGGGCCTGGGCACGTTGCTCTAGCGGCAGGGCTTGCAGGATTTTGCGTTGGGTGGGGTCGAGCTGGATGGTGTCCAGTTTCGGGGCCGGTTGCGGCTTGGGTGTGGGGCCGCTCAGTTGGGCCAGGG
>NZ_JARRAF010000066.1 GCF_030129945.1 Parachitinimonas caeni
CCGCCAGCCGTACTGCGGGTGCGGCAGTCTCGGCAGACAGGGACCGGATCGGGTCGTCGGCGCTGGCGTATTGGCTGAGGAGGGTGTCAAGGCGGGCGGCGGCCTGGTCGGCAGCCGGTACGGTGCGTTGGCAGTGGCGATAGCCGGTCAGGGTGCCATCGGGGTCGTACAGGCATTGCTGCAGCTGGCCATCGGCCTGCAGGGTGGCTTGCAGGCGGCCCTGGGCGTCGTAGAAGTGGCGGCTGGTGTCACCGCTGCCATCCAGTGCCACCACCACCCCGTTCAGCCTGCCTGAGGCATCGTAGTCGTAACGGGCGTGGGCGCCGTGGTCACTGTCTGCCCGGTCGAGTCGACCATCGGCATGGTAGTGGTAGTCGGTATGTCCACTCGTCCCCAGCCGTTGTTGCAACTGGCCGCTCTGCCCATGAAATCGCTCGGTCACCTCGCCCAGTCGCCACACCAGCTGGTCGCCCTCGCGCTGCAGGCTGGCCAGGCTGCCGTCTGCGGCGACATAGTGCTGGCTGGCCGCGTCCCAGCCAAACCCCGTGTCATGGCCCGCTTCGTCATGCCGGTAGACCGTCTCCCCTTCCCACCGCAGGCGCGGCACCAACCCTTCCACCACCGCCCCAGGCTCCCCCGACATCCGCCCCTGACGGTCATACGTCCCTACCGTCGGCAGCTCCTGGCCAAGCAGGAGTTCGTCATGCTCGCGCACTGATGCAGGCGTGATCGCCTGGGCTGAAGATGTCTGCGCCCCCTGACTACTGGTGCTTTCGCGGTCACCAAACTGGGGTAAAGAAGTATTGATTGCAGAATTGCTTTGGGAATGAACAGAGCTAACCATATGTAATCTGAATTCTTGTCGAACAAAATAATGTGAACAGCACGCGAGGCCGAGGCTTCATCAGCGTCATTTATGACCAATAGTCACTTTTGACGCATAGTGACTGAGCTTCAACGCTCGATCCTTGTAAAAGCAGCGGGGGTATAAGGGCTTATCCGAAAGTGACAGCGAAGGGGGCAAACTGCAGAAACTCGCAGTGAAAATGAAGAAACATCACAAGCCAGCGAGACAGTCAATAAATATATAAATTATTGTTTTATATAAGTATATTTAGAATATACCTGCACCGCACTTCTGTCTTCCAAAGGAAAAGTCAATACGAGAAAACAGCATATTATACTGCTTTAGGTACTGACAAGTTAATCAGCGGAATGGCCATTGCCATATGCCGGTGCGTAAAAATCACACCCATCGCACTGCTCCCCGAATTCAGGCTGCAGCAAGGGCATTGGTAATGATCTGCCAGGCGAGAAATGCCTTTTCACGCGCAGCGCGGTCATCAGCCCGACTGAGTAAATGGCGACGACAACGAAACAGCTTGTTGATGGGCCCGTGAGCGGACAGAAAGCGTTGAGCTTGTGTCGGCGATTTGAAGTGTCGCATCGGCTTCTCTTTCAGCCGGGTGGGCTGATGGGACACCTCTGCGCGGTTGTTCAAGCCCTTGTGTTGTCGGTGCTCAACCCCCGGTAGGATGTCTTGTTTGGCCGCTGCGTAACGCTTGAGCTTGTCCGTAATCATGACGCGTGGCGCGTAGCACAAACCCTTTAACAGCTTGCGCAGAAAGCGTTTGGCGGCATGACGGTTCCTTCGGCTTTGCACCAGAATATCCAGAACATTACCCTCCTGATCAACAGCGCGCCATAGATAGTGGCGCTTGCCATTCATGGAAAGGTAGGCCTCATCCAGATGCCATTTTTCCCCTCGCTTTGGGCGGCTACGCCTTAAGGTATTGGTGTAGGCCTGACCGAATTTCAGGCACCATTGCCGGATCGTCTCGTTGCTGACGAGCACGCCTCGTGAGGCCAGCAACGCTTCAATATCACGGAAGCTGAGGCTGAATCGGTGGTATAGCCAGACCGCATGGCTGTTGACTTCAGCCGGGAAACGGTGGCGGTGGCAGAGGGACTCGTCCATGCCAACATCTTAAACCTCCGTTTAGACCGAAGTTAACTTGTCAATACCGTTTGAGGTTGCGTTTGACAACCTGGCCCAATAGCCGGATTGATGAGTTGCTCCCGCTGAATTCAACGACCGCTAGCTGACTCGAGTTCCGGTCGCAAGGTGGCCCGACCGGACGCATACCACCGGTTGGTGGTTATGGCAGCAGAACCAAAAAAACAGCCCGGTCTGGTACCGGGCTGTTTTAACTGAATCAGGAAGTCGTCAAATTACCAGCTCGCCGCGATCTGGCTCATCGTTTGATCCTGATAGTTCAGTAGCGTGCCACTCTGACCGGCGTCTTGCGGGTTGAACCCTGCCATTGCAGAGATCAGCAACTCTGTTTGCAGTGCAAGGCTGCTTTCATCCTGCCACTGTGCAGGGCAAGTTTCGGAAACCGACACAGAGGGGGCCGCGTCACTGATCATTTCTCCAGACCCCGCCGCACGGGCTTGGGCATCCACGTCGCTCAGGGTCGTACCATCCGAGAATTTGAATCGTTCGACCCGGTATTGACTACCACCGTACCAATTCTGAATGACCAGTTTGTCTGTGGTTCCTTTCAATTGAACTTCAAGATGGTTGTTGACCTTCTTGAACGTCACTTGTGAAGCAGTAATGCCCCCAGCAAACTCAATGATGTCCTGATTACCCGTCACTGAGTCGTTTTCGATGATGGTATCGACACCATAGCCTATGGCCATCCGGTAGGTATCATTTCCACTACCACCGGTCAGGGTATCATTACCAGCAGCACCGTCCAGCGTGTCGTTGCCTGCTGCGCCATTCAAGCTGTTGGCTCCTGTATTGCCGACCATCAGGTTCGCAGCGGCATTGCCGGTACCGTTGAGGGCTGAGCCGCCCGTCAGCGTCAAGTTTTCCAGATCACTTCCCAGCGTCCAGTTGACCGATGCCAGCACGGTATCCGTCCCGCTGTTGGCGGATTCAGTGATTTTGTCGCTGGCGTTATCGACGATGTACGTATCGTTACCAATCCCCCCGGCCAGGCTATCAACCCCCGCCCCACCATCCAGGGTGTCATTACCGGCGTTGCCGCTCAGACTGTTCGCCCCGGCGTTGCCGATGAGCACGTTGCCAAGATCGTTGCCCGTTGCATTGATGGCGCCAGTACCGGTCAGGGTCAGGTTCTCCAGCTCGGCAGCCAGGGTGTAGCTGACTGAGGCTTGTACCAGGTCGTTACCTTCGCCTGCCAGTTCGATAATGCTGTCGCCGGCGTTATCCACCACGTAAGTGTCGTTGCCAGCGCCGCCTTTCAGCGTATCGGCACCAGACTTGCCGTCGAGCACATTGTTGCCGCCATTACCAACCAGTTGGTTTGCCAAGGCATTGCCGGTAGCGGTCAGATTGGCCGTCCCTTGCAAGGTCAGGTTTTCCAGATTGTTACCCAAAGTGAAGCTGACGGATGCCTGGACATGGTCAGTGCCTTGATTGACGGCCTCGACTATCACATCGCCGGCACTGTCTACCAGATAGCTGTCATCACCATCACCCCCTGACAGGCTGTCATTGCCGGTGCCGCCATCCAGAGTGTCGTTGCCAGCCGCCCCTTCCAATGTGTCATTGCCGGCCAAGCCGCGCATCAACTCACCTTTGGCGGTGCCGATGAGTTTGTCGTTTCCAGCGGTTCCATCAATCGAGCGCTGTGGGATCGGCCCGCCTTGTGCAATCGCCAGCATTTCGGCGTGTGTGAAGGATTCGCCCGTTGCAAAACGGTAGGTGCTGATGGTTGAGGCACCTAGATCTGGATCTTTGATCAGTTCAACTTTGTCAGTTGCCGAATAGTTCAACCAGATTGAGCCATTATCTGGATTGGTCTGGAATTTGATGTCCTGTACGCGGATACCTGCACCAAAGCGGATTTCGTTGCTGCCAGCGTTATCCCAAAGGGTGGTCCATGTCGTTGTGAGGGTGCCATCACCCTGATCTACCTGCTGGGTTGCGTCATCACCCAGGTTGAATAGGTAGACATCGTTACCTTCACCCCCTTGCAGACTATCGACACCCTGGCCGCCATTGAGGGTATCGTCGCCCGCATCGCCATTGAGGTTGTCGTTGTCGCTACCGCCTTCCAGGCTATCCGCATCGGCGCCACCACTGAGGTCATCGTTGCCGGCACCGCCCAGCAGCGTATCCAGGCCATCATCGCCTGTCAGGCCATCGTTGTTCTCGCCACCATCCAGCAGGTCATTGCCCATCCCGCCCGCCATGACATTCATGCCGGTGCCGCCCAGCAGCTGGTCGTTGCCATCCCCGCCGCTCATCCAGCCATCACCCAGACCTGCTTGTAAAGTATCGTTGCCCGCTTCGCCTTCCAGAGCATCATTACCATCGCCCCCGAGCAGCAAGTCATCGCCATCGCCACCTAACAAGTTGTCGTCTCCGGCATCGCCCTTGAGCGTGTCATTGCCCATGCCGCCGAAGAGGTCGTCATTGCCTTCACCGCCATTCAAGAGGTCGGCATCGCCCAGGTCAGAGCCTTCATCGTCGCCGCGCAAGACATCATTGCCATTACCGCCGGACAAAGTGTCTTTACCATCGCCGCCCTCCAGCCCATCTCGGCCATCGCCGCCGTCAAGCGAGTCATTGCCGGTATTGCCTACCAACTGGTCGTTGCCATCGCCACCCAGCAAGCGGTCAGCTCCTTCGTTACCATCCAGTGCATCATCGCCAGCGCCGCCGTCGAGCGAGTCATTGCCGATGCCGCCGATCAGGATGTCGTTACCGCCATGGCCGAGCAGACTGTCGTTGCCGGCAGCGCCATAAATCTGGTCATCGCCAACGCCGCCCGCCAGGGTATCGGCACCCGCGGTGCCTTGCAGTTGCTTGCCCATACCGGCCAACAATTCGCTCAGGGTGCGTACCGTGCCATCGGCAAAGCGGAATTCACTGATTGCCCCAGCTTCACCATTGGTAATCTGGATTCCATCACCACCGGTGCCGTATTGCACGATCAGATCACTGCCACTTAGCGAAACTTTCAGGTCGGTAACGGCGATGCCCGCCCCAAAGCTTGCAACGTTGCGGGCACCATTACTGGTGTCGTCAGTGATGAAGTCCCAGTTGTCCCCCAGATTGAAGCGATAGGTGTCACTGCCTGCACCACCGATCAGGCTGTCGTTGCCGGCACCGCCATCCAGCGTATCGGCGGCGGCGCTACCGGTCAGGGTGTCCTGGCCGGCCAAGCCTTGCAGATGACCACCGGTTTGGTTGTTGATCTGCAGCCGGTCATTGCCAGACGTACCGGTAACAATGCCAACCGGTACTTTGCCAGCGCTGCTGGCCAGCAACTCGGCGTAGCTCAGGCTGCGGCCATCCGCAAAGCGGAAACTCAGGCTGGCATTGGCCGCATTGTCGCGGATCTCGATGACGTCGGTCTTGGAGTAAGCCAGCAGGAAGCCACCGCCTGCCTTGGTTTCGAGGATCAGGTCTTGCGGTTGGATGCCGGTTCCAAATTCGAATACGCAACTGCCGTTGAGTTTGATCTGGGTCATCTTGCCGGCAACGATGGCGTCGTCGCCTTGGGCGAAACGCAAGGTGGTGACGGGGTTACCCGTGCCAGAGGAGTTGGAGACCATCAATTCGTCGACGCCAGTGCCAGCGATAATCGTATCGTTGCCTGTGCCCCAGGCATAAATGGTGTCGTCGCCAGCGCCGCCATCCAGCAGATCGTTGCCTGCATCCCACGATCCTTGGCTTCCTCCCCATAGCACATCGCTACCTTCGCCACCTTGCAAGGTGTCATCCCCGCCTTGGCCAGCCAGGACGTCATTGCCTTCCCCGCCGTCCAGAACATCATTGCCACTCCATGTCTGGAAGGCAGTTGCATTACCTGCGGGAATCGTGTCTGCACCACCCAGTAGCGTGTCGTTGCCGACGCCGCCATACAGGCTGTCATTGCCCGAGCCGCCATCGAGCAGGTCGTTGCCGTCCTCGCCGAACAGCTTGTCTGCGTGTCCGTAAGCCGGCTGGTCTTTTACGACTGGGTTGCTCTCTGCCGTGAGTGTGTCGCTTCCCAAGCCGCCATAAACCTGACGGTCGTCGCGATTCAGGCTGGTTGAGAGATCGATTTTGTCATCGCCGGTGAGCAGGCTTCGGGCTTTGGACGCCAGATCGGCAGCTTGCCAGACCGTGCCATCGTTGAATTGAATCTGATCAACCTGGCTTTCAGTCTGTGGATTGAGTGCAAAGTAGCCGCTCAGATGGGCCAAAGGCTGACCGCCCACCATCAAGACGAGATCTGCCCCATTGCGGGCCAGAGCAACATCGGCCGGCTTGATTGAGGTGTGCAGTTTCAACGTGTCAAAGCCGATCGTGTCGGTGTATTCAAGGCGCAGGGAACCCCCTGTGGCAGCCTGGACATAGCTGTCGTTGCCGGAGCCGCCACGGATCGCCTCCGCGGCATCACCCCAAACGATCTGGTCGTTGCCATCACCACCATCGAGAATATCGATGCCGGCACCGCCGTCCAGATTGTCGTCGCCGTCGCCCCCTTGCAGGGTATCGTTGTCTGCGCCGCCCAGCAGGGTGTCATTACCCTGATCGCCGGACAGCTTGTCCGCGCCAGACCCTCCCGAGAGCCAGTCGTTGCCGTCTTCTGCGCTGAGGAGGTCATTACCATCGCCTCCGTCCAGCAGATCGGCGCCTGCCCCGCCATTCAGCGTATCCTGGTCACTGTCTCCGCTGAGCGAATCATTGCCGTCGCCTCCTTGCAGATTGTCTTGTCCCGCTCCGCCGAGCAGGGTGTCCTGACCCAGGCCGCCTTGCAGGATGTCGTTGCCAGTACCGCCATTCAGCTGGTCGTCGTCGTTATCACCGAACAGCTGATCATCGTCTTCGTCGCCGAACAGGGAGTCATTGCCAGCGCCACCGTGGATGTAGTCGCGTCCCAAACCACCGCGAATCAGATCGGCTGTCGTCAGGCCATCAATCGTGTCGTTACCGTCAGTCTTGAGCAGGTTGGCCAACTGGTTCGCCAAGTCGCTGACTGACCAAGTGCCACCATCAGTGAATTCCACCCGTTCAACCGGAGAAACCCCGGCGACAGCAAAAAAGTCGGCTACCTCAACGATGTCCTGTCCGCCCGGCAACATAAAGAGCAGGGCATTGCCATTGCGCTGCAATGTCACATCCGAAGGCCGAATGCCTGTGCCAAAGACAATCCGGGCATTGTTGGGTCCGGCCTGTGGGTTTAAAAACAGGCTGTCATGCCCATCGCCCAGACCAAATTTGGCGATGACCTGGCCCGTGGTCCCCGCAGACCGGCTGCTGGCGCTGATGAAGTCATCCCCCGTCCCGCCTTCCACCCAATTCGTGCCGTCCCCCGCATAGATTTCATCGTTGCCGGCACCCCCTTGCAGTGTGTCGTCGGCTTGGCCGCCATCAAGCAGATCGTTGCCCTGGCCACCTATCAGCAGGTCTTTGCCTTCAAATCCATAGAGCTTGTCATTGCCTGCGGCGCCATCGAGGGTATCGTCACCGACATCTCCCCGCAGCTCATCAGGACCTGCCGTGCCAATCGGCCGGACGCTACCGACTTTGACGAGTTGCTTGAATTCGCTCAGGGACAGGCTTCGGCCATCAGCGAAACTGAAAGTATCAATCGCGCCTCCCAGAATGCCTTGAGCCAGAACGATGACCGCACCACCAACCTGTAGCTTCAGGTTACGGGCATCAGGAATCAGCGTGACATCATCCAGTTTGATGCCCGCGCCGAAGGCAAGGCGGTTACTACCTTGGCTGTCTTCGACCACGACAGTGCTGTTGATCAATGTGTCCGCGAGCTCAATCAGGTAGACATCGTCTCCATCCGAACCCTGCAGCAGATCATTGCCACCACCGCCGTGTAAGGTGTCGTTGCCCAGGCTTCCTTTGAGGGTGTCGTTGCCAGCATCTCCCAACAGGCGATCGTCACCCATTCCACCATCAATCTGGTCGTCGCCATCATTGCCTTCCAGGGTATCGCCAAAGGTCGAACCACTCAGAATGTCGGCAACTCCGCCCCCGTAGCTGTTTACTGCTTTGTCGGCCTGATTGAAGTTCTGATTGACCATGCCATCGTAGAAGCGATTCATGATCTGCTTCTGATTGAATTCCGCGCTGTCTGGGTCGCTCAGGGCCGGTGAAACGGCTTGAGCATCGGCCCCATCCATGGCCGAGCCGGCTGCGGCAGGCGCGCTGCCAAAGCGCCAGTTGAAGTTGGCGCTACTGGCGGCATTCTTCAATACAAATGCCTGGCCATTGCGGGTAACCAGCAGATCGCCGCCATTACCCAGGTATTTGAGCTTGGTACCCGTCGCGCTACCACTGCCAAATACCAGCGTGTTACGTCCGCCTTTATCTGCAATGGCATCCAGTGTGGCACCCGCCGTATCGGCCGTCATATCGCCGACCAGATAGACGTCATCCCCCTCACCGCCATCGAGCATGTCGATACCGACACCGCCTTGCAGCGTGTCGTTACCGCTATCGCCCTGCACGTTGTCATCGCCGCTTCCGCCCGATAGAACGTCGTTACCGGCACCACCGTACAGCTCGTCGTTCTCGCCATCGCCTTCGAGCTTGTCGTTGCCTTCCCCGCCCCATAGGCTGTCGTTGCCCTGGCCGCCCAGAATCAGATCGTCACCGGCCTGGCCGTCAGCCTCATCATTGCCTTGACCGCCGCTCAGGCTGTCGTTGTCACTGTCCGAGGTCTGGCTGCCGCCATTGCCCAACAGGAGATCGGCGCCGTCGCCGCCTTCGAGCGAGTCATTACCTGCGCCCCCAAGCAGCGCATCCGTACCGGTGCCGCCCAACAAGGTATCGTGCCCGGTCTGGCCAACCAGCGTGTCATTGCCTTCACCGCCATCGAGCAGGTTATTGCCTCCCCACTGTTTGGCATCGACCTTGAGCTCGCGGATGATCAGCAAGTCATTACCCGCATCACCACTGAGCTGGTTGCTGCCCAGGCCACCTTCCAGCGTGTCGTTACCGGCACCGCCCTGCAGCGTGTCGTTATAGTTACGGGCCACCAGCTGGTTGCCATCGGTCGCATCAAACGAGAAATCACCCAGAACAAAGTCATCGCCTTCGCCACCATCCAGCGAATCAGCGCCATCGGCACCAATCAGGGTGTCGTGGCCGGTTCCGCCTTTGAGTACATCATCAAAGGTGTAAGTGCGCATTTCGCTGAGGAATTGTTCGAGCGTCTGTTCGGCCGACTGCCATTCCGCCCGCTCAATATCGCCAACCAGCAAGTCGTTACCATCGCCACCATCCAGAATGTCGTTGCCGGTCTGGCCGCGCAGCATGTCGTTGTCGGTACCGCCTAGCAGCACATCATTGCCACGCCCGCCCAACAGCACATCATTGCCGGCATCTCCTTCGAGCTGGTCATCGCCTTCCAGGCCCGCCAACTCATCGTCATCTGCCCCACCATGCAAGCTGTCGCGGCCATCACTGCCTTCGATCAGATCATTGCCTTCATCCCCCCAGGCGGCGATGCCAGCCTGATTCGCATTATTGCTTTCGCCGGAGACGCTCCACGGGCCGGTCGCCGCAGACTGCCCTGACGTGTTGGAGATAGGCTTGACCAGAAAGCGGCCCTGAGCAATGGTCTGCTCAACCATATCCTCGCCATTGACCTTGATCGGCTGGGCATCCACCAACTGTGAATAGCCAGACAGCCCCGGTTCGGCGAAGTTGATACGGAACGGTTGCAGGTCCCAGGCTGCCTGGTTAGGGACGGTAATGGTCTGCTGATACTTGGCTTGCAGTCGGTCAGTCAGCTCGAAACTCCAGCCAGTGACGCTATAGCCACCGATGGCTCGCCAGCCGGTTTGCGGATTCTTGCTGGTGCTCAGAATCTTCCAGTCGTTGTAATACTCCTTCCAGATTCGTTGCCATTC
>NZ_JARRAF010000067.1 GCF_030129945.1 Parachitinimonas caeni
TGGCGTCGTTAGGGTTCGTTTATTTAGCTCGCTAAACCGCACTCACCCTGCCTCGCCCTGCCCCAAAACTCGGCCCGGCGCGACCGGAAACAAAACGTCAACAGAGCCTAACAATCAGTGGATCGGTGCTATCGAATACGCAGACTTTGATGTCTTGACTAGGCTCCATGAACGCATTGACTGTTTTTTCTTGAAGCGGTTGGACGACCCTTATCGCGACGAATCCTTTTCGCCGTATGAAATTTCACAGGCGCTTGCTCAATTACTTCCGCTACTACCGGGCTCACTGCCTTGGAATGAACGAGAGCGCGCCTTTCTGCACAAGCTGATTGCAGTGCTGAGTTTCGCGCAGCAATCCGGCAAAAACCTGCTGGCCGTCGCAGACTAGGCTCCAGAGCCGAGGCTCCGGCTATCAGACGCTTACACCGCAACCTCCAGCAACCACAGCGAGGCTTCGATGTCGCGGACCAGCTCGTGCGGAGCCTTGGTTGGCAGGTCGCGCGCACGTAGCGGCGTAACACGGGCGGCTTCGAGGAATGACAGCAATAGTGACGATTTGACTGCAAAGTTCATGTTCTGCGCCCGGGTAATGGTTGATGTGACAAGGCCAGTGACCTGGCCGGCCATATCAAACAGCGGGCTTCCGCTCGATCCGGGCTGGATCGGCGCCGTGAACTGCAACAGGCGCGAATCGTCGTGCAGCCCGAATAACGCTGACACACCTCCCTGGGTGACTTGCACCCCCCGCCCGGTCAGCCCTGCCAGCGGAAAGCCCAGTGTGATGATCGGCTCGCCCAAGCTGATACCGGGACCGTCACGGAAAGTCACCGGTTGCAGCGGTGGTGCGCCGTCGATCCGCATCAGGGCAATGTCGTTCTTGAAATCAATCACCACCGGCTCAGCCTTGTAGGTGCCCTGGAGCGAGGTGATGCGAAAGCGCCGCATGTCTTCGATCACATGCGCACAGGTCAGCACATGATTGCTGCTGACGGCAAAGCTGGTGCCGCTGGCTGCTTCGCAGTGATCAGGGGCATCGGAGCTGGACTGGGCAGCGCTGTCATCGGCGCTGGCGGTGTTGTGGCTGTGATCGGGATGTTTGTCGTTGATCTCCATGCCCAGCCGGCGCCCGAGTGCCGCCAGTCCATAGGCCGAGCCTTCGGCCAGCGCCCGGATCTTCCATTGGTCGCCCCGTCGGTAGAACTCGGCCAGGACCAGCGCGGCATCGCCAAAGTCGTTGACGGGCAGACGATAGCGGATGGCATCGTCAACCTGCAGGTTCAGTTCGCGCAGATCGCGAATCGCCCCTGCAGCGCCATAGAGATAGACCGTGAGCAGAATGAAATGGGTATTGGCGGGCAGGGCATCCAGCTGCAGGCTGCAACCGGCGTCGGCGCCCACTTCCTGCCAGCTGTTCCAGGGTTGGTGGGCAAACAGCAGCGCCGCATGGCCCGTAGGCTGGCGCTTTTCATCGAGCGGTAGTAGTGCAATGCCGGCATGTTCCCAGACGTTCTTGATATCCGCACCCAGCACAAACCGGCAGCCAGGGCCGGATAGGGTGCAATTGGCGCCGGCGGTCAGTTCAACCATGGTGTGGGCTCCTTCATTGGTTTTGCCGGTCTGGCGTCAGAGGTGGTGATGGCGCGGTAGGTCGGGGTGGCGCGGTCAATCGGCACGGGCAGGGTGATGGCTTTGAAGCTGACATCTTCCTGCCAGTGGATGGCAGGTGGCGGTAATCCCAGGCGCCGACAGGCAAAGATGCCGGCCAGATTGATTCCCGCCAGACGGGTGTAACCGATACCGCCGGAATAACGGGGGTTGATTTCCAGAAGATGCGGGGTGCCTGCGGCATCGTCCCGGGTCTGGATGTTGACGATACCGTCACAGGCGAATACCCGAGCGGCGGCAATGGCCAGCTCTACAGCAGGCCCGTTGCGGAACAGATGCTGGTGCAAGCCCTGTTTGCGGCGGCCTGCATGCGCGACAACCTGTCCCTGCTCGACTACCAGATCAATCGAACACTCACTGCCGGCCAGATAGGGCATGACCAGCAGCGGCTTGCGCTCGGTGCGTGCGGCGTAGGCGTCAATGAACAGCCGGGTGTTGACGACACGGGCATCGGCATTGGCAAAGCAGCGGAATGGGTCGGCATGGTCGGATAGACGCCAGAACCCCAGTCCGAAGATACCCTGTGCGGGTTTGACACACACCATCTGCTGCTGGGCGCGGAGGGTATCGACGGCGGCCGCCAGGGCCTCGGCATCATGAACCGTGATGGCCGGGACCACTTGCAGGCCCGACTGCCGGGCATACTCGGTAAAGCATGATTTATCGTTGACCAGATCGAAAGTCCGGGCCGACATGCCACCCGTGACCAGATCAATCCCGGCTGCGGCAAAGGCTGCCCGAGCCGGTTCAAACACTTGCCCTGAATGGCCCACCTGCACCACGCGGATCTGCCTGGTGATGGCCATGTCCAGCACCCAGTCCAGGCGTTGACGCGGATGGCTGGGTTCGACCAGAGCGGTATCGGCCAGACTGGTGATTTCAGGCCGGTGCTGGCGGTGGGAGGCCAGAATGGGCAGGTGTCGGGGCAGGGCTTCCTGAGCGCCCTGAATGATGTCGCGCTGACTGGACTGCCCTTCAAGGAACCAGATCATGGAGTCTCTCGTATTGGCCGGGTTGGGGGAGGGAGTGCGGTTGCTTCATTATCGGGATGTCGGCACGCCCAGTTCAAGCACTGGCGCCGGTTCTGGCGCTTTGGCCGGATGGACGAACTGGCGATATAGTGGCGCAATCCCTGCAAACCGCCTGCCTCTGATGACTGCCAACACTGTATTGCCTGAACGCCTGACGGCGGAGTTATCCCGTGGGACATTAACGGTGGAAGTCCTCAGCAGTCTGCTGCCGCCGCACGACCTCTTCGACTTTGCCGAACGCCGCAATCCCAAGCGGGCCTTCCTGTTTGTCTCGAAAGTGCTTGGCCGCCATATTCCGGTCGCCCCCCACATCATGCGCGAGACCTACCAGCGGCTGGCAGCGCAGATCCCGCCTGATCTGCCCGGTCCGGTGCTGGTGATCGGCATGGCCGAGACGGCTGTTGGTCTGGGGGCCGGGGTGCATCGGGCTTATGCCGTGAATCGTAGCGATGCCCTGTATCTGGCCACCACCCGCCACCCGCTGCAGACACCGTTGCTGGCGCGGTTCGAGGAAGAACATAGCCACGCGACCACCCAGCTGATCCACCAACCGCTTGACCCGGCCTTGTGCAAGATGGTGCTGGGTGCGCGTTCGCTGGTGCTGGTCGATGACGAGGCTTCAACCGGCAAGACCTTTGTCAATTTGCTGGCCGCGCTGGAGGGGGCAGGTCTGCACCAGCTGGAGCGCGTGGTGACCGTGACGCTGACCGACTGGTCGCAAGGTGCGGCCACCCGCCAGCTGGGGCCGGCGGCGTTGGCGGTCAGCCTGCTGCAAGGACACTACCGCTTTGCCGAGATTCCTGATGCGCCACTGCCGCAGATGCCGGAAGTCGGCAAGGTGGCGGTGGGGGATTGGCCGCTGGACCTCCGTCGTGACTGGGGGCGGCTCGGGGTGCGCGATCACCACGATAATCTGGCTCCCGGTCTCACGGTCAGGCCAGGGGAGCGTGTGCTGGTGCTGGGGACCAGCGAATACGTATGGCGCCCGTTTCTACTGGCCGAGCGCTTGCAGCGGCAAGGCGCCCTGGTGCGGTTCGGAGCGACCAGCCGTTCGCCGATAGCCCTCGGGCATGCGATCCGCCATGCCCTCAGCTTTGCCGATAACTACGGTATCGGCATTCCCAATTTCCTCTACAACGTGGCGCCAGAAAACTTCGACCGGGTGCTGCTCTGTTGCGAAACCCCGCCCCAGTCGCTGGACCCGGCGCTGGTGGCGGCATTGCGGGCCGAGATCGTCAGTGAGGCCGGGCGCGCCGGAGCGCCATGAATCGGCGTGAGCCAGAGGCAATGGCAGGCAATGCAGCTTTGGTCGGACTATTAATAATTCTGCAATAGGGCGTGGGCACTTTGCTCAGCGTTGGCCAGAAATGGCCGGTTCACGATAGGTAATTGGCATGTCCGGCACCACTAACCGTCCATTGGTGTTCGTCGATCTGGACGACACCTTGTTTCAAACCCCGCGCAAAATGGCCGATGGCGAGCGCTTTGCCGTGGCCTTCGATGTTGCGGGGCAAGCCATCAGTTATATGACGCCGATTCAGAAGCAGTTTGTGGAGTGGCTGTTGCAGACGGCGGATGTGATACCCGTGACTGCGCGTGGCGTCGAGACCTACCGGCGGGTCGATCTGCCGTTCTGTCATGGCGCCATCTGCGCACATGGCGGCGTTCTGCTGTCGGAAACGGGCGAGCTGGATGTCGCCTGGCAGGCCCGCATGCAAGCCTTGCTGCGCGACGAGCAGGCCCGCTTGCCGGTTCTGGCCGACACCTTGTTGCAACTGGGCCGGGATAACGGGCTGACCTTGCGAACCTGGGTGGAAACCGGTGCGGGGCTGAATCTCTATGCCGTGGTCAAACATCAGCAGATGCAAGACAGCGTGCTGCACACCGTATTGGCCCTGGCCCAAAGCCAGCGGCTGATCGACGGCCTGTCGATTCATCTTAACGGCAATAATCTGGCCTTCCTGCCCGAATGCCTGGGCAAACAGGCAGCAGTGCGGGAGTGGATACGCCGCGATCAGGAACGGTTCGGAGAGCGGGTCTATCTGGGGTTTGGTGATTCGCTGACGGATCTGGGCTTTCTCGGTGAATGTCACTGGTGGGGAACGCCACAGCGTGGCCAGCTGGCCCGCCAGATTTTCGAGGGGCTGCAGCATGGATAGCCTGCCCGCCGAGCTGCTCGGCTCGGGTTCGTATCCGGCCGATGAGGTGAGTTTTCTGTTGCGCCCGGTGGCCATCGCTTCCACCGATGTCGCGGAAAAGGAGCGCCTGATTCAGACCCGTCAGCGCCATTATTCCGAGATGATCAGCCACGAGTCCGCACCATCCGAGCGCCACATGGCGTTTTACCAGCGGGCACTGGCGCAAAACGGGCCGCGAATGGCGCGGGATGTCCTGGCATTGGCCAGCGCACTGTCGGCAGCCTGTGTCGAGCGGCAGCCGGTGGTGCTGGTATCGCTGGTACGGGCGGGCATTCCTCTGGGGGTGCTGCTACGCCGGGCGCTGCGCCGATGCGGGCACGAGGTATTTCACTATGGGGTCAGCATCATCCGCGACCGAGGCATCGACCAGCAGGCCTTGAGCATGATTCTGGCGCGCCATGCGGCGGCCAACCTGTTCTTTGTCGATGGCTGGACCGGCAAGGGCGTGATTGCCCGTGAACTGCAACGTAGCGCGGCCGGGCTGCCGCAGCCACCCCGCCTGGTGGTGCTGGCGGACCCCTGCGGCCACGCCTGGCTGGCCGCCTCGGCCGAGGACTGGATCATCCCTTCAGGGGTGTTGGGCGCGACCGTATCGGGCCTGGTTTCCCGCTCGATCTGGCCTGTCGATGGGGGCTTGCACGGCAGCATGGTCTACCATCATTTACGGGAGGCCGATGTCAGCACGCCGTTCATCCAGGCGATTGAGGCTTTTCAGGCTGACGTCGCCCCGGTTGCTGCGGCATTGCCCTGGCCAGTGCAGCAGGCTGCTGGTCTGCAGCAGGGTTCGCAACGGGTGATGCAGTGGCTGGCAGACCGCCATGCTGTGCATCAACCCAACCGGATCAAACCGGGCATCGCCGAAGCCACACGCGCCCTGTTGCGCCGGATGCCCGAGCAGGTGCTGGTTCGTCACCTGGGTGATCCGGATGTCCAGCTGCTGGTGTATCTGGCCCGGCAGGCGCAGGTGTCGGTAGAGGAAGTAGGAAAACAGATAGCCCCATATCGTGCCGCAACCATCATAAGGAGCGCAGGTGATGCGAAATGAGCTGCTTGCTGACAACCGGTACGAATCTGACAGCGATATCGCGGTTGTCGAGCCGCCCGGCGTGACGCTGCCCCTCGCCCCCAGGCCCTTGCCCACCCTGTCGCCCCATGCGCTGGGGGCAACGCTTTATATGCCCGCCACCCGGCCGGATCTGACCGAAATCATCAGGGGGCACAAGCACCCAGGCTTACGCTCTTTGGTCATCTGCCTGGAAGATGCGATTGGTGAGGCAGAGATCGGGGTGGCGCTGCGCAATCTTGAACACTGCCTGCAAGCCATCGACCAGGCTGGGGGGCGTCCGGACGGCAGCCCTCTGATATTTGTCCGCCCGCGTTCCTGCGGCATGGCCGCACTGCTGGCGCAGTGGCCCCTGTTCCAGCACGTTGATGGCCTGGTGGCACCCAAGCTGACCTTGGCCAGCCTGGGCCACTGGCAGCGGGCCGTCGAAGGCACCCGACTCCTGCTGATGCCGACGCTGGAAACCCGCGAGGTTTTTGATCCGGGCGCCATGGTGGCGCTGCGGGATGCCATGCTGGCAACCTTGCGCGAGCGGATCCTGGCCTTGCGCATCGGTGGCAATGATCTGATGGCCTGTTTGGGGTTGCGACGCATGCCGGGCCTCACGGCGTATCAAAGCCCGATGGGCTATGTTATTGCCATGCTTTGCGGTGTCATGGGGTCATCCGGCTTTGCGCTGACTGCGCCGGTTTTCGAGCAATTGCATGCCCCCGGCCTGCTGCAGCAGGAGCTGGAGCTGGATATCGCGCATGGTTTGGTCGGCAAGACGGCCATTCACCCGGCGCAGGTGCCGGTGATTCATGCCGCGCTGCAGGTGAGTTCGGCGGATTACGACAGTGCTCAGGCCATCCTTTGCCAGTCGGCGCCTGCGGTGTTTCAGTTCAATGGCGCGATGTGCGAACCCGCCACCCATGCCCAATGGGCGAGGCAGATCGTGCAGCGGGCGCATTGGTATGGCATCCGCCAGCCCGAGCCGGCGCTGGCCTTGGCACGTACGGCCTGAGAGCCCGGCAGGAACTTGCAATGCCACGGGCGGTCAGCTTGCAAGCAATACGGGATGAATCCCGAGGGATTTCCAATTTGCCAATCTGGGAGGTATTAAAAAATGGGCATTTCTCTTAGCAAGAACCAATCCATCTCGCTTGAGAAGACGGCGGGTAGCGCGCTATCAAAGGTCAGCATGGGCCTGGGATGGGATCCGGTGGCCAAAAAGGGCGGTTTCTTTGGCAAATTGCTGGGCGGGGGCGGAGGCTCTATCGACCTGGATGCATCCTGCCTGATGCTGGACGCCAGCAAGAACCCCATTGACGTCGTCTGGTTCGTGCAGCTGCAGTCACGCGATGGTGCCATCCGCCATAGTGGCGACAATCGCACGGGGGAGGGGGATGGCGATGATGAAACCATCTCGGTCGATCTGGCTGCCTTGCCGGTGTCGGTCAAATATCTGGTGTTTACCGTCAATAGCTTTACGGGTCAGACTTTTGATCAGGTCGAAAACGCCCGATGCCGGCTGGTGAATCTGGCCAATGGCAGCGAGCTGGCCCGCTTCAATCTGTCCGAGAAAGGGCCGCACACGGGTGTGCTGATGGCGTATATGGTGCGCGAGGGCAGTGACTGGACCCTGACGGCGCTGGGACAGGTTGCTTCCGGTTCTACAGTGGAACATCTGGTTGCCGACGCACAGCGAGCCATCAAATCATGACGACCCTGACTCCGGGCGGCAACGCCAACCTGCCTGAGGGCGAGGTTTCCATCAGCATTGACTTCAGCCCGATTGCGGGCGCGGATATTGATGTTTCCGCCTTCCAGCTCAGTGCCAGCGGCAAGGTGCGGGGCGATGGCGATATGTGTTTCTACGGCCAGCCCAGTGTCAGTGCTGGCGCATTGCGGCTGGCAGAGGCCACCCCGGGCCGGGTGGTGTTTCAGCTGCGGCCTTCTGGTATTGATGCGGCCATCGAGAAGATTGCGCTGACTGCAACCATCCATGAAAACCGTGCCCGCTTCGAAGCCTGCAGCCGCCTTACCGTAAAGGTGGCCGGATCGTCTGGCGAGCCGCTGGATGCGCCGATTGCCACGCAGGGCATGGCTGAAACCGCCCTGATTCTGGGTGAATTCTATCGCCGTAACGAGCAGTGGAAATTTCGCCTGGTGGCACAGGGATTTACCGGTGGTCTGGCCCCATTGGCTCAACACTTTGGTGTGGAAGTGGAGGCCCCGGCAGCTGCGCCAGCGCCCGTCGCGGCCCCGACGCCCGCACCGGCTGCGCCCCCGCCGCCCACATCATCCATCAACTTGAGCAAGATCACGCTCGACAAGACCAAATCGACCATCAGCCTGGAAAAGAAGGCGGATTTTGGCGAGATCAAGATCAACCTCAACTGGAATCGCGGTTCATCGGGAGGCATGTTCGGCTTCGGCAAGAAAAAATCTGTCGATCTGGATCTTGGCTGCCTGTTCGAGCTGCAGGATGGTTACAAAGGGGCGATACAGGCCTTGGGTGAACGTTTCGGGGCATTTGAGTCCGAGCCATTCATCGAGCTGCTGGGGGATGATCGTACCGGCGCTGTCAGCGAAGGGGAGTGGCTGCGCATCAACGGCAAGTTCTGGAAGGACATCAAGCGGGTCTGCGTGTTTGCGTATATCTACGAGGGCGCGCCAGACTGGAAAGCGACCGATGGCGTGGTCACACTCTACGCGCCCGGTCAGCCGCCGATCGAGGTCAAACTCAATGAAGAGGGCGGGGCGCTGGGGATGTGCGCCGTGGCTTTGCTGGAGAACGATGGCGGCGCAGTCAAGGTTAGCCGTGAAGTACGATTTTTCGAGGCGCATCCGCAGCTGGATGACGCTTACCGCTGGGGCATACGTTGGAAGGTGGGTTCCAAGTAGAGCAATCGGCGCAAAGTGGTGATGTAAATAGTCTTTTACTCAGGAGGCAGTATGGCAATTTCATTGCAAAAAGGCGGCAATATCTCTTTGGATAAAACCGCTCCGGGTTTGGTGGAAGTACGTATCGGTCTGGGCTGGAACCCCAGAGCGACCGATGGTCAGGCATTTGATCTGGATGCCAGCGCCTTTTTGCTGAGCAGCTTGGGCAAGGTTCGCAGCGATGCCGACTTTATTTTCTACAACCAGAAAACCACTGCCGATGGTTCGGTGGCGCATACAGGGGATAACCGCACCGGGGAAGGCGACGGAGATGATGAGACCTTGACCGTCAACCTCGCCAAAGTGGCCGCTGACGTAGACAAGATTGTCTTCGTGGTCACCATTCACGAGGCGGATACCCGCAAGCAGAATTTCGGTCAGGTAGGTGGTGCTTTCATTCGCGTGATCAATCAGGCAGGCGGTGCAGAAATTGTTCGCTATGACCTCAGCGAAGATGCTTCGACAGAAACCGCCATGGTGTTTGGGGAGCTGTATCGCAGCTCGGGCGAATGGAAGTTCCGTGCCGTGGGCCAAGGCTATGCAGGCGGCCTGCGTGCCATGTGCATCCAGTATGGCTTGAATATGTAAGCGGTTACTCGGATGGATAGAGGGCGGCGCGTGGTCGCAGCCCAAAACAAGAGCCCTTCCCGAAATGGAAGGGCTTTTGCTTGGTGATGGCGAACTTAGGCTCTGTTGACATTTTATTTCCGGATCGCGTTTCGTCGGATTTGGGCCTGATGCAAGGCGAAAAGCGCGCCGCTTAGTGGGCTAAGCAAGCGATTTTTAACACCGCAGCAGGCCCAAATCCGT
>NZ_JARRAF010000068.1 GCF_030129945.1 Parachitinimonas caeni
GGCGAGTCGTATACCAACCGGGCCACCTTCGTGCTGCCGAGCGCGATCGAAGGCGACTTCCACCTGATCGTCAAGGCCGACACCGATATCGCCCGTGACATCGACCCGCTGCGGATCAAGCCGGCCAGCAGCCTGCGTGCCGGGCTGGACACGGTGGCCCAGCTGCAAGGCCAGGGCGCGGGGGCGGTAGCCGAGTTCCGGGGGGAGGGCAATAATGTGGCCCGGCTGGCGCTGCCGATCACCCTGGCGACGCCACCGGACCTGCAGGTGGCCACCGTGCAGATGCCGCAGAAGGTGGTGGCCGGTCAGCCCTTCCGTGTCGATTACCGCGTCGAGAACCGCGGCGGCGCCACCCCGGCCGACCAGGGCAGCTGGACCGACCTCATCTATCTGTCAAAGGATCGCTTCCTTGACCTCAGCAAGGATCAGTATCTGGGCTATGTCCAGCACGAAGGCGGGCTGGCGGCCCAAGGGGGCTACGATGCCCACCTCGATCTGAAGGCGCCGTTTGGGCTGGATGGCAGCTATTACCTGTTTGTGGTCAGCGACCCCGCCCGCTATCAGGGCAGTGGGGCCGGAGGGCGGGTCCTGGAAGGCGACGAGCTGAACAATGCCGGCACCGCCGCCCAGCCGCTGCTGATTGAGACCCCGCCGCCGGCGGATCTGGTGGCGCAGAGCGTCAGCCTCAAGACCGCCACCGTGCAGGTGGGCGACGAGGTCGAGCTGCACTACACGGTGAAGAATGATTCGACCAACCCGGCCCGAGGCCGCTGGACCGATGCGGTCTACCTGTCGGCCGATGGCCAGTGGGACATCAGCGACATCCTGCTGGGCAAGCTCGAGCATATCGGCGATCTGGAAGCCGGCAAGGACTATGCCGGCACACTCAAGGCCAAGCTGCCACCGCTGAAGGACGGCAGCTGGCGCCTGGTGGTGCGGCCCGATATCTACAACGAAGTGTTCGAAGGCGAGATCCGCTACGACGCCACCGGCCTGCATCGGGCGCCGGGCGAGCAGAACAACCTGATGGCCTCGGCCCAGACCCTGACCGTGACGGTGCCATCACTGGTGGTGGCCAGCCCGCTCGCCCTCAATCTGAACGCGGGTCAGTCACAACTGTACAAGGTCAGTGTGGCCGCTGGCGAAACCTTGCGGGTGTCGCTGGATGCGGCGAGTGACGACGGCGAGAACGAAATCTACCTCCGCTATGGCGAGGTACCGACCGGCCATCGCTACGATGCCGCCTACAGCCGGGCGGCCGCGGCCGATCAGCAGGCGGTCATTCCCAGCACCCAGGCTGGCGATTACTACGTGCTGGTGCGCAGCCGTAACAAGGCCGGCAGCCCGGCCCAGACGGCAACGCTCAAGGCCGAACTGATGCCGCTGGCGATCACCCGGGTGACGCCGGATGCCGGCGGCACCGGTGACGACCAGCACCGCTGGGTGACGATGGACATCGAAGGCGCCCGCTTCAAGCCGGGGGCGCTGGTCAAGCTGTCGCGGCCGGGCGTGTTCGAGGTCCAGCCCGAGCGCTGGCAGGTGCTGGATGCAACGCATATCCGCGCCGTGTTCGATCTGCGGCAGGTGCCGCATGGCCTGTATGACCTGCAGGTGCTGAATCCGGATGGTCAGGTGGTGACCGAAGCCTATCGCTATCTGGTGGAACGCGGCATCGAGGCCGATGTGACTCTTGGCATCGGCGGCGCCCGCACGCTCAATCCGGGCGAGACGGGCAGCTACAGTGTCAGCCTGCAGAACCTGAGCAATGTCGATACGCCGTATGTGAAGTTCAACGTCGGTGCGCCGGCGATGGGGGACAACCCCTATCTGCTGAGCGGCCTCAACCTGCCCTTCTTCACCTTTGCCAGCAATGTGGGGGGGCAGCCCGATGGCCGCACCCTGGGGGGCGCCAATACCCAGACCACCGGGGCCAGTCCGGTCGACGGCACACCCCGGCGCGACATCCCGTGGGCGGTGCTCGACAGCATGCTCAATCAGGGGGGCTTCAACCTGACCCCCGGCTATGCCTTTGATGTGGCGGCCCGTGGCTTTGTGGGGGCGACGGTCAATATCGCCACCTATCCGGGCCTGGCCGAGTGGATCAACTACGACTTCGAAGGTCTGCGCGACAAGCTCTATCGGGTCCGGCCGGACTGGAAAGCCGAGGGCAGGCTCGATGGCGGCATCAACGATCTGGACAAGCTGGCCGAAGGGCTGGCCGCCCGCTTCCGCTCGCTCGACCCTAAAATCCACCTCAACGCCACCGACAATCTGGCGATGCCGTTCCGCTTCAATCTGGTGGGGGCGGCCACCCCGCTGACGCGGGATGAGTTCATCGCCGATCAGCTGCGGCATGCCGAGGCGCTGCGCACGGCCATTCTGCAGGATGCCCAGGCGCCGATTCCCTTGCAGGTGCTGGCCTCGGACAAGGCGCAATGGGGCCAGGGCTGGCTCGGCGCGCTCGAAGCCGCCGGCCTGCTGCGGCCGCTGGACGAAGCGCCGCCGATCCGGGCGGACGGCAAGGTGATGAGCCTGACCGCCACCCTGGCCACCGGCCTGCTGCTGGGCCGTGGCGGTGAGCAGTACCGTACCCAGGCGGATCTCGTCAGCTTCTTCAGCAAGGTGCAGCAATGGTATGGCGACACGCCGCAAGCGCTGGCGCCGGTGGACTACGAAGAATACCGGGCGGCCGATGGCGGCAATGCGGTCGCCATCAGCCCGGTGCCGGTAGCCCCGAAGGCTGCCGATTACCGGACCGAAGCGGCGCATGCCACCCACTTCCTCAGCCTGGACGTGTTTGCCGGCGGGCTGGCCGAAATGGAATACCTGCGCAACATCGGCCTGCTGGATCAGGACTTCAAACCGATCGGTCCCAAGGCACTCAATCTGGCGCAATATCTGCAACAGGCCGCACAGAACCGGGCGGCCGAGACCTCCACGCTCAGCCTCCGCGGACCGCAAGTCCTGCCCAATGCCGACGGCGTGGCGCATGTGCCGGTGGCGACCCCGCTGCCCTACACCGTGTCGTTCCAGAACCCAACCGATGCGCCGGCCGGCGAATTACGCATCGTCAGCCAGATCGACCCTGGCTTTGACCTCGGCAGCCTGCGGTTGAACGACCTCAAGCTGGGCGATATTAATGTGCATGTGCCGGACAACCGTTCTGACTTCGGTGGCGACTTCGACTTCAGTGACAGTCACGGTTTTATCCTGCGCGTCTCGGCCGGGGTCGACCCCGCCAGCCGCACCCTGAGCTGGTTGATCCAGGCGATTGACCCGGAAACCGGCGAAGTGCTGAAGGACGCCACCCGAGGCCTGTTGCGGCCCGATGCCGGGCAGGCGCAGTCCCGCCGGGGTTTCGTCAGCTATACCCTGCAGGCCCGGGATGACCTGGCCAGCGGCAGCCGCCTGCGCAATCAGGCGCGGCTACTGTTCAACGGCCAGCCGCCGATCGACAGCGAAGCCCCACCGGTCAGCCTCGACGCGGCCGCGCCCCGGACCACGGTTCAGGTCGCCAGTGCGGCCAACACCGCCGACGGCGCCCCGCAGTTCGACATCAGCTGGCAGGCGCAGGATGACGCCAGTGGCGTACGGCATGTGACGGTTTATGTCTCGACCGATGGTGGCGACTTCCGCCTCTGGCAGAAGCAGGTGGTGGGCGCCAGCGGCCAGGCCCGCTTTGTGGGCGAGGCTGGCAAGCATTACGAGTTCCTGGCCGTCGCCACCGACGTGGCCGGCAACCGCGAAGCGGCCAATCTTCTGAATGCCGTGCTGCCGGATGATGGCAGCGCCGGCCAGACCGCCGACAGCTTGGGCCGCAATGAAACACTCAGTGCGACCGCGCCACTACCGGCGGCCAAGCCCGACCGCACCTATGCAACGAATGCCCTGTTCCAGACTGCCAGCCAACGGCTGCCGGGTCTGGTGGTGCCGCAACAGGCCGGCGATCTGCAAAGCGTGCTGGCCCCGTTCAGCAGCCGCAGCTTCGGCAGTGGCTTTAGCGGTAGTCAGGCCCATATCGGCGCACTGGCGATGGTCGAACTGGCCGATGGCCGGGTGCTGGCCAGTGCCGGTGAAGGCCGCAATGCCGTCTACGCCTTCGCCAAGGATGGCGGCCGCAGCCTGCAGCCGCTGTTCAGCCTGAACGAACCGGTGCTCGACATGGCGCTCGACCGGCTGGGCCAGCTGTGGGTGATGACCGGTCGCCAGCTGCTGCAGGTGGATGCCGGCAGTGGCCAGATCGTGCAACGACTGGATGGCCCCGGCGGCAACCCGTTGACCCATGCGCTGGCGATTGACCGCGACGCCGGCCAGATTTATGCCAGCTCCGGCCAGGGCATTGAACGCTACGACCTGGCCACCGGCCGCTGGCAGCACGTTTCGAATGTCCGCGTCGGCGATCTGGCCCTGGGGCCGGATGGTCGGCTGTGGGGCGTGCGCTGGACCGGCAGCCAGATCGACGCTGCCGCCGCCCAGCCGCAGAGCGAAATCGTCAGCATCGCCCTCAGCGGCCGCAACGCCGGCCGGGCTGAAGTCGAATACCGCCTCGACGGCGTGCTCGACAGCCTGGCCTTCGGTCGGGCCGGCAGTGCCCTCGACGGCCTGTTGCTGGTCAGCAGCAATGGTCACCAGCAGGCGCTGGGCGCCGGCCGCAGTGCCGCCCGCGATGGTGCACTGTGGATGATCGAACTGGCCAGCCGCCGCAGCCTGCAACTGGCCAACGGCGGCAGCCGGGGCGAGAGCCTGCTGACCACGGCCGATGGCCGCATCCTGCTGGCCCAGACTGGCCAGATTGACGAGATTGCGCCGCAACGGCCGCCCAAGCTATTGGCCGGCTCGGTGCCCGACGGCGCCCTGGTGCCGCTGCCCTTATCGGAAATCCGCCTGCGCTTTGATCAGGCGATGTATGCCGGCGATACGGCAGAAGGGTTGAACAACGAGCCCGGCTCGGTCCTCAACCCCGAGTACTACACCCTGGTCAGTGGCGAGGTCCGGCTGCAGCCGACCGGTCTGCGCTGGGATGCTGCCAGCCAGAGCGTGATCCTCAGCCTGCCGTCACTGGAAGCCGGCCACTGGCGACTTGAAGTCAGCGATGCGCTGCAGAACAGCGGCCGCATCAAGCTGGCGCAAGGCTATGTCAGCCAGTTCACCAGCGTGCTCGACTTCAGCAGCCGGGTGCAGCTGACCTTCAGCAACACCCGCGCCCATCACGCCACCGGCCAGGTCAGCTACGACGTCAGCCTGCGCAATATCGGCACGGATGACCTCAAAGGCCCGCTGACCCTGCTGCTCGACCCGGGTCGTTACTTCGGCGACGCGATTGCCGGTGCCCGGCGCGGCAGTGGCGAACAAAGCGATCTGTGGCTGCTCGACCTGAGCGCTGCCCTGAAGGACGGCAAGCTGGCGGCCGGCGAGACCCTGGCCGACCAGACCGTGACCCTGGTACCGGCTGAACGCTTCGGCACCGCCCCCGGCAGTGGCCCGCTGGTCAAGGCCAATCTGGGGCATGGCGTCTATGCCCTGCCGTACCAGAACGTGCCGCCACAGGTGAGCGCCGAGATCGGCGACGGCATTGCCGTCTCCACCTTGCGTGACCTCGACACCGAGCCCCTGCCCACGGCCCAGGTGGGCCAGGCCTGGACCGCCACCCTGGTCGCCACCGACCCCGACAGCCGCGTGGTCAGCTGGCAGATCCTCGACGGCCCGGCCGGCCTGAGCCTGACAGCGAGTGCTCAAGGCGTGCGGGTGGAACCCCCCCTCCCGGGGACGGATACCGCGCCGGCCAGCACGACGAGCTATTACAAGCACACCGCCCAACTCAGCTGGACCCCAAGCGCCAGCGACCTGGCCCAGAGCGAGATCCGGGTCCGCGTCATCGACAGCCGCGGCGGGGTGGCGATCCGCCGCTTCGCCATCGACGTGGCGGGCGGTAACCATGGCCCGGTCATCGACGCCATCGAAGACATCCGTCTGACCGAAGGCGAGGCGCTGGCACTGCCGCTGACTGCCTCCGATGCCGATGGCGACGCCCTGACCCTGACCGTACGCAATCTGCCGGCAGGTGCCAGCTTCGATGCCAGCCGGGGCGTGCTGCACTGGACCCCGAGCTACGACCAGGCCGGTGACTACCGCGATATCGCCGTCGTCGCCAGCGATGGCAAGACCACCAGTGTGCGCCGCTTCAACCTGCGGGTAGCCCAGGGCTATGCCGCCCCGGTCTTGCGGGCGCCCGCCAACCAGACCTTGCGCGAAGGCGAACGCTTCAGCCTGCAGCTGGCCGGCAGTCTGCCGGGCGGTCTGCGTCAGGCCGATGGCACCACCATCCGGCTCCAGTACAGCAGCCCCTGGTTGCCGGCGGGTGCCACCCTCAACCCGGATACCGGCTGGTTCGACTGGACCCCCGGTTACAACCAGCACGGCCACCTCAGCCTGCCGCTGACCCTGACCGCCACCTACACCCCGGCCGATGGCAGTGCCCCGGTCAGCACCCGGGTCAGCCAGACGCTGGAAATGGAGATCCTCAATGCCAATGGCGCACCGCGCTTTGCGCCGGCCGAGCACTGGCAGCTACTGGAAGGCCAGCCCTTGCGGCTCTCGGTGTTCGCCTTCGACCCGGACAACCCCGACTTTGAACCCAAGCTGCGGTTGCGGCCCGAGGGAGCAGCCGTGGGCGGCGAAGGCCGGGCCAGCGTCGAGTACGACGTGCAGGGCCTGCCACCGGGTGCCCGCTTCGACAAGGACACGCTGGAGCTGATCTGGACCCCGGGCTACACCCAGGCCGGGACTTATGAAATCACCGTGATCGCCACCGACGATGGCGACGGTACCGGTAGCCGGGCCATCAGCCGGCTGACGGTGCCGATCACCGTCCGCAATGCCAACCGCGCCCCCGAGGTGGGCGACCTCACGAACGCCAGTCTGGAAATCGGCCAGACCCTGCGCATCCCGGTCAGCGCCCGCGATGCCGACGGCAACCCGCTGACCCTGAGTTTGAGCAGCTTGCCGCGCTTTGCCCGCTTCGAGCAGACCAGCCCGACCGAGGGCGTGATTATCGTCACGCCGCAGGAGGGCGACCGGGGCGATTACCCGATCACCGTCACCGCCCAGGACAACGGCGACGGCGAGGCCGGGGCCGCGCTGGCCCAAAGCAAGCGATTCGTGTTGAGTGTCACCCACCTGAGCGAAGCGCCGCAGATCCGCGTTGCCCGTCAGGCCGTGGCCGTGGCCGGCCAGCCCCTGCGGCTGCCGATCCGCGTCAACGACCCGGATCAGGACGCGCTCAGTTATCGACTGGAAGGGGCGCCGGCCGGGGCGCAGATCGAAACCGATCCGCAATACGGCCTGGCCTGGCTGGTGTGGACCCCGAGCGCCGATCAGATCGGCAACCATGATCTGAGCCTGCTGGTGAGCGACAGCGGCCTGCCACCGGCCGGCAATGGCCAGACCCTGCCCGCCGACTTCGTGCCGCAGCTGAATACCCGCAGTGCCGATCTGCGCCTGATTGTGCGCGGTGCCAACCAACTGCCCACCCTGCTGGCCCTGCAGGCCGATGGCCAGCCGGCCACCGCGCTGGCGGCCGACCGCAGCCGGGTGATGGCGCGCGAAGGCCAGCCGCTGACGCTGGACTGGATCGTCACCGACCCCGATCTGGATCTGCTCCACTGGACCGTCGAAGGACTGCCGGCCGGCATGACACTGGAACCGAGCCAGCAAGGCAGCCAGAACCGGCTGCGGCTGGTATGGACCCCGGGCCTGCTGGCGGCGCAGAGCAGCAATCGTTCCGACCAGGCCGACGGCCACTACCGGCTGACCCTGCGCGGCAGCGATGGCATGGCGACGATTGCGCACACGGTCGAGATCGAGGTGGTCAACACCAATCAGGCGCCACAGCTCTTGCCGATGCCGCTGCAGCTGGTGCGCGAAGGCGAAACCCTGAGCTTCCGCCTGACCGCCAGCGATGCGGACCGCGACGCCGTGCAGCTGGACCTGCTGATGGACGAGACCACGCCCAAAGGCGTGCGTTTCGACCCGGCCAGCGGTACCTTTGAATGGACGCCGGATGCCGATACCGTGGATCACCTCAACGGCAACGACCGCGCCTTCCCCTTCCGCTTCCGGGCCAGCGATGGCCAGACCGCGACGGTGCAGACCGTGCAGGTGCGGGTGCTCGACCTCAACCGTGCGCCGGTCATCCAGACCAGCTCGCATGCTCTGGTGGTGGGGCAATCCTTCAGCCTGCCCGTGGTGCGTACGGCCCCCTCGCCGGCGGGCGAGGGCGGGGGGAGTGGGAATCAAACAGGCACGCTGCCGAACACCTCAACAGCCCCAATCAGCCCGGCTTTGCCGGGCGCCACGCCGTCGTTGAGCCCCACTGCCGCTGGCAGCGCCTTGCCCGGTCTCCAAATCACGGACCTCGACGGCGCCGCCCAGACCGCCGCTCTCAGCGTCCGCTTCAACAACCTGCCCGAAGGCGCCACCTTCGACGGCCAGACCCTGCACTGGACCCCCGGCCCCGGCCAGATCGGCGACGTGCTGGTGACGGCCGAGGTCAGCGATGGTCGCAGCACGACCCGCCAGACCTTCGTGCTGCGGGTGGTGGCCGAGGCGAGTGCCAACGCCCCGACCATGCTGATCGACCTGACCCCGGCCACGCCGGTGCTGCCGGGCCAGAGTGTGCTGGCCACCGTCCGCGCCGATGGCTTTGCCGCGATCCGCGAGGTGAAGGCCGCCGTGCGCGGTGCCGGCTTCGGCAGCGACTGGCAGCCGGTCGCCCTCGACACCAGTGGCCGCCTGCGCCTGCCGGCCACCGTCGCCGGCCTGATCGAATTGCAGATCACCGCTACCGATGTCGACGGCTTCAGCACGACCCGGACCCAAAGCGTGCGGGTACGCGATCCGCAGGATAGCGCCGCACCGCAACTGGCCTGGGCCGGCGCGCTCAAGCCGGCCGATCAGGCCCCCGCCACCCTGTCGACCGCCAGCCTGCTGCAGGCCCGGCTCGATGAGACCCAGCTGATGGGCTGGCGCCTGCAGCTGGCGCCGTTGCACGGTGAATGGACCACCCTGGCCGACGCCCAGGCCACCGCCACAGCCCAGCATGGCCTGCTCGATCTGGCCACGCTCGACCCGCGCCAGTACGCCAACGGTGTCTACCGCCTGCGGCTCACCGCCTGGGATCTGGCCGGCCGCCAGAGCGAGATCGACAGCCGCCTCATTGTTGATAGTGCCGACAAGCAAGCCGCCCTGGCCCGTGCCAGCGATGGCCTGTTCCAGCTGGGGGGCCACACCCTGGCGCTGAACCGTGAACTGAACGGCCAGACCTCCTCGGCCGATGCCGGCAACTGGCAGCTGCCGCTGTTCCAGAGCCGCCTCAGTCACGATCAGACCGAGATCCGCGACAGCGGCAGTCTGGC
>NZ_JARRAF010000069.1 GCF_030129945.1 Parachitinimonas caeni
GATGGTCTGCGCACCGGCCAGCTCGATGCCGAAGGCTATCTGACCGAATACCAGTACGATGGCGCCGGCCGCAAGATCGAGACCATCCGCTACGCAACCCAGATCAAAGGGGCAACGGACAGCAGTACGCTGGAATCGCTGCGAAGCCAACTGCCGATCGATGCCCAGACCCAAGCCCGCTATACCGCTACCGACCAGCGGACCAGCTACTACTACGACAAACGCGGCCTGCTGGTGGGCGAGCTGGATGCGGAAGGCTATCTGACCACCTATGACTACGACAGTCGCGGCAACAAGACCGACGTCAGCCGCTACGAAGTCGCGCAACAAACACCTGGCGCTGCGCAGATCGACCGCGCTACCAATCTTCGTACCCGCCTGGCCCAGGATGCCCAAGGTAAGATCACGGTCGCCGTCACGGCGACCAAGCGCACCCACAGCTTCGTCTACAACAGTCTCAACCAGCTGCAGAGCGAGACCTCCCCGGAAGGGCTGGTTACCACCTATACCTACGACGCCCTCGGCAACGTCATCAGCAAGACCGTGGGCACCACGGGGCTGAACAACAGCCGTCAAAGCGACAACACCCAGACCGCAGCCGGCCAGATCAGCCAGGCCCTGGGCCGGGCGCAGGGGGGAATCGAACTGGCGCCGCTATATGGCGCCAGGCTGTACGACGTCAGCTGGGCTCCCGGCAGCCGGGGCGACCTGATCGAAATCGGCGTCGATGCCCAGGGTCGGCGCGTGGCGCGGCAGTGGAAGGCGACCGAGCAGGGCTATATTGCGGGTCAGGACGTCACCCTCGGCCGCAACCAGACGGACGTGACCTACCAGTTCGCCGACCTCAATGGCGATGGTGTCAGCGACCTCACCGAAATCCGCCGCCGCTGGGACGGCAAGGCCGTGGCCACCAACTGGCTGGTCGATGCCCAGACCGGCCGCTTTACCCGGATCCAGGCGGCCGGCCCCGACGTGCCGCCCAATGCGATCATCAACGGCAGCTTCGAACTGGCGGGCGTGGGCGACTTCGTCTACCGCCCCGGCATCGATGGCCCCAGTCTGCCCGGCTGGACCTTCACCGGCACTGCCGGCGTTGCCACCAATGACGGCAGCTTCACCCGTGGCGCCCCACCGGCGCCGAGCGGCAACAGCGTGGCCTTCCTGCAGCGCGATGGCAAACTCAGCCAGAGCGTCAGCGCCGCCAGTGGCAGTGTGCTGACCTTCCAGGCCAGCCAGCGCGTCAACCAGGGCAGCGGCGACCAGAGCCTGCAACTGCGCGTCAATGGCGTCGCGGTCGGCAATGCCATCACCCCGCCCCGTGGCAGCTGGGCGAGCTATACCTTCACCCTGACCTTCACCGGCAACGGTCCGCACCAGATCGAACTGGTTGGCACCCGTGGCGACAGCGACGTCACCGCCCTGATCGACCAGATCCAGCTGATCGACCCGGCCACCGCCGTCGGACAGGAAATCGTCGTCGGCGACTGGGCGGCCGGCAACGGCTATCTGGTCGGCGACATGACCGGTGACGGCAAAGCCGACCTGATCGCTGTCGACAACCCGGAGAACGGCAACGGCATGCAGGCCCGCCTGTACAAGGGCGATGGCCTGGGCGGCTTCAGCCACGTCAGCAGCCTCAACTTCACCACCGGTGCCAAGGGCCGTACCTATGGTCTGGCCGACCTCAACCGCGATGGTCGCCTCGAAATGGTCTCGCTGGTCCAGCGCAACGGCTACTTCTATCAGGATACGATCTTCATCGGCAGCGATGGCAACCTGTCCTACCGCGGCGACTACACCTCGCAAAGCCGTAATGCCGTGGCCCAATACCTGGCCAGCGACATCGACGGCAACGGCAAACTCGACTGGAGCCCGGTGTTCCGCGGCAGCGACGGCTACGACCACCTGTGGGCCGCCCTGCAACGCGGCGATGGCATCTGGGACTGGGGCAAGGAAGCCGTGCTCGGCACCCCCAAAGACCAGGTCCGCTACTACAGCCCCGACCTCAATGGCGACGGCCTCGGCGATCTGGTCCAGTACTGGCGCAATGCACAAGGCCAGGCCGTGGTCACCCTCTATCGCGGCACCGGCAGCGGCGACTACCGCCAGACCAGCGAAACCGTGCTCGGCCCCTGGGTCGACGGGGCTGACCTGCACTTCGTCGATCGCAATGGCGATGGCCGGCCCGACCTTGTCATGACCTCCAGTCAGAATGGCGTCGCCCGCATCGATGCCTGGCTGTTCGACGGCCGCCAGTTCCTGCAAAGCACCCCCTGGGTCGCCGACAGCCTGCTGCTGCAGACCGACTTCAACGCCGACGGCAAACAAGACCTGTTCGAAGTCCGCCACGACGCCAGTGGCGACGTCTCGATCCGGCAATGGCTGGCCACCGACACAGGCTACGTCGAAGGCATCGCCGGCAAGCTGGGGCGCTGGCAGGCTGACCAGCAATACCTGGTCGGCGATCTCGATGGCAGCGGCCGGGCCGGGCTGGTGCAGATCCGCAAACGCGAAGACGGCCAGACCGTGGCCACCCGCTGGACCGTCGATGCCAGCGGCCAGGTCCACACCCGCGAAGACGTGCTCGGTGGCTGGAGCAGCGGCGCCTGGTACCAGCTGGGCGACGGCACCGGCGATGGCCGGGCCGACCTCTGGCAGTTTGCCGAACGGCCGAACGGCATGCGGCTGACCGTGTTCCGCAACAGCGCCGATGGCTTTACCACTCCCCAGAGCACCGACTGGGACGGCCGCTTCGGTGGCGCCCAGTTCGGCCTGCAGGACGTCAATGGCGACGGCAAGCTCGAAGCCGCCGTGGCCTATGCCTACGGCACGACCCGCTACTTCCTCACCGTCCGCTTCAACAGCGATGGCAGCCTGGCCCGCAGCTACATGAGCGCCGACAACTGGCGCGATGTGCAATACCTGCTGGGCGACTTCGACGGCAGCGGCCGCCAGGATGTGGCCGAGATTTATACCGGCGCGGATGGGCTGGCCCGCCTCAAGACCTGGCTGGGCCGTGCCGACAGCAACTACGTGGCCGGCAGCGAAATGACCCTCGGCAGTGCCGACCGGCCCGATGCCCGCTACCTGGTCGGCGATCTGGATGGGGATGGCAAGAGCGATGTGCTGCAGATCTGGCGCAACCCGGCCGGCCACGCCATCGCCAGCCGCTGGCTGTCCCGGGGCGACCGCTTTGAAGCCGCCGGCGACACCGATCTGGGCACCTGGAACCCGCAGGCCGTCTATCGCCTGCTCGACCAGAACGGCGACCACCGGTCCGACCTGGTGATCGTGCTCGATCAGGCCGACGGCAGCCAGCAGATCCAACCCTGGCTCAACGATGGTGCCCACTTCAGCCAGAAAGGCCACTGGGGCCGCGACAGCCGCTTCCTCGATGCCGACCTCAATGGTGACGGCCAGTGGGACCTGCTGGAAATCAGCCACAGCCAGGACGGCAAAGCCTACCTGCGGCAATGGCTGGCCAGCGGCGCTGGCTATACCCCGGGCGCCAGCGCCTTGCTCGACGGCTGGCAGGCCGACAGCCAATACCTGATCGGCGACCTCGATGGCGATGGCAAGACCGAACTGGTCGAGATCCGCCAGCGCGCCGACGGCATGGCCGTGGCCCGCAGCATCGGCGGCAACCTGCAGATCCTGGCCGAAACCGAACTCGGCCGCTGGCAGGCCAACAGCCGCTACGTGCTGGGCGATGCCGACGGCGACCGCAAGGTCGACCTGTGGCAGGTCAGCGACCTCGGCAATGGTTATGCCCGTGCCAGCCTGTGGCAGAACCAGGGCGAAGGCCGCTTCAAGCAGACCCGGCAGGACGACTGGCAGGCCACCCTGTCGCAAATGCAGATCGGCGCCCAGGACATCAATGCCGATGGCCGGGCCGAGCTGATCATCAGTTACGCCTATGGCACCAGCCGCTATTTCCGCAGCCTGCGACTCGACCCCAATGGCAGCCTCTATGCCGCCGCCGTCAGCGCCGACAACTGGCGTGACGTGCCCTATCTGGGCGGCGACTTCGACGGCAACGGCCTCGGCGACATCGCCGAGATCACCCGTGGCAGCGACAACCTCGACCACTTCAAGACCTGGCTGGGACGGCAGAGCTGGGACTATGTGGCCGGCAGCGACACCAATCTGGGCCGCCTCAACGCCCAATACCTGAGCGGGGATCTGGATGGCGACGGCCGCAGCGAACTGGTACAGGTCTGGCAGAACGAGGTGGGTCAGGCCGTGGCCACCCCGTGGCAGCGTCAGGCCGATGGCAGCCTGCAGCGTGGCCAGGACAGCGTGCTCGGTGAATGGCGCGAGGGCCTCACCTTCCGCCTGAGCGACCAGAATGGCGACCACCGGGCCGACCTGATCGCCATCTGGCCCGAAACCAATGGCCGCCACAGCATTGCCGCCTGGCGCCATGTCGAAGGCCAGTTCGTGCAAAGCGGCGACTTCAGCCGCGACACCCGCTTCCTTGATGTGGACCTCAACGGCGATGGCCGGCGCGACCTGCTGGAAATCCGCCATGACAGCGAAGGCAACGCCGTGGCCCGCGCCTGGACCTCGACCGGCAATGGCTATGCCATCGGCGCCAGCACGACCCTCGGCCCCTGGGCGGCCGACAGCCAGTACCTGGTGGCCGACCTCGATGGCGATGGCCAGAGCGATCTGGTACAGATCCGCCGCCGGCCGGATGGCCAGGCCGTGGCCAGCCGCTGGCTGCAGCGCGGCGGCAGCCTGAGCCAGGGCAGTGAGACCGAACTCGGCCGCTGGGACGCCAGCAACCGCTACGCCCTCGGCGACGTCACCGGCGATGGCAAAGCCGACCTGTGGGTCATCAGCAAACAACCCAACCAGCCACTGCGCCTCCGCATCAGCCTGTGGCAAGGCAGCGACAGCGGCTTTAGCGCCGGCCCGGTCAGCGACCCCGGTGTCGACCTGACCGACCTGGCCATCCGCTGCCAGGACATCGATGGCGATGGCAAACAGGAACTGCTGCTGTCCTTCCGTAGCGGCTACCGCTACTTCTGGAGCTGCACGCTCGACAGCAACGGCAATCTGTCCCTGATCGGCCACAACAGCCTGCCCTGGCAGGACGGCCAGTTCCTTGATGGCGACTTCAACGCCGATGGCCGGATGGACCTGGGCGAAATCAACCGGGGCAGCGATGGCCTCGACCACTTCAAACAATGGCAGGGCCGGCCAGACCGCTACTACAACAGCGCGATCAACGACCAGGCCCTGGGCCAGACCGGCGCGACCTACCTCAGTGGCGACCTCAGCGGCGATGGCCGGACCGACCTGCTGCAACTGTGGCGCAACAGCGCCGGCCAGACCGTCGCCACCGTCTGGACCGCCGGTGCCAAGGGCCTCGAACGCGGTGCCGACACCCTGCTCGGCGCCTGGAACCCGGCGGCCCGCTACCAGCTGGCCGACCAGGACGGCGATGGCCGGGCCGACCTGATCGTCACCACCCGCCAGGCCAATGGCCAGCACACACTCCAGAGCTACCGCTTTGATGGCAGCGGTCTGGTACAACAAGGCGACTTCCGCCGTGACACCCGCTTCCTCGACATCGACTTCGATGCCGATGGCAAACAGGACCTGCTGGAAATCCGCCACGACGCTAATGGCGATGCCATCGCCCGCCAGTGGACATCCACCGGCAATGGCTATGTCGAAGGCGTCAGCTCACACCTCGGTCGCTGGCAGGCTGACAGCCAGTTCCTGGTCGGTGACCTGGATGGCGACGGCAAGCCCGACCTCGCAGAAATCCGCCGCCGGCCGGATGGGCAGGCCGAAGTTCGCCTCTGGATCCCCTCTGCGCAGGGGCTGACCCTGCAGTCAACCACCTTGCTGGGCCGCTGGAATCCAGGCAATCGTTACTTACTGGGTGATGCCAATGGCGACCGCAAGGTCGAGTTGTTTGAAGTCAGCATGGGCTGGGATAAGGACTATGGCGAGAGCACCTGGGTCAGCGTGCGGGGGCATGACGGTAGCGGCCTTAACCGCCTGCTGGATCGGGTCCGTCTGGGAGGGCGCGTCGCCGAGCAGGCCCAGCTATCGCTGGCCCCCCTGAATGCCAGCGACCGCATGACCTTGCTGATCAGCCCGGCCCCCGGTAACCGTAACTCGGTTGCATATAGCCTCTGGCTGAATGAACAAGGGCAGCTCAAGGCCAGTGGATTTGGCATTGACAGCCAGGATCGTCAAACCACCTTGCTGGGGGATATCAACGGCGACGCCAGTGCGGACTGGTTGTCGTTCCACCAGACGGCTGACAACCGCCTGTCCCTCAAGACCTGGCTGGGCTGGGATCGCAGTAACGGCTACTTCGTCAGCGTTTCCGAGCAGGACTTCGGGGTGGCACGTCCGCAATCCGTGTTTCTGACCGGGCCGGTGCGCAGCACGGGCAAGGCAGACCTGGTCGAAATTGCGAAGAATGCCGAAGGCCAGGCCGTGGCCACCTTATGGTCAGCAACCGGCACCACTTATCAAAAAATCAGCGAAAGCCCCTTGGGCCCCTGGCAGGAAAAGGCCCAATACCGGCTGATCGACCAGGATGGCGATGGCCGCCTGGACCTGCTGGCCACCTGGACCGAGCCGGATGGCCGGCAGAGTCTGGCCAGCTGGCGCAGTGATGGCCAGCAATTCATTCAGCGTGGCGACTGGCGCAAAGACACCCGCTTCCTGCAAGGGGACTTCAACGGCGATGGCCGCGAGGATCTGCTGGAAATCCGCCATGATGGCAACGGCGATGCCGTGGCCGTGCAGTGGCAGGCCGGCGCAGGCGGCTTCAGTCAGGGAGCTACCGTGACCCTGGGCCCCTGGCGGGCCGACAATCACTACCTGACCGGGCGCCTGCAGGGCGATGCGCGGACCGGCCTGGTCGTGATCCGGCAGCGGACAGATGGCATGGCCGTTGCCCAGAACTGGCAGCTGGCCCCCGGGGGAGACTGGCAGGCACAGGGGGAAACCGTGCTCGGTCCCTGGTCGCCGCGGACCCGCTATCAACTGGTTGATGCCAATAACGATGGCCGTGCCGATCTGTTTGAACTCAAACTCGGCATCGACCCCAACTACGGCGCCAGTACCTGGATCAGCCTGCGCCTGGGCAACGGGCAGGACTTCAAACAAGTCCAGGACACCCTGCGTCTGGGTCACCATGTCGATAGCCGGTCCAGTCTGGAAGTCGGCCGCACGATAGGTATGTCGCGCCCGGCGCTGCTGGTTACCTCACCGTGGTGGCAGGGTAATTACACCATTGCCTGTGTGCTGAATGACCAGCAGAAGCTGGAGGTGAATGGTCGAGGAACCCAACGCCCACAAATCCAGGACTTCCTGCTGGCCGACGCCTCCGGCGATGACCGGACCGATCGCCTGACCATTTCCCAGACCAGCGATGGCACTACCCGTGTCGATATTGATCCGTGGGATTACCGCTACGGCAATGTCTGGGACCAGGGGCTGGACCTGGGTGCCGCCAAACCACAAGCCCGCTTCCTCAGTGGTCATCTCGACAGTGATCGCAAAGCGGATCTGCTGCAGATCTGGCGTAATGAGGCGGGCCAGGCGGTGGCACGTCTCTGGCACTCAACCGGCACCAGCTACCAGCAAGGTCGCGACAGCATTCTGGGGGCCTGGCATGACGACGCCCGCTATCGACTGCTGGATCAGGATGGCGATGGTCGCCAGGATCTGGTTGCGACCTGGGCCGAGGCCGATGGTAGCCAGACCCTGACCACCTGGCGACCGATGGACGGCCAGTTTGTGCAGCAAGGTAACTGGGGGCAGGATGCCCGCTTCCTGGAAGCCAATCTGGATGGCAATGGCCGGCGCGATTTCCTGGAAATCGTACATGCCGCCAACGGCGAGGTCGTGGCCCGCAGCTGGCTCAACAACGGCAGTGGTCTGGTCGAAGGCAGCGCGACCCCTTTGGGGCGCTTCCAGCTCGACAATCAGTATCTGGTGGCCGACCTCAACGGCGATGGCCGTAGCGACCTGCTGGAACTGGCACGACGTAGCGATGGCCAGATGCTGGCCCGTCAATGGATCAACCTCGACGGCCAGCTGGTACGTCAAAGCGAAACCGTACTCGGCCCCTGGGGCGTCGATCGGAAATACCGCCTGGGCGACGCCAATGGCGATGGCCGGGCCGATCTCTGGTTATTGCGGGATGTAGACGGCAGCCAGATGGAACTGACCCTCTGGCAGAACGGTAGTGAAGGCTTCCAGGCCGGGCCGAGCAAGCGCTGGGATGGCAGCTTCAACGGGGCCCAGCTCGTGGTGCAGGACGTCGATGGCGATCGTCGTCAAGATGTCTCGGTGATCTACTGGAGCGGCTACTACTGGCAACGCCACTTCTGGCTGGAGACGGATGGCCAGACACTGGGTGGCACCGTCAAGGACATTGGCTGGGGGCGTGAAGCGCTGACCACACTCAGTGCCGACATCAATGGCGATGGCCGATCCGATACCGTCGAGCTCTATCGTGCCGGGGATGGCACCGACCAACTGGCGGTCTGGTTAGGTGATCTCAAACACGAAACCGGCAGTTCGGGCATCGGCCCGAACCTGGGCCAGAAAAACGCCCGCTATGCCGTCGGGGATCTGGACCAGGATGGCAAAGCCGATCTGGTACAAGTCTGGCGGAACGCCCAGGATCAGGCTGTGGCCACGATCTGGCGCTCGGGCGGCAATGTTATGACCAAAGGTCAGGATATTGTGCTGGGTGCCTGGGAAGAACGCGCCAGTTACCGCCTGCTGGACACCCAGGGCGATGGTCGCCTGCAACTGCTGGCCATCCTGCCTCAAGCCAATGGTAGCCAACGCATCCAGCGCTGGGATTATCGTGACAGTCAGTTTGTTCCGGCTACCGACCTGCTGCAGACCGCCACGCCGGCCGATATGCACACCCAGGCCGTTAGCGGCCGGTCTGCCGGTGTCCTCAGCCTGGGCACGCAATCCGCCAGCGGCCCCAGCGCCTACAGCCTCGCGCCGGCCCAGACGCCGGAAACCCCGGCCCTGGTCATCACCTCGGTCGGCCTCTCGCCGCTGTCACCGCTGGCCAAGCCGAACAAGGCGTTCGATCTGAATCAGCAACTCGATTCCGGCTCGGCGCTCACCTTGCGCCAGAGCTATTACCAGTACGACAGCCGGGGCCGGCTGATTGCGGAAATCAGTGGCGAACCTTCCAAGGCCATTGCCGATGCCAGCAAGAAGCTGGCGGAATTGCGCAAACCCTTCCTGAACGGTGCGCGTACCGCGACCGAGGCGGACACGAAGGCGATTGCCACGGCCCAGGCCGAGCTCGA
>NZ_JARRAF010000006.1 GCF_030129945.1 Parachitinimonas caeni
CGCCGGATTTGGGCCTGCTGCCGCGTTATAAATCGCGTGGCTTATCACTAAGCGGCGCGCTTTTTGCCTTGCATCAGGCCCAAATCCGACGAAACGCGATCCGGAAATAAAATGTCAACAGAGCCTAGCAAAAAAAGAAGCGGCCGAATCACGCCACTTCCAGTATGGCGGGAATCCGAACGGATGAGGACAGTGCCACCCCATCGACCAGAAGGCCGGATTTCCTGCTTGCCCACACCGCCTGGAAGCCGCCTGGAGGATAAAACCATGAACCCACTGGCCCGAATCTGTTCTGTTGACGACATCCTGCTGGATATCAACGCGATAGGACAGCAGCAGCTGTTCGACACCATTGCCCGCCATGTTCACGACAACTATGGCCTTGCCGACCAGCACATTGCACGGCGTCTGGCTGAACGGGAAAAAATGGGGACGACGGCACTAGGTAAAGGGGTTGCCATCCCCCACGCGCGGGTACCCGGTCTGCAGGTAGCCATCGGTCTGATCATCCGCCCCACCCTGCCGCTGCCTTTCGGCGCCGCAGATGGCAAACCGGTCGAGCACTTTCTGACTTTGCTGGTGCCTGAACATGCAACCCAGACACATCTCGATCTGCTGGCTGCCGCTGCGGGTCTGCTCTGGCAAAACGCCTTCCGCGATGCACTGAAACAAGCGCATTCGCCACGCGAAGTACATCGCCTGCTGCTGGGAGTGCATTAGGCTCTGTTGACGTTTTGTTTCCGGTCGCGCCAGGCCGAGTTTTGGGGCAGGGCTAGGCAGGGTGAGCGCGGTTTAGCGAGCTAAATAAGCGATCCCTAACGACACCATGCCCCAAAAATCGACCCGGCCCGGAGGGTTTCGCCGGATTTGGGCCCGCTGCCGCGTTAAAAATCGCTTGCTTAGCCCACTAAGCGGCGCGCTTTTCGCCTTGCATCAGGCCCAAATCCGACGAAACGCGATCCGGAAATAAAATGTCAACAGAGCCTAAGTTCTGTCGGCGTAGTACGGAAGCGGCAAGGCAAGGCAAGGCGACGTCACGACACAACTTTGGAACAGCGTGCGCAGACATTGCGCAGGCCACAGCGGGGCATTCTGTCAGCGGTCCTCGAAAAAAAGCCCAAGTCCACCCAGCGGGCGGAACTTGGGACAGAGGGAGGTTTACTTGAAGTTCTGCATCTGCTTCTTGTACTCAGGCGACTCACGCACACTGGCTACCGCTTCCCAAACCTGCTTGGAAAAGTCGGCATGCTTGGCCACAAAGGGCTTCGATAGCATCAGAAAGTAAGGCTTCTCGACCAGGGGTGGCGAAATTTTCTCAACCTTGCTGGCAAACTCGGGGTTACCCGCCACGCTGACATCACCTTCCTGTGTTTGCAGCGCAACGGCTACCACACGCCCCGCAACCAGCTTCTTCAGATTATCGTCAGCGCCACGAATCGCATCATCAACCTTGACGCCCAAACCTTTGAGTTGATCGACAACCGAGAAACCCGATTGCGCCCCCACCGAACCATCGGCATTCTTGATCGCCTTGCCGTCCCACTCGACTTTGCCACCCTTGAGCCGATACAGGCTGTAGCTGTCGTCCAGCATCCGCTTGCTGGCATCCGGCTTGTCCCCGCTCATCGGATAGTGGCCCATCTCCATCCGGTCGGCCTTGAAGCTGATCTTGAACAAGCCATCCAGATTGCCCTGCTTGACCTCATCCATGCAGCGTTTCCAGGGCAGCTGCTGAATGTCGATCTTGATGCCAAGCTTCTTTTCCACCATCTGCATCATGATGATGTTCAGCCCCGGCCGCCCTTTAAGCAGCCACGGAAAAGACTCTTCGTTCTCGGTACAGATTTTCATCTCGGCGGGCTTGTCTGCCGCCAGAGCCGGCATCAGTACAGTCAGACCCAATAAACCTGTAGCCAATACACGCAGTTTAAACATGATGATCCCCGATCAGCGCTAAACACTCTCGTTATAGCTCTGATTACACACCAGATTCCAACCAGATTTACCCACCCCCAAGCACAGCATGCTCTGGATCACGCACATCTGCCACGCCACAATAGCGCGCATACCACTTTCTGGGTCCGCAACGTGCTAAAAACAAAAACCCTATTATCCTCGCTATTGGGCTTGCTGATTTCTGCAACAACCCTCGCCGCCGATGAAAAATCCATCGCCATTACGATTGACGATCTGCCATTGGATGACAACACCGCCAGCATCGCCGACAAAGAACGATATACCTTGGCGATTTTGGAGAGTTTGAAGCGCCATGGCGTTGTCGCTACGGCTTTTGTCAACGAAGACAAGTTGCTGGTGAAAGGAGAAATCGATCGGCATGTTGCTTTGCTCGAACGCTGGCTGGATGCCGGCATGCAGCTGGGCAATCACAATTTCGGACACTTAGGCTTGTGGCAAACGGCCTTGCCGTCCTATCAGGATGCCGTCGTACGCGGCGATACCATTACCCGCTGGTAGCTGGAAAAACGTGGCGCCAAGCCCGTTTTCTACCGCTACCCGTTCAGCCAGAGCGGGAAGACTGACCAGGAAAAGGACCTGTTTGAGTCATTTCTGGAACAACGTGGTTACCGCATCGCCCCGTTTACCGTCGAACATGACGATTATTATTTTTCGTGCGTCTATGATAGTGCCGTCATCAACGGCAAGCCTGCTGACAAACCTGCAATCATCAACGCCTATCTCACGCACTTTGACGAATCACTGCCTGTCTTCGAAACCATGAGCAATGAGTTGTTCAATCGGCAGATCGCCCAGATCCTGCTCATTCACGCCAACCGCTTGAACGCCGATAGCCTCGATAAAACCCTGAGCCGCCTGCGAGCCAGAGGCAATCGCTTCGTAACACTCGAGCAGGCTCTGCAAGACCCGGCCTATCGCCAGAAAGACAGGGCAAGCCGCCAGTTTGGTCCATCCTGGTTGGCGCGTTGGGCAAGAGTGCAAGGCAAAAAATTGTCGGTTTATGGTCAACCCGACCCTGCCGGCTGGATTGCAGATCAACACCAGCGGTATTGCAAATCTTAGGTTCTGCGGATACCACAGCAAAACGGGCGCCGAAGCGCCCGTTCAATCCACCCATCAATGCTGTGCAAGACTCTGCCGATGCCTACTTGGCCGCCATGGTCTTGAAGAACTCATAGATCTTTTCTTCACCCATGCCACGGGCGTCGGCGAGTTCGCCGGCACGGGTCGCGTAGACAACTTCGTTCTTGTCGCTGACCACCACCACTGATGGAATCCCCTTGCCTATCGGGTCGCCATAGACCTTGGCCAGATCCAGATTCTTGTCGAAACGGCCCACATCAACCTTGACCAGCTTGTATTTCGACTTCACCAGATCAGCGGTGCGGCCAAGGTGCAGTGCCTTGTCCAGTTCACGGCAGTCTTTGCACCAGTTGGCGCCAAACACCAGCAACATCTTCTTGCCGGACTTGGTGGCATCCTGCAGCGCCTGCGCAACCTCGGTCTTGGCGTTGGCAGTCTCGTCGTAAGGCATGGCATCGGCGGCATGGGCCTGCGACAGCAGCGATGCCGCCGCCAGCAAACTGAACAAGGTGGTACGTAGCATGGTTTCTCCTCGAACTTGGTTGTTTGGATACAGCGGGTAATGCAGTCAAGCCGCTTCAGCGCTCAAAGCGGAAACACTGGTGAATCTTGCGATTGCGAAAATCTTCGGGTACCGACTGGGCACTGATGTCACACATGCCGGGCATGGCGGCCAGGCGCGGGTCGAGCTTGAAACTGCGAAGATTGGTCGAAAAATACAGGATGCCGCCCGGCGTCAGCAAATCCAGGCAACGATCAACCAGCCAGTCATGGTCACGCTGTACATCCAGCACGCCGATCATCTTGGCAGAGTTGGAAAAGCTCGGTGGGTCCATCACGATCAGATCGAACTTCTCGCCATCCTGGCAGGCGTTGTCGAGATACTGGAACACATCGGCCCGCTCGCGCTGATGCTGGTTGAGGTCCATCCCATTGAGTTCGAAGTTACGCTTGGCCCAGTCAAGATAGGTATTGGACAAATCCACCGTCACCGAGGCAGGGGCGCCGCCTGCCGCGGCATAGACGCTGAAGCTGCCGGTATACGAAAACAGATTCAGGAAACGCCGCCCGGCCGCTTCGGCCTGCACCCGCTGCCGGGTGTTGCGGTGATCGAGAAACAGGCCGGTATCGAGATACGCGTCCAGATTCACCCAGAATCGGTGGCCGCCCTCTTCGACGATAAAATCCTCGCCTTCAGTGCCGGTCTTTTCATACTGGGCGGTTCCTTTCTGCCGGCGGCGCTGCTTGAAAGCGACCTTATCCGGCGCGACTTCCAGCACTTCGGCCGCGACCGCACTGGCCGCTGCTACCCAGGCGGCATGCTCTTCATCGGTCTGCTGCCAACCGGTATCAAACTCGGCCAGATATGCCCGGTCGGCATAGCGGTCTACCGCCAGCGGGAACTCCGGCTGGTCCCGGTCATACACCCGAAAGCAGCTGATGCCCTGTCGGCGCGCCCATTTACCCCAGTGCCGGGCGTTTTTGGAAAGTCGGTTCTTGAAAGTGGAGAAATCGGACATGCAAAGTTACGGGTAGACATGGAATCGGCTGATTATACGCTGGACCGATGATTTATCTGGAAGATTCTCTGGAAATAAATTGATATACAACTCAATGCAATATTACGTCAAACTTCTTTCCGTGCCGATTTATATCATAGATCTATAAACTCCAAGTCGGCAGGGCATAACAAAATCAATAACCATCCAATCCACCACAAAATCGCTCTTTCCGCACCCTCCTCACGCATCATTGACTACCAAGCGCCATCCTATTTCTTAACCTGGCTCATTCATAATATAGAGTAGATATTTTTTTTGATAAATCGCCTGTCTCAGCTGAACACATAGCGTTCTTAAAAAACACAATAGTGTTTCTACATTATCCCCTTCTCCCATACCACCCAGATCCATACTAATCGAATCATCTTGCGCGGCTTCTGCCACCCTGGAATATTTAAGCTCATATTCAATTTTTCCATCCAGAATTTTGGCCAAGTCAACAGGGCTTACTTTTGCAAATTTGATGATATCTTCCAATTCAGACAAGGACTGCATTTGCTGATCCCGATCCAGAACACACTTCAGGCAATCAATAACAAAATACATCTCATCCACTTCAAATTTTCTTATCTTCTCCAGATTTATACCAGCTAAAAAATCTAATGAAACGTATTTGCGTTCAGCTATTATTTTCTCCATCTGCCAATGAAACCATCCGCTCCTACAGCAGTAGTAAGTGGAAATAGGCACTTCTATTAATTCGCCAGCCTCGCCTGTCGACTCTTGCAACGATCTTTGCGCGTACGCCTGATTTTTAAATTTATACCAAGCTTCTTCGCTCGGCAAAGTCTCTATAAAATCGGGCGTATCCACAAGATATGAGGCATAAGTAAAATCATATGACATTTGGCACCCTCGAAAGTTAACTACAACAAATCCCTACCTAATCAGCATCACCTACTGACAATTTAAATTAAATGACTTGCACTCAAAAAATATTACCAGCCCCTGGCTCACTTTGAGAAAATTAAAACTTAATCACCGATAAGACTTGCACATCAGCATTCCGCTGCTGTCATCGGCAGATTCGTTCATAGCATCTTCCATCTGACCATATTACGTTAAGGTTAGTTACCACCCAAAAAAAGTAAAGTTCACCCCTATCAACCTCGCAAATAAAAAGGGGCTTGCAGCCCCTTTTTATTTCATTTACCGACATTCGGCTGATCTTTATTGCACATACTGGAACAGGGATAAATTCTGCACCTGGGCAAAAGAGCGGCGAGCGGCATCCAGATAGGTCTGGGTCAGCGAGAAGTCGGTAATGGCTTTGGCGTAGTCCAGATCGTTCATGCGGCTGATCGAGTCCTTGTACTGGATATTCAAATCCTGATTAGTGTTGCGTACGGCATCCATTTCTTTCAGCCGTGCGCCGATATTGCTCTGGTTGCCCAGAACCTGCCCCAGGCTGTTGTTGAGGTTGGCAATCACCCCGTTGAGCCGGTTCTGCAGCGTGGCCATGCCATCGTCGGTGCCCTGATAGCTGGTAAGTGCCGTCGAGAATTCGCCGAGGGTCGAGAAGATATCGTGCTCAACGCTGGGGCGAATGGCGAAGCTATCGCCGTCAGCCGGTACGCCACTGACGTCGAACTTGCCGCCGAAATCCCAGTTGGCAACCAGCGGGGTGTTCTCGCCGGGCAGCTGGCGCAGTTCGATATCGCCACCGGGCTTGTACAAGCGCGGGTAGGTGTTCGGATTGCCGGGGGTATCATCGCGTGCGCCGAGCGGGGTGCCGGCGGTGTAGTCGAAGCCATCGATCATCGACTTGTTGAAGTTGGGATTCACGCTGCCATTGGTCAGCACCGGCCGGTTGTCGATGATGTCGTAACGGGTCAGCTTGCGATTGCCGGTCGGGTCGTTCGGATCGTTGACGGAATGAAACTGCACCCGAAACGCCTGCACATTGTTGGGGTCGGCCCACTTGTTCGGGTCGGTGACCACGCCGGTGCTGATGACGCCGGTGCCCACATTTTTGGTGACGGTCGGATTGATGCGACCCGTCGTCAGTGCCTGCGGCTGCGGCCCCACCGCCACAAAACGCACCCCCCAACCAGGCAACACGCCTGCCTGCAGTGCGGCGTGATCCATGGTCACCTGGGCGTTATCAGCAAGGCGGGTGATCGTGTAATTCGTCCCGTCAAAGTCGATCTTGAACTCGGATGCGGTATAGGCGGAGGCCCAGTCACGCGAGGCGACGATTGAGCCGCCCCCTTTGAGGGTGATCGAATTGGGAAGGTCAGGCGTCGCCATGCCGGTGGCGTAGGTACCATTCCCATCCTTGATCTTGAAGAACAGATCCGCCCCCGAATCTGACACCGGAATCTGCCGCCCGGTGGAAATCTGCACGCGACGCTGACCTTCGTCGCCGTTATAGGTCACCGAGCCGAAGTTCAACTCGGTAAATGGCTGGGTCGAACCCTGAAAACCAGAGAACAGATACTGGCCATTGCCATCGGTTGAATTTCCGAGCGCGATCAACTCGGCATAACGTCCGCGCAGCTCCTGGTCGAGCATCTTTTTCTCGGCCAGGGTCAGCGACGGGTTGCCGGCATTGACGGCCAGGGTTTGAACATCCTGTAGCACCCGTATCACCTGCTGCATATTGCCTTCGGCCAGAGACAGCGCACCACGGGCGTAGTCGGTGTTCTCGATGTATTGCTCGTTCAGCTGGGTGGATTGGGTAAGGTCGAGCGTGCGGGCCGCCGATACCGGATCATCCGCAGGAGACAAAATCCGGCGGCCGGTAGAAAGCTGTTGCTGGTGCTTGACCAGCTCGGCCTGACGGTTCTGCAGGGCGGAAACACCCAGATCGTAAATGGTATTGGTACTGACTCGCATGATTGCTGCTCCTGCCTGACCCCCGCCTCTTGCTACCGGGCGCCCTGGCTGATTGGTTCAACGATCCTGGGCATAGGCCCAGCATCGCTTAACGGCCGATATTCAACACTTCCTCAAACGCCTTCTGGGCGATCTGCACGGTACGGCTGGCGGCCAGATAAGCCTGCTGATAGATCAGCAAATTGGCAGCCTCTTCATCGAGGTTCACCCCAGAGACCCCCTGCTGACTGGTTTCCGCCTGCTTGAGCAACTCGGTCTGGGCGCTGTAATTGATATTGACCTCGTTGGCCTTGACGCCGACATCGCTGACCAGCTTGCTGTAAGACCCCTGATAAGTCGTGGTCCCGCCCGCCAGAATATTCTTGGTCTGCAGCTCACCCAGCTTGAGCATATTGCGGTTGTCGGCCACACCGGCGGTGTTGGGGCCGACCGTGAACACATCCCCGGCCCCAGGCTGACCGCTGATCTTGATCGACCAGCCATTGAAGCTGATGTCACTACCCGACACGTAGGGCACGTTGATCGGGTTATTGGTGCCCAACCCCGTCACGTTGAAACTGGTTGGCGGGTTATTGAAGATGATGCTGACCGGTTGCTTCAGATTCTGATTGACGGGGGCGCCGGTCACCGTGCCCGAGGTCACCGACGCATTACCGGTATTGGCGCGTGGGGTAATGCGGAAACGATCGCCAGGATTGGGGCCGCCATCGAGCGTCACCGAGTAGCCATTTACGGTCAGCGTCTGCGGGGCGGTAAACGCGACGTTTGACTGCAAGGTTGCCCCGGTGACCGTGTCTTTGACGTCGAAATGATCAGCCGGATTGGTGAAGATCACCTCAACCGGATTGGCATTGACACCCGTCTTGGCTTCAATCCACTGGGTAATGCCGGTGATCGTGCCGCCCCCGGTGTTGGCAGGATTGGCCGATACCTGGATCGACAGATTCGATGAGTTGGCACGAATCGGCGTTGCTGCCGCCACCAGTGAAGGATCTTTGATCGCGATCGACAGATTCTCGGCAAACTGCTTGGTTGGCTGAATCAGAAAACGGTCGCCCGGCAACAAGGTACCGGCGACCTGCCGGAATTGCAGACCATCCACCGTGACCGGGCCTTTGGCAAAGTCCGAGGCCGAGATATTGAAAATGGTGTTGTCTGACTTGCGAGTCACCCGGTAGTCAGGCCCTTCAAACGAGAACTCATAGTCCGAGGTGGTCAGTGCTCCGACATTGGTGATGGCGACCGCCATATCGGCATTACCACGGTTTTCACGGTTGGCAGCGATTTTTGAAGCGGCAGGCGGAAACGAAATGCGCCGTACATCACCGGCAGTCCAGGTCGTCGCGGCGTCCGGGGTGATACGGATACCGAAAGACGCTGCGCCGGCAGAAAACTGCGTCTGATCGAAGGTGGTAGTGCGGCCGTCGGAAAGCCGGGTCAGCGTGTAATTGGTGCCGTCATACGCCAGCGAAAAGTCGCTATCAATAAACCGGGACTGATCAATGATGTCTGCGGTAAAGCCGACGTAGCTGAGGTTGACGGTATCACCGGCAGTCCAGGTACCGGGGTTGAGCCGAAGGCGGATACCCATGGCAGTGACCCCATCAGTCATCTGCTGCTGGCTGAGCGTCAAGGCCAGGCCATCGGACGTGCGGGTCAGATTGTAGTTGGTCCCATCAAAAGCCAGGGTATATGCACTGTTCACGACGGTATTGTCGGCAATATCTGCCGACACCCTGCCATCTCCCGAGCCAATATGCTGATCCTGCACATCCGCCAGCGGGAACTTGAAGAAATTGGTTCCGCCAATCCCGTTCAGATCCTGGCCTTGCCGGTGCTGATCGTTAAAGGTCTGAGCCAGCGCCAGCGCCACTCGTCCCAGCGAGTTACGCGACAGATCCAGCACCGACTCACGAAACTCCAGAATGCCGCCTAGCGTGCCGCCCGTCAGCATCTTCGAAGAAATCTCGGCAACGATGCCGTACTGCTGGTAAGCCACATCGATGCGCTGTGGATCATCCTTGGCCGGCACCGCCCCCAGCGTGAAAGCCTGATTCCCCACCACCAGATTCTGGCCATTGCCAACGAAGATGTTGTAACTGCCATCCGACTGCTTGACCACGCTGGACTTGATGTATTGATTCAGTTCCTTGACCAGCTGATCACGCTTGTCCAACAGATCATTGGGCGGCTGCCCGCCAGCGGTGCCGGCGGCAATCACGATGTCGTCGTTGAGATCGGCAATCTGGGAAGTAATGGCGTTGATGTTCGAAACCGTCGAGGTGATTTCAAGATTCACATCCGCCACGATCTGGTTCACCCGACCTGAAAGCGTTTGAAAGCGGGCGATCAGCGATTCAGACAGGCCAAGCAAAGACTGGCGAGCCGGCACCGAAGCAGGATTATTGGCAGCGGTCTGCACACCACGGAAAAAATCCTGCAGTGCCGGGGTAAGCCCTGCCGACGGGTCGGCCAGCAGGTTATCGAGATCCTTGATATGGTTCAGATAGCCCTCGAGATAGCTGGCCTGGGCCTGCGCACCTTGCACCTGTCGGGTTGTGAACTCACTGAAGTTGCGCTTGATCGTATCAATCTGAGCACCGCGCCCCACGAAGCCACCGCCCGTTGGCTGAGGAGACGAGGCACTTTGCCGAATCACCTGCCGGCTGTAGCCCGGTGTACTGGCGTTGGCAATATTGTGGCCGGTAACCGTCAGGCCAATCTGCGCGGCACTCAGGCCCGACACCGCAATTCCGTAAATACTGTTGCCCATTTTGCTGCTCCTGCGGCGAACCGCTCAGCGATCTATCAACTGAGCAGCTAACAGCAGGAAGTGTGCCCGCCCCAAATCCTCCCAATAACACCAAGACCGGCAATTTCCGGCCGTATTTCATCTATCCATACCGCCCAGCGCCACCGCCGGCAGAAATTTTTGCCGCCACCGGCAAAACACGACCCATTCAGGACAAATGTCCCGCTCTTTAAAATAAATGTATACAATGTCGCGAAAGCACCATGCCACCAGAAACCCATCGGACATCACCAATCTGCTCATCTCTCGCACATACGAATTAAATTTTCGTTAAATGATCAGCCCAATGTCCCGCCCCAACCGATAAGAATTGGCACAAAATTTCCGCCCCCCCTCTTCTATTCTGCACATTTATCAAAAATCCCCTAGCAGTCGCTATAAATACCCAATCGCCAACTTATCAAATACTTAGTCACTTTATTCAATTCATTTTGGTCTGACAATAAAATCACTCTCAACCTATTGTTGGACAATATCATGATCTATTGATCATTACATAATTAAAAAGCCCGCTCGTACGGATAATATGGCCGAACGGATACCGATGTTAGTCTGTATGACAGATCAACTGTGATTCGATTAAGCGAAAGAATTGCATGATCTGATTACCTGTATCAGGCAATCATCTGTATAAACCTAACTAACCGAGGAAATATAAAATGAACAGCCAAAAGAAAATGCGCGTTCTGGACCTGCAAACTCTGGAAATGGTAGCCGGTGGTAGTGATGAAGCGGCCGATAAATTGATGACACCCAGCACCCGCAGCGTTATTTGCGGTGGTGTAGATACCAATGAGAAAAGCGGCTGGAGCATTGCTTGCCGCCCCAAGAAGGAAATTGAGGTTTAATTCGTATCGCGCGCTGCACTGGAACTGTATTTAGGGCTAAAGCATCCTGCAGATCCAGTTTTGCGCAGTAAAAGCCGGCGCCCTATACGCCGGCTTTTTCTTTGACTGGAAGAAATAAGGACGCTCAGAAATGCAGGAAATAAAAAAAGACAATCCAGATGTATATATTCCATCTTCTTATAAAAAACCTGAAGAGATATATTCCAATCACGTCAAAACACTTTTACCCAAGATGTGGCGGCTCAAACCCGAGCACTTTTGGACCTATGCCATCCCTCCTCAATCAAAGAGAATGGTTCAGGGTTGGAAAATTCATATCTCAGCGATACCTGACAACGCCCTCAAAATTCTTAGCCTGGCCATTCCAGTTATTATTCGTCACAAAACGGACTTCAAATTTGCGAGTGACCCGGCAGTTCTCCATAGCCTGCTTGGCAAGAATTGCGCCCGGCAATCCAGTGGTAAATTCATAACGATTTACCCAGAAAACGAGAATATATTTAAGTCACTCATCGAAGAGTTGTATCAAGCCCTGCATCATGAGGTTGGCCCCTATATTTTGTCCGATCTGCAATATAAAGACTGCAAGGTTTTATTTTATCGCTACGGCGGATTTCACAGCTTTCAGGAGGAGTCTGTGGATGGCGATACCACCCACTGCATTTTGGACCCGAGTTTTCGCTATATAGAAGATGTTCGTGGCGTACAGTTTACCTTGCCGGGTTTTGTCCAAGACCCATTTTCCGGATTAACTGTAGAGAACACCGAACCCGCTGATGAAGAAACAAGCAGCCTTTTTGACGAACTATTCTCCATCAATGCTGCCATCAAGTTCTCGAACGCAGGGGGCGTCTACCTCGGTAAGCACAACGAATCTGACGCAGAAGTCATCATCAAAGAAGCGCGACCCTATATTGGAATAGACAAAAACAACCAGGACGCCATTTCGCGGCTTAAAAAGGAACATCGCTTATTGGAGCGTCTGGCAGATACGGGATTCACACCCAAGCCATATGGGATATTTAGCGAATGGGAACACGTATTTCTGGTGCAGCAGAAGGTAAAAGGCAGAAATCTAAGAAGTTTTGTTACCGCCAATACCCCTATTATCAAACACTACGCTTCAGAAGAAGATGTTCGCAAGTGGGTGGTCACGGCTGCCAATATCTCCAAACAGCTCTTGAGAATGGTTGCCACTTTGCATGATCGGAATATTATTTTTGGCGATCTATCACACAACAATATTATGGTTGATGATGACACTCAAGATCTGCACCTGATTGATTTTGAGTTTTCCGTAGAAACCGGCATCGACCCGCATTTGAATTTCTACACCGCCGGCTTTGCCTCATTAGCGCGCACGGAGCGCGATCAACTGGAGTTCGCTGACGATTATTTTGCTTTGGGTTCTGCCCTATTAGGCTTTTTCTCTGCCAACCTTGTCCTGATTGAAAGAAAACAAAGCTACGCCAAAGAAATATTGCAGGCCATGCAAAGAGATATTGGGTTGCCGCAAACATTCTGCGATTGTGTCATTGAACTGCAAACCAACCCCAAACCCGATCTTGCTGCTCTGATCAGCAAATTGGAGACAATGGACCTATCGAGCATCCATGCCTGGACTGCGCGGGAAATTCATATAGAGGATTTAAAACCCGCCGCAGAAACCATGCTAAGGGACATATTCTCGTATATGCAATCCATGCTCAATTTGCAAAATAGCCCAAGAATTCTACCGCTGAGCAATGATCTGAAATCACCATTTGCGCTCGACCACGGAATTTCCGGCATTTTATATGCGTGGCATATTGCCAATAACCAGATTCCCGATGATCTTCTTTATTTCATCAGGAATAAATTATCTGCCAGTGGCCAATTACCGGGCCTATTGAATGGTGCCTCGGGAATCGCGTGGGTGATGAGCGCGATAGGTGAGCGTGACATTTCAGAAAGAATGCTGCTTTGTGCATCCGAACATCCTTTGCTGTATCAGCGCATGTCGCTTGGATATGGCGCAACCGGATATGGCATGGCCCAGCTGCACCACTGGCATCGCTTTGGCGAGCAAACGAATCTTGACGCCGCGCTGGAAATTGCTGAGATTCTGCTGGAAACCGCAAAGCCACACGAGAATGGCTTGTATTGGGATAAGCAGAATGAGAGAGAAGGTGCAGAAGTTGGCCTGCATCATGGCAGTTCCGGTATCGCGTTATTCCTGCTTTATATGTATTGCGCTTCAGGCAGAAAAGATTTTCTGGAAGCCGGAGAAAAAGCGCTTCAATTTGATTTGAGCTGCGGTAAAGGAACGGATGAGTCTCTCAGCTTCCCACGCTATCAAAATAATCCACACCGGATTGTCTATCCGTATATTTCTTTTGGGTCGGCCGGAATCGCCACCGTCATATTGCGTTATTGGCAAGTAACCGGAAATGACCATTACAAGACTTACCTCGATAGGATAAAAGCAGATGTGTCGAGTAAATACGCCGTCAATTGCGGTTTATTTTTTGGCACTACCGGTTTGGGCAATTATCTGCTGGATGCTTACCAGATACTGGGAGATGCCCGTTACCGCGATCTGGCCTGGCGTTTACTCGATGGCATCCAGCTGCAGGAAATCAAACGCGACAATGGGTCGGTATTCCCCATGCTGCGGGAAAGCCAGGTCACCACGGATTACAGCACCGGCTCCAGCGGTATCGGGCTATTCCTGCATCGGCTGATCCACAACGGGCCGAACTTCAATCTGATGCTGGATGACTTGCTGACCCTGCCCGCCAGGCAGTCACTCTCTGCGGCGGCGTGATAGCTGATGCATCGAGGCGCTATGCCACCCTGTACGCTTGCAGTGCGGGGTGGTTGGCGACTTTGGCGACTTTCTGGGCGTAGGCGGGGTCGGTGGCGTAGCCATTGGCCTTGAGGGCATCGCCAAAGGCTTTGGCATCTGCCCCGGAACGGGTGGCCTCGCTGTAGCGGTTGGTCAATAGCTTGGCGTAGTCGGCAAAGGCATCTTCGTAGCTATCGTAAGCACGGAAGCGCTCGACCCGCTTTTGCGCTACCCCATCGACGTATTCGGTGGTGGTGATATCTGCGGTGCGGCCAGTCCAATCCCGGCCGGCCTTGATACCAAATAGATTATGGGTGTTGTTGCCTTGCGCATCGACAATCGGCTTGCGGCCCCAGCCGCTTTCAAGCGCAGCGTGAGCGATCATCAAGTGCGGGGAGAGATTGAGTGCCTGAGCCGCTGGCAGAGCATGGCGACCGATGGTTTCGACAAAATCAGTCGGTTCAGCTGCTGCGGCACTGGCGGCAGCACTTGCCGCACCGGCCGTTTTTGCCGGCGTTACTGCCGATTTGGCAGCGTTTGTGGCTGGCGCGAAGTCATAGCTCTGGGGGCGTTTGAGGGGCTGGTTGCGTAGGGCCGGATTGGCAATCAACTCGATTTGCCGCTCGATCATGTCTGCCAGCCCAAGACCTTGCCCACGGCTGGTTGAGAAATCCTGCGCCATCTGCTGGTCGAGCATCCCCCGGAACATCTTGCTGCCGTTCGATTCCAGCTCATCAAAATGCGGTGTCGCATCACGCATCGACTTCATCAGCATATTCATGAACAGCGCCTCAAACTGCTTGGCCACGGCCGAAGCAGCCGCTTTGGCATCGCCCTTGGTCAGCGCTTTCAGCTCGCCAATGCTTTGCGAATCAATCGCCAGTCGTTGCGAAGTTAGGACATCAGAGCGGGTCAGGGTGTTCATGCCAGTCACCTGTGCAGACGAGTCGGTATCAGCATGGAGCAGATTACATGCCACATGGAAATTCCCAGCCCGGTGCAATTCTCAGATCTGCGTTGCTTGCCCGTTACCATCTATGCCGTGCCGTGTCGGTATACCCCATCCATCGTCGATTTAGGAATCATCCCTTTGGATCGCGAGCTGATAAGTTATGAAAAAAGGCAGCCAAAGCTGCCTTTTTTCAATCAACTAATCTGTTAAATAGATTAGCAACGGCCACCGCCCGGGATGAGCATCAAGTAGCTGCCGGTTGTCTGCTTGGCGCCAGCCCAGTTACCCGCTTGGCAAGTGCCTTCGAAAACGGTTTCAGTAATGCGCCACTGGTAAAGGTTCGCAGGACCTCTCTCGCACTTGCGCTTTTGGTCAATCACCATGCGTAATGCGTATCCATTGGCAAAGTACGCGCCCTTGAATTCGCAACGATCAGCACAACCGGGCGACTTGCGGTCGATCTGCGATGACACCAGTCCAGCATCGAACGACTGAACATTCAACCATTGTCCACCTTGGCAAAGCGCTTTGATATTGCGCTGTCTGACCTCTTCTTTACAGGAAGGCAAACCGGTAAGAACCGTTACGCGATCTTGCGCAGCCTCATGCCAGCCCGGGCGGAACGATGAGCCGTTGTACACGCAGTTGTCCTGCACCTGGCAGCCTGGGGTAGCGGTATCGTCAGCCGACGATATCACGCGCTCTACCCGGCCCCTGTTCTCGGCTCTGCCATGGGTATTGCAGTACATCACATCGTAAACGCCCACCGTCTCTTTTTTGCACGCAGTGGCGCCCGTGGTTCGTTCTTTTTTTTCCACCAGACTTTCCAGTGTCTGCCTGAAAGTCATCACACGCCCATCCTCGAGATGGCAGTCTTGGAACTGGGGCTCAGCCCAAACAACCGAAGCGGAAAAAAGACCCGCAACCAATAAAACACTACGCAGCACTACATTTTTCATTTTTTTGCCTAAAAGGAGTAAAAAACACCCCAGAATCCTTGGGGGGAGCGGATTCTACAGTAGGACGATCAGTAAATGAAAATAGAAACCGTTCTCAAAACAAATCAGAGCAGATATCCGAGGCTGTGTATGGCGCCCTCATTTGATGAGGGCGCACACCCATGCTTAACAGGTTTCGGCGATCTACCTCAGGCCACCCTATAGGCTTGCAATGCGCGATGGCTGGCAACTTTGGCGACCTTCTGGGCGTAGGCGGGATCGGTAGCATAGCCGTTGGCCTTGAGCGCATCACCGAAGGCTTTGGCATCGGCACCAGAGCGGGTGGCTTCGCTGTAGCGGTTGGTCAATAGCTTGGCGTAGTCGGCAAAGGCATCTTCGTAGCTATCGTAAGCACGGAAGCGCTCGACCCGTTTCTGGGCCACGCCATCAATGTATTCAGTGGTGGTGATATCGGCAGTGCGACCGGTCCAGTCGCGGCTGGCCTTGATGCCGAACAGATTGTGGGTGTTGTTGCCTTGTGCATCGACAATCGGCTTGCGGCCCCAGCCGCTTTCAAGTGCAGCATGGGCAATCATCAAATGCGGCGAAAGGTTGAGTGCCTGAGCAGCTGGCAGGGCATGGCGGCCGATGGTTTCCACAAAGTCAGTCGGCTCGGCCGCTGCAGCGCTGGCGGCAGCAGTTGCCGCGCCGGCTGTTTTTGCCGGTGTCACCGCCGTCTTGGCTGCTGCCGTAGCTTGTGCAAAGTCATAGCTTTGCGGCCGCTTGATAGCTTGGTTGCGTAGCGCCGGGTTGGTGATCAGCTCGATTTGCCGCTCAATCATATCGGCCAGCCCCAAGCCATGACCGTGTCCGGTGGTGAAACTCTGCGCCATCTGCTGGTCGAGCATGCCCCGGAACATCTGGCTGCCGTTCGATTCAAGCTCATCGTAATGCGGTGTGGCATCACGCATCGACTTCATCAGCATATTCATGAACAGCGCCTCGAACTGCTTGGCTACCGTCGACGCCGCTGCCTTGGCATCGCCCTTGGTCAAGGCTTTGAGCTCGCCAATGCTTTGCGAGTCGATAGCCAGCCGTTGTGTAGTCAATACATCGGAGCGAGTCAGGGTGTTCATGCCGGTCACCTGTTCAGACGAGTCGGTATCAGCATAGAGCAGATTGCATGCCATGCCTCGCACTTCGCCGCACAGAGTCACCGACCTACTGGGCCTGGATAGTCACCGCCTGCAGATTCATGGTCATCAGGGCATCGCGTTTGGGCAGATCGGCCACCACAATCACCGTGCGTGCCGGCCGGTGCTCGCCAAATTCTTCGGCATAGGCTCGGTTCATTTCGGCAAAGTCATCCACGTTTTTCAGAAACACCTGAACATGCAGCACGTGTGCAAGGTCGGAATCCGCTGCTGCCAGCATGGTGCGGAAGTTACGGATAATCTGGCGCGCCTGTGAATAGGCATCAGGCCCCGCCATCAAACCAGTCTGGGAATCGACACCCGCCGTGCCAGACACCGTCACGAACTGGCCGGCACGGGCGACATGGCTATAGGGGCCAATGGGCGTCGGTGTGTTTTCCGGGGTAAAGGTTTCGACTTTCATTGCTTGCCTCTCATCGGCTATCGTGGCAGCTCGGGATGCTGTCATAGGCAGCATCCCGGTGCCTGCTATATTCAAGGCCTTTGCTGCCATCAGCACGACAACGAGGCAGGCATTGGCCCCTTAGTTGCAGGAGGACCCAGCACGCGCAAAGACGCGACGGCTTTGATTCCCGGCAACTTCGTCCACCACCAGTTCCAGCGTACCACTGTAAGTGTCAGAGAAGTTGGCAGGACCACCATCGAATGAGTCGGTGATCTTGATTTCTTTGTTTACATATGTTTGACCACTGCCATTGATCAGCATCGTGCCGACGCCCGAATACAGTGTGCACATAGCCATGATTTCAGAGTTGGCGAATTTTGAAGCCGACATCGTGACCGGCATTTTGAAACGTGCCCTTGTTTTTGGCGTCAATTTAAAGAAAACGTCCTGTACCATCTCTTGCATGGAATAGGCTTGAGGAATTTTGAATTGCAGGGACATTCCGCCTAAAAACCCACCTGATGTCAGAGGCTGATTGAAGATCACCGGGCTGCCCGTATACTTGCCTTTGGAAAAAATTGTTTCCACCGCAATTTCAGACTCATGATCTTGAGAGATCACACTATTATTGCCGGTGTCGTAAGAGCCAAACAGAGATGAAACAACAAAGAATGAAAATGCTTTATTTTGCGAACCATTCGCAGACGTGCTCATATAAGTAATAGCCGGAGTGATCCCGTCATTAGGATCAAGATCTTCCAGAACAACCTCTATTTTACTTGCATTTACAGTACCTTCCAGCATCTGTGCATCTGGATCATAATCGGCATATGCAGTAGACAGAGTGGCGGCGAGGGCGGTCATTGCCAGCAGGGTGTAACGTACGGGCTTCATTGGAAAATCCTTTTTGAATCGTTTTTATTCAGGCCGAATCAAGTCAGAATCGACCGGATCGGCTTTCTCTCTCGACAATAACAAACCGGAAAATTGCTTTTCAAGTTGAAATTCAAATCACCGGGTTGGCAATTTATTAATCAATGCAAATCCCAACCGGGCGCAACTATATTCAACCGAACCCCGCATGTATACATCACCAGACCTAGCCCGTGCACAACACGCACATCCCTCCGACAGCCTTTTATATTTGATTAAATACACAAATTTGCAAATTAGAATTAAACTATCGGCCAATTCGGGACATTTGTCCCGATTATTGCAATCTACGTAAATACCTGTTTTGATCACCTTCCCAATCAGACGATGTAACAAAACCTGTTCAGATCGTCGGTGGGATTTTTCAAGTTCTCCTTGCCTCTGGTGTCTATATGCTGCTCCGTCTCTCCCTGGCACTGTTGTGCTCAATGCCGATGCTTTCTTATGCCTGCTCCTGCGCAGACCGGCCCGCCGATCTTGTCGCTGCCGTACAGGAAGGCATCGTCGCCTCGTCTGCTGTGGTCGAGGCCGAAGTCATCGCCCTGAAAACCGAGAAGAACTGGCAGAAGATCACTTGGAAGGTCTCCCGCAACTGGAAAGGCCCGCATGCTGCCAATAGCTATATCGAAACACGCACCCAGATTGGCTGCTGCGCCTGCGGCAAGACGGTTGAGCAGGTGCCGCGCTACCTGTTGTATCTTCACGGCGGTCAGCCTTATTTCATTACCACCTGTTCAATGAGTGCCTCCTTTCCCACCGCCGCAGTGCAGGTGCGAGTACTGGAGGATTTGTACAAGCCAGAGTTTGCCAAGCCCGATAAATAGGCTCTGCTGACATTTTATTTCCGGATCGCGTTTCGTCGGATTTGGGCCTGGTGTAAGGCGAAAAGCGCGCCGCTTAGTGGGCTAAGCAAGCGATTTTTAACGCAGCAGCGGGCCCAAATCCGGCGAAACCCTCCGGGCCGGAAACAAAACGTCAACAGAGCCAAGGATTGCGACAACGCCGACGCATCAAAGACAAAGCCCCTGCATCATCATGCAGGGGCTTTGTCAGGGCGAAACGCTGATGGCTGAATGAAGTTCAGATGATTTCCAGCTCGGCCTTCAGTGCGCCAGCTGCTTTCATGGCCTGCAGGATCGCCAGCAGATCCTGTGGCGTAGCGCCGATCTGATTCAGGGCACGAACCACCTCATTGAGCGAGGTGCTGCGTGGCAATACCGTCACGCCACCTTTTTCAGCTTTCACCGACACCTCGGCATTCTGTACCGGCGCCGTGCTCCCTCCCGAAGCAGGTGCTGGCTGGCTGACTTGATTGGTCGCCGCGATGGTGACAGTCAGGTTGCCATGCGAGATGGCACAAGGTTCAAGGGTGACCGCCTGGTTCATCACTACCGAGCCTGTACGGGCGTTGACAATGATCTTGGGCAGACTCGGCTCAGGGGTAACAGTCAGGTTTTCCAGACGGGCCAGAAAGGCCACTCGGGCATCGGAATCTTGCGGAGCCTTGACTTGAATGGTGCGTGAATCAAGGGCACGGGCCAGTCCTCCACCCAACGCAGCATTGATGATCTGAGTGATGCGAGCCGCCGTCGAGAAATCTGCCTGATTGAGCGCCAGCTGAATGTACTCGCCCTGGCCAATCCCCCCCGGCACTTCTCGCTCGACCGTTGCGCCGTTCGGAATCCGGCCTACCGACAGCTGGTTTACCTGAGTGCTCGACCCACCAGCCGCTGCGCCTGCGCCAGCCACAATGACATTGCCCTGAGCGATAGCGTAGATCTGACCATCAGCCCCTTTGAGCGGGCTCATCAGCAGCGTGCCGCCGCGCAGACTCTTGGCATTGCCGATTGAAGAAACGGTGATATCAATGGCCTGACCGGGCCGGGAGAAAGGAGGCAAAGTGGCGGTGAGGGTAACGGCGGCCACGTTTTTCAATTGCAGATTGGTCGAAGGGGGCAATTGCACCCCCAGCTGGTTCAGCATCGAGATGACACTCTGCACGGTAAACGGGGTTTGCGTGGTCTGATCACCGCTGCCATCCAGGCCCACCACCAAACCATATCCGACCAGCTGGTTGGGTCGAACTCCGCCCACACTGACCAGCTCTTTCAGTTTTTGCGCTGCCGACGCCGAGCACGTCAGCGTCAACAGCAACCATCCCAGCAGATACCAGCGTCTAGCCACACCAACCTCATCAATCGACCTGGGCGCTCCGACGCGAACAACGGCAATCAGAACGGCATCAGGCTCAGGAAGAACTTTTGCAGCCAGCCGGCCCGGCTGGCGTCTGCGACAGCACCAACGCCCACTTGCTCGATTCGGGCTTCGGCAATCTTGGTTGACGATACCACATTGCCTGCCTTGACGTCGGCGGGGTTGACCACGCCGGAAACGCGCAGATGATTGACCTCGCCGTTGATATTGATCTGCTTCTCACCTGCCAGCACCAGATTGCCATTGGCAAGAATTTCAACCACCGAGGCAGTGATGGTGCCGGAGAAACTGTTGCTGGAGGTGGTCTCACCCTTGCCATCGAAGTTATTGCTCGACTTCAGGCCGATGTCGGTTCCGCCCAGTGCCTTTGTAAAGGTAGAGGACGAGGCGCTGGCAGACAAGGCGCTGCTGACGCTGCCGGTGCGCTCGCCTTTGTTGCCAGACTTGCTGGTGGCGGAAATCTGCTCTTCGATCTGAATGGTAATGCTGTCCCCCACCGCCCGGGCCAGCCGGTCTTCAAACAGCAGGCGGGCGCTATTGGCCTGAAAGATCGAGCCATTGGCGTAGTTGGCCTGCGCGGCCGGGGCTGGGCGCACCGAGGTCGGCTGGTTGATGATGGTCTTGGGTATATCGGCACAGGCCACCAGCAACAGGCTGGCGCCCGCAGTCAGCAGCAGGCGAAGTGAGCAAGGCAGGGTGCAATGAATGGTCATGGCAATACTCCCGGCAAGATTTGCCGCCCGTGTGCGGCAATCAGCGCAATGGGTTCAGCAAGGATCAGATCTGGGTCAGGCGTTGCAGCATCTGATCAGAGGTCTGAATGGAGCGGGAATTGATCTCGTAAGCCCGCTGCGCCTGAATCATGCTGATCAGTTCTTCGGTGATATTGACGTTGGAGGTCTCGACATAACTCTGGTTGAGCACGCCAAGGCCGTTCGACCCCGGCGCGCCCGTAATCGGCGCACCTGATGCCGCCGTTTCGAGATACAGATTCTCACCAATGCTTTGCAGCCCACCGTTGTTGATGAAGGTGGCCAGCTGCAGATTACCCAGCTGGGTCGGTTGCGCCTGCCCTTGCGTCGTCACCGACACGACACCATCACGGCTGACCGAAAAGCGGGTGGCCCCTTGTGGCACCGTGATACCCGGCAATACTGGATAGCCGCTGGAGGTCACGAGCTGGCCGGTCGAGTTGACGTGAAAAGCCCCATCACGCGTGTAGCCGGTGCTGCCATCGGGCATTTGAATCTGGAAGAAGCCTTCGCCGCTGACAGCAAGGTCGAAGGGGTTATCGGTCAGCTGAAGGTTGCCCTGGCCGTGGATGCGCTCGGTGGCAACCGGCTTCACACCGGTACCCAGCTGTAAGCCGGTTGGCAGCTGGGTTTGTTGGCTGGAGGCAGCGCCGGGCTGACGCATGGTCTGATACAGCAGGTCTTCGAATACCGGCCGTGCGCGCTTGAAACCGTTGGTGTTGACGTTGGCCAGGTTATTCGAAATGACGTCGATGTTCATCTGCATCGCGTCCATCCCGGTCTTGGCAATCCACATCGAGCGAATCATGGGTATCTCTCCTGAGCGCTATGGGCGAAGCATCTGGCCATTCAGAGACCAGAGCCTGGGCACGGTGCGGGTGGCTGGCCAGGTGAAACAGTCAGCAGCGATGTCGGATGCGGCAGGCTCAGCTCAGCGTCAGAATCTGTGCCGATCGGCTGGCGTTCTGCTCAGCCGTCTGTAGCAGCTTGAGTTGCATCTCATAGTGCCGCTGGTAGCCGATCATATCGACCAGCGACTCAACCACATTGACATTGCTACGCTCCAGCGAGCCATTTGATACCTTCACCGAGGCATCGGCCTGCGCCGTGCTGCCATCACGGGGGCGAAACAGTCCGTCACTGCCCCGTTCGAGCGTGCGCTCATCCGGGTTGACCAGCTTGATCCGACCCACATCATTGGTTTGTGATGGGTTACTGGCCAGTGATGCAGAAACCGTGCCATCTCTTGCAATCGAAATACGGCTGCCTGGCGGCAAGGTGATCGGGCCGGCATCACCGATTACTGGCAGGCCAGACCGGGTGCGCAGCAGGCCATTGGCGTCGATCTCGAAGCTGCCGTCGCGGGTATAGGCTTCACCCCCATTCGCCTGCACGGCAATCCAGCCCGCCCCTTCTACCGCCACATCCAGGTCACGATTGGTCTGCTGGAGCACGCCGGGGCTGAAGTCGGAACCGACGGTTTGCTGAGCGACATAGGCACGCGTTGCCGCCCCCTCCCCCACCACCGGCAAAGCGCGGAAGGCGGCCAGTTCGGCACGGAAGCCCGGTGTCGCGGCATTGGCCAGATTGTTCGAGACGGTGGCCTGCCGGTTCATGGCCTGGCTGGCACCTGTCATCGCGATGTAGATCATCCTGTCCATGGCCACTCTCCCTTGCTAACGGCTTAGGTTCTGTTGACGTAAGGTTTACGTCAACAGAACCTAACCTATCCCGGTCAACTCAACGCCTTCAACGCTTATCGCAGGTTCACCAAGGTCTGCAGGATCTGGTCCTGCGTCTTGATGGTCTGGGCATTGGCCTGATAGCTGCGCTGCGCGGTGATCATGTTCACCAGCTCGGCCGTCAGGTCGATATTGGCATCCTCAACCGCGCCAGACTGCAAAGCGCCGAAGTCGCTGGTTCCCGGTGCGCCGGAGCGGCCATCGCCCGAGGCAAAGCTGGATGCCCAGCGGTTATCACCCAGCGGTTGCAGGCCCTGCGGATTGGCAAAGTTGTACAACACCACCTGACCGATGATCCGGTTCTGACCATTGGAGTAGCGGCCTTGAATCACCCCATCCTTGCCGATGGTCAGGCCGGTGATGCTGCCATCGGCATAGCCGTCCTGGGTCAGCTCATTTACACCGAACGGGCTGCCGAACTGGGTAGTGCCCGTGAAGTAGCTGGTAAACGCCAGCGGCGTGGTTGCGCCAGACGGCGCATTGATCGGTGCGGTGTAGGCCAGGCTGCTGCCACCGGTCAGCTTGCCGGTACCATCAAACGTCACGAAGCCGGGTTGCACCACAGGAGCCGCGCCATCGAAGCTGGTCTGGACTTCCCAGGTATTGAGCGCGATTTTCGAGAAGTAGTACGTCAGCGTATGGCCAACCCCCTGGTCGTCATACACCGTGGCAGAGGTCGAACTGGTGTAGGTCGAAGGATCGGTCGGAATCACCGGTGGCGCGGCCCGGGCAGTGACCGAGCCCCCGGCAAATGCCTGGGCCTTCTGGGTCATGCCGCCAAAATCAACGGTGTAGGTCATATCCCCCGGCCCATAGTTCTGCGTGAGCTTGATCGGCGAACCGCTGATCAGCTGGCCTTTATCATTGAACACCAGCGGCGCTGCGGCAGTGGTAGCAGCCCCGCCATCCCAGGCCGTGTCAATCTGCCAGGTGTTGGTTGCCGTTTTCGTCAGCGTGACATCCACCTTGTGGCTGGTGCCATCGGGTGCCAATACATTGGTGGTGAAGGTACGTGCCGTGCTGTTGGGGTTACTGGCATCCAGATTGGCGTTGGCAATCTGCACGGTGGTGTATTGGGCTGCCTTGTCATTGGTCGTTGCCGTACCGGCAACGCTGCCGGTGGAATTGCCGGTCAGACCGGCAAAATTGACCTGGAACTGCAGGGGTGTCTGGGCACCGGAAGGTGCTGTGATCTTGGTACTGACAGTTGCCGGGTTACCGGTGACCAGCTGGCCATTGGTATTGAAGACCAGCGGTGCCGAAGCGGCCAGAAATGGCCCGCCATCAATACTGGTATCCACCGCCCAGGTATTGGGTGTGGAGGTCTTGGTCACCCGCACATCCACCTTGTGGAAGGCACCCATCGTATCTGCAATCCGGGTGGTGACCGTATAAGCCGTGCCTTCACCGTCGTTGTTATCGAGGTTCATGCCATTGACCGAAACCGTCGAGGTTCCCCGGTTGACGATCGCGGCCCGGGCGTCCAGGTTCATCCCCAAAGTCAGGCCAGCATTGGCTTGCGAAGAGCCACCTGTGGCCCTGGCACCAATATTGGCGGTCTGAATCTTGATTTCGGTTGGTGTATTGCCCGTGATCAGCTGCCCGTCTGAATTCGCCGAATATCCGGTCAGCTTGAGGCCGTTATTGACGATGTAGCCAAACCGATCGAGCTGGAACTGGCCATTGCGGGTATAGCTGACCGAACCGGCCGCATCTTTCAGCTGATAGAAGCCATTGCCGGTGATGGCCAGATCCAGCGGGTTATTGGTGGTGGTGATATTGCCCTGCGAAAACTGCTGGGCCACGTTGGTCGCCCGGCCACCAATCCCGGTCTGCACCGAGGTGCTGGCCAGAGTGTTGGCGTAAATGTCGGCGAACTCGGCCCGCGACCCTTTGAAGCCTACGGTATTGGCATTGGCAACGTTATTGCCCACCACATCGAGGAATTTGGTAGCGGAATTAAGTCCGCTCAAGCCTTGCTGGAAACCCATGGCCGTCTCCCGGTCGTCACTGTACTTAATTGAGCTGAACGATACTGTTCAAGCTGACTTCACTGCCGTTGGCCAGATGCAGCCTTGAGCCCTCGGGCGTTACGCTGATGCTGGTGACCTTGCTGTAGTTGAGGCTTTTCAATGCAATCTCTGTGCCATCATCGGTAATGCCGACCGCCTCAATACGATAATTGCCGGCGGCCGCCGTGCTGCCATCCGGCAGCTTGCCATCCCAGTCAATCGACAGACGCCCCGCCTTGGCGGCGCCCAGTGGTTCCTGGTCCACCAGACGCCCCCCCGCATCAAACACCTTGACCTTGACGTTGGCCATCGGCTTATCCAGCAGTACAGCCGCACTGCCATGACCCTCGGCAAATGCCATCATCCCGCCTTCTGCCAACACCCCATGCCCGATCATCGACGCCGCCTGGAAGGTCTGGTTGGCCGAATAGCTGCCCAGCAGATCGTTCATCGACTTGTTGAGCTTTTCGATCCCGGTCACGGTATTGATCTGTGCCATCTGGCTGGTGGTCTGGGCGTTGTCCATCGGATTCATCGGGTCCTGGCTTTGCAGCTGCTTGACCAGCAATTTCAGAAAGCGATCCTGGCTGGACTCGGCCTTGTCAGTCTGGCGGCTGCCGATCTTTTCGTAGAGCCCATCACTGCTGCGAGTAATGGTGGAGGCTTGAGTGGCGGTGGTCATGGTGGTTCTTTCCTGATCAAGACTGGCCCAGGGCCAGGGTACGCAGCAGCAAGGTTTTTGCCGTGTTCATCATCTCGGCGTTGGTCTGATACGAACGCGAGGCAGAAATCATATTGGTCATCTCTTCGACCACATTGACATTGGGCATGGTCACAAAGCCATTGGCATCCGCCAACGGGTGGCGCGGGTTATGCACCATGCGGGGCGGCGACGGATCTTCCGTCACGGCCGACACTTCGACCCCTTGCGCATGCTGGGCATTCGTCGCCATCGGCATGGCACGGAAGACCACTTGCTTGGCACGGTAAGGCTGGCCAGACGAGCTGGTTGCGCTTTCGGCGTTGGCCAGATTGCTGGCAACAGCATTCAGGCGGATGGTCTGGGCTGTCATCGCCGACCCGGCAATATCAAACAGGCGAAACATCGACATGGCGTGGCTCCCTGGGCTTATTGCGATTGCAAGGCCAGCTTCAGACCTTCGATGCGACGTTGCATGAAGGTCAGCGAGGCTTGATAGCGAACGGCGTTGTCACTGAACTGCGCCATCTCGGTATCCACCTCTACCGTGTTGCCATCAATGCTCGGCTGGTGCGGATTGCGATAGAGCAGCTCGGGCTGAGGTGGCTGCACCGGAGGGATGGAAAGGTGACGGCCATCAGTGCGGCTGAGGCCCGGTGGCGTAATGGCGGGCTGCTGCTTCTGACGCGAAGCATCGAGTGCTTTGGCGAAGTCGAAATCACGGGCTTTGAAGTTGGGGGTATCGGCATTGGCAATATTGCTTGCCAGCACTTCCTGCCGCTTTGTCCGTAGCTTCAGCGCGTTTTCCTGAAACGACAGATATTGGTCGATCTTGCCTATCATCGCTGCCATCCTCCGCAAACCCAGCCACCGTGGGCACGGTCGATTTCAAGCAGGATGCATGCCACCAGAAGAATGCTTACAGGAAAGCCTTTGCGGCGTGCCATTCACAGGTCTTGGCAGCCATGACGGCAAGAATTGCCGGCAATAAAAAACCCGCGCAAGAAGCGCGGGTTTTTCAGTCGCCAATCCGGCGAATCCATCTGCGTGATGGCCGGTTGGCTGGCATGGCATCTTTGCGATGCCACCTTAAATTTAGGCAGTCGCTGCCTTCTTGACAGCAGGTGCGCGTACAGCACTGGCAGCCTTGGCCGAAGTTTCGGCTGCAGCAACGCTGGCTTCGGCGATGTCGGTGCCAACTTTCTTGGCCGTCTTCATAACGGTGTCGTAAGCCGATGCAGCGGCTGCAACAGCAGTTTTGAGGGTAGCCACAGCAGCCTCGGAACCCACTGGTGCAGACTTCACTGCGCGATCCAGTGTGGAAACCATGTTCTTGTTGAACTCCAGAACTTGTTCTTCGATCAGCTGGCTCAGCTCAGCCTGAGTCGCCTGGGCGGACTCATATACGCTGCGAGCCACACCAATGGCCTTATCGACAGCAGGCTGCGACAGCTGCTGTTGCAGGCTGATCAGGCCCTGCACGTCGCGCACTTCCGATAGCTGCTTAACGGCCAGCGCGTTTTCTTCCAGAACCTTGCGGGTCAGCTCGACCTGCAGGTTGAACAGGCGCTCCATACCGCTGATGGCGATATTGGAAATGCGCAGTGATTTTTCGAAATTGGCTTGGCCAACCGAAGCAAATTCTGTTGCGTTGAACATGATTGAAAATCTCCTGACGTTAACCTGTATGAAACTTGGCGATTAATTGTTGTGCCGGCTCAATGCTTCAAGCCAGACCGGCGAGATTCCACATCCGCCCCTTCAGAACCCGTACCCGGCTATACGCACTGGGATGGCAGCTACCTCGACGGATTCTCAGGCAGACACTGATATAGGCCAGCTGTCGGCGTCGCACAATATTGCACCGCAGCATGAAAAGATTATGAAGGGAGCTTCAGATAGCGTCAACACGTTTTTTGTGCGACGCACAAGATGAAATTATTACAAATAGATCAATAGCTTACAAAACACTTACTGACTAGAAGTCGGCTGTTTTTGCCGTATTGCAAGAAGCGCTTGATTGCGCAGTGTTTTGGCTAAGGAAAGTTCTTTTTGACCAACTTTCATCTGTCCGGCATGCCGCATGCCGCCGTAGAACAAACCGGCAATTTTTTTATCAACGACAACCGGTAACAACAGGAAGGTTTCACCCGCTCCGCACTCGCGGAACCAAGGGGGAATCCGATCACGGATGCTGGCAGCGTTGATATCATCAATCAACATATCGGCATTTTTCGACAATGCCACTCGAAACACATCGGCTGACTCGGTCAGCGGCAGCACAAAACGCGGCAGGATGCGCTCGACGCCTTCGCCAAACCCAAGCCGCCCGACCAAAGCATTGCGGCGGATGTCACGCGCCGCCAGCAGAACATGGTCAAACCCCAATCCCCGATACATGGTTTCCAGAATCATCCGCAGCAGATCGTTCAGATTGAAATCGCCGACCAGCGTATCGGTGATGTCTTGCACGCCGGTCGCCAGAATTTCGATCGGTTCGGGTGGTGGGCCTTCCTCCGCCTCGTCATCCATAGAAGTGGCGGGCTTGGCCGCCTCTACAGGCTTGAGCGACTGAGCCACGGCTTTGGCCTGACTTGATGCCTGCGCAAGCTTGGCCGCCAGCGACGACGGGGGCTCCGCAGGCGTTGGCGCACGCACCCCGCCCGTGGGTGAAACCGGCATGCCAAACAAGGCCCGGATACGGGCCAAAACTTCGCCCTGACTGGCGTCCAGACCAAAGATCTGGGCATCACGCAGGCAGTCCTGCGCGGCATCACGCACCACGGCTCGCAAATCCCGCTCCGACAGCCCCATTACGTCAGCGTAACGAACCCGGGTTTCCTGAAACAAGCGCTGCCGAGCTGGCTCATCCGACAACATCGCGGTCATCAGATCAGCGCCGGCATTGGCAAACAGACGTAGCCAGTCTGAGTCGGAAGCGGGTTTGCGCGGCTTGGGGTCGAGAGCCGGCATCGACGCTATCAGCTTGTCGGGCAGATGCCAGTCTTTGGCCACCCGCACGCCAAACTCTTCGAAGCTGGCCCCCAGAATCGAACGAGCAACCTCATTTTCGTCTTCGTGGGTTTCCTGGCATCGGTTGACGATGCGCATGCTTTCATCGTGAAAGTAGAAGCAGGACAACAATTTGCCGAGCAAGTGCATCATTCCGGAGATCCGGGCCTCTTCCATATCGCGGTAGCTGCATTTCTCTGCCAGTCGTCTGGCCAGCACGCTAGTAAAGAACGCCCTGGCCACCATGTCGCGCAGCTCGACGGCATGGGCGCGATTACTCAGCTGTTCAAACAGCACCAGCGTCAGTGCCAGGCTCTTGATGGTGTTGAAGCCCAGAATAATAACGGCGCGCGAAATCGTGCTGATTTCACCGCCAAAGTGGCCGAAGCTGGCTGAGTTGGCCAGCCGTAGCACCTTATTCGTCAATGAAAAATCGCGCAGGATGATGGCGGAGAGCGTCTGCAGCCTTTCCGAATCGGCATCGGTGATGCGGCCAATGGCATTGATGGCACGCGACAGGGCGGGAAAGTCATTGCTTTTGCGCACCCGACGCATCAGGGCACGCAAGCTGGCCGGATCGTCTTCACTCTCGCCGTCTTCGGGAATACCGGACAAGTATTCCTCAAGTGCCTGATGCAGCGCCTCAATGTCATCAATCTTGCTGTCGTGCAGCTCGCCAATGGCAGTGAGGATCAGCTTTTCCAGCTCGGGGTCGAGTTCGGGAAGATGCGAGGATGGCAGCTCAATTTCGCCGCGCTCGTTGCGTATCGGATGCTTGCCGGTCACCAGCAGATACAGCAGCTCGCCCACGGCCAGCACATCATCTTCAAAATGCACCGGTGGCACCAAACCAATGCCGATCAGGCGGGCTGCGCCATTGCTATCAATGCCGATGCGCTCGGGGCGCACACCAGCATGACGGATATCCTGCCGCCCGATATAGACCAGCCCTTCCACCAGCCGTTGTGACAACAAGACAGCCGCATTCGGCTCAAACAAATAGCCTTTGGCCAATCGGGTCGAGAGGAGCTCTCCCCCTTCCCACTGATACACCAACCAGTGATGACCATCGGCTTCATAGGTGCCTTGCAGACAAGCTATTGCCGGATGAGTGGCTTCCAGATACTCCGTCCAGTCAGCATCCAGCGCCAAGGCCGTGACATCGGCAGGCAACAGCATCAGCGACTCGCCCAGCGGTCCGGTCCCTGACCACATGCTATCGCCGTGCTCGACCACGGCATCAAGCGACTGGATGGTTATGATGAAGTTTTCGGCCATGTCATCACACCAGAATGCGGCCCGAGACCAGCAGGGCAATGAAGTCGTTAAAGGGCAGCGGCTTGCTGAAGTAGTAGCCCTGCATTTCATGGCAGCCAGCCGCCCGCACCAGATTCAGCTCTTCAATCGCTTCCACCCCCTCCGCAATCAGCTGCAGCCCCAGTTGCCGGCCCATTTGCGAAATGGCCTCGACAATGGCCGCATTGTGCGGATGAACATGGCTATTGCGAACGAAGCTCTGATCAATTTTGAGGGTATGAAACGGCAAACGTTTCAGATATGTCAGCGACGAATAACCGGTGCCAAAGTCATCAAGCGAGGTGGTCAGCCCCAGTTCGCGCAGTTCCCGCAGCATGGCGGCGCAGGTGTCGATGTCCTGCATGGTCACGCTTTCGGTGACTTCCAGATCGAGTTGCGACGGGGGTAGGCCGGAAGCACTGAGGACGGAGCGGATCATCGGTACAAAGCTCTCAGGCTTGAACTGACGACCCGAAATATTGACCCCAACCCGAACATGGGCGAAACCTAGCCTTGCCCACTCACGCGCCGCATCACAGGCTGCCTCGAGCACCCAGCGCCCCATCGGCACAATCGCCCCCGATTCTTCGGCCAGAGGCAGGAACAGCGCTGGAGAAACCAGACCCCGCTCAGGATGGCGCCAGCGCACCAGTGCTTCGGCGCCGACCACTTTACCCGTGGTCAGGGACACCTGAGGTTGGTAATGCAGCTCGAACTCTTGTCGTTCCAGCGCGCGCAATAAGTCCGACTCCAACATCAGCCGCTCGTGCAGACCCTGTTCGCGAATACGCGAAATTGCCCGCTCGGTATTGCCACCGTCCTGGCTGGCTACCGAAAGCGCGCGCTGCGCCAACGGTGCCAGTTCGTCAATGTCAGAGCCATCGGACGGCCAGCAGGCAATGCCAATGCTGGCTGTCGGCAGCACGGTCACCCCACTCAGCGTCAGGCTGACTGCCATCTTGTCGCGCAATTCACGCGCCATCTCGATCAGCGTCTGTTCATCGCCGGTACCAGGGCTGAGCAGCACAAACTGGTCATCCAGCACATGCACCGGCACCACGCCGGGCATGGTCGATGCCAGTCGGCTGGCGATCGCCCGCAACAGCTCATCGTGAAACTCGCCGCCTCGCCCGGCAACCAGTTGGGCAAACCGATCGACACCAAAGGCCAGCACCCCGACTTTGCCTGACGCCTTCGCCTGCTCGAACAGCTCACGCAGCATCAAGCGGTTGGGCAAGCCGGTTACGGCATCGTGGTGCATGTAGTAGCTGAGTTCTTCCCGGGTCCGTGTCAGTTCGGCTTCGTACTTGGCGGCAACCTGATCAGCCTTCTTGAGACGGGCTTCAATGGCTTCGAGGATCTCGGCACGGGTAAATGGCTTGGTGACATAGTCGTCAGCCCCCAGCCGCATTCCTTCCCGAAAATCACTCCGGTCAGCACGGGCAGTCAGAAAAATAAAGGGAATCGAGGCCATTTCCGGGTCGGCACGCAGGGCGGTGATCAGGCCAGCACCGTCCAGCTCGGGCATCATCATGTCTGAGACGATCAGATCAGGCTTGAACTCAGCGACTTTCGCCAACGCCACCTTGCCATTTTCGGCCGCCACAACATCATATTTCTCGATGCGCAGCAGGCGTGCCAGGTTATTGCGGATCGGGTCTTCATCCTCGACCACCAGGATCTTGCGCATGCTCATGACGCCTCCTTCTCTACCGCCGCTTCCTGCGGCAGCGTCACGATAAAGCGGGTGCCCGCCCCCACCGTGCTTTGGACATCCAGTACCCCACCCATTGCTTCGACGGCTTTTTTGACGATGGACAGGCCCAGCCCGGTGCCCGATATATTGCCGACGTTGGATGCCCGGAAAAAGCTGGAGAAGAGCTTGGGCAGGTCGCTCTCTGGTATGCCGATCCCCTGATCAGCCACCTCAAACCGAATCTCACGTTCCTTTCGCTCAACGGCAAATGTCACCGTCCCACCTTTTGGGGAATACTTGACCGCGTTCGATAACAGATTCGAGAAGATATGCCGGGCCAGCTTGTCGTCGATCTGGCCAGTTGCCGGCCCTTGAAAGCGATAGTCGAGAGGTCGGGATGGATCATTCATCAGCTGCATCTCTTCCACCAACTTATTGCAAAACACCTGCCAGCTGCCCGGTTTCAGTGAGGGCTTGAGCATGCCGGCTTCTGCACGGTTGACGGTCAGCACGTCATCAAGCATGCGGGTCATGTGCCTGACCGCGCCGTATACGCTGCTGAAGATCTCCTTCTGCTCCTCCTCGGGCAACTCATCCCGATAATGCTCGATCAACTCGATGGATGACTGGATGGTCGCCAGCGGCGTTCGAAACTCGTGCGAAGCCATACTGACGAAACGCGACTTCAGCTCGGACAACTCACGCTCACGCTGCAAGGCTTTCTGCATTTCTTCCTCTGCCCGCTTGCGATGGGAAATATCCACAATCGCCCAGATTGCACCGCGTCCCGGCTGATTACGGTCGAGCAGCGAGCCAGACTGCTGAACCCAGAAAATCGTGCCGTCCTTGCGCAGCAAACGCCGCTCGAAAACCACCGACTCGCCCGACAGCAGACGCGGGTAGGCCCAGCGGCCCCAGTATTCGTAGTCCTCGTAATTGACGAAGTGGAAATCCGAGGCTCGACCCGCCACCTCTTCATTGCGCCAGCCCACCATCTCCTCGAAGATCTTGTTACTCCAGACCTGATTCCGGTCTACCGTCAGCACCAGCCCCACCATCGCCGCCTGCAGGATCGCCTCACGCTCCATCAGGCTGCTGTTGAGCTTGGACTCCAGTTGCTTGCGCTCGGTAATATCGCGGATGAACGAGATCAACAACCGTGCCTCACCCACCTGGATCGGCCAGGAATTGACCTCGACCGAAAACACATGCCCATCGCGACGCAGGGCCAGGGATTCGTGACCACGATCCCGACGCAGACGCGGACTCGACTCATTGAAATACTGCGCCAGCTCGGCGCGATACGCCTCCTGCACACCGGGTGGCACGATCAGCGTCGCAGCCTCCTTGAAGAAAGCTTCTTCGTGCGTCCAGCCGAACAAGTTTTCGGCCTCGCGATTCCAGTCAACGATTTGCCCTTGCTGGTTGACGCTGATCACCGCATCACTGGCGGTATCAATAATCCGGCGCGTGCGCTCGAAGCTCTCCCACAACGCACTTTCCATGCGTTCAAGCTCGTCGATCTTCGACTTGAGCTGGATATTGGCCAGCGACAACTCACGAGTACGGTCAACGATGCGTGATTCCAGCTCGGCATTCAGCCGTCGCAACTCACGCTCCTGTACCTTGCGCTCGCTGACATCTCGCCCCACCACCACCCGCCAGATACTGCCATCCGGATTGCGCACCACATTGGCCGATGACTCGATAAACCGCACATCCCCATTTGGCAACACATAGCGATACTCGACTTTGTTGCCACTGCCGGTCCGTATCGTGTCGGCAAATTGCTGTTCGATCCGTTGCCGGTCTTCCGGGTGGATGGTGTCAAATGAAACCTGTCCGGCCGCCACGCTCTCATCACCGAGCACGCGGCGATAAGACGGGCTGTTATAGATACGACGCCCCTGGGTATCGAGCACTGCGATCAGATCATCAACGTTTTCCGAGATCAGGCGGAACAGCAACTCGCGTTCACGAATTTCCGTCTCAACCATCACCCGCTCACTGATATCCACGCCCTCAGCCAGCAACAAGGACATGCCCTCAGCTTCCACCTTGGTGATACGCAGCTCGATGACCCGTCCAGTCATCGGATCGTGCAGATCCCGACGCACCACCGTGCCCAGTGCGGCCATCGCCACCGATTCGCGCAGCACCTCGCCAATCGCGTGGCCACGGTGCCAATGCGCCAGCTCCCAGAATTTGCGCCCGACCGCAGTCTGGTCGAGCCCAAGTACATTCAGGTGAGTGGCATTGACGGCCAGAACCTGACCCTCTTCGTCGAGCACGGCAAACAGAAAGCCGGTTTGATCGAAGGCCGCAGACACCATGTCGTCGCCTGCTGCCGATAACTCGAACTGCAACAGCACGCCACCTTCAGGCACATGGCGGATCAGACAGTCGAAAGCCGAACCCAGGCGCAGATGATCGAATTTCAGTGGAATCCGCTGCTCACCCGGCCCCGCCAGCAACCGGTCAAGGCAAGATTGCCAGACCTCCTGATAACCCTGATTCAGCTGGTCACCCACCACCATACCCAAGCCAAGCAGACTCAAACCCGCCTTGTTTCCCGCGCGCACACAGCCCTGACCATCCAGCAACACGGAGGGCGCGCCGGTTAGGTCTATCAGCGGATGGGAGGTCGGCTCTGGCATTCGGTATTTGCTTGAATCTTTTCATTCCCCACGACTTTCACCTTAGCAGAAGAAAATCATGATGGTTCTTGCAAGCACCGCAGAAAGCTGCTTTCAGCACCATAGACCGCCCCCTCTAACCGGGAAAAAAGCGCCGCCTTTTCAAGCAAATTGACAATCAGCCTTCATCCCGACTGCTGTTCGTGTCGTACCGTTACCACAGATCCCTACGGCGAAAGAAGGATAGAGGCGGTGCCAGCCCTGCACAGCTGCGTGGCAATTGACCGGCTATTGGCGAGTACGTTATGTTCCCGCGGTTTTACCCTTCGGAAAATATGGGTCCTATCCCGTACTTCCGCCGCCCGTTCCGTAACGGCCAGGTCGCCCGGCGTGTCGATCTGCACGGCTGTTTGCGGCCACAGGCCCGTCTCACCAGGCCGGCACGGCCCGCTCTGGTTTTGCGACTGTGGTAACGCCGACACGCTCTCTGGCCGATCCAGGTTCTGTTGACGTCAGGTTTACAGATCGCGTTTCGCCGGAAAATGGCCTGGAACAAGGCGCAGAACGCGCCACATAGTCGTTCTATGCAAGCGTTCTGCAACACGGGGACTTGGCCATTTCCGGCGAAACTCTCCGGGCCGGGTCGATTTTTGGGGCGGAACGTCGTTAGGGTTCGCTTATTTAGCTCGCTAAACCGCGCTTACCCTGCCTAGCCTCGCCCCAAAACTCGGCCCGGCGCGACGACAAACCTTACGTCAACAGAACCTAGCAGGGATAAACCTAGATAATGAATACAAGGTCAAAAGCTGCCAAAGCGGCCGATCCTGCCGATTTTGAAACGGCGCTTGCCGAACTGGAAACACTGGTCGCCAGCATGGAGCGTGGCGACCTGCCGCTCGAAGCCGCTTTGACAGCCTATCGCCGAGGCGCAGAATTGCTGAAGTTCTGCCAAGCCCGGCTGGCTGATACCGAACAGCAGGTACGCATTCTTGATGCCGAACTGCTCAAACCTTTCGAGTCCACGCCGCCCGAATCGGCTGTCTGACCCCCGGAGTATCCATGAGCGCATCCGACTTCCAAGCCTGGTCTTACGCCGTCCAGCAACAGATGGAACTGGTACTGGGCAGCGTACTGCCCCAACCCACCCACGCCCCGCAACGCCTGCACGAAGCCATGCGTTATGCCGTACTGGGCGGCGGCAAACGGGTCAGGCCCTTGCTGGTATTTGCTGCCGGTGAAATCGTCGATGCCCCTGCCGAACGGCTGCAATACGCAGCTGCTGCGGTGGAGCTGATCCACGCCTATTCGCTGGTACACGACGACATGCCCTGCATGGACGACGATGCCTTGCGTCGCGGCAAACCTACCGTGCATGTGCAGTACGATGACGCCACAGCACTGCTGGTCGGCGATGCCCTGCAAACTCTGGCTTTCGACGTGCTGGCCAGCCACACCCTTGCCGACGAAACCCGCGACCAGCTGCATATGCTGAAAACCTTGGCCCGTGCCAGTGGCTCACACGGAATGGCTGGCGGTCAGGCCATCGACCTGGCCGCCGTCGGCAAGCAGCTGACGCTGCCAGAGCTCGAAATGATGCACATCCTGAAAACTGGCGCCTTGATCCGTGCCTCGGTAGAACTGGGTTCGTACTGTGGCATGCCAATGGAAGCACCCGCCAGGGAAAAGCTCGACCGCTTCGCCAAGTGCATCGGTCTGGCCTTTCAGGTTGTGGATGACATTCTCGACGTCGAAGCCGACTCGGCCACGCTTGGCAAGACGGCCGGCAAGGATGCTGCTGCCGACAAACCGACCTATGTTGCCCTGCTTGGCCTGAAAGAAGCCAAGCTGCATGCCGCAGAGCTTCGCCAGGAAGCCCTGAGCTGCCTTGCCGAGTTTGGCGAACGTGGTCGGCGCCTGCAGGAACTCGCAGACTTCATCGTCAAGCGTACTTTCTGACGCCAGCGCCACCCGCAACAAACCAGATTAACCAGACCTTCGAGCCGACAGCATGCCCTACCCCCTTCTGGAGACCATCCAAAGCCCCGCCGACGTCAAACGCCTGGAGCGCGACCAGCTTTTGCAGCTGGTCGTCGAATTACGCGAATTCCTGCTTGATTCGGTGAGCCGTACCGGCGGCCATTTCGCCTCCAACCTGGGAACCATTGAGCTGACCGTTGCCTTGCACCATGTCTACGACACCCCACACGACCGTATCGTCTGGGACGTCGGCCATCAGACCTACCCGCACAAGATCCTTACCGGACGACGAGACCAGATGCACACCATGCGCAAACAGCATGGGTTGGCAGGCTTTCCCAAACGCGATGAAAGCCCTTACGACACCTTCGGCGTCGGCCACTCGTCCACCTCGATCTCTGCGGCACAGGGCATGGCCGAAGGCAGCCGGCTGCAAGGGGATAAGCGGCATGTTGTTGCCGTAATCGGCGATGGTGCGATGACGGCAGGCCTGGCATTCGAGGCCCTCAACAACGCGGGTGACCGCGACACCAACCTGCTGGTGATCCTCAACGACAACGAGATGTCGATCTCGCCGAACGTTGGCGCATTCAGCTCGTATCTGGCCCGCCTGCTGTCCGGCAAGTTCTATAACAGCTTCCGCTCAACCGGCAGCAAAGTGCTGGAGAACCTGCCCCCCATCCACGAGCTGGTGCGTCGCTCAGAAGAGCACTTCAAAGGATTATTCACTCCCTCGACGTTGTTCGAAGAATTCGGCTTCAACTACATCGGCCCGGTTGATGGCCACGATCTCGATGCCTTGATTCCAACCCTGCAAAACATCCGCAGCCTATCCGGCCCGCAGTTTCTACACATCGTCACCAAGAAGGGCGCGGGCTACAAGCTGGCCGAATCCGACCCCGTCAAGTACCACGCCGTCACCCCGTTTACGCCGGATGATGGCATGGCTTCCAAGGCTGGGGCCAAGCTGACCTACACCCAGGTATTCGGCGACTGGCTGTGCGATATGGCCAAGATCGAGCCCAAACTGGTCGGCATCACCCCGGCAATGCGCGAAGGCTCGGGCCTGGTGCGTTTTGCCCGTGAGTTTCCTGACCGTTACTACGATGTCGGGATCGCCGAGCAGCATGCCGTCACCTTCGCCGCCGGCCTGGCTTGTGAAGGGCTGAAACCGGTTGTCGCCATTTATTCGACCTTCCTGCAGCGCGCCTACGATCAGCTGATTCATGACGTCGCCCTGCAAAACCTGCCTGTGGTGTTTGCCATCGACCGCGCGGGCCTGGTGGGCGCGGATGGCCCGACCCATGCCGGCAGCTTTGACCTGAGCTTCATGCGCTGCATCCCGAATATGGCGATTCTGGCCCCGGCCGATGAAAACGAATGCCGGCAGATGCTCTATACCGCGACATTGCTGGATGGTCCATCTGCCGTGCGTTATCCACGCGGTAGTGGCACAGGGGTAACGCCGGTAGCTGAATTTACAGCACTGCCTGTTGGTAAAGGAGAGATCCGCCGCCAGGGCAAGCGAGTTGCCATCCTCGCCTTCGGCTCGATGGTCAGCCCAAGCCTTAAAGCCGGGGAGGCGCTAGACGGCACAGTCGCGAATATGCGCTGGATCAAACCTCTTGATACGGCACTGGTCCGTGAGTTGGCAGAGAACCACGACTATCTGGTCACTGTTGAGGAAAATGCCATCATGGGCGGCGCCGGTTCTGCCGTCGCCGAAGCGCTGTCCGCCATGGGGTTGTGTAAACCCATCCTGCACCTCGGTTTGCCGGATAGTTATGTTGAACACGGCGAACCTTCTCAGCTGCTGCACGAATGTGGTCTTGATGCGGCCGGAATCGAAGCGTCCATCCGCCGCCGCTTCGAACGCTAAGCCCGCCGACCATCGCCACCAGCCCAGCATCCCCTGGCTGGTGGTGCAACCGCAGCACCATTGCGGGCCTCCGCGCTCGCCTGCTCGAAACCAGGCAAATCCGCCATCACCCGCCCAGACTTCGTGCCTCACGCTGCCTCCAACTCATTCCAGATCCACGCCGAGCTTGCAAGACACCGCAATTCATCCTGCAACATTGAATTTGAATCGGCAGCAGAACCTAAGCTGAGGCTATCGCTCTCATCAAAATTATCAATCACTTCAGCAACGGGCCTCGGGTAGACTGCCTGCAATTCCCGATTAGTTTACTCGGGTATTTGCGGCGGCTATAATCGTCGCCAGAGTTCCAGGAGGAAGAATGAACGCTCCCATAGCCCCCATTGCAGACGTACAAAGCTCGCTAGATACCCGCAACATTGCCATCAACAAGGTGGGCATCAAGTCGATGCGGCATCCGATCAAGGTGGCCGATCGCGCCGATGGCAGCCAGTTCACGGTTGCAACCTTCGATATGTACGTGTTTCTGCCCCAGCACTTCAAGGGCACCCATATGTCGCGCTTTGTCGAGATTCTCAACAGCCACGACAAGGCAATTTCGGTTGACTCCTTTGAGACCATCGTCCGCGAAATGACCCATAAGCTCGAAGCCGAAGCTGGCTATATCGAGATGCGCTTTCCGTACTTCGTCAACAAGACAGCTCCGGTCTCCGGCGTGAAAAGCCTGCTTGATTACGATGTATCGTTGATTGGCGAAATCAAGAATGGCCAGTTCTACCAGACACTGAAAGTACTGGTACCGGTTACCAGCCTGTGTCCCTGCTCGAAAAAGATTTCAGAGCGCGGGGCACATAATCAGCGCTCGCACGTCACGATCACCGCCACCATCAACAACCATGTCTGGATCGAAGACCTGATCCGCGTCGTCGAAGATGAAGCCTCGTGTGAGCTGTATGGGTTACTGAAGCGGCCAGATGAAAAGTACGTGACCGAACGCGCTTACGATAATCCCAAGTTCGTTGAGGACATGGTGCGCGACGTCGCCGCCCGCCTGAATGCGGATGACCGGATTGATGCGTATGTGGTCGAATCGGAAAACTTCGAGTCGATTCACAATCACTCTGCGTATGCGCTGATCGAACGCGACAAACGCCAGGGCTGATAGCGTCACGATAGCCACAAAAAAATAGCCGACGTTTCGATACGTCGGCTATTTTCATTTGCAGCCCCTTGGCACTGCTCGCCAAACAATTGATCTGAGGGGGAATCCCGACACTTCAATGTCGAATCGCCCCTTCGCAATCAATAATTGAACAGAGCCGTCGATAGCGCTTAGTCGTAGACTTCCGCATCCGCCAGCAGCTTGGCTTCCTTATCCTTGGCCGACAACAGCGGCTCCCCTTCGAATTCCCAGTTGATCCCAAGTGCAGGATCATTCCAGGCAATCGAGCGCTCGAAGGCGGGCGCCCAGTAATCCGTCGTCTTGTAGAGAAACTCTGCATAGTCTGACAGCACCACAAAACCGTGAGCAAACCCTGCGGGTACCCACAGCTGGCGCTTGTTTTCTGCCGAGAGTCTGACACCCACCCACTTGCCGAAATTCGGCGACGACTTGCGAATATCCACAGCCACGTCCAAAACCTCGCCCGACACCACACGCACCAGCTTGCCCTGTGCTTGCTGGATCTGATAGTGCAAACCGCGTAGCACGTTTCTGGCAGAGCGCGAGTGATTATCCTGCACGAAGTCCACTTGGCAGCCTGTCAGCTCGGCAAACCTGCCGGCATTGAAACTCTCAAAGAAAAATCCACGGTCGTCGCCAAACACCTTTGGCTCGATGATCATGACTTCCGGCAAGGCGGTTGGAATGGCCTGCATACGATATCCCCCTGGGTAAAAAATGCGAGGCGGCAACGATAGCAGATTCGTTCCTGGCTGCCACGAACCACGGCCGCATTGGGGCTTCATTTCTGCTTGCATCGGGGCCAAGACTGCGTCTGTTAAACTGCCGGCTTTGCCCGATCAGCCAATGCCATGCCGTTTCACAGCCTAGCGCAAGAACTTCAGCATCTGGATGACGCCCACCTGCGCCGACAGCGGCGGATTGTAGACTCCGCACAAGGTGCCAAGGTCATCGTCAATGGCCAGACCCTGCTTAATTTCTGCTCGAATGACTATCTTGGACTGGCCGCCGATGGCGACCTCGCCTCCCATCTGGCAGATGCCACACACAAGTGGGGGGTAGGCAGCGGAGCCTCCCATCTGGTGTGTGGCCATCAAGCCCCGCACGAGGCATTGGAGCGCGCTTTGGCTGCATTCATCGGCACTGAAGCGGCGCTTGGCTTTGGTACCGGCTATCTGGCTAATCTCGGTGTTCTGACAGCTCTGGCCGGGCGTGAAGATGCCATTTTTGCCGACAAGCTGAATCACGCCTCGCTCAACGAGGGCGCCCTGCTATCGCGTGCTGACTTCAAGCGTTTTCCGCATAACGATTTGGCAACACTGGAACGGCAGCTGGCCAGCAGCATGGCTCGCCGCAAGCTGATTGCGGTAGACGGTGTGTTCAGCATGGATGGCGATCTGGCACCGCTACCCGACTTACTGGCTTTGGCAGCACGCTACGACGCCTGGTTGTATGTGGATGACGCGCATGGCTTTGGCGTGCTCGGCGAATCCGGGCAGGGTAGCCTGCAACATTGGGGGCTGATGCAGCATCCGGAACGAGAACGTTTGATTTACATGGCAACACTGGGCAAAGCTGCGGGCACCGCTGGCGCTTTCGTCGCTGGCCCACAGGTGTTGGTGGATTACCTGCTCAACCGTGCCCGCAGTTATATCTACACCACGGCAGCACCTGCGGCGCTAGCCGCAGCCAGCCAGCTGGCGCTGCGCAAACTCGAAGAAGAGCACTGGCGCCGGCAAAGACTGCAGGCGCACATTGCCGCCTTGCGCCATGGCCTCGCCACCACACGCTACCGGCTGGCCAATTCAACCACGGCCATCCAGCCGATCGAAGTCGCCAGCGCCGCTGCAGCATTGGCGCTTTCTGCCGCCCTGCAACAGCACGGGCTGTGGGTAGCTGCAATACGCCCACCCACCGTGCCAACGCCACGTCTGCGGATCACCTTGTCGGCGGCACACACGGCGGACGACGTGGCTTACCTCATCGCAACTCTCAAGCAACTGGAAGGGATGCTCGATTCATGAGCCTGTATATCGAAACCATTGGCCGTGGCGACGACGTCGTACTGATCCACGGTTGGGGCATCAATGGCGCCGTCTGGAATCGTGTCGCCGAAGCGCTGGCACACAATCATTGTGTTCATATTGTGGATTTGCCCGGCCATGGTCTATCTGCCCCGGTCGAACCCTATAGCCTGCCCCAGATGGCGGCCGCATTCGATGAAGCCTTTCCACTCCCGGTGCATGTAGTCGGCTGGTCGTTGGGCGGCGCCGTCGCCGTCGAGTGGGCCCTGGCCCAGCCCGACAAAATACGTTCGCTGACCCTTACCGCCTCCAGCCCCTGCTTCATGCAACGCGAAGACTGGCCGGAAGGCACACCCGCCGATGTACTCGACAAGTTTGCGAATGGTCTGGCGGACAATTTTCAGATGACGATCAAGATGTTTCTAGGCTTGCAAGTGCTGGGTAGCGCCCATGCACGGCCCGTATTGCGGGAACTGGAAAAGCGGGTGTTCAGCCGGGGCGAACCCCAGCGCGAAGCACTGATGGCTGGCCTGGAAGTGATTCGCGACACAGATCTGCGTCCGCATGCCGCCAAGCTTGAATGCCCACTGCTGCTGCAGTATGGCGAGCGCGATGGCATGACGTCGCTCAGCGCCGGCCATTGGTATGCCCATCATGCAGGCGGACGACTGGTGGTTCATCTGGGAGGTGGCCACGCCCCGTTTATCTCGCACGAAGCTGATTTTGTAGCCGAGCTGAAAGCCTTTCTGGCTGACAACTGAACCCCGGCGCCGGAGGCACCGAATCATGGCAGCGGATGCCAGAGGCGCCGTCATGCCGACTTCATCAACCTGGCCTCATCCGGGGCCAGGAAAGACTTCAACGCGGATCCCCTCGCCTGGACGAATTCCCTAGCCAGGCGCCCCCCAGAATCAACCCCATCGCTACTGCAGCCCGCCAGCCAAAGCTGCCACCACCAAACAAGGCCAGCAGAGCGGTTGAAAGCAGTGGCGTCAGATACGCCAAGGTGCCGATTGCCCGGGCATCCCCCCGCTTGAGTGCGGCATCCCATAGAAAAAATGCAGCCCCCATGGGGCCGACACCCAGCCACAGCAACCATCCCCACTCCGCAGGGAGTGGCCAATAAGCCGGTTCGAACAAGCAATGCGCCAGCAAGGCCAGCACACCCGATGCCGCGCAGAAGCCACCGATGGCACCTGTCGGAAAAGCCCGCACCCGCTTGGTCAGCAGGGAGTAAGTGGACCACATCACCGCTGCCATCAACGCCAGCCCATAACCCAGTAGATGGCGGCTTTCAGGCAGCGCCAGCCCTTGTCCCGCCACAATCAGCCCGCAACCGGCAAAACCCAGCAAGCCCCCCGCGATATGCCGTGGCGTCAGACTGACGCCAGGCAGAATCAGCGGAGATAACAGAACGATTAGTAAGGGCCACAGGTAGTTGATGAGGTTGGCCTCAAGCGCTGGTGCAAAACGAAAGGCCATGAACAGGCAGAAGTGATAACCAAACAGGCCATAGCAACCGAGCAGGAGCGTAGTTGGCGGGACTTTCCACTCCCGCCAACGCGGCAAGCCGCAGGCCGCCCCAACCAGCAGGGCAATCGCCACCAGCAGGAAGGGCGGCACGGCACGGAGTTGTACGGAGAGCAAGGCCAGAGAAGCCCAAAGCACGATGGCGGCAAGCGCCAGAAGCGTGGCAGAACGCGACATGGATTCACTAAAAATGAAGGTCAGCCAGCCAATCTACCCAGCCCCCCGCCTCCAAACAAGTCACGGATATCACGCATAGCCACTACCCACCCCCTCCAGCGCCAATAATCAGCGGCCCCCTGCCCGCCATTGGCCCAGCTCCTCCCACACGGCCCGGCTCACCGTCACGCCCTGCGGAAAATGCTCGATGAAATCGGCACGCATCGCTGCAGTATGAACCGCCAGATAATGGTCGAGCGCTGCCCGGTCTGCTGCCCGATAGCAGGTACGTAATCGCCCCTCATCACATCGCTCGAAAGTGATATCGACGAAGCACCCCGTTTCGAAAATCTGCGGGATGTGCCTATCCAGCATATAACGCGTAATCGCTTCAAACAGTTGGGGCTCGGGCTGCAGATTCACCTCATAAATCACCATGTCTTTACTCCCGTCTAACGCGTTTGCCCGAGGCAGACAAAGCATCGCCTCGACAAACATATGGAACAATTTTCTTGATAAAGTTACGTAGCCTTATATCAGGCCCAAGCACCATAAACCAAACATCACGCCATTTAACAGGAGTAAATTCTCATGCAAGCATTTGATCATCTGAACAACCTGGTTGCCGAACTGGGGAGGCGTAACAACATTGCCGATACGCAGCTCGCCGCTGACGGCTCGTTTGGTCTGAAGCTTGCCGACGGTACCGAAGTAAGCTTCGAGCTGATTGATGATGTTTTGTATCTATATGGCATTATTTGCCCACTTCCCCCACAACCAGAGCAACGACGCAGGGTTTATGAAGTCTTGCTCGAATCCAATTGCCTGGGGGCTGGAACCTCCGGGGGCGTATTGTCATTGCATGGACAGCTGGAGTCCTTCGTCTATCACCTTGCCCTCGCACCCGAAGCACTGGATCTTGACGCACTCGAAACAGCGCTCGCTTCGGTCGGCCAACATTGTGCGTTTTACCTTGGAATCATTAACCGGCTACTGTCGCAAGCCGAGGCAACGCCGGTCGAAACTACATTCGGAACGCCTACCATGCTGATGTCCGCCTGATTCCGAGCTACCTGCAGGCATTGCACCCAGGGTCTGAACGCACACAAATAAATTGGGGAAAGTGTATGTCATTTGGTATTCAATCCAGCACCAGTATTCACTCGATCAACCAGATATCCTCACCCGACAGCAGCAAAGTCGAGTCCGGCAACCCCACCTTGCAAGGCGCTACGACTCAGCCTTCCAAAAGTCTAATCAGTACACTCTTTAGCGGACCCAGCTCGTGGGTACAAGCGGCCTTGCAGCAGCACGCCGATCAGTACACCGATCAGCATGTGATTGAGCCGCTCAAACAGCACGTCATCCAGTCCCCGATAACCGATGGCGCGACAAGCGCTTTCACCGATCGGAGTGAAGTCCTGAACAAGGCCATGTCAGGTCAATTTCCCGATATGAGTCATGTCATGACCGGCCTGAAAACGGGCATGGATCTAGCCGAATTCCGCATGCATGGCGGTCAGCAGAAAATCATTAGTGGTGAATTGCCGACCAAGCAGCAGGCGTTTGAGATGGCCAAGGCAGAGTTGAATAGCCATACATCAGATACCTCGTGGACCAACACGATCACGCACCCTATCTCGACCGCCCAAAAGCTGCTGGAAGGCGCAAAAGCCGGCAATGCGGTACTCAATACCAGCACAGAAAAGCGGGCGGAGATATCCCAGACGCTACATGCTTATGAGGAAAGCCAGCTCACCAAGATTGGCTCAGGTCTTGTTACCAGTTTCGCCACGGGTCAACTGCTGAAGACCGGCGGACAGGCGCTATTTGCGCTGCCGCATCCCGCAGCCAAGCTAGTGGGTGGAGGGTTGATAGCAAGCGGTCATATGATGACGGTGAGCGGCTTGGCCAATGCCACCTACAAGCTGGATTCATTTGGTCAGCAGGTAAGCAGCCTTGAACAGCAGCATGGCGGAATCAAGCAGGCTCATGCCATGGTTAGCGATTTCAACCAGCAGCAGTCCGCCCCTCTTGAAAAAGACAAGATGTTCGAGCACATGACCCAATTTGGCAATTTTGCATAATGTTTATTCCTTCAAGACAACCAAGCATAAAACATTCAAAGCGGGGCTCGTTCCCGCTTTTTTATTACTACCAACCTCTCCGGAAGTGCTCATCTCATACTGACTCGTAAAAGCCATTCAATATCAAGTCAAAAAGCGCGTCAAATCACGTCTATCATCCGCACCAAACTGCCTCCACCCCGCGAATCCTCTCGGAAATTACTGGCGACAGCATTCACCACCTTAATTAAATATTAATTTACAAACAAAAAGTTCCAAGGGATTTCCCTAGCACAGCAGCATGAACAATCCACGCTCCACGGTTACTTAACTTTTAGAAAGCACCATATTAATTAAACCCGAATAAGCAAAACAGGAAACAGCCATGCAGGCATTTGACCATTTGAATTCTGTCATCCAACAACTTGGGCAGCGTAATCAAATTGCCAATATCACACTGGCAGCAGATGGATCTTTTGGATTGCAGCTGGTGAGCGGCACTGAAGTAAGCGGTGAACTGCAGGATGATGTTTTGTATTTATACGGGATTGTCGCACCACTCCCACTGCAATCCGCACAAAGGCAGAAGATTTTTGAAATCCTGCTCGAAGCTAATTGCCTGGGTATTGGCACGGCCGGGGGAGTGCTATCGATCCACCAGGGCAACCAGTCGATTATCTATCACTTGGCACTCATACCTGAGTCCCTTGATGTCAGCACGCTTGAGCTCGCACTCCACTCGGTTGCAGAGCACTGCGAAAGCTACTTGGCGGTCATCAACCAACGGCTATCCCAAGCACCATCCCCGGCCTCTGATATCCGCTTCGTGCCACCCGCCATGCTGATCCCGGTGTGAACAGACACGGCCAATTTTTCTGGCGATGACCCGTCATCGTTCAGGTAACCCGATACAGCGGGCTACACAAAGAATTTTTTATTAGCTTCAAGGAGCATGCACCATGACGACCAGCGTCCATTCCAGTACCCAGGTCAGTTCACTCAGTCAAACCACCCCAAGCGTTCCCGTAAAGGTTGAATCTGGTCCATCATCACTGCAAAGCGCCAGCAGCCAGCCATCCAAAGGCTTGTTCAGCGGCTTGAGCAGTATGTTCAGCAGCTTTACCTCATATCCCAGCAAGCAGGCCGACGCTTACCTTGATGAGCACATGATTACCCCTCTGAAAAAGCACGTCCCCGAAGCACCCATCAAGGAAGGCATTCAAGACGCCTTCAGCTCGCGGGGCGAGTCGATGGGCCGCCTGATGTCGGGCGAGTTGCCAGGATTCAGTGGTGTACGCAAAACCGTGTCGGATATGCACGAGCTGTATACCTTTTCACATAATGGAGGAACGGAAGATGTACTTTCTGGCAACTTTCCTTCGTTTGGCCAGACGACGGACATCGTCAAGGCTGAGCTGTCGCAGATGGACCCGATAAAGGCAATCAAGCATTCCGTTGAGGGGGCAAAGGTTGTCGGCGCGGTATCACTCGCTTCAGGCGAAATGCGGGCAAAAGTCATCCAGACAACAGAAGATGCCTACAGCGGCCAGATGAAAAAGATTGGCGCCAGTGTTGGCACATCGATTGTCGTAGGAAAAGGGATGAAGCAAGCCGGCTCGATGGCGATGCGCTTACCGCACCCGGCCGCCAAGCTTGTCGGTGGCGCCTTGTACGGAGGTGGGGTCTTCATGCAGGCTTCGGGCCTGGTAAAGGGTGCCTATGATGTCAGTGACGTGAGTGAAAAAATCTCGGACATTCACAGCAAGAAGGGGGGCGCCCACGAGCTGATGTCGCAGATCAAGGACTACAACCAGAAGAAGCAATCGGAATAACCCGAATTGATCGTCTCAAAAAAAGCGGGGAGTCACCTCCCCGCTTTTCATTTCAACCCATCAGCTAGCCGATCAGACATCAAACTTGATGCCCTGTGCCAGCGGCAATGCATTGCCATAGTTGATGGTATTGGTGGTGCGGCGCATATACGCTTTCCACGAATCGGAACCCGATTCACGGCCGCCACCGGTGTCTTTTTCACCACCGAATGCACCGCCGATTTCCGCACCGCTAGTGCCGATATTGACGTTGGCGATGCCACAATCCGAACCGGCTGCCGAAACGAACAGTTCGGCTTCCTTCATGCTCTCGGTAAAGATGGCTGACGACAGACCCTGCGGTACACCGTTTTGCAGTTCCACCGCATCCTGGAACTCGCTATACGGCATCACATACAGAATCGGTGCGAAAGTCTCGTGGCATACCGCTGGCAGGTTGCCAGGCACGCTGACGATGGCAGGGCGGACATAGTAGCCGCCAGCCGGTACGCCTTCCGTCACACGCTCGCCACCGCAAACGATCTTGCCGCCTTGCGCGACAACGGCCTGTAGCGAGGCTTGCATCTGCTCAAACGAATGGCTGTCGATCAACGGGCCAATCAATACGCCATCCTTGCGGGGATCACCAATCGGCAGGGTCTGGTAAGCCTTCTGCACGCGAGAGACCACCGTATCGAGCACGCTTTCATGCACGATCAGGCGGCGCAGCGTGGTGCAACGCTGACCAGCCGTACCGGCCGCCGCAAACACGATGGCACGCACCGCGAGTTCGAGATCAGCCGACGGCGCAACGATCATGGCGTTGTTGCCACCGAGTTCCAGCAAACTGCGACCCAGACGGGCGGCCACGGTTTGGGCCACGGCGCGACCCATGCGAGTGGAACCGGTCGCCGATACCAGCGGGACCAGCGGACTGGCTGCAATGGCTTCGCCGACATCTGCCAAACCATTGACCAGCTGACACAGGTGAGCCGGAATGGCATCGCCCATTTCTGCGGTCACTTCGTCGATCAGGCGTTGTACAGCCAAGGCGCAGAGCGGAGTCTTCTCGGAAGGCTTCCAGACCACCGAGTCACCGCAGACCAGCGCCAGCATGGCGTTCCAGGCCCAGACTGCCATCGGGAAGTTGAAGGCCGAAATGACACCAATGGTGCCGATCGGGTGCCACTGTTCCATCATGCGATGGTCTTGGCGCTCACTGGCAATGGTCAGGCCATGCAACTGGCGCGACAGACCCACGGCAAATTCACAGATATCAATCCATTCCTGGACTTCACCTTCGGCTTCCGCACGGATCTTGCCGGCTTCCAGAGTAATAACCTGGGCCAGCTCACTCTTGCGCTCACGTACTTTCTCGCCAATACGGCGAACGAACTCACCACGCTTGGGAGCAGGAACAGTACGCCACTTGAGATAAGCACCGTGAGCGGCTTCCAGCGCCATTTTCACCATGCCTGCCGGGGCCGGGGCAAACGAACCAATCACGCTGCCATCAATCGGCGAGCGGAATTGCACCGGGTTGGTATCAGCATAGTGGGCCTCACCCGCCACCACGGCCGAAGGCCAGTGGGGTTGGGCTGCCAGCTCTGCCAATCCCAGTGTTTTCAGGGTATTGGGGGTGAGACTCATGCAGGGATCTCCTCAGCACTACGTTCAACTGCGTAGTACTGACCAAAACGGTTGGCGATGAAGTCGTTGAAGTCGATGTCTTCCTGGCGCACAAAGCCCTGGTTCGGCAGTTTGCCGGCCACGTGCAGGTCAATGGCGGCACAGGCGCCAGCTGCTGTGGTCAGCTGAATGGAAGACCAGTGCTCATCAAACAGCTTCTGGTGGTAAACCTTGCGCGCATCGGTAACCTGAACGTACTGACCATCTTTCCAGCCCGAAGCCGAAACGAAAACCAGAACAACGTCTTGCCAAGTGATTGGCAGGGCGTTTTCCATGATTTCTTTCAGCTGCTTACGGCGCTCCAGGGTTGAGCCCATCTTCAGACCATTGATGATGAAGTCCATCAGATACTGGTGACCGCTGTAACGTACGGTCTTGTAGTTCAGTTCATTCACTCGACCGGCCAGGGTCTCGCACAGCGTGCCCAAACCACCCGAGGTGTTGAACGCTTCATACTCTACGCCGTCCAGCGAGAAGTGCTCCAGACCTTCCAGCGGCAGTACGTCGATCTTTTCGCCACGGTATACCGCTTCGCAAGGGTTGCAGTATTCATTGATCAGACCATCGGTAGACCAGGTGAGGTTGTACTTGAGATGGTTGGTCGGGAACTGGGGCAAGGCGCCAACGCGCATCTTGATTTCGTCGATCTTGTCGAAACCCTTCGACAGATGATGACCCAATACACCAATGAAGCCAGGAGCCAGGCCGCACTGCGGCATGAAGATCTGGCCGGGCTTAGCGGTTTCAGCCAGTGCGCGCACGGCACGGGTGGTGGCGACATCTTCGGTCAGATCAAAGTAGCTGGCGCCTGCCTTGAGCGCGGCTTCAGCAATCTTGGGGTTGATGTCGAAGGAAGTTGCCGACAGCACGGCCTTCTTGCCATCCAGAACCCCTGCCAGCTGCGCGGTATCGGTCATGTTGACCACGGCAGTCTTGACCGGCACACGCTCGGTCAGGCGGCTGAGGGCAGCCTGGTCGCGGTCTGCAACAGTGATGTCGTAGTTGCCGCTGTGGTAGAGCAGTTTTGCAATGGATGCGCCGATTTTGCCAGCGCCAACGATCAGGATCGGGAACATGGACGATTTCTCCTAGTAGAAACAGGTGGTATCAGACAATTGCCAACGGCTTGGTTTTGCAGCCTGCTGCACCGCCTCGGGCAGCGAAGCAGGCAATGGCCCTTCTTTTAAGCGGCCTTGAGGCTCTTCTTGACGTCAGTTGACTCAAAAATCTTGTCAGCACTGGACGGGATGAAGCCTTGGTACAACTCGCCCTTCGCATCGGGATAGCGACGGGCAAACTCGTAATAACAAGTGGGAATGGCGTGAGTGCTGCCATCAGCGAATACCATCGGCATCCGGTCAGCCAGCGTCGAAGCCTGCTCCAGCAGCTGCTCCGGCGTGCCCTTGAGCTTGCCGCCAGCACCGTTGATGGCAAACCCGGCTTGTTCGACACGCTCCACTACACCTTGCAAGGTGGTCGGTGTAGTCAGGTGATTGATGCTGACCGTGAAGTGATTGACGCGCATACCGATGGCCGCCATCCAGCCGGCGTACTCACTCTCTTCGAGTAGGCGCAGATAATCCGCATGACTGGGCATCTTCCAGAGCGGACCAGCCCAAAACACACTGGGGTCATCAACGCGAGCCGGGTCGATCTGCGCGACCAGGCCAGAGATGTACTCCTGAGCGGCGGCAGACAGTTCATTGACGCACAGCTCCGATAGAAAGATGCGAGGCTGGGTCGGATCTTCGTGCAGATAGCTCCAAGCATCGAGCTTCTTGTCGTCAAACCGGTAGGGCTCGTGCCGACGATAACCCATGGCAAAGAAATGCTTCTCCAGCCGCTCGATATTGATCGGCGCCAGATTGAAAGTACGGAATGCAACGTGGTCGTTAACAACAGTGCCGTTATCAGCGGCAAACAACTTGTAGATCTGGTCAGCTTGGGGGGCCATGGCAACATAGTCTTGCCATAGTTGGCTGAAAAACTCATTCGGGGACATGCTTGGCTACTCTGAAACAAGGAAAAGGCGCGCATAGAATACAACTTGTATAGACATATTCCAACCGCCTTAGATGTCGCAATGCAACATCCCCACAAACGCAGGACAACCCGTAGGACAAGCTGTGAATAATCCACCTAAGCCAATGTAATAATTACAAAATTCTAAACAGCCTGTTTTTTAGGCAGGCCAGGCACGAAATCCCCAGCCACACTGGGCAAGCCTGTTCAGTACCTGTGGAAAACTTCACTAACCTACTGTTAACAATATAAAAAGTTACATAGATTAAAAATTAGGCAATGCGGCAGCGCAAAATTGCGATGGCTCGCGCCGTGTGTTGTGTTCTGCGCCATTAAGGTCAGAAATCCCAACTCACCCACAGCCCTACGGGACAAGGCTGTGCAAGGGCTGTGGACAATCAGACCAAGCCTCTGAGGCAGAACGGTAATTTTTACATGCCTAAAATTTAGGCAATCTCACATACAGGCATGCCTTTTGCATGCATTGTGCCGCGATAGCCCTTATTCCCAAGCAGTCCAGCGAGTTCTTGCGTCAGCGTTCATAGCACAACGCCTCCGGATTCGATCAACGGGCACATTAAGCCACCCAAACCTAGGCTCTGAGCCAGTCATCCCCAAATCCACAGTAAACCCCGCACAAGTCTGTGGATAAACATGGGAAAGGCCAGACAAGTTGCTGTGTTGATTAGGAAAAGCCAATCTGCTTAAATTTTAATCAATCACCTGAACTGGCCTGTTTTTTGCTGTCTATGCCTGCTGTGGATCAATACTTGTGGGTATCTTGTTTGAGTCCCGTCCACAAGCCTTGGCCACAAACTGTACAACTATCCTCAAATCCACAGTTATTACGGCACAACCCTGTGGACAAGACGGGGATAGACAAGCCAAGTATCTGTTGCAGCAGACATTTTTCAGATAGCTTATTTTTTAATCAGATTGGCCATGACTTACAGAAATATCCCCATTCGCACGGGGAAACCCAGTATTGACACCATATTTCCGACAAACGGTGGGTTCAATTTGTACAAGTACTCACAGATCCACAGTATTCAAGGTAGAAGTCTGTGGACAAGCCGGGGAGAATTCATCTAAACCATTGAGCAAGCGGTAAAATTTCAAATTGCCTAAAAAATAATCACGATTCCCCGTAGTCGGCGTGCCCACCTCACTCATTGCATGAGGTGGCTTCCGTCATCATCTTTCGGCCGGCCCAAAGACATATCGCTCTTCAATAGCACTCACGGCATACCACCATCAAATAATTAATCAATTTTTAAGAACAATACTTTCTGATTGTTCCGTTATCTTCAGCTGCCATATTCAGCAAGAATACCCGTCACATCTCGGTCTATCCCGAGCAAACCAATTGAATTTTTTGAAGGAGAAGCTCATGGCATTCAGCCGCGAACTCGAACGGATTGTGCATGGCGTTCCCACGTCGGATGGCGCTGGAGTCAAGCTGCTAAGGGTACTGACGCAAGACTTGCAGCGGAGGCTTGATCCCTTCCTGATGCTTGACTATTTCCACAGCGACAACCCGGATGATTATCTGGCCGGTTTTCCGGACCACCCGCATCGGGGATTTGAAACGGTGACCTATATGCTGGCTGGCCGTATGCGTCACCGCGACAATGCCGGGCACGAAGGCTTGCTCGGGCCGGGTGGCGTGCAGTGGATGACAGCGGGTCGCGGCATTGTTCACAGCGAGTTGCCCGAGCAGGAAAATGGGTTGATGCAGGGATTTCAGCTGTGGGTAAACCTGCCAGGCAAGAACAAACTCGCGGCCCCCTGGTATCGCGATATTCCATCTGACGAAATCCCCGTACTGACACGCGCCGAGGGCGTAACAATCAAGCTGATTGCCGGTCGCCTGGATGAGCAGGCAGGGGCCATTGAGCGCCCGGATACCGAACCGCTGTATCTTGATGTCTCGCTGCCGGCCGGCAGCACGTTCGCACACGCTCTGCCGGCACATTTCAATGCTTTCATCTATGTTTATGCGGGTGAAGTCCAGATTGGTGAGCTGGCGCGACAAGTCTCGGCTACACAGATGGGAATACTGACCACATCACCGCAGGCCAACCAGATCAGCCTGCGGGCCGGGGATCGGCCTGCGCGGCTATTGCTGATAGCGGGCCAACCGTTGCGCGAACCGATTGTTCAGTGGGGGCCTTTTGTAATGAACACGCAAGAGGAAGTCATGCAAGCCGTGGCAGATTTTCGCGGTGGTAAATTCTAGCCAGGCTCTGTTGACGTCAGGTTTGCATCAAAGTGGCGGGGATTTGCTATATCAAAGGGCCGGCCAGAGTCTTCTGGCCGCGCCGGCTTTTTTGATAAACGTATGCGGGAGTTCACTATGCCAGCGAATAGCCCAGCCGATGTGCATCGGCTGTTCAGTGAGTACTTTTCGAGCGGTAATCTGGATGGACTGGTATCGCTATACGAGCCAGACGCCGTTCTCTTGCCCCAGCCCGGCCTGCGGGTCACCGGGCAAGCCGGCATTCGTGAAGCGCTGGCCGGTTTTATGGGCATGAATGGGCGCTTTGTGATGGCGGCGCCCAAAATCATTGAAGCCAATGGCGTCGCACTGCTGTATGCCGACTGGACTTTCGATGCCACCGGGCCGGATGGCACACCGCTGCAAATGGCGGGACAAACCTCAGATGTCGCCAGACGCCAGGCAGACGGTAGTTGGCTTCTGGCGATTGACAGTCCATTTGGATCGCACGGACTCTAAGGGCGTTGTCACAAGATGCGGGCCCAGCCGGGCTCGATGGCAGAAAATTGGTTGGCGCCACCGCCAAGAGTGGGGCGTCACCCCCCCCATAGTGATTGCTTATCGTAGGCTTCCCGCTCTAGCGGTGACCGTTCATATCCCACCATCTCCATTTCGATCAGATATCGTCGCAGGAAGCCTGCGCGCCCCAAGCGATCATGCTGAGAGATGTGTACCAGCTCATGCGCAATGACCGTACGGCTCAGCGAATAGTGGGGTTTGAGCATGATGACGTAACCAATCAGGCGACCGCACTCGGCCCGACTCCCCAGTCCAAAGCGCTCCGCCTCCTGGCGCAGAAAGGGATCTTCCGGCATTGGAAATCGCCCCAGCACGGCAATCCGTACCTGCTCGGGGTTCTGCACGCCAAACATGCGGGCCTTCAGCAGTTCCATCTCGGTGAGCGGGCGCCCCAGTGGCAACAAACTCGCCTCGACGTGGTTGTACCACTCCAGTGCCAAGGGCATCAGCCGGTCGATTTTCTCGGTGATTTGCAGCGGCGGCAGATCAAGCGCCGATAACTCTTCCGGGCTCAAAGCCCCCCTCAAGACGCCGCCACCAGTAGGAGTTCGTGCCATACGGGAAGTCACTGGAATAAGGAGCTTCTATAAGGTTCTGCCAGTGTTTCAGCTTCGGCCACGCCGGTTGGGATTTTGAGCAGGTGGAGGCGGCATGGGTAGAGTTCGACTGGCCCAGCCGAATAAGCGCCAACCGCATTGAGCGCCAAGAAATCGGTCAGATCTTGCCGAGCGATTGCCATAGAGTGGCTCACCACCATGACATTCTCCTTTCGGGACGAAAGGTGTTGCCGGATTGGAACCGCAACGATGTCAGAAAGACCTTGCCCAACATCCAGCCCAATTTGCCGCCACACGATCCGAAATAAAGCATCCACTGAACCTCAGCAGGTGGTCTTTCAGCATACGACACAATCTGTATAACAACGAGTTCGATTCTCTGGTCAGCAACAGCCATTCCTGATGACAAATCCTATCTGTTTGAATCACTTGCACGGGTTTTCTAACGCCAGCAGGCCCCTGCGCCGTGATCAACAAGAGAGCCGCCCTCTTTTTCAACAGGCGGTTCCGTAATAACGTTATGACCGACACCCCCTGCGACCGCTTGCCACACCCGGCACAAACGGACAACCTATGGGAGTTTTACCCTGTCAACCATGCCAGCCATTTTTAGATCCCTCACAGGGATTCAGCAGCAGGAATGGCATGTTTCCGCGAAGAGGTGCCGTTGCATGGCCACCTCCCGCACTGACCGGGCAAAGTATCCGTTGGGCCTGGCGCCATTGGCATAACGCTGCAAAATGCCCAACAACGCCAGTCGGAATTGTTTGCAAGCGGTTCAGGATCCGGCCCGATTGACGATTGATTTCCGCTTCGGAAACAAAACGTCAACCGCGCCAAATTCCTGCAACCCAATCAGAAGAGGAGCATGCCCACGTCTGCTCAAGACCTATTGCGTGACCACGGTCGGCATGTCCGCCAGCAATGACGGGCATCGAAGCCATCAAGCCTCCCTCACCCTCTGGTTTACAGCCGGACATCCGGTTGTCAATCCGCAGAGAGGTTCTTGAATCACAGCACAGGCCAGATCGAAACCCGCTTGCCAGCGCCATTGACAAGAGCGCGAGCCCACCCAACCACCCAGAGAGATAGGATCAAACGAAAAATGCACGCCTTGCTTCGACTGTCGAAGCTGATTGATGCCACCAACGAGTACATCGGCCGCTTTGCACGCTGGCTGGTACTGGTCATGACATTGATCTGCGCCGGCAATGCCCTCTTCCGCTACACCTTCAACAACAGCTCGAATGGATTTCTCGAAATACAGTGGTACCTGTTCTCAGCGGTCTTCCTGCTGGGCGGGGGGTACACCCTGCGCCACAACGAGCATATTCGCATCGACATCCTGACCGGGCGCCTTTCCAGGAAAGGCCAGGCCTGGATCGACATTGCAGGAGGACTGTTGTTCCTGATGCCAATGGCCATCTTGATGGTCTACTTCGGCTGGCCGATTTTTCTGGATGCCTTCGTCAAAAACGAAATGTCGTCTGATGCGGGAGGGCTGATACGTTGGCCGGTACTGCTGCTGATTCCGGTGGGCTTCAGCCTGCTGACCCTGCAGGCGATCTCGGAAATCATCAAACGCATCGCGTTTATCAATGATCTGATCCCCGACCCTTCGGAAAAACCTAACAAAGCGGAGGAGCCGGTATGAGTCTGGAGTTAATGGCGCCGATCATGTTCGGCTCGCTGATCTTGTTCTTGCTGATGGGTTATCCGGTGGCATTTGCCCTGTCAGCTGTTGGTTTGATGTTCAGCCTGATCGGTATCCAGCTTGGTTTGCTCAAGCCTGAGCTACTGCAAGCCCTGCCCCGCCAGGTATTCGACATCATGAAGAACGACACGCTGCTGGCGATTCCGTTCTTCACCTTCATGGGGTTGATTCTGGAAAGAAGTGGCATGGCCGAAGACATGCTGGACACGATCGGCCAACTATTTGGCCGCTTGCGTGGCGGTCTTGCATTTGCAGTGATCTTCGTCGGGGCGCTGCTGGCCGCAACCACAGGCGTGGTCGCCGCTTCAGTCATCTCGATGGGTCTGATCTCACTGCCCGTCATGCTGCGCTATGGCTACGATAAACGACTGGCTACGGGTGTAATCGCCGCTTCCGGCACGCTCGCCCAGATCATTCCGCCATCGCTGGTGCTAATCGTCCTGTCCGACCAATTGGGTACCTCGGTCGGTGATATGTATGCAGGCGCGATGGGGCCGGGCTTACTGCTGACAGCGTTTTACGTGGTCTACGTACTTGGCGTGACCATTTTCAAACCCAGCGCAGCACCCGCCCTCCCCCCTGAAGCCCGCACGCTGCAAGGCACCCAATTGGCCATGCGGGTCGTTACCGCGCTGGTCCCTCCTCTGGTTCTGATCTTTCTGGTTCTGGGCACCATCTTTCTTGGCATTGCCACACCGACCGAAGGCGGTGCCATGGGAGCCGTTGGCGCCCTGATCCTGGCCATCATCAATCGCCGGCTGAATCTGTCCTTACTGAAACAGGCGCTTGATTCGACGCTAAAATTATCCACCTTCGTCATCTTCATCCTGATCGGCGCCCGGGTATTCCGCATCGCCTTTCTTGGGGTAGATGGCGACAAATGGGTCGAGCACTTGCTGACAGCTCTGCCAGGCGGCGTCATTGGCTTCCTGATCTTCGTCAACCTGCTGGTGTTCTTTCTGGCGTTTTTCCTCGACTTTTTCGAGATTGCCTTCATCCTGGTACCACTGCTGGCGCCAGTGGCGCAGAAGTTAGGCATCGACCTGATCTGGTTTGGCGTGCTGCTTGGCGTGAACATGCAGACCTCCTTCATGCACCCCCCATTTGGCTTTGCCTTGTTCTACCTGCGCAGTGTGGCGCCAAAGGAAATCAAGACCACCGATATCTATTGGGGCGCCATACCGTTTGTCATCATCCAGATCATCATGGTGGGCTTGATCATTGCCTTCCCTGGTCTGGTCGGTCATAAAACGGTGCATGAAGACACTGCAGCGCCGGTCAACGACATCCTGTTTCAGGGCCAACCCACTAAGGAAGTCGCCCCGGCCAACAAACCTGCTGACAGCAATCAGGGCGCTGATGATGCTGCCAAGGCATTTGAGGAACTGGCCAAATAGATGGTGACACCGTGGAATCCGCCCGAGCGCACGGGCGGTTTCCCGCGCATAGTTTTGCCTACCCCTTGCCGCACTAGTCGGCATTTATCAAGAAGAAGGAGCAGAGAGTGGAAAGACGTTCATTTTTGAAGCAAGCCGGTCTTGCTGGCGCCGTTGCCGCCAGTGCTGCCGCCCCTGCCATCGCAGCTGACGGTCCCGCCATTCGCTGGCGGCTGGCGTCCAGCTTCCCCAAGAGCCTGGACACCATCTATGGTGCTGCAGAAACCTTGTCCGCACGCGTCAAGCAGCTGACAAACGGCAAATTCGATATTCGGGTCTTCGCCGGCGGCGAAATTGTTCCCGGCTTACAGGTACTTGATGCCGTTCAGAACGGCACCGTCGAGTGTGGACACTCCGCCAGCTATTACTACGTCGGCAAGAACAAGGCCTTCGCCTTCGATACGGCCATCCCTTTTGGCTTGACCGCCCGCCAGCAAAATGCCTGGATGTATTTTGGCGATGGCTTGAAGTTGGTCCGCGAGCTATTCCGTGAATACAACGTCATCAACTTCCCCGGTGGCAACACCGGCACCCAGATGGGCGGCTGGTTCCGTAACGAGATCAAGTCTTTGCCCGACCTCAAGGGCGTGAAGATGCGGATTCCCGGCATCGGCGGCGAAATCATGTCGCGCCTGGGCGCCGTGCCGCAAACCATCCCAGGTGGAGACATCTACCCCGCTCTGGAAAAAGGCACCATCGACGCAACAGAATGGGTTGGCCCATACGATGACGAAAAGCTTGGCTTCTATAAAGTCGTAAAGAATTACTACTACCCAGGCTGGTGGGAGCCAGGTCCAATGCTGTCGTTCTACGTCAATATCAAGGAGTGGGAAAAGCTGCCCGCCGACTACAAAGCTGCCTTTGAAGTCGCCTGTGCCGAGGCCAATGTGGTCATGCTGGCAGAATACGACGCCAAGAACCCTCAGGCCCTGGTCCGTCTGATCAAACAAGGCGTCAAACTGCACAAATACCCAACAGATCTGCTGCAAGCCGCCCAAAAGGCTGCATTTGAACTTTACGAGGAAGAAGCAGGCAAAAACGCTATCTTCAAGAAGATCTACACCGACTTTAAAGCCTTCCGCAGCCTGCAGCACGGCTGGTTCAACCTGGCCGAAGCGGCGATGGAAGATTTCATGTACGCCAACCGCATCAAGTAAATCGTCGCATCACAAAACAAAGCCCTGCAAAACTACGTTTTGCAGGGCTTTTTATATAGCCGATACGTCAATGCGACTTATGTGCTGGCGCAGCTGGCGAGGGAGTAGCTGCCGGAGCCGGCGCAGGGACCGCCGCCGGCTTACCCGACTGGACGCCATTCATGGCATCAATCACTTCCTTAAGATGCAAGCAGTCAATATCCGATTTGGTCTGCACCCTACCAGATCCCACGACGCAGTTCGGCTTGTTATCCGGCTTGGCATCCCCTTTGCCACCCGCCTTGCCGGATTTTTCATCGCCTTTGGTCAAGGCCAGTATCTCTGCCTTGATCTTCTCCAGCGCATTCTTTTCCATCTTGAACTGGTCCAGCTCGCTTTTCATCAAAGCCATATCGCGAGACTGTGCCTCGTAATGGGAAAGCGCCTCATCCTTGGCCTTATCTGACGCCAGCTTTTCTTCAGACAACTTCAGCAACTGCGCACGTAAGGCTTTGGTCTGCTGCACATAGCTTTGCTCCACCTTGCGGTGACGTAGGGTGCCCATGGACACCCCTCCCATAAAGGCCATTACCCCCACCACCAACACAACGCCAAGGGCAATCAGCCAGAAAACCAAGCCGGGACCGCCTCGCGCCATAGCCAGGACTCGCTTGAGCAAAGGAATTTTGGGAGGCGTTTCAGCAGCGGCAGCAGCAGGAGTATCCGACATGAGGTCGAACCTTTTGGCTTAGGGATAGGCTAGTTTTAGCAAAGCGCAGCGCATGACGCCAATGACCACGCGCCTGAGAGAGACCTGTCCAAACGGTACTGGGCAGTTATCAGGAATGATGGCATGATAACGGAATATTTTTTCCGCATTTGAAGCAAACGATGAACATTGTCACCCCACACTGGCCGGAACACGCCGCTCACCGCGCAAATGAAAAAACCGCACTCAAGCGTGAACTTAAGTGCGGCTTTCTGAAACTTTTGGCTCCCCGACCTGGACTCGAACCAGGGACCTGCGGATTAACAGTCCGTCGCTCTACCGACTGAGCTATCAGGGAACCGAAGAAGCCGCTATAATAGACTCAACTATTTACCTTGTCAACACCGTAAAAGAAATTTCTTATGTCCTCTCTCAAAAAAATGCTGGTGGTCCTGGTGATCGTGGTGGTGTTGCTAGGCTTGGCGCCACTGGTCTTTCCTTACAACCGCTATATTGCTGGCCTGGAAAAGACAGCCAGTGAACGCCTTGGCTCGCCCGTCAAGATTTCTTCGATCGACTTCACCTACTCCCCTCGCCCGGCATTACTGATTGAAGGCATCACGATTGGCAAGGTTGGCGAAGCATCGATTAACAAAATCGAGATTCCGATCAATGGCCGCAATATTCTGCGCATTCGCAACCATATCGCGGATATGACGCTCGATGGCGGCCAATTTGACAAGCCCTTCTTGATTGCCTTGCCTGCCAAACTCAAGCCCAGCCAAGAAGGCGACATTCGTTTGGACACCATCGGATTACGCAATTGCAGCGTCAAGCTCGGCCCATCCACCACTGTAGGCCCACTGCAGGGCAAGCTGAAGCTGGCAGAGGATGGCATGTTCAAGGAAGTCACGGTCAGCGATGAAAAAGAACGCGCCAATCTGACCATCAAACCTCTGAATGACAAGTTCTCTCTAGAATTTCATGCCAAGACCTGGACCACGCCAGGCAGATTCCAGGTTTATTTCGATCAGCTGCTGGTCAAGGGCATTGCCGATCAGACGGGTGTCACGATTGATGACATCAATGGCATGTTATTCAACGCTGTGGTTCTGGGCTCGGGTCGCCTGGATTGGAGCACGGAAAACTGGAACCTTTCCGGTTCATTGACTGGCAAGGGAATAGCAGTAGAGCCATTCTCGATGATGTTCAGCCCAATCACCCATGCCAAGGGCCGGATGGAGGGCACCGCGCAGTTCTTGTATGAAGGCACCAGCTTTGAAGACCTGCTCAACACGCCTCAGATTGATATGAAGTTCACAGTCACGGACGGAATATTGCATAACCTGGACCTGATCACGCCGCTGAAGTCGCAGTCGCCAACCACGCTGGCTCGCGGAGGACAGACGCGCTTTGACAGCTTATCGGGTGACATCAAGGTACGAGGACAGGAGGTCGCCATGTCGGGGCTTGCCTTGAATTCAGGCAAGTTCACCGCCAATGGCACCTTTAACGTCAGTGCAGACAAGAAACTAAGCGGCCGAATTGGCGCACGCCTGCGTAGCGGCCCGATCAGCGTCGATGCGAGCTTGGGTGTATCAGGCAAGCTGGATGCACCTGAACTCAATTCTGGTGGCGCAAGTCGTCCCGGTGCCAATGCAGCCACTTCGCTGGTTTATTGATCGCACCACCCCAGAAAAAAGCCCACTTCTCCATGAAGTGGGCTTTTTCATGACCTCCTACGGATAAGCAGGGGTACACCTCCTGCGTAGGTTCAGATTCTGCCAATATCAATCGCCGCCAATTGGCGATTGGCCTGAGTCAGTCGCTCAACCAGCAAGCGGATAAACACTTTATCAAACCGCATCTGCAACTCGGGAGGGGCTTGATGCAGGGAGTCGCCGCGAATTTTCAGCACCGATATATCGGTATCCGCGGTAATCGTGGCAGAGCGTACTCGGCTGGCCGGATTCAGGTAGGCCATTTCTCCCAGGCTTTCCCCGGCATCCAGGGTATCCAGCTCCCAGCCCTTGCGCGTGACGCTGACACGCCCTTCCACCAGAATGTAGAACGAATTCCCCGGCATTCCTTCACGTATCAGCTGGGTTCCTCTTGGCAACCAGTGCCATGTGCCAAGGCGTAAAACCGACCAAAGTTCCACATCGCTGAATTCGGAGAAAAAACTCAGCGGCTTGAGCAGGTTGAACTTCTCGCTATCCGCCACATCATCGCCCCGCCTTGGCAACTCGCGGAACAAGCTTGCCAGCGCTTCCGCAAAAGCAACCCAGGTCGGGTAACGCCGGGCAGGATCTCTGGCCAACGTATGATCAATAATGGCCTGCAAGCCATCTGGCAGTTCGGGCCGCAAGACTTTCAAGGGTTGCGGGGTCTCATTGCAGATCTTGTAGATAGTGGTGTAGTCAGAATCAGCCTCAAATGGCAGCCGGCCAGTCAGTAGCTGGTACATCACCACACCGAGCGAGTAAATATCGGACTGATGGGTTAGCGGCTTTTCCATCACCTGTTCGGGTGACATAAACGCTGGCGAACCAATAAAACCGGTGATCTGTGTTTTTTCCGATTTCAACGCCAGTGCCGCACCAAAGTCGGTCAACTTCACTTCCCGCTCACGGGTTAGCAGAATATTGGCAGGCTTGATATCGCGATGAATCAATCCCAGACGCTGTGCGTAATCAAGCGCATTGCAGCATTTGAAGATCACTTCGACGACATCCCGGACAGGTAGCAACTCGTCTACCGAGCAATGCACCTCCAGTGTGCTGCCTTCTACATATTCAACGACAACATAGGCTTCGTGCTCTTCGATTTCAGCATCCAGCAACGCGGCAATATGCGGATGCTTGAGCTTGCCAACCAGGCTGGCCTCGTTTTGCAATAGCCGCAGAAAACGGCCACCTTGCGAACGATCCTCCAGCAACTCCGGATGAGCACGCTTGATGGCGACTTGCGTCCCAAGAAACGGGTCTACCGCCAAATAAACGACCCCTGTCGTTCCTCGACCCAGCTCACGCACGATCCGATATTTGCCAATTTTCTCCGGCATCTCACCCATTGCGATCTCCTTTGCGCCGAGTATGGCCCAGTTAGCGTCCAATTTGTATGCCCGCTATGGATGACTGGCAGCAACATTCATTCCCACCATCGCTGGTGCGCGCAGACAGCTTACGTTGTCATCGCCTGCGCATCTTATAATTGGCCCCATCCCAATACTGCCCAAGGAGATACCCATGCAAGCCGATTGGCAACAATTTCTGCAAACGCAAGGGGCCACATTGGCCGAGGATCGCGTTCTGCACTTTGGCGACGCGCACGCCGAACTGACCGCTGCCACCGAACAATGCGTGCTGGTCGATTTATCGCATTTTGGCTTGATCCGCTTTTCAGGCGAGGAAACCCAGGCATTCCTCAATGGCCAGTTGTCGAGCGACGTCCGCAAGCTGGAAACCCATCTTAGCCAGTACAGCAGCTACTCCACCCCGAAAGGCCGCATGCTGGCGAGCTTCCTGCTGTTCCGAGAGGGAAACGATTACATGGTGCAGCTAGCAGCCGAGTTGCTACCCGCCATGATCAAACGGCTGTCGATGTACATCATGCGCACCAAGACCAAGGCCAGCGATGCCAGCACAGAGCGCGTGCGCATGGGGCTGGCTGGCCCCGGCGCTGCAGCGGTGATCAGGCAAGTATTCGACTGTGAACTGGCCAGCCCGCATTCGGTCGCTCAGTCTGGGCACGCCACTATCCTGCACCTACCCGGCCAACGCTACGAAGTCGTGGTAGCCAGCGAACACGCGGTCGCCACCTGGCAAGCGCTGGCAGCCCATGCCAAGCCCGCCGGCGGCACTGTCTGGACCTGGACGGATATTTGCGCGGGTATCCCGTGGATCGGCGCGGCCACGCAAGAAGAGTTTGTGGCACAAATGGCCAATATGGAATTGATTGGCGCTGTCAGCTTCAACAAGGGGTGCTACCCAGGGCAGGAGATCGTCGCCCGCACCCAGTATCTCGGCAAGCTCAAACGCCGTATGTATCGGGCCCACATCGCCGCCGAGTCGGTTGCAGCGGGTCAGGATGTGTTCAGCCCCGAAATGCAAGGCCAAGCCTCCGGCAAGATCATGCTGGCAGCTCCCTCACCCAAGGGCGGATACGAGGTATTGGTCGTGGCGCAAATTGCCAGTCTGGAGCACGGCTTGCATCTTGGCAGTCTGGAAGGCCCGCTTCTGACCGTGGGGGAGCTTCCGTATGCTGTCCACTGAACACTGGTTTATCTATTACAAATTGCCTACCGGCACGTACATTGCACAAGTGCAGCAAGCTGCCCAAGCCATGCTGGTGGCACTGGGGCCGTATTGCCGGCAGTGCCGGCGGATGACCAAGCTTGGAACGCCAGAACAGGCAACGTATATGGAAGTCTACGAATTCATTTCTGCAGAATTCGCCCAAGCCTACCAGACAGCGCTGGCAGCGCACTGGACCGGCGCACTCGCGTCGATTCCCCGTCACGCCGAGCGCTTTTCTGAGTAAGCCCCCCACCGACACTTGCCGGCAATGCCGGCAAGTCTCCATCCCGCCAATCAGCCGAACCCTTGCCAGGCTCTTACCTACGCGGTTTACATCCCTAGCGATTTCAGAAAGTCGTTGTGATCGTCATCTGGTGGGGTTGATGAGGCAGATGCAGCACCCGCGTTTTGCTGGCTTTCCGCCATGACGGTATCAGGGTCTGAAGCCGCTTCGGGCACAAAATCGTGCAGTTTGATGAACTCGGTCCGGTCGATCGCCAGTTCGAGGTAGAAGATATTGTTGCTTTCCGAATAAAAGGTCACCCGGCGGATTTCAGGGCGATCAAGCGGCGTGTCAACACTCAGCATGACTTGCTTGTTGAGAACCAGCATCTTGGGCTGATTCTGGGTGATATTGGTCTGCAATTCACGCCTCACCTTGCTGGTGAAGTCGCCAACAATCTGGTTCATCAACTCCCCCATGATATTGCCGACTTCGTCCGAGGTATGCGAAATCGCCAGCTCACTTTTGGGCATGCCCATGGTCAGCATGTATTTTTCGTAGATTTCCATAGCCGTGGCCGCCGAGAAGTTGAGTACCACCAAGCCTGAAAACCCACCATCGAACAACACAAAGCAACCGATATCCGGCTTGAGGCCGATCTTGGTGATCCGCTGCACCATGCCGGAGTAATGAAACTTGCTCTGCGTCGCGATACTGAAGACCCGAACTACCGAATTACAGAGGCTGACCAGCACCTCTTCGGTACCAAAAATGAGATCGCTGTCTTTGATTGCCACGATAAGTCCTTATCCAAGGTAGGCCACAACTAGGCTCGGCGAGCACACCTGCCCAAACCGCGCATCACGTAATCCCAATATAGCCTGCGTTTGGCCAATGCACCGTTTATGCACCATCTGGAACCACGCAGACCCGATGCCTTGCGCGCAAAGGCCCCCTGCCTGCCGACAAGCGGGCATCACGGCACAGGGTTCAGTGACTTGACCACCCACTTCAGCGCCGGATCATCGGGATGGGGGTGTATCGCGAACCCGAGCTTGCGCATCAACGCCAGCATGCTGGTATTGCTGCCTAATACCTCGCCTTCCAGCGTATCGAGGTGGGCATCGCGGGCAGCAGCAAACAGCGCATTCATCAACAGGCTGCCCAGGCCTTGGCCCTGCGACCGATCACCGACGGCAATCGCGAATTCGGCGCTTTGCCAATCGGGATTGAGCGTGTATCGCGCCACACCAAGTATCGACTCGCGATCCTCTTCCATCGCCGTGGCTACCAGCGCCATTTCGCGCGAGTAATCCAGCTGGGTGAAGCGCACCAGCATGGGCTTGGGCAACTGCCGCAAAGAGGCCAGAAAGCGGTTGAAGCGGCTCTCCATCGACATTTCCTCTCGCACAAAGCGCTGTTCTTCGTCAGCGTCTTCCGGGCGGATCGGACGCAGCACCACCGGCGTGCCATCGCGCAGTTGACCCGCTCCGACCAGGTGGGAGGGATAGGGGTAGATCGCCATGTGGTCGTACCGCCGAAAACCCGGCGGTGTTGGCTCGACGAGGATGCTGGCATCAACGGCAATCGCGCCATTTTCATCGGCGACCAGCGGATTGAGATCCACTTCCACGACTTCCGGAAGCTCACACACCAACTCGGAAAGGCGCAGCAATACAAATTCCACGGCAGCCATGTCGATGGCGGGTACGTTGCGGAATGCCCCCAGCGCACGTTTGACGCGGGTGCGCCGGATCAGGTTATTGGCCAGCAGGGCATTCAACGGCGGCAGCGCAACAGCCACATCACCAAACACCTCCACCGAAACCCCGCCAGATCCGAAGGTAACCAGCGGGCCAAAGATTGAATCTCTGATCGCGCCAGCCATCAGCTCACGACCGTGGGATTTGTCGTGCATGCGCTGCACCGTCACACCGCGCACGCTGACGGGAGCGACTCGCAAACGCGCCGCCGCCATGATGCGATTCGCCGCAGAGGCAACGCTGGTTGCATCCGCCAGATTCAGCGCCACGCCGTCCAGATCAGTTTTGTGCAGCACGCCATCGGCATCGAGCTTTACAGCAACCGGGTAACCCAGCCTTTCTGCAGCCGCCACAGCCGCTTCGGCGCTGGCAGCCTGTATGGATGGTAGAAACGGTATGCGAAACACTTTAAGCAAAGCCTCGGTTTCGACCGGATCAAGCATGCTGCGCCCTTGCGCCAGAGCCCTGGACACAATCGCATGCGCCTGATCCAGATCGGGCAGCTGGGTATCCGCCAGAGGTCCGGGTGTCTGCAGCGACAGCATCTGGTTGAACTGGAATGCCGACAGACTGGCAAATGCTTCAACGGCTTGTTCCGGCGTAATGAAGTACGCCAGCTTGGCCCGCTCGAACAGCTTGCGGGATAGAGAAATCCGCTTTTCGCCGAGCCAGCACACCATCAGCAGCTTCTCGCTCTGCGCCCGCAGGGCGATCATCTTTTCAGCAGTCAGCAGATGATCGGTGCCCGCTTGGGGGGTAAAAATCACCATCACCCCGTCGATATTCGGATCATTCAGGCATAGCCGTACAGCCGCCTCAAACCGCTCCGGCGGAGCATCTCCGAGGATGTCCACGGGGTTATTGTGGGTGCCGATTCGCGGCAAGACCTGATCCAGCGCCGCAACGGTGGTCGGGTCCAGCGACGGCAGCTGCACGCGCAGATCAAGCGCCCGATCAACCGCCATACGCCCAGCACCAAATCCATTGCTGACAATCGCCAATCGGCGCCCTTTCACCCGATACCCGGTTGCCAGCATGCGCGCAGCAGTAGCCATCTGGATCATGGTCTGCACCCGCAGCACCCCGGCACGCCGCATTGCGGCGTCAAAGGCATCATCCCGCCCAACCAGTCGCTCGCTATGAGTGCGCGCCAGCTTTTCTTCACGCTGATGCCGGCCCACTTTCAGCACCACCACGGGCTTGCTGCGTGAAGCCGCCCGCAAGGCACTCATGAAGGGCCGGGCAGCCCCCACATCCTCGATGTAGAGCAGAATGCCGCTGGTTTCCCGATCCTCCACCAGAAAATCCAGCACTTCCGCAAAATTGACATCTGCCGCAGCCCCCAGCGACACCACGGTAGAAAAACCAACCTCATGGCCATCGGCCCAATCCAGCATGGCACTGGCAACCGAACTCGACTGCACGACCAAGGCCAACGCCCCCGGCCGGACATGCCCGTGGTAGTTAGCAGCCACCAGGCCAATGCCAGGACGCATCAGACCCAGCAGGTTGGGCCCCAATACCCGGACCCCGGCTTTACCTGCCATCTGCAGCGCCTCATCAAGCAATTTTCGATTGTGCTCATCGGCGGCGACGAAATCCCGCGACAGCACCAGCACCGATTTCACGCCACAGGCAATGCAATCCCGCATCAATGCCGGCAGGGTGCGCGCAGGCGTGGCGATAATGGCCAGATCCGGCTCTCGCTCCGGCAACACCGCCAGGCTTGGCCAGACGGCCCGTCCGAACACCGTAGGATGCCGCAAGTTCACGCCGAATAACTTGCCCTGATAACCGTGGTCGAGCAGGTTTCTGAAAACACGTGCGCCCACCGAATCCGGCGTTTCCGAAGCGCCGACCACGACCACGCTACGCGGTGTGAACAGCATCGACAGATAGTGCGATTTCATTTCGGCGGGCGTGTTCATCTCTATTCCCAGTCTGTTGTGGAAAACTACCAAAGACATATGTCCTGCTTCGCAACCTATATTTAAAAATGCAGGTACTTTGTCCGTATAAACCGCTGCGTCAACGTGCTAGTGTCATATTCACATCTGCGCTGAAGGAAATTGCCATGACACGCCTCAACCGACTGGCAGCTCTGGTCGCCCTGACTTGGGCACCGCTCTCTCAAGCTGCCGTAACAACCCCTCACCCTATTGTTTTTGTCACCCAAGTGCCCGTGATTGCCGACTTCACGACCATCGGCTCGACCTTTGGCAACCACCAGGCCAGCATGGACTCCGCAGCACGCGGTGGCGATCTGTGGATACGCTATCAGGACGGCACACTGAAAAACCTGACCGAAGCTGCCGGAGTCAGCTCCAGCGGCCTGCTTGGCACCACTGCAATCGCCGTTCGTGATCCCTCCCCGCACTGGGATGGCAAAAAAATCCTCTTCAGCGCCGTCATCGGCGGACCATCCAAACAATACGAATATAAGACTTATTACTGGCAGCTGTATGAGATGACGGGTCTGGGCAAGGATGAAACCCCGGTTATTACCAAAGTTGCCAAGCAGCCCGAGGATTTCAACAACATCCAGCCCATCTATGGCACTGATGACCGGATCATTTTCACCACAGATCGCCCGCGTTCCGGCGAAAGGCATCTTTATCCGCAGCTGGATGAATACGAGGAAGCACCGACGGTGACAGGACTGTGGAGCCTCAATCCCGCAACCGGTGATTTATTCATGCTGAACCATGCCCCTTCGGGTGCATTCACCCCACAAATCGACAGCTTCGGGCGCGTCATCTTCAGCCGTTGGGATCATCTGCAACGAGACCAGCAAGCCGATGCTGATCGGGAAGGCTCCGACTATGGCACTTTCAACTACGCCAGCGAAGCAGCCGATGCGGCCAAACTGAACGACCGTACCGAGATGTTTCCAGAACCCCGCCAGGAAAGCAGCTCAGCGCTCTACGGCAAGGTCAATGCCCATACCTTCAATCAATTCTTTCCCTGGCAAATCAACCAGGATGGCACTGGCGAGGAAACGCTGAATCACGTAGGAAGACACGATCTGGGCAACTACGGCAACCAGAGTTTCGAAGATGACAAGAACCTAACTTACTGCTGCTATGAGGGTCGGGGTAACCGGTTGCGGTTGCTCAACGACATCATGCTGCAGATCAAGGAAGACCCTAGCCGACCCGGCGTTTTCCTCGGTGCAAGCATGCCCGAGTTCGGAACCCACGCGGCAGGCCAGATTGTCAGCCTGAATGGTGCTCCCAGCGACAACCCCGACAACATGACCGCCACTTATCTGACCCATCCGGACACCGCAGGATTTACCGATGAAGGAAAGACACCCAGTGCCAATCACAGCGGCTTGTATCGCGACCCGCTTCCGCTATCGGATGGCCAGCTAGTCGCGGCGCATACCACAGAGACCCGAACCGACAAGAACGAAGGCACCAGTACCGCGCCCAAGTCACGCTACGACTTCCGACTGAAACTTCTGACCAAAGATGCCTCGGGCTACTACAAAGCCACGGAGGCTCTCACAGCAGGTATCACCAAGTCGCTGAGCTGGTGGAGTCCTGATGTGAAAGTTAGCTACAACGGCCCGCTGTGGGAACTCAACCCGGTGGAGTTGAAAGTGCGGCAACGCCCTCAAGCCAGCACTCAGCCCCTCCCAGACCCTGAAATGCAGGTTTTTACCGAAGAAGGCGTTGATATCAATGCCTTCAAAGACTTCCTCAAGCAGAATGATCTGGCCTTAATGGTGAGCCGGGACGTCACCCTTCGCGACCACAGCGACCGGCAACAGCCCTATAACCTGCGGGTACCAGGTGGCGCCTCCAGCGTACCCAAGACTGGCCGCGTCTACGACGTCAGCCACCTGCAGTTCGTTCAGGCCGACCAACTGCGAGGCATTGGTGGTACCACCAATCCCCGAGCCGGCCGACGCGTGATTGCCCAACCCATGCACGATGACAAGGGGAAAAACCGCTTCACCGGGGTCAAGAACGCTGCGGCAGTCGCTCCAGATGGCTCGGTAGCCGCCTTCGTCCCCGCTCGCCGTGCCATGAGCTGGCAGCTCACCAATCAGAATGATCCCGTCGTGCGCGAACGCTATTGGCTCACCTTCCAGCCCGGGGAAGTCAGAGTGTGCGCATCTTGCCACGGCATCAATAAAACGGCGCACGCAGGTCAATCCGAGCCACAAAACAAACCGGAAAGCCTGAGGCAACTGCTGAAAATCTGGAAAAACGCTATGACCGTCAGCAATGATGACCGGCTGTTTGACTGGGCAGAACGCACCTTTGCCGGCAATTTCCTTCCGAAATCTGCCACCACGCAAACGGCTCTCGGCTACACCTTCCGCCAATACTCTGCAACCGGTGAGTATCTTGGAACCAAGGACGGCAAGGTCTACTACTACAAGCCAGCGCCCGGTGCCAACATCATTGATGTAGGTACCTTGCAGCAATACATGGGCGAAGTGAGCAAGGGTGGATACTGAAGCACGCAGTGAGATAACTTGATACGCGTCAAATCCCGACCCGCTCGCTGGTATCACAATGCCAAGCAGGAAGTGAAAGCTTCCAGTTTGTGTATCTCCAGTGGTTTTATCGCGTCACCAGCCAAGCTGCTGGTGACGCATCTTTTATTGTCAGATCTTTCCGCCCAGCACTGCCACGCGTAACGGGTTGTGCGCACACCAAATTCAGCGGCATAATCCCTGCCCTATGAAATTGCTGTTCGATCTCTTCCCGGTCTTGCTGTTCTTTCTTGCCTATAAACTCACAGGCGAGGAAATCTACGTCGCAACGGCCGTTGCCATCGGCGCCACCTTTGCTCAGGTGGCATATTGCTTTTTACGTAAAAAGCCCATCAGCCCTACACTGTGGTTAAGTTTCGGTATCGTTACCATTTTCGGTGGCGCCACACTGATCCTGCACAACAAGACCTTCATCCTGTGGAAACCCACCGTCCTGTACTGGACCCTGGCGACAGCCTTGCTCATAGCCAGATACGGCTTCCGCAAGAATGGCTTGAAATCCCTACTGGGCAGCCAGCTGAATCTGCCAGCCAAGATCTGGGACAGGCTCAATATCGCTTGGGCGAGTTTTTTCACCACCGTTGGTGGCATCAACCTGTTTGTGGCCTTCAACTTCTCAGAGCATGTCTGGGTGAATTTCAAAACATTCGGGCTCATTGGCCTTGTCTTTGTTTTCTCGATTGCACAAGCACTGGCCATCTCCAAATACATTGAGCCAGACACACCAAAGGAGTAACCCGTGTTCTACGCAATCGTCGCCACAGACTACCCTGACACCCTTGATAAACGCTTGGCGGCTCGCCCCCAGCATCTGGCACGACTCGTCGCCTTGCAAGATCAAGGTCGCTTGCTGCTGGCAGGCCCCTGTCCTGCCATTGACAGCCCAGACCCAGGCCCTGCCGGCTTCTCTGGCAGCTTGATTGTTGCTGAGTTTGACAGTCTGACCGCCGCTCAACAGTGGGCCGACCAAGACCCCTATCTTTCTGCAGGGGTATATCAAACCGTTGTCGTCAAACCTTTTAAAAAAGTCTTTCCCGCATGACTCAAATCGAACTCATCCGTGAGAGACTTGCCGTTTTGTCGCCGCAGACTCTTGAGATCCGCGATGACAGCGCCCAACACGCCGGGCACGCAGGTGCTGCAGGAGGTGGCGGGCACTATTGGCTCACTATCGTGTCAGAGCAATTTGCCGGCAAACCAGCAATCGCTCGGCACCGCATGATCTACTCAGCATTGGGTGAACTCATGCGAGGGCCAATACACGCTCTAAGCATCCAGGCGTTTACCCCGGAAGAGCTGTGAGCAACAACTGCCTTACTCGTATTCCGGTAATACCTGGTAGCAGCTAAACACCTATCTGAAATCAACTTGGCATAGTCCACAAGGAAGCATAAAGATGCGCAACACCACTCGCTTTGCCCTGTCCCTGATTGCCGGCTCTCTGGCTCTCTCGGCTCAGGCTGCAGAAACCAAGCCCGTAGCCGTTGTGAACGGCGTAGCCATTCCGCAAAACCGCTTGGAATTCATCGTCAAGCAGATTTCCGAAGGCGGCGCTAAAGACAGCCCGGAGATCCGTGGCAAGATTCGCGAGCAGATGATTGTTGAAGAGTTGGCCGCACAAGAAGCCGTCAAGCAAGGTCTGGACAAAGCACCGGACATGCAAGTCGAAATGGAAATCTACAAACAGAAAGCACTGGCCCGTGCCTTCATCATGCAGTATCGCAAGACACATCCCATCAGCGATGCTGACCTGAAAAAAGAGTACGACAAGATGAAAGAGCAGATGAAACAAGCTCAGGGCGACAAGGAGTATCACTCCCGCCACATCCTGGTGGACAAGGAAGAAGAAGCCAAAGAAATCCTGGCTCAGCTGAAAAAGGGCAAGAAGTTTGATGACCTGGCCAAGGAAAAATCCAAGGATCCGGGCAGCAAAACCAACGGTGGTGATCTGGGCTGGGCCGCACCCGGCAACTTCGTCAAGGAGTTCAGCGATGTGATGGTCAAGCTCGCCAAGGGCCAGATCAACCCAGCACCGGTAAAGAGCCAGTTCGGTTACCACATCATCAAGCTGGAAGATGTTCGTGAAGTACAAGGCCCTTCTTTCGAGGAAGTGAAGCCTAACCTGCAGCAAAAGCTGCAAGGCGAACAGATCGGCAAGCTGATTGACGATCTGAAAGCCAAGGCAAAGGTAGAGTAATACCCATATAAAGAAATGGCCGAGAATTTCCGGCCATTTCTTTTTCCGGTCACCGCCTAGGGAGGATTCGCGCATGAAGAAAATCGAAGCCATCATCAAGCCGTTCAAGCTCGACGAGGTACGTGAAGCGCTATCGGAGATCGGAATTACAGGTTTGACGGTTACAGAAGTAAAAGGCTTTGGCCGCCAGAAAGGTCATACCGAACTGTATCGCGGGGCTGAGTACGTCGTTGATTTCCTGCCGAAGGTCAAAATCGAAGTCGTGCTGACCGAAGACAAGATCGAACCGGCAATTGATGCCATCATCAAAGCGGCCCGAACTGGCAAAATCGGTGACGGCAAGATCTTCGTCACCGCTGTCGAGCAGGTTGTGCGTATCCGCACCGGTGAAATCAATGAAGCGGCGATTTAGACGCTGAACGCTGAATCCACAAACGCCCACGCAATCGTGGGCGTTTCGTTTTGTGTTACCGCTTTTCGTCGTCCAGCTACGAAAACAGCCGTAAGGCCATCTTGTTTGCGCTGTCTATCAAATGCTGAATATGCGGCACAAAACCAGGAAAGACAAAATACATGGCAGCCCCACCGATCGTCAGTGTCAGCGGAAAGCCTACCGCGAAAATATTCAGCTGAGGCGCTGCCTTTGCCATGACACCAATCGACAGATTGGTAATCAATAAAGCAGCCACTACCGGCAACGATAACAACACGCCATATCGAAATATTTCGCCCCCCCACATCACTACTGCCTTAAAGCCTGCGGCGGCCAGAGGTTTGGCCTGTATGGGCAGGCTCACGAATGACTTGGCGATGGTTTCAATCATGATCAAATGGCCGTTCAGCGCCAAAAACAGCAACAAGGTCAACAAGCTGGCGACCTGAGCGACCACAGCAACATTACTGGCATGCTGGGGATCGTAGAAGCTGGCAAAACCCAAACCCATTTGCAGGCCAGCGATATGGCCGGCCATTTCCACAGCCGTGAAAACGATCCGCATGGTGAAACCGATCGCAACGCCAATGATGATCTGCTGCAGGCCAATCAAGATCCCCATTGGCGACACCGGCGCCACAGCAGGCATGGTAGGCAGGGAGGGGATCAGCAGTAAGGTCAGCATGAAGGCCAGGGCGACCCTCACACGAATAGGGATGCTTCGGCTGGAGTAAAAAGGATCGGTCGAAAGAATGGCGAGAATGCGAAAGAATGGCCACAGCAATAACGCCAGCCAGGCATCAATCTGTGCAGAAGTGAGTGTAATCACCTCAGGGCCTCCAAATTCAGCCAGGTATCCATCATCCAGCCTCTGCCATCATCCGATCATGGTCGGAATGCTCTGAAAAAGTCGAGTGGTGTAGTCAATGATGATGCTTAGCATCCAGGGCCCAGCCAGCACCATTACGAGAAATGTCACCAGCAGCTTGGGAATGAAGGAAAGAGTGGCTTCGTTGATCTGGGTGGCGGCCTGAAAGACACTGATGATCAGACCCGTGCCCAACGCTGCAAGCAGCAAAGGCCCACCCAATAGCAACATGACTTCGAACGCCCGCTGAATAATGCCGATGACCGCTTCGGGTGACATGTGCTACCCCCCCTGAAAACTTTGTACCAGCGACGCGATCAGCAAAGTCCAGCCATCAACGAGAACAAACAGCATTAGCTTGAAAGGCAGGGAAATGATCACCGGTGACACCATCATCATCCCCATCGCCATCAGTACACTGGCAACCACCATATCGATGATCAGGAAGGGAATGAATACCAGAAAGCCGATCTGAAACGCAGTCTTCAGCTCACTGGTCACAAAGGCCGGAACGAGTGCCTTCATGCTGACATCTTCAGGCCCTTTAGGTGCAGGACTATTGGAGAGTTCGATAAACAGCGCCAGATCTTTTTGCCGGGTCTGCCGCATCATGAATTGTTTGAGTGGCACGCTGCCCCGTTCCAATGCCTGATTAAAGGAAATTTTGTCTTCAGAAAGTGGCTGGTAGGCCTCTGTCCAGATCCGATCCAGTACGGGCGACATCACGAATACCGTCAGGAACAACGATAAGCCCACAATGACCTGGTTGGGCGGAGCCTGGATGGTACCCAATGCCTGTCGCAGCAGGGACAGTACGATGACGATGCGGGTAAACGCCGTCATCATCAACAGAACCGCCGGCAGGAAAGTCAGGCTTGTGAGAAACAACAAGGTTTGCAGGGACAGGCTATAAGACTGCCCGGCCCCGGCGGGGGTGCTGGTCATCAATGGCAAGCTAGGGTCTGCGGCATAAGCCTGCATGAGCAGAAACGGTAAGCAAATCAGACTCTTTCTTGCCCAAGCCGTCATTTTGGCTCCTCGTTCTTTTCCGGTGATCGCCCCTTCAAGGCGGCAAGAAATTTTTCTGCAAACGGTGCCAGAGCCGGGTTTGCAGCCGTAATGGCCGCATCAGCGGGCCTGGGCAGACTTTGCAACATGCTGACCTCCGCAGCGGTAACCCCCAGCACCAGCCAGTTTTCACCCACTTCAACAATCACGACACGCTCTTTCGGACCAACCATAACGCCCCCCACCACGCGCAGAGTAGGGTTGCCAGATAATCCCCCTTGAGCAAACCGCTTAAGCGCCCAAGCCGTCACCAGAATGGCACCCAGCACGAACACCAGTGCGCCAAACACTTGAAGAATACCCAGAGAGGGAGTCAGAGGCTCGGCGGCTGGAGGTGTATTGGCCGCAAATGCCAAAGAGGAAAACAGGAAGAAAACCGTTAAGCAGATTCGGGAAAACGTCATTTATGGAGTCGGCGGATACGTTCCGCAGGGGTAATGATATCCGTCAGGCGGATACCGAATTTGTCATTGACCACCACCACTTCGCCTTGGGCAATCAGGCAGCCGTTTACCAGTACATCCATCGGCTCGCCAGCAAGGCCGTCCAGTTCAACGACTGAACCCTGTGCCAGTTGCAACAGGCTGCGGATGGCAATTTTGGTGCGTCCCAGCTCAACCGTCAGGGTGACTGGGATGTCCATGATCATATCGATATTATTCGGCACTGTCGGCTGCGATGGTGTCGCATCGAAGCGCTCGAAAATATCAGCTGGGGACACATTCGACTGCGAACCCATCATGGAGGGTGCAGGAGACGATGTCGTAGCGGCTGCAGCCTCATCCGCAGCCTGTTGCTCTGCCAGAGCCGCAGCCCAGTCGTCCAGCGCCTGTTCATTTTCATTCATTGCGCGACTCCTCCAGCTGTTCGTCCTGGAACATCAGGTGCTCAGGCGAGGTAAGAATCTTGTCTACCCGCAGCGCATATTGGCTGCGCAGCACCCCATATTTGCACTCAAGCACTGGTACGCCATCAACCTCTGCAACGATCAGCTCGGGAATATCAATCGGGATAATGTCGCCAGCCTTTAAGTCCAGAATCTCTCCCAGCGCCAGCTGCGCAGTTCCCAACGAGGCGACCAGATCGACCTCTGCGGTCTGAACCTCACGCGACAGCAGTTTCAACCAGCGGTTATCCGCTTCCATCCGGTCCGCTTGCATCGAACTGTACAAGAGATCGCGCAATGGCTCGATCATTGAATATGGGAAGCAGACATGGAAGTCTCCGCCTCCTGCGCCCAGCTCGATCTTGAAGGTGAAAGCCACCACTACCTCAGTCGGTGTGGCGATGTTGGCAAATTGTGTATTCATTTCCGAGCGTACATACGAAAACTCGGTTTTGAATACTGGCTCCCATGCCTTGCGGTATTCCTCGAATACGACTTCCAGCAGCCGCTGGATGATCCGCTGTTCGGTCGGGGTGAAGTCCCGGCCTTCAACCCGCACATGGTAACGGCCATCCGATCCGAACATATTGTCCACCACCAGAAAGACCAGATCCGGATCGAAAATGAACAGGCCGGTACCCCGCAGAGGCTTCATATGAATCAGATTCAGGTTGGTGGGAACAACCAGATTCCGGATGAACTCGCTGTACTTCTGTACTCTGACCGCCCCCACCGATATTTCGGCAGAACGGCGCATGAAGTTGAACAGGCCAATTCGCAGATTGCGGGCAAAACGCTCGTTAATAATTTCAAGCGTCGGCATCCGGCCGCGAACGATCCGCTCCTGCCGGCCAATGTCATAAAGGCGGACCGCCGTTGCATCGCCGCCCTCATCCGACTCTTCCTCTTCTCCGGTCACCCCTCGCAGAAGGGCGTCTACCTCCTCCTGCGAGAGAATATCGTCGGCCATGGCTTACTCGCTTTCATCATTCGAACCGGGCCCGCTACTGCACGATAAACGAATTGAACTGCACTGACTTCACACCGTCATCGTCTTCGCCAGCACCCAGTACCTTGTTGATCTTCTCTTTCAGCTCCGCCTGGAGCTTGACCTTACCCTCAGTAGTCGAAACATCTTCCGGCTTCTTCGACGACATCAGCAGGATGATTTCACTTCGTAACTTAGGCGTGTAGCCTTTGATCGTTTCCTTCATCTTTTCGTCATCCAGCTCGACATGAATCTCTGTCTGCAGCACTGTCGAACCGCCTGAGAGGTTGACGGTAAACGTATCTAGCTTTTCGAAAATCGGGGCATGATCGCCCCCCTTCTTCTTGCTCTTCTTTTCCTTCTTGTGCTCTTTGCCACCGCTTTCTTCATCATGTGCAGCGGCTGGGTCTTCTGCAGCAGTATTCGTGCCCATCGTCAGAAACAATACGGCACCTACGCCGCCGCCCACCAGAATCACCAAGGTCAACAGGGCAATGACAATATACAAGACAAGGTTTTTCTTGCTTTTGCCTGCCGGTGCAGCCTCTGCCGCTGCTGCCGGTGCCGGTGCTGCCTTCTTAGCTTCTGCCATAGGGGATGTTCCTTTTGTTGAACCGATTGACGATCAGTTTTCCATGCAGCCCGCCGCGCCACGCCAGACAAGTCTTTGTACAGAAAGAAAACTTGGCGTCAGCACGGCAACTTTTGCTTTCAAACCGGGCAAAATTGCCGGCCGTAAACACGTCTGATTGCAAGCAAACCCGCATGCATACAGGGAATGCGTGATTTTAATTGGTTTATAAAGCACGCCAGTTCTACAAACAAGCGCCGCCACCTGTACTCATGCCGATAATCGGTTCAACAGAGCCTATACAAACAAATTCACCCCGCCTGGTACGGAAGCCCCTAGCGCCACGCGCTCCCACCCCGGAGGACTGATGCTTGGCGGCGCCTCACCAAAGACTTGGCGACGTCCGGAATGGGCCTGCTGCTGAAACTGTTCTGCAGCCTGCTGTTGCTGGGATGCGTTGTCTGATCCAACCTGAACATTGACCAAGGCAATACCACTTTCGGACAACATCTCCTGCAACTTGGGCAGGGCCGACTGCAGCGCCTCACGCACCGGAGCATGCGCGGACAGGAAAGTCACCGTGGCATCCCCCTGATTCAGACTGAGCTTTACCTCCAGCGGCCCGAGGTTAGGCGGATTCAGCTGCATCTCAACATCCTGCTGCCCTTGCCCCACCATCATCACCACTTTCTGGCCAACCGACTCACCCCACCCAGGCGCCCCAACCGGCTCGCTTACCGGAATGACGACTTTAGTATGCCCGGCCGCATCAGCGTTATGGATACGGATGGGTTCGGTATTCATCTGCGGGGTAGCGACCCGTGCTTTGGCCATTTCCAGCTCAAATGCACTAGCACCTTGATGGCTGCCTTCCCCTCTTTGAGCGCCAACACCATCAGCTGCCTTATTTGCCGCCTCCGCCGTCAGTAACGGCAGGGTTTGCCGCTCGCTGCTCGGCTCGCCCCCCCCATCAACCGGCAGCTTCAAGCTGCGCTTCGAGGCTTGATCCGCATCGACCACCAGTTCAACACCTGCCTTGTCCTGACCGCCAAGATCACCATTAAGCGTTACAGACTTGTCTGCCGACTGGGCCAGCAGCTGCTGGATTAGCGCAGCCAGCGCTGGATTGACGGCTGCCTGATTCGCGTCAACCGCCGTCGTCTGCGTCGCAGCATCTTTGGCCGCATCCCCACGGTCTGCATCGGGTTTGGCACTGGCTTGGTCGGGCGGCGCAGAGGTGGCTGATGCCTCCTCCATCTGTGGTTTGGCGTCGGGGGGCGCCGGTATAGGGGTCTTGCTCTCCGGTGCACGCTCTGCCGGTTTAGCAGCGGGTTTCTCGGGCTGGGTCTGTCTTGTCAAAATCTGGCTGAAACTCTGGCCATTCGCATCTGCCACCTTACTGGCGTTACGGCCATTGGCGACATTCGAACTGGCGAGCGCATTGATCAGAAGCGACGTAGCGGCTGGCATGGCGGCATCCTGTCTGGACATGGTTACAGGAACCCCAGCTCCAAGAGGCTGCCTAGCTTTCAACTGGCGGGGAGCTGGAAAATTGGAAGGCGCTGTCTTGCGGCTTTTTTAGGCATTGATTCACCGTGCCCATTAAAAACAGCCAAAAGACTAAGCCCCCAACGTTCCGGCAATTTCCCCGACAGAAAGACAGGCGCCTTGCGCTGCCAGCACGACGCAGCAGACGGCCAGGCAATCGACGGCGATCTGCTGCACACCCAGAGCAGCTTGGAGCGGAGTGGTCATACCCTCCAAAGCAAGGTGGATGCCAGCCGCCTCTGACCCTATCAGCCCATGCTCCCTTTGGTCAGCGATCTTGTGTCTGCACCTGCCGATACATCTTGCCTGCCGACTCGTCCGACTGCTTTTGTTCGCGCTTGTTTTCCAGCGCCAGTAGTCGTTGATCGTGGCGCATCTCCAGTGTTTCAAAGGCTTTGACCTGCTTCTGCTGTTCCAGCCAGGCCAGGCGTGCCTGTTCGAACCCTTCGGCACATCGTTGCACCTCACCTGCCTGCGCCTCGACTGCGGCATCAAGCCGAGCAAGAAACAACTGAAAATCCCGCCACTGCACCACGCTGATGCCAAGCTGGGAGCTGGCAGCGAAGCGATTACGGTATTCATCCCGATACGCTTGAACCTGCGCCAGCTTCTGCTGCGAAAGATCCCAGCGCGCTTTGGCAGCCCGCATCACATCGGCAGCATCGTCACTGCGGTCCTGTGCCAGTTGCAGCAGAAAGGCGTACTGAAATTTGCGTGCCATGGCGGATTAATTCACCGATTTATCCGAGAAACAGGTTTGCCAAGCCCGAGCGGGCACCTGCATACGATTCCCGCTCCGTGATGCCCTGCTGCAGATAGGCCTCCATCCGGGGCAGGCGTGCAATGGCTTCATCCAGCACCGGATCGGCACCACGCACGTAGGCACCGACATTCAGCAGATCTTTGCTGCGCTGATAACGTGAATACAGATTCTTGAAGCGGCGGATCTGATCCAGCTCGTGCAGGGGCACGATATCTGTCATCACCCGACTGATCGACTGTTCAATATCAATCGCCGGATAGTGGCCCGCATCCGCCAGGCTGCGATTGAGCACGATATGGCCATCCAGAATCGCCCGTGCATTGTCAGCAATCGGATCCTGCTGGTCATCCCCCTCCGACAGTACGGTATAAAACGCCGTTATCGAGCCGCCGCCTTCATGGGCATTGCCGGCACGTTCCACCAGTTGGGGTAATTTGGCAAAAACACTGGGCGGATAGCCCTTGGTGGCTGGTGGCTCGCCTATGGCCAGGGCAATTTCGCGTTGCGCCATCGCATAGCGTGTCAGCGAGTCCATGATCAACAAGACGTTCGCGCCCTCCGACCGGAAATACTCGGCAATTGCTGCCGCATAGGCGGCACCATGTAGCCGCAACAGCGGTGGGGTATCGGCAGGTGCGGCTACCACTACTGCACGTTTACGACCTTCCTCGCCGAGGATATTGTCGATGAACTCCTTCACCTCCCGACCGCGCTCACCGATCAGGCCGACCACCACCACATCGGCCGTCGTATAACGGGCCATCATGCCCAGCAAGACACTTTTGCCCACGCCTGAGCCTGCAAACAGTCCAAGTCGTTGGCCGCGACCAACTGTCAGCAAACCATTGATCGCCCGCACGCCAACATCCAGCGCATCGCGCACGGGCGCGCGATCCAGCGGGTTGAAAGGCCGCGAAAACAGTGGAACATGACCTTCTGTCTGCAAGGCCCCCTGCTTGTCGAGTGGACGCCCGACCCCGTCCAGCACCCGTCCCAGCAGCCCTGGCCCAACGGCAACCTGTCGGCCATGATCTTCAATGCGTCGCTGCGGTGGCCGGGGAATCCCAAACTGTGGAACCTGTGCGGCGATATCCTCAAACGGTACAACCCAGGCACCAGGCTCCAGGCCATACACCTCGGAAATCGGCATCAGAAACAGGCGATCACCATTGAAGCCGACCACTTCCGCCTCAACCGAGAGGCCGCTTGGTAGTACCACCATACAGGCGCTGCCGACTGGAAGCTTGATCCCCACCGCCTCCAGCACCAGTCCGGCCACACGAGTTAAACGACCACGCGGCGTCCAGGCAGCAGACTCTCCAACCACGGCACCGCAGTCCTGCAGATAGCGTTTCCAGTTATCAATCGCGCTCATTGCTCTGCCATCGCCAAAGCTGGCGACCAGTCGTCGGACCGCCCCAGCGACTCGACCACTCGCCGCCAGCGCGCTTCAACACTCAAATCCACTTCGCCCGTGCTGGATTCAATACGGGCCCCGCCTGGCTCCAGCGAAGAATCCGGCACAATGCGCCATTGATCGACGGCCAACTCAGCTCCCAGCAGCGTTTCCACCAGCGCCAGATCATCGGGGTTGACCAACAATTTCGGCTGCCCTGCCAATTGCGGCAGTTCCGTCAACGCTTCCCGGATCACCATGATCAAGGTATCTCGCCGCAAGGTCAGCTCACGGCGCAACACCTGCCGGGCGACCGCCAAAGCAACATCCAGCAAAGGGCTCGCCAATTCCGATTCGGCCTGCGTGATCGACGTCGCCAGCGAGGCGAGCAGCGTCTGCATTCTCGCCAACTCACTTTCTGCCTGCACTCTGCCTTCTCGTATGCCTTGCTCACGGCCGGCGGCTAGTCCTTCTTCGTGCCCCGCCGCCCAGCCGCTGGCACGTCCTTCCGCCATACCCTGCTCGCGGGCTGCAGACAGCACTGCTTCGATTTCTTCTGGCGACGGCCCTTGCGGTACCGGGTCCGCCTCAACCTCGGGTTCCGGCTCAGCCGCTTGCATTGCCGGCTCTTCCGGCTCTACGACTTCGGGTTCCGGCGGTTTCAAGTTACGTGGATCGAGTCGCTTGACGCGACTGGTACTCACCACATCGCCGAATATGCCCTCTGGTTTCCACTTTTCGTAAGGAACGGCGGCGTCGCCAGGGATGACACTTTTACTGGACCAGGCTTTCATCTCGGCAAACCTTATTCAACAAAGCCTTCCTCACCCTTCTTGGCAATCACCAGCTGGCCTTCATCAGCCAGTCGTCGCACGATCTTGAGAATTTCGCGCTGCTCCGCCTCCACTTCAGATAGCTTGACCGCCCCTTTGGCCTCGAAGTCGTCGCGCAGCATTTCCGCTGCCCGCGCCGACATATTGCGAAAGACCTTATTACGCAGCTCTTCACTGGTACCTTTGAGCGCAATGATGAGTGACTCGGACTGCACTTCGCGCAGCAGCAGCTGAATCCCGCGATCGTCCACATCCACAAGGTTCTCGAACACGAACATCTTGTCCTGGATACGTTGCGCCAGCTCCGGGTCGTACTCGCGAATGGAATTGAGGGCCGATGTCTCGACCACGCCCCCCATGAAGTTGAGAATTTCGGCGGTCATCTTCTCGCCACCCATGACCGACTTCTTGATCCGGTCAGATCCGGACAGCAATTGGGTCAGCACGTCATTCAATTCGCGCAGAGCGGCAGGTTGCACGCCTTCGAGGGTAGCGATCCGCAGCAGGGCGTCATTGCGTAGTCGCTCGGTGAACTGGGCAAGGATTTCAGAGCACTGATCAGGTTCCAGATGCACCAGAATGGTCGCGATAATCTGCGGATGCTCGTTTTTGATCAGTTCGGCCGCTGCGGCAGAATCCATCCACTTCAGCGCCTCGATACCGGTGTTGTCGCCTCCCTGCAGAATGCGATCCAGCAGGTTGGCTGCTTTGTCTGAACCGAGGGCCTTGGTCAGCACAGAGCGGATGTATTCGTCTGCCGCGCCAAAATTGGCACGGTTCTGGGTTGAGGCGATGAAGTCGCCAATGACCTCTTCAACCTGCTCCCGCGTCACGTTGTCCATATTGGCCATGGCGGAGCCGATTTTCTGTACCTCTTTCGGGCCAAGGTACTTAAACACCTCGACCGCCGCATCTTCTCCCAAGCTCATCAGGAGGATTGCGCAACGGCGGACGGCCTCGTCGTTGTTGGCACTCATGGCCCATCTCCCTCTTGGTGAATTTTGTCAGGTTCTATTGGCTGCTATTCCGAAATACGCATCGCGTTCAACCGGCGCAAGCAAGCCGACACCCGATAATCGGTGCCAGATTCATCATAGTTCATTTCACAAAATTCGCCGGAAAGGCAATCTGGATAAGGCTTACAGGGGTTAGGTTCTGTTGACGTAAGGTTTGCAGATCGCGTTTCGCCAGCAATCAGGACACACTACCGGCAAACCGCGAGGGTTCGAAGTAGCGGTCAGGAGGAGGTTTTCTTGTCGGGGTCGTCGTTCAGCCACTCGCGCACGATCGTGGCCACCATTCTTGGATCTTCCTTGGCCATTTCCTTGGCACGCTGAATCAGCTCGCTAAATGCGGCCAGGTGGGCCGAAGCCTCCGCTTCGGCGACCGCTTCGGCCTCGACCTCAGACTGGGCCAGCTCTTCGGCGGTCAGGGCTACGCTGCCTTCCTCACCCGCAGCCGCAGCCCGCTGTTCCTGTTTGGGCCGAATCACGTCGCGAAGGATAGGCCGAACCACGCCGAACATCAGGTAGGCCAGCACCAGCCCAATCAACGCAACCTTGATGATGTCGGTTGTATGGGCAATCAGGTATTCGGTGAGCTTCTCGATGAAGGACTTGCCTTCGACTTCCAGCACGCGATCCGCAAAGGCAGCGTTGACTACATTGAGGGAGTCCCCGCGATCCTTATTAAACCCCATTGCCTCGCGGACCAGATTGGTGATCTGGTTGAGCTCCGGTGTCGTCAGCGGTACAGACTTGATACCGCCATCCTTCTGGCTCACCCGCTTGTAATTGACCACCACGGCAACGGAAACCCGCTTGAGTGTTCCCACCGGCTGCTTGATGTGCTGAATGGTTTTATCAACTTCGTAATTCTTGGTCTGATCTTTTTGAGAAGTAGACGAACCCGTTCCCGTGCCATTGGCACCCGGTGGATTGGGCAAGGTCAATGGTGCGCTGGCCGTACCCGGTGGCTGGTTCGACAAGGCTCCGGGAACACCTGCCGGCGGAACCGGTGTATTCCCGCTCGCTTCGGCGGAGTGCTCGCTACGAATGGCCGCTGCATTCGGTGAGGAGTTGGGCTTGAACGACTCGGAACTTTGTTCGACTTCGGCAAAGTCCACAGCAGCAGTGACTTCCGCCTTGACGTTATCAACACCGACGATGGGCTCCAGAATCGACTGAATCCGCTTGGACAACCCCATCTCGATTTCCTGCACATAACGCAGCTGACGCTGGTTAAGCACACTATTGCCAGTCAGCTCAGGAATAGCCGACAGCAAATTACCGTCCTGATCGACCACCGTGACATTCTTTACGGGTAGATCGGGCACGCTACTGGACACCAGATGTACCACGCCAGCAACCTGAGACCCATCCAGCAATCGACCAGGATGCAGGGTCAGTACGATTGAGGCGGTTGGCTTTTGTTGATCGCGCAAAAATACCGTCTGTTTGGGAATGGCCAGATGCACGCGCGCCATCTTGACGGCGGACAGAGACTCTATCGACCGAGCCAACTCACCTTCGACAGCACGCTGATAATTGATTTGCTCGTTGAACTGACTGACACCGAATTTCTGGTTATCCAGCAGCTCGAAGCCGGCATTACCACCTTTGGGCAGACCTTGTGATGCCAGCCGCAGACGCGCATCGTAAACACGATCAGCCGGCACACTAACGACCCCCCCAGCATCCAGCTTGTAAGGGATATTCATCTGCTGCAAAGACTGAATGACGGAACCGCCATCTTTATCAGACAGATTGGAATAAAGAATTTTGTAACCGGGATCCCGCGACCAAAGAAAAATCGCCGCAGCCACTGCAACGACAGCCGCTGCGATGATGATCGCGATTATTTTGCGGGTATTACTGAGTTGATTGAAACGCTGGACGAGACTGGGCGAACCGGTAGGCGCACCCGACTTGTCATCAACCGAGACAACAGCCTCATCCATAGATCACACAGGTATCACACCTGCATGTTCATAACTTCCTGGTAGGCCGACACCAGCTTGTTACGAACCTGCACCATTGTTTGGAAAGACAGGCTCGCCTTCTGCAAGGACACCATGACATCCTGCAGATTGGCATCGGGCGCCCCCGCCTCAAAAGCCTGCTGCTTGACCTGTGAATCCTGCTGCATCTGATTCACCTGGTCCAGCGACGCTTTGAGCACGGAAGCGAAATCCGGCGATTCGGGTTGTCCGTCCACCGCCGGCGCCGACTGGCCTGCCGCCCGGGCCGACATCGCCCGCAGCTCGCCCAGCAACTGATCTACGCCTTGCACGCTCATGCTACTAACCTCGTTTTTGCTGCATTTTGGTTCGACTGCCAATCAATACGACAGAATCAAACCAGGTGGAATGGACACCTGTTTGAAAGCAAACATCAGGCCATTTCTGCGCCAGTACCACTCCAACCGTTTATCCATGTGAAGAGTCAGGACTCTTCCCAACCTTCTTCGCGATATTGCTGAAGCTTGTAGCGCAAGGTTCTTTCGCTCATGCCAAGCTTCTGGGCTGCCAGCTTGCGCACCCCACCCACTGATGCAAGGGTATCAAGAATATGACGCCGCCTCACTGTTTCCATATCGGTCACGGGCGCTTCCGTTGCGGGCTCAGCGGCAACCATTGCCGCACTTGCCGGTATAGGCGGCAAATTTTGCCGGCGCAAGCTTGTTGGCAAGAATAAATGCATAGGCTCGATCTCGTCACCTGGAGCCAGAATCAAAGCACGTTGCATAACGTTCTCCAGCTCGCGGATATTGCCTTCCCAAGTATAGCCAACCAACTGGGCCGCAGCCGCCTCGGAAATCGCCGGAATGCGTCTGCCGGACGTGGCGGCATGGCGGGCAACAATCGCCTTGGCCAGAGGCACAATGTCATCGGGTCGCTCCCGCAAGGCGGGCAGTGCCAAGGGAAAGACATTTAATCGGTAAAACAGGTCTTCACGAAACCGGCCGTGCTCGACCTCATCCGGCATATCACGATTGGAAGTCGCCAACACCCGGATATCAAGCGGGATAGCCTTGCGCCCCCCAACCCTTTCCACTTCCCGTTCCTGCAGTACCCGCAATAGTTTGGCTTGTAGCTCCAAAGACATTTCGGAGATTTCATCGAGTAGCAGTGTGCCACCCTGCGCTTGCTCGAACTTGCCGATATAGGAAGCCCCGGCGCCTGTAAAAGCGCCTTTTTCATGACCAAACAACGTGGACTCCAGCAACTCTTTGGGGATAGCGGCACAGTTGATGGCGACAAACGGGCCGGATGTGCGATTCGAATGACGGTGAATAAAACGTGCGAGAACTTCCTTGCCGGTCCCGCTCTCACCGGTGATCAGTACTGTGGCATCGGAAGCTGCTACACGTTTGGCAATATCCAGCAATTTGCACATCGCCGGGTCTTCGGCGATCACCGCATCGTCATCGACGGCCGGCAGCATATAGCGCGCAACCTCGCGCAGGAGGGAATCTGGATCGAAGGGTTTGGGAAGGTAGTGGCTCGCCCCTGCGTGCATGGCAGCCACGGCTTTATCAACCACAGCGTACGCTGTCATCAGGATAACGGGCAGATAGGGATACCGCAGTTTGACTTCCCTGAGTAGCGTCTCGCCATTCATAGGGCTCATCTGCACATCGCTCAGCACCAACCCCACTTGAGATTGGGCCAATACTTCCAAGCCATGCTGGCCATCCTCCGCTGCCAATACCTGATAACCAGCCAGTTGCAAGGTATCGGTCAGGGCCTCGCGCAGGTCGTTGTCATCTTCGACGATCAATATCGGCAGTAGCGCCATCCGCGTTATGTCTCCATGTTCAAGCTATGTTGGCGTTTGATCTGGTTGCATGGCTGTCGCTGCGTCGCAAGCGGGTCGCCATAGCCCCTTGTGCGGGAATCTGCCGGGCCGAGCGGAACACGACCCAAACATGGCGCAGGCCATTTTTTGGCAAAGCTTGATCTGTAAACCAAACCTCAGCAGAACCAGGCCATTTTCTGGTGAAACTCGATCTGCAAACCTCATGTCAACAGAGCCTAGCCACCCGACGTGCCCCGTACTGTAGCCCAATAAGTAAGGATACGCCCCGCGATCTGGCTGATCCCGACAATCTCGTTGACAGCCCCAACGGCCACGGCCTCTTTGGGCATGCCGTAGACCACGCAGCTTTTTTCATCCTGTGCCAGGTTATAAGCCCCTGCCTGCCGCATTTCCAGCATGCCTTGCGCGCCATCTTTGCCCATGCCGGTGAGGATCACGCCGATTGCATTCTTGCCCGCCAGGTTCGCGACAGACCGAAATAGAACATCGACGGAAGGACGATGACGATTGACGGGCGGCGCCTGCGATAACTCACAATGGTAGCGATCGCCATCCCTCCCCAACAGCAAGTGAGAGTGCCCAGGTGCTAAATAGGCATGGCCAGTCTGCAGGCGCATGCCTGCCTCGGCCTCGTGCACCTCTAACGCGCATAGGGTATTCAGCCGGCTGGCAAAGGCCTTGGTGAAGGCCTCGGGCATATGCTGGGTAATAAGAATGGGGGGCAGATCAACCGGCAAAGCCTGTAGCACCGTTTTCAACGCTTCGGTTCCTCCGGTGGAGGCCCCCATCACGATTACCCACCCTGCTCTGGAGTCGTACCGGCGCTCACAGGGCAGCACGGCATCGGCCGACAGCTGCGGACTGGTAGCGTGGTTTCCCACGGCAGACCGGATGCGCGTACGAATTTCCTGGGCGCGCAAGTCCTCTCTCGATGGAGATTGCTCTGCCGATGGGTCTGGGGGTGAATCGGGCTGATTCATGATTGCTCCAGGCCACAAGGTAAATGCAATACCAAAAAGCCTAGGCTCTGTTGACGTTTCATGTGGGATCGCGTTCTAGCGGACTCAGGTCAATCCAACCTCTCGGACTGTGCCTGACCGTACCTCAAAAAACACGGCCTGGTGCGACCAGAAATGAAACCTCGACAGAGCCTAGTCTACCGGTGCTGGCAGATGCACTTGGGCACAAGGCGCCAAGGGGTAGATCCAGGCCAGTTTCACCGCCAAGCCTGCGAAAAAGTGCTCTCGCGGCAGGACCGGCTTAGCCGGCGTGTCCTCAACAACACCTGTCGTTACTTCGAGCCGCCAGCTGCTGCCTGATCAACCAGCAAATGCGTTTTGGGCACGTAATACGCGATCACCTCGTTGCCCAGTCCTGAATATTCAACAATCGGGCACAAAGCCCTTACCAGCAGAATGCCCCGTCCATGAGCTGGCCGTGCGATTTCGACATTACGTGGCGGGGAATAGCGGATCCAGTCGAAGCCTTCGCCGCTATCGCGCACCCGCAGGCGGAACACGTCTTTTTCCTGTACGCGCAACCCCATCAATTCAATGTCGATCCGGCCCTCTTGCAGATTGGCGAGCCGCTGCTCACGTTCCTGCAGGTAGCTCTCCATTCCCTCTGCATCGTGTTTGAGTGTGGAAGACAGCTTGAGCAGACCGTGATCCACCGCATTCACGAACAGCTCTGTCAGTATAAGAAATATATCGGATTGAACCTCGGGCACGGTGCAGATCTGATCCACCAGACCCATGATGTAAGGCACGGAATTGACGCGGCGCAGTTCTTCCGCGCCCAGCGAAAGCTGCTGCCGCCAGATAAAGCTGTGCTCAGCCAACAAGGCATCAGCCAGCTCCAGATCACTATCCCCGGCATAAACCGACTCGCAGTCGAGCGACAGGCTACGTGACTGGCCAGCCGCCAGGCTGACCATGACTACTGACACATCATCGTGATGCGACAAACCATCCAGAAAACGACCCAATGCATCGACCAGCCCCTGCATACGACCAGTAGGCGGGGATGACTCAACCGAAGCCAGTACACGTTGGGAACCAAATTGCTCGCCATCCACACGCCGGGCTTCAATCAAGCCATCCGAACACACCATCAACGTCTCATCACCTTCAAAGAAATGGTGCTCGGTAACCATTTCCAGATCGCGCGTCGGCAAAATACCCAGCGGCAGATTGCGAGACCGCCAGGATTTGATCAGATGCCCCTCTTTGCCCAGCAGAAACACATCAGGAATCCCACCGTTCCAGACCTCGATCTGCCGATTGATGTTGTCAATAGCCAGCAAGGCCGTGGCTACAAACCGGCCACGCGGCAAGACCTGGCGGATCTTGTCGTTCATTTCCGCCAGAATATCTTTCAGGGTAAACCCCTTCTCGGTCATCGTGTAGAAAGGTTGGGTCAAGGGCAGCACGTTCAGGGCTGCCGTCAGCCCGTGTCCGATTCCATCGGCCAGCAACAGATGCAACACCTGACCCGGGGTTCGAGCAGCGGCGATAAGGTCGCCAGACAGGCTTTCTGCTGGTGAAATCCAGTATTCGATCTGTGGATCGGACAAGCGCTCTGCATTCACCAATTGATCCATCAGATGCCGCGCGACCCGCTTCTCTTCTTCGGCGTGGTCGTAATATTCCGCCAGCTTGACTGACTGCTCACGCACCTTGCGGTTAAGCAGCACTGTGCGCTCAATCGCCTTGATCTTTGCTTCGAGAATGCGCAGGTTGATGGGCTTGATGATGTAATCATCCGCCCCTTGCTCAATCGCATCGGCCAGCCGGTTCTCTTCACCAATTGCAGTGACAAATATGATCGGAATCCAGCGCTCGCCGGCCTGACGCTTGATCAGGCGCGCAGCCTGTGGCCCATCCATCACCGGCATCAGCATGTCGAGCAACACCACGTCAGGCATATCCTTGCGGAATGCCTCGACCGCCTCGGCACCATTGTTGGCCGTCACCGGAATGTGGCCCATGGCCTCGACAAACCGGCTCACCAGCAGGCGAATCACCTCGGTGTCGTCGACGATCAGGATCTTCATGAGGGGCGGATCATGCGTGCCGTCAGCGGATCGTGAAGATTTTGCCGAAGCAGGCGATTTCGAGGACTTGCCGAACGGAATCGCGACAGTTGACCAAGGCCAGCGTCTTGCTCGCCGCCGCGACCTTTTCCTTCAGCAGCAGCAACATGCCAAGCGCCGAGCTATCGAGATAACTGACATTCTGAAAGTCGACGTGGACTTCGCGCACGGCCTCAGCCGCCAGAACCTCCTCGCAAGCCTGCCGGAAGTCACGATGGGCATTGAAGTCGAACTGACCATTCAATACCAGACGACCGATGGTGCCGTCGATTTCAACGGTTGGATGCATTCAAAAAACCTTTCCAATTCTTAACTGGCGGTGCGCTGTGCAACCTGCCATTCCAACATAGGTGCCTAGGTAGCAAGTGGCAACTTCACCATCATCTTTGTGCCTTCGCCAAGGACTGACTCGACCTCTATCGTCCCGCCATAGGCCGTAACGAGATTGGCCACAATGGCGAGCCCCAAACCGGTACCTTCCTTACGCGTCGTGAAAAACGGCTCAAATAAACGCTCTTTGACCTGTTGGTCCATGCCGCAACCATTGTCGGCAATCGACACCCTGGCCGACTCGTCTTCATCAAGACGTACCCGGATGCAGCCATTAGCCTTTGTTGCCTGGACTGCATTTTCAAGCAAATTGATGAAAGCGCCCGTCAATTCCTTGCGATTAGCCTCAACCCAGATCGGTGCATCTGGAATATCCACCAGCCATTGGCGCTGCATGGCATCCGCCTGGGGCTGGACACTCTGCAAGGCGTCATCAAGGCAATCAGCTAGTGCAACCTTCTCGCACAGGGCTTGATGGCCACGCACAAACTGCAGCATGTTCTGGATCAGCGATTCGAGGTGGCGCATGCGCGACACGGCCTTGTCGCCGAACTTCTGTCTATCTTCGTCGCTCAAGCCCGGCCGGGACAGATTGGCCGTGTACAACAAGGCAGCACTCAATGGTGTGCGCAGCTGATGGGCCAATCCGGCCGACATTTCGCCCATCGCAGCCAGACGCTTGTGTTGCTCCAGTTGCAAACGCAAACGCCAGGCCTCGCTGACATCGTGAATCAGCAGAATGCGCCCGCCTACCGCTGGGGCGCTATTCGATATGACACTCAGACGCCGCAATTCACCGCCCGGAGGCTGGTACTCCCACTCATTGCAGACATTGGTCGGTACCAGCCGCGAGCCCATGACGGCATCCCAGTCGCAGTCCATCAGATCCAGACCAAAGATCTGGCGAGTAGCCGGATTGGTGGCAATCACCACACCTTCATGACTGAGTTCGACGACCCCACCAGGCAGGGCATCCAGCAAAGCGGACAAGCGTGATGACAGCGCGGCTTTTTCTTCAAACTGCTGGCGCAAAGCGCCGTTGGCTGTCGCCAGCTCGGCAGTGAGGGAGGTGACTTTTTGTTCAAGTTCCTGATACGACTCGACCAGCTGGCGTGAGGCCTCGGTAAACAGCGAAAAGGCTTGTTCCAGCTCTCTTTTATCAAGACCGGAAGTCGCCAGGCCGGCCGCAGCCGCTTCCTTGTTGGATTCAGGGTTATGCATTATAACGAGGCTTGAAGCCGCTCCAGTCTTGGGTTTGCGGGCACAACCCACACTCGCCGCTGATTGAAGTTGCGGCACTTGAATACTCTCGCGAAGCTGCTTATACAACAGGCATAAAGTTCGGGGATTATCCTCGAAAACGGGCCGTGTGCAACGATTGTCACCTATAGCGGAGCAGTTGCCGTGTCAGATCTTCTCAAGAACATTGATGCACGCACGAAACTCGCCGGAACCAACAAGTTGGAGATCCTGCTCTTCACTTTGGGGCTGGATCAACGGTCTGGTCGAAGGGAAAACTTCGGTATCAACGTGTTCAAAGTCCGCGAAGTCATGCGCACGCCCGAGATCACGCAGGCACCCGAGATGCCTGACTCGGTTGAAGGCATGGTCAGTTTGCGCGGCTCTTTGGTCCCGGTCATCGACTTGGCCCGCTATGCCGGAATTCATACCGACTCCAAACCCGAGATCATGATCGTCTCGGAATACAACGGCCACACCCAGGGCTTTCTGGTTGAAGCCGTCGATACCATCCTGCGCCTGGACTGGTCATCGATGCGCGTCCCGCCCGAAATTCTCAGCAACAACATGCGCGGCCTGGTCACCGCCGTCACCGAGCTCGACAACGGCAAGCTGGTCATGATGCTGGATGTCGAGAAAGTACTGGCTGAAACCAACCAGTACGACGACTCGCATGAATTCAAAACCATCACGGTCGCAGCGGATCTGACTGGCAAAACCGTATTTTTCGCCGATGATTCAGTCGTGGCACGCAAGCAGATCACCAAGACGCTCGACACCATGGGCATTCACCATATTCATGCCATCAATGGCAAGAAAGCCTGGGAAGAGCTGCAAAAAGTGGCGCTGCAGGCCGATGCCATGGGCAAGCGGGTGAAAGATATGGTGCATCTGATTCTGACTGACGTGGAAATGCCGGAAATGGACGGCTATATGCTGACCAAGCAGATCAAGAGTGATCCTCGGTTTGCCGGTATTCCGGTACTGATGCACTCCTCGTTGTCGGGCATGTCGAACCAGAAGCTGGGACAGTCGGTAGGCGTCGATGCCTATGTGGCGAAATTCGAGCCGCAGCGGTTATCAGAAACCATTTCATCAATGTTGCGCCAGTACAGCTGAGGCCGTTGATTTCAGCCTGTTATTTTGGTGAGGACCACGTGTATGGCGACCGGGAAAGAAACACTACTCGATAATGTTGATGCTCGAACCAAGCTGGCCGGTTCGAACAAAATGGAGATACTGCTGTTTTCATTAGGGTCGCGCGAAACATTCGGAATCAACGTCTTCAAGGTGCGCGAGGTGTCGCAAACACCGCGCATCACCAAAACACCCAACATGCCAAACGGTGTGGAAGGGGTGATTTCTCTTCGCGGCAACATCATCCCGGTCATTTCCCTGGCGAAATTCGTGCATCCGAGCGAGTACAACCCTCAGTCGGAAAGCACCATGATTGTCACCGAGTTCAGCAAACATACGCAGGCGTTTCTGGTGCATGAGGTGGATCGCATCATCCGTGTTGACTGGAACAAGGTGCGTGCGCCCGAAACCATGCTGGCAGGACATCAAGCCATGATCACCGCACTGACCGAGCTTGATGACGGCAAGCTGGTGTCGATTCTGGATGTGGAGCAGATCCTGTCGAGCGTCATCGGCGAGCGGGTGGTCCCCGAGATTCCCAAGGCTCAGCTTGATCAGGACCGCTTCATGTTCTTTGTCGATGACTCAGTAGTGGCCCGCAAAGAGATCGTCTCGGTCCTCGACAAGATTGGTGCCAAATACCATCAGGCCACCAATGGCAGCGAGGCCTGGGACAAGCTTCAGAATATTGCCAACCGTTATCAGCACGATGGTCAGAAACTGCATGACCATCTGAAGCTGATACTGGTCGATGCGGAAATGCCCGAAATGGATGGATATGTGCTGACCAAGCACATCAAATCCGACTCCCGATTCCAGGGCATTCCGGTCGTGATGCATTCATCGTTGTCGTCAAATGCCAACCGGGCAATGGGTAGTAGTGTTGGCGTCGATGCTTATGTCGCAAAGTTCGATCCGATAATCCTGGCCGAAACGGTAACACCCTTTTTGCAAAGTTAGCCCAGCCCCACTGACAGCCGCAGTCGCGCAGGTGCGGCGCCAACACGGAGTACAACATGTCTGACAAGAATATGCGCTTCCTGGTGGTTGATGACTTTTCAACCATGCGGCGAATTGTGCGCAATCTGCTGAAGGAACTCGGTTTCTCGAATGTTGAAGAAGCTGAGGATGGCCAGGTTGCGCTACACAAACTCAAATCTTCGCAATTTGACTTTGTGGTTTCCGACTGGAACATGCCGAATATGACCGGCATTGAACTGCTCAAGGCAGTTCGAGCCGACCCTACCCTGAAGCACATGCCTTTCTTGATGATCACGGCGGAGGCGAAGAAAGAGAACATCATCGAAGCAGCAACGCACGGCGCAAGCGGCTATATCGTCAAGCCATTTACCGCAGCGACGCTTGACGAAAAACTTGGAAAAATTTTCCAAAACATGAATAAGTAGGAGATGACCGTGAGCGACAACACGATGAATAGTGGTGACTCGGACGAACTCCAAGATTTATTCGACAGCATCGTTCGCGCCAACGCAGGAACGCCCTCTGCACCGCCGCCTCCCGCACCGGCCGCTCCGCCCCCCGCAGCAGAGCCGGTTGCAGCCGCTCCGGCCATGCAAACCAGCGTGACCTCCAGCCCCGTACCCGGCGGCAGCATGGATGAACCCGCACGCTCGATGTTCGAAAGCATCGGCCAGATGACCCGCAAGATCCACGATGCCCTGCGCGAGCTTGGCTACGACAAATCGCTGGAACAGGCCGCCGCCGCCATCCCGGATGCCAGAGACCGTCTGGCCTATATTGCCACCCTGACCGAGCAAGCCGCAGAGAAGACGCTAAACGCCGTTGATGCCGCCAAACCGATGCAGGACAAGATCGAGGCGGAGGCGGAGGAACTCATCAAGGAGTGGGACAAGCTCTTTGCCAAGCAAATGGATATCGAGCAGTTCAAGGCCTTGGTCAGCCGTACTCGCGAGCACCTGAAGGCCAGCTCCAGCTACGCCAAGACCACCAACGACTATTTGCTCGAAATCATGATGGCGCAGGATTTTCAGGATCTGACGGGCCAGGTGATCAAGAAAATCGTCGATATGGCCAAGCAGATGGAGACACATCTGCTCGCCTTCCTGCTCGAATTCTCACCCAATGCGCCCAAACCCGCTGAAAACACCAGCAGTCTGGTCAATGGGCCGGTGTACAACGCGGAAGGTCGCACCGACGTGGTAACCAACCAGGAGCAGGTTGACGATCTGTTGGCCAGCTTGGGATTCTGATTCGTATCAGGCCGTTCGCCCAGTCGACGGAGAGGGACAAGAGATGAGTGATTTTGCCGGGATGGACGACCTGCTGCAGGACTTTCTCACCGAGTCGTCAGAGTTGCTGTCAGATGTCGATAACAAGCTGGTCGAGCTGGAGAAACGCCCATCCGACAAGCATCTGCTTAACGACATTTTCCGGGGCTTTCACACCATCAAAGGTGGCGCTGGCTTTCTCAACGTCGATCCTCTCGTCAATCTGTGCCACCGCACGGAAAACCTGTTCGATAAGCTGCGTAACGACGAACTGACACTGACGCCCGAGATCATGGACGTGATCTTGTCAGCAACGGGCGTGGTGAGGGATATGTTTGGCTATCTGGGCCAAGCCCGTCAGCCAGCCCCGGCCGAGCCGGAGCTGCTCGCCTCTCTGGATGCCATGCTGGAGGGCAAGGCGCCGACTGCAGTAGCCCACCATCCGCCGCCAGCAGCACCTGTTGCTGCAGCCCCAGTCGCCGCAGCTCCAGCCCCGATGCCCGTTGCAGCCCCGGCCATGCCGACGGCTACTCATAACGCTGCTAACGAGATGGACTGGCCAGCTTTGTACCAGGCATTAACAGGTATCAGCACCCAATCTGCCGCCCCAAGCGCCCCACAGCCAGCACCAGTCCCGGTTGCGGCACCCGTACCAGCGGCCAGACCCGCGACACCCGCACCCGTTGCGATCGAACACACGCCGCCACCTGCGCCGGCAGCAGCCCCGCTTCCTGCTGCGCCCTTGCCTGCTGCGCCGCTACCGACAGCAGCGCCAGCCCCAGGTACTGCAGAGCCTGCTGCGCTGGGTTTGAAACCCGCCGCGTCGAAGCCTGCCGTTTCCAGCCAGCAGCTGGCTACGCAGGAAACAACCATCCGTATCGACACCGTGCGGCTGGATCAGGTACTGAACCTTTCCGGTGAAATCGGCCTGACCAAAAACCGCCTGACCACTCTGCGTTCCGACATTCTTGCCGGCAAAACCGACGTCAACACCCTCAAGGCGCTTGACGAGGCAATTGGTCAGCTCGATTTACTGGTCAGTGACTTGCAAAACGCAGTCATGAAAACCCGGATGCAGCCAATCGGGCGGCTGTTTCAGAAATATCCTCGCCTGGCGCGCGATTTGGCCCGGCAGCTAGGCAAGGATGTCGAGCTGGTCATTACCGGAGAAGAAACCGAACTCGACAAAACCATGCTGGAGGACTTGAACGATCCGCTTGTCCACTTGGTTCGCAACGCCGTCGATCACGGTATCGAAACCATTGCCGAGCGCACGGCTGCCGGCAAGCCAACCAAGAGTATCGTGACGCTTTCGGCCACACAGGTCGGTGACCATATCCTGATCGAAATCTCCGATGACGGCCGTGGCATGCGTTCAGACGTGCTGCGCCGCAAGGCCGTCGAAAAGGGGCTGATAGACATCGAAACGGCCAATAGCCTCGACGACAAGCAGAGCCTGCAGCTGGTATTCATGCCGGGCTTTTCTACCAAGGATCAGATCTCCAGTATCTCTGGCCGAGGCGTGGGCATGGATGTGGTCAAAACCAACATCCAGAAACTGAACGGCCGGATTGACATTCAGTCGGTGGTGGGCGAAGGCTCCCGTTTCACGATTTCACTACCTCTCACCCTGGCAATCCTGCCGGTGCTGGTGGTCAAGGTATGCAATCAGCCCTTTGCCGTGCCGCTGGCGATGGTGCGCGAAATCATCCCGATCCGCAGCGAGCAGATTCAGGAAGTATCCGGCCGTGCCACCATCGTGGTGCGCGACGAGATCCTTTCCGTAAGATCCCTGGCGGGTTTGATTGGCTGGGAAGAGACCCAAGTCCCGCAATTTGGCGTACTGATGCAATCTGCGGAACATTCTTTCATCCTGGCTATCGATACCTTCATCGGCCGCGACGATGTGGTCATCAAGCCGCTGCAGAATATCCGACCACGCGGCATTGCCGGTGCAACGCTGTCCGGCGATGGTTCAGTCGTTCTGGTACTCGATATGGAAGATTTACTCGGCTCTACGCAAGCGGAAGGATCTGCAATCAAAACCTCCAAATTCCTTGAGAATATGGCAAGATCATAGTAACCGTTCGCTCAAGGAAGGCGGCGGTCAATCAAAACTGGCCGCCGCTTTTTGTTTCGGTTTTATAGACAGATACTTGTGGTAGTTGACCTTAAACATAAAGCCACTCTATATATTAAAAGTGGTAACAGAGTGAGGGCCTATGCTTAATAATGCATTTATCGGACGCCAGCCGATTCTGAATCGTCAGCAACAGATCATTGGCTACGAATTGCTATTTCGACTCGACGAGCAGGCATTGACCGCCGAATTTTCGAGCGATATGCAAGCGGGCACCAATATTCTGGTGAATACGCTTTCCAATATGGGGACCGATTGGCTGGTTGGTAGCAAGCTGGCGTTTATCAACGTTGCCTCTTCGATGCTGGAAAGCAATTTTCTGGAATTGCTGCATCCTCAACGTGTTGTGCTGGAGATCGTCGAGTCGGTCAACGCTACGCCAGAGTTGCTTGCCCGCACCCGTGAACTAAGGGCACAGGGTTTCGGCATTGCTCTGGATGATTTTGCCTACACGCCACAAACTGCCCCATTTCTGGAGTTCGCCAACTACGTCAAACTCGATATCCAGCAACTAGGGCTTGATAATATCAAGAGCCTATCCAAGGAATTACGTAAATTCCCCATTTTGCAGGTGGCAGAAAAAGTCGAAACCAAGCCCGAATTCAAGCATTGTCTCGAAGCGGGGCTTGATTGCTTTCAGGGCTATTATTTTGCCCACCCCGAAACACTTTCTGCCAAAGTAATCAACCCGGCTTATGCAAATATTCTCAGCCTGCTTAACATGCTGAGGAATAACGCAGAAATTGCTGACATCGAAAATTCGCTCAAGCGCGATGTTGCGCTCTCATTCAAACTACTGCGCTATATCAATTCGGCCGGCTTTGGCTTGTCGTGTGAAATCCATTCATTCCGCCATGCCGTAACAATTCTGGGTTATCAGAAGCTTTATCGTTGGTTGACATTGCTGCTGGTGACGGCCAGTTCAGACTCCGGCACGCCTCCGGCACTGATGAAAACAGCCGTCACACGCGGCCGCCTGGTCGAATTGCTGGGCCAGCATTTTCTGGAAGGCCACGACCGCGACAACCTGTTTATCGTCGGCGTATTCTCGTTGCTGGATGTGATGCTCGACATGCCAATGGATAAGATTCTGGAAACCTTGCTGTTGCCTGATTCAGTCAGTGAAGCCCTGATGCATCGTGTCGGCATCTACGGCCCCTTCCTGGAGCTGGCCGAAGCCTGCGAAGACCCAGCCATGGCAGAAGTCCCGAGCCTTTGCGAGCAATTGCAGATTTCGCCGGACATGCTCAACCGCGCCCACGTATCGGCCTTGGCCTGGGTAGAAGAGCTAGGCGTATAGCGCTTTGGGCTCCGCGGGTGTTTTCCACTCGTCGCACTACACCCGGTATTCAACCGGGCGTAGCTGAAGATGAATACCATGAAGCTCAACATGCAAACGCCCCGGTCAACGGGGCGTTTTTATTTGACGCAAGGATTGCAGCCCGCCCTCAGTGCTTGCCTGTGCTACCAAAGCCCCCTTCTCCGCGCTCGCTGGCTGCGAACTCATCGACAATGTTGAAGCCTACCTGCAGCACGGGCACCACAACCAGCTGGGCAATCCGCTCCAGTGGGTTGATAACGAACGCTTCATTCCCCCGATTCCACACCGAGACGAAAATCTGGCCTTGATAATCTGAATCAATCAACCCAACCAGATTACCCAGCACAATGCCATGCTTATGACCGAGCCCGGAGCGCGGCAGAATCATTGCCGCCATGCCGGGATCCGCCAGATGAATCGCCAAACCCGTTGGCACCAGAGCCGTTTTTCCTGGAACCAGCGTCATCGGCGCTTCCAGGCAGGCCCGCAGATCCAACCCGGCGGCGCCAGGCGTGGCGTAGGTGGGTGGGTGCTCACGCAGACGGCCATCCAGAATTCGTACGTCGATTGTTGCCATGAAGGAATCCTTAATTCTCGGGGTGATAACGGTTGTACAGGCGAGCCATGTGTTTGACGATGGAACGAGCAAGGTCTGACTTGTTGGCGCGTGGCAACCGGTGCTGACCATCATCGTCCAGCAAGATAACCTCGTTGTCATCCGCACCGATTGCTGTCTGCACCAGATTTGCCACTAACAGCGGCAGCTTTTTCCGGCGGCGCTTTGCTTCGGCAAACTCCAGCAGATTTTCGCTCTCGGCCGCAAATCCAACACAGAAAGGTGGGTTCGCCACGCTGGCCACGTTTGCCAGGATATCCGGATTGGGTGCCAGCTCCAGTGTCAGGATGTGCGCATCCTTTTTGATTTTTTGCTCGGATGGGTTGAGTACATAGTAGTCAGCCACAGCTGCAACGCTGACAAAAATGTCCTGATGGGTAATCTCGCCATTCACGGCAGCCAGCATATCCTGGGCGCTTACCGTATCGATCCGGCGCACACCTGTTGGCGTTGGCAACATGGTCGGTCCGCTGATCAACGTCACTTCCGCTCCCGCCTCGAAGGCCGCACGGGCAATCGCATAGCCCATCTTGCCTGAACTGGAGTTGGTGATCCCGCGCACGGCATCAATACGTTCAAAAGTTGGGCCTGCCGTTACCAGAAGTTTGAGTCCAGCCAGAAATTTTGGCTGGAACAAAGCCTGAATATGATCGAACAGAACTTTTGGCTCCAGCATGCGGCCAAGCCCAGTCTCGCCACAGGCCTGGTCCCCCGCATCCGGCCCCAGAATGGTAATACCGTCTTCGCGCAACTGCGCCACATTGCGCAGATTGGGCGGGTTTTCCCACATCTGGCGGTTCATGGCCGGCGCTACCAGCAAAGGGCAATCCCTGGCCGAGCACAGTGTTGACAACAGATCGTCCGCTACCCCATGGGCCAGCTTAAACATGATGTCGGCCGTCGCCGGCGCGATCAGAATGGCATCGGCACCACGAGGCAAATCAATATGGGCCATGTGGTTATCAATGCGGTTATCCCACAAATCCGTAAATACTGGCCGCCCAGACAGGGCTTGAAAGGTTGCTGGTGTTACGAATCGCGTAGCCGATTCACTCATTACCACCTGCACATCAACACCGGCTTTCACCAGTAAACGGGTCAACTCGGCGGATTTGTAAGCTGCCACCCCCCCCGTCACCCCTAACAATAATCGTCGCGGACGGCTCATCGAATTTCCTCGCGCATTTTCATCCCCTATAAATCGATTGCACTCGGCGCAACCAGAACCACTTTGCAGCCCGACCGCCGATTGCCGGCTCGACTGACATTTTACTTTCTCAATCGAAAGTACACGGTCTGCGGAGCCCACTCTCTGCCCGCATTCTAATGGAGGGGAGGTACCCATGCCCATTTCAGACTGGCCAAGCGAAGATCGGCCCCGAGAAAAACTGCTTAGCCGAGGCGCAGATGCCCTGACCGACGCCGAGCTACTGGCCATATTCCTGCGTACCGGGACGCGTGGCAAAAGCGCTGTAGATCTCGCACGGGATTTGCTTCACCGCTATGGCAGTCTTACCCGTTTATCCCAAGCCAGCCTGGAAGACTTCAGCCAAACCGCTGGCCTGGGCAGCGCAAAGTATGCGCAGCTTAAAGCCGTGATCGAAATGGCCAGACGAGCCTTGGCAGAGGAGATGCGGACGATTCGTGTTGCGTTCAACTCACCCGCCGCAGTGCGCGAGTACCTGCGCCTGTGGTTGGGCGCAGAGCAAAGGGAAGTGTTTGTTGGGCTTTTTCTGGACAGCCAGCATCGCTTGCTGGTGAGTGAAGAACTGGCTGCCGGTAGCATTCGTGAGGCAAGGATTTATCCACGGGAAGTCGCTAAACGTTGCTTGCAGCACAATGCGGCAGGACTGATCGTCGCCCATAACCACCCTTCAGGACTCGCAGAACCCAGTGAAGCTGACGTCAGTCTCACCCGGCACCTCAAGTCTGCGCTGGCCCTACTCGACATCGACCTGCTCGACCATTTCATCGTCACGGGTAGTGAAGCCGTCTCACTGGCTGAACAAGGCCGCATTTAGGCGCCGTTGACATGTTGATCACGCCTTGTCGTTGCAAGGCCTCGCCGGGCCAACTATGCATATAGACATCCCTGAGTTGTAGATAGCCAACCGACCAACGGCATCAAGGGTTCGCCACAGCTGCCGATATAGGATCAAAGCCCACCGACGCTCCTCACCACTCCGAGCCACGTCATCCTGTCACCCAACCACCTCATGGGAGGTGTTACATGATCATCGACCAATCAAAGCTGGCCTTATCCAGCCAGCACTCGGCACACCAGGCGGAATTTCAACGTGCCATTGCCATGCCACGCCCGACCCCGGTTCTGCCCGCCCCCTCCTTTGAGGACCGAGTGACCCTGAGTGGCCGACGGCCGCCAGAGGTCAGCGATACCAGAAAGACTGAAGCGATCGACAGCGACGATCTGATGGACTCCGATCCACGCTCCATGCTGATCAAGACACTGATTGAGTCGCTGACCGGTGAGAAAATCAGCATTGCCAAAATCGACCTCACCACCGAAACCAACTACGAACGCGAAACCGTCATGGCCGAAGCCATGAGCAGCCAGTCGCCCCAGTCGCTGACCTATATGCGCCATTACGAGGAAAGCGAGTCGTTGAGCTTTGCAGCCCAAGGCAAGGTCGTCACAACAGACGGTCGCGAGATCGAGTTCAAAGCAGCCTTGCAAATGCAACGCGTCTATCGGGAAGACACCTTGGTCACCGTGGGCCCTCAGCCAACCCCCACCCGTAAAGATCCTCTGGTTGTAAACCTTGACGGTAAAGGCGTTGGACTCAGCGGCAAAGTCTTCCACTTTGATCTGGATGCAGACGGCAGCACCGAAGCTCTGCCTACGCTGCTGCGCGGTAGCGGCTTCCTGGCGCTTGACCTTGATAAGAATGGAAAAATCGACAATGGCCAGGAATTATTCGGCGCAAAAAGTGGGAATGGATTTCAGGATCTTGCCCAATACGACGACGATAAGAATGGCTGGATTGACGAACAAGATTCAATTTGGGGCCGTTTAAGGATTTGGATAAAACATCCAGATGAAGACAAGTTATTGAGTTTAAAGGAAGCAAATATCGGCGCACTCAATCTTGCAAACAGTGAAGGCAACTATTCATTACGCGATGATAAAAATAAGGAAAATGGAATGTTGCGGCGCAACGGAATTTATCTTAGCGAGGACGGAAAAGCCGGATTCTTACAGCAAGTTGACCTGAATGTATGAACGCAAAATGACAATAGAATTTATTTGATTTTAGTCGGGTGTCTGCGCCTGTAAAAAACCGCGAAATCTGCAGGCGCAACCAGCCTTCGGACACTAATATCCGAATCTCCCCCAAACCCGCGTCAAGCTGGGTTATCCCCAATTTTTGGCAACGTTGACAAGGCTAATATGGCGGGGCAATATTCTGCCGGGGTTTGAAATTGACCGCCCTTAATGCACTACCGCTAGGCGCAGGCTCGTTTCAGCATTCGGCTACATTAGCTAAATAAGATAGAAACGGCATGCGCCTCTTTAAGCTCATCTGAAGCTAAGCCTTTCTACGAAGGGGAAACATCCATGACTTTGGCACGTTATAGCCTTATTGCATCTGCTGTTTTAGCTCTGGCTGCATGCGGACAACAACAAAATACCGAGCAACCAAAACAAGACCCAAATGCAGCAAAACCAGCTGCTGATGCAAAACCTGCCGACGCCGGCGGTGAAGCAGTTGTAAAAATCGGCCACGCAGCACCGCTGACTGGCAATATCGCCCACTTGGGCAAGGACAATGAAAACGGCGCACGCCTGGCCATCGACGAATTGAACGCCAAGGGCGTTGAAATCGGCGGCAAGAAGGTCAAGTTCGAGCTGCTGTCGGAAGATGACCAAGGCGATCCGAAGACTGCTACCACCGTAGCCCAGCGTTTCGTTGATGCCAAGGTTGCTGGCGTTGTCGGTCACTTGAACTCCGGCACAACCATCCCCGCCGCCAAGATCTACTCTGACGCCGGCATTCCTCAGATTTCCCCTTCCGCGACTAACCCTGACTACACCAAGCAGGGCTTCAAGACCGCCTTCCGTGTTATCGCCAACGACATTGCTCAGGGCAAGGCTCTGGGTGACTTCGCAGTAGATAATCTGAAGGCCAAGAAGATTGCGATCATCGACGACCGCACCGCTTACGGCCAAGGTCTGGCAGACGAATTTGAAAAGGCCGCCAAGGGCAAGGGCGCAGAAATCGTCAAGCGCGAGTTCACCAACAATCAGGCTACCGACTTCATGGCCATCCTGACCTCGATCAAGGGTGCCAAGCCTGATGTCGTGTTCTACGGTGGTATGGATGCTCAGGCAGGGCCAATGGCCAAGCAGATGAAGAAGCTGGGCATTGCAGCCAAGCTGCTCGGCGGTGACGGCTTCCAGTCCGGCGAATTCATCAAGCTGGCAGGTGACGCAGCAGAAGGTCAGTTTGCATCCCAGCCTGGCCTCGCCAAGGACAAGATGCCTGGCTACGCCGACTTCAACACCAAATACAAGGCCAAGTTCAACACCGACATCCAGATCTACGCACCGTACACCTACGATGCAACGATGCTGATGGTCGAAGCTATGAAGAAGGCCAACTCGACCGACTCCAAGGTTTACCTGCCAGAACTCGCCAAGATCGAGTACAGCGGCGTAACCGGCCCGGTCAAGTTTGACGAGAAGGGCGACGTGGTTGGCGGTACCGTAACCGTCTATCAGGTTAAGGGTGGCAAGTGGGAAGTCATGGCATCGGTAGGCGGCGCAGCTGCCCCGGCAGCCGCAGCACCTGCTGAAGCCAAGCCAGCAGAAGCCAAGAAGGAAGAAAAGAAGCAATAAGCTTCTTGTCGTAGTACCTACTAAGGCGGCATCGGCCGATGCCGCCTTTTCCAGACCTCAATGCAGTGATACCCACAACTAAAATCGGCGAAACGAGCCGAGGGGTTTGGCTACCATAAAGAATCACTTCCACCCAGGGGATACCAATCGTGGAAACTTTTATTCAACAGATAGTAAACGGCCTTGTCATGGGCAGCATGTATGCCCTGATCGCACTCGGCTACACCATGGTCTACGGCATTCTGAGCCTGATCAACTTCGCGCATGGCGAGGTCGTCATGATCGGCGCCATGGTGACTATTACCTGTATCAATCTCGTTTCCAGCATTGCCCCGGGTCTACCCGGCTCGCTGGTCTTCACTGCTGGCCTGCTGATGGCCATACCGATCACCATGGTGCTCGGTTTCAGTATCGAACGCATCGCCTACCGCCCTTTGCGCAAGGCGCCACGACTTACCCCCCTTATTACTGCGATTGGTGTTTCGATCACCTTGCAGCAGGTCGCAATGCTGATCTGGGGCCGCTCACCACGCTCCTTCCCCGCCATCTTCGGCGAGGACGCTCCCCACAAACTCTTTAATCTGGATGTCAGCATCACCAACATCCAGATCACCATCATCGTTCTAGCGATTCTGCTGATGGCTGGCTTGCTGATCATGGTTGAAAAAACCAAGCTTGGCCGGGCCATGCGAGCCACCTCGCAAAATCCGGAAGTCGCCGGCCTGATGGGGGTCAACATCAATACCATCATCTCGATGACTTTCGTCCTGGGCTCGGCACTCGGTGCAGTAGCGGGTGCACTCTATGCTGCCAACTACTCCCGAGCAGATGCCTATATCGGCTTCATGATCGGCCTGAAGGCGTTTACCGCAGCGGTATTGGGTGGCATTGGCAACCTGGCAGGCGCGGTATTGGGCGGCATCGCCCTGGGCCTGATCGAGAGCGTTGGCGCAGGTTATATCGGACCGCTGACCAATGGCTTCCTGGGTAGTCACTATCAAGACATCTTCGCGTTTGCCGTCTTGATTCTTGTACTGGTGTTCCGTCCGTCCGGCCTGCTTGGCGAGCGGGTTGCGGAACGCGCCTGATCAATCCTTCGTCTCTTACTTACGGATACCATCATGAGTTCATTCGACTCGATGAAACAGTCCAGAACCGGGGCGCTGGTTGGCTTCGCTCTGATGGCGGTAGCGCTGGTTCTACTGCCAGTCCTTTTCGGCAAGGGCCTGGGCAATACCTGGGTTCGCAACCTCGACTTCGCCATGCTCTATATCATGCTGGCGCTCGGTCTGAATATTGTTGTGGGCTATGCCGGCCTGCTTGATCTGGGATACATCGCCTTCTATGCCGTCGGGGCCTACTTGTATGCCTTGCTCAATTCGCCGCATCTGGTCCCCTTGTTACAAGGCACCGGTCTGGAGTGGATACTTGGACCCTCCATCTGGATCGTCATCCCGCTGGCAGCATTGGTAGCCGGCAGCTTTGGGGTGATGCTCGGCTCCCCAACGCTCAAGTTACGTGGCGATTATCTGGCCATCGTTACCCTGGGCTTTGGTGAGATCATCCGGATCTTCATGAACAACCTGAACCATCCGGTCAACCTGACCAATGGTCCGCGCGGTATCACGCTGATTGAACCCATTACCCTGTTTGGTCATTCACTCGGAAAGCCTCTGCACCTGTTCGGGCTGGAGATCCCCCCCCTCTATCAGTACTACTATCTGTTCCTGGCTTTAACCATGTTCATTGTCTTTGTGTCGATCCGTCTGCAGGATTCGCGCATTGGCCGGGCCTGGGTGGCTATCCGCGAGGACGAAATTGCTGCCAATGCCATGGGTATCAATACCCGCAACGTCAAATTGCTGGCGTTTGCGATGGGCGCCTCTTTCGGAGGCGTTGCAGGTTGCTTGTTCTCCAGCCTGCAAGGGTTCATCTCGCCCGAAAGCTTCGGCTTGATGGAGTCAATCATCGTACTCAGCATGGTTGTATTGGGTGGCATGGGCCACATCCCGGGTGTCATTCTCGGCGCGGTCATCCTGGTCTTTGTGCCAGAAGCGCTGCGCGATGTGATCAACCCGCTGCAAAATGCTCTGATTGATCGCAAAATCATCTCCGGCAAGATTATCGATCCGGAAGTCGTGCGTATGCTGATGTTCGGTCTGGCCCTGATTTTCGTCATGTTGCTGCGACCAGAAGGCTTATGGCCATCCAAACGCCGCCGCGCCGAACTACACCCCAAAACCGACGATATCGCCCGACAGGAAAAAGATTCCGTAGCCGATGCGGAGCGCAACCATGACTGAACCATTGCTTGAAATTCAGGGTATACACAAGCGCTTTGGTGGCTTGCACGCCCTTAACGATGTCTCGCTGTCGATCAAACGCGGTGAAATCTACGGCCTGATCGGCCCTAACGGCGCCGGCAAGACTACCTTGTTCAACGTTCTGACCGGTCTGTACCAGCCCGATGAAGGCAAGTTCACCTTCAATGGCAAAGACTTGTTCCGCCAGAAACCTCACGTGGTGGTCGGCTCGGGGATTGCGCGGACATTCCAGAATATCCGCCTGTTTGCCAACATGACCGCCAAAGAGAACGTCATGGTGGGTCGCCACGTGCGGTCTGGCGCCGGGGTATTCGGCGCCGTGTTCCGCCCCCCGGCAGCCAAGCGTGAAGAAGCCGCGATCCACGCTCGGGCACAGGAACTGCTGGATTATGTCGGTATTGCCGCCCGTCACAACGAGCTGGCACGCAACCTTTCCTACGGCGATCAACGCCGCCTGGAAATCGCCCGGGCACTGGCAACCGATCCCACGCTGCTGGCGCTGGACGAACCTGCCGCAGGGATGAACCCCAAAGAAACCGACGACCTGAAGAAGTTGATGGAAAAGATCCGCAAAGACGGCGTCACCATTTTGTTGATTGAGCACGACGTCAAACTGATGATGGGTCTCTGTGACAGGATTGCCGTGCTGGACTACGGCAAGAAGATTGCTGAGGGTGTACCCGAAGTAGTCAAGAATGACCCTCGTGTGATCGAGGCCTACTTGGGAGTCGCGCCGGAATGAGTACCAATCTGCTTGAAGTCAAACAGCTGAAAGTGGCATATGGTGGCATTCATGCTGTCAAAGGCATTGATATGCACATCAAGCAAGGGGAGCTGGTTGCCCTGATCGGCGCCAATGGCGCTGGTAAAACCACGACCCTGAAGACACTGGCCGGCATGATCAAGCCAACCGAGGGCTCGATTGTCTACGATGGCGCCAATATGGCTCAGATCCCGGTCTACAACTATGTAGAGCGCGGGTTGGCACTGGTGCCGGAAGGTCGAGGTATTTTCAGCCGGCTCACGGTTGAAGAGAACCTGCTGATGGGGGGCTATCGCAGCAACGACAAGGTCCAGATCATGGCCGACATCGAACGGGTTTATGGTTTATTCCCCCGTTTGAAAGAACGCCACAAGCAGCTCGCCGGCACCCTGTCTGGCGGAGAACAGCAGATGGTGGCGATTGGTCGGGCTATGGTCAGCCGTCCCAAACTGCTGCTGCTGGACGAACCCTCGATGGGCCTGGCACCGATCATTGTGCAGAAGATTTTTGAAATCATTCGCATGATTGCGTCGGAAGGTGTGACGATGCTGCTGGTGGAACAAAACGCCAAGCTGGCATTGCAAACCTGCCAACGCGGATATGTGATGGAAAGTGGAAAAATCACCGTGGCAGATAGCGCTGAAGCCCTGCTTAGCAATGAGCGGGTTCAGCAGGCGTATCTGGGAGAGTAGTTACCGGTCCGTGGCTGGAATACCGGGTGGCACAAGTTAGGGAATACCGAACAGAACTATTTGCAGGCAATCTGTTCGAACCAACTGTTAGTACAGCAAGGCAGCGAATGCGCCGATCAGGAAACTGGTCGGCGCTTTTTTTGCCTCTCATCGACAGCTGATGCGATGCCCCTGCAGTGGGCCAGTCCGTTGCCACTGCGCCTGCAGTGCCTGTGCCGTCGCGAAATCATTCCAGCGATATGGGCCACAAACAGCAATTGGCCGGATGCCGACTACGCTATTGCAGAGCATCAGCTCATCCGCCTGCGGCAAGTCTTCGAGATCAATTGATCGAATTTTCGGCACCAGACCTACGCTGTCAGCGTGCTCCAGCACGAAGTCTCTGGTCAGACCTGCAACGCCACACAGGCTCAAATCGGGAGTCCGAAGCTCGTTGCCAAAGCGCGCAAATAAATTGCTAGCCACACCCTCTACCACCTCCTGTTTTCCCGCCAGCATCAAGCCATCTTCGATCGCCACATCATCCCATTCGCGACGCGCCATTACGCTATCCAGTCGATTGAGGTGCTTTACACCCGCCAACAAGGGTTGCAGCGACAAACGCCAGTCACAAATCCGAACAACCGCCGGCTGCTCTCTTAAAGGAGGCAAGGGGTTGATTGTGACAATGCGGGTGCAAGCCTGATCAGGCGAACTGGCATAGCCACGAGCTCCGACACCACGCGTCAGCATCAGCTTGACCACTGCATGACTAATCTCGAATTGCTGCAAGTCATTCAGCCAACACGCTGCGGGTGGACAGATTAAGCCCAAGCGAGTGGCATCGTGCTGCAACTTGGCGAATTGGCGCTCCCAGAACCACAGAGTGCCCTCTGTACAGCGAAGCGTTCTGAATACGCCATCCCCATAAGCAAGACCACGATCACCAGGGAACACTGCCCCACCTGGCACGCCATCTACCGCCCAGCTCGGCATCAAGCCTGTACTCCCAAGGCACGTAGCAGGCCCCTGGCCTTAGCACGGGTTTCATTCAACTCCCGCTCGGGATCAGAGTCGGCGACGATACCCGCCCCTGCACGAAAATACAGCTGTTGCCCACTTTGCATGAAGGTACGAATCAGAATATTCAGATCCATACTGCCATCGTGATTGATGTACCCCAGACTGCCGGTATAAGCATGCCGCGGCCTGTCCTCCAACTCCCGAATGATCTGCATGGTACGCACCTTGGGACAACCCGTTATGGTGCCACCCGGGAAAAGGGCTCGGATCACCTCCGCCATATTGGTGCCAGGTCGCACCTGGCAGCTGACCGTAGACTCGATATGGTGGACGAACGCATAGGTCGTGACATCCATCAAAGCATCCACTTTGACCGTGCCAGGCGTCGCCAACCGGCCCAGATCGTTGCGCTCCAGATCAATCAACATGATGTGCTCGGCTCGCTCTTTACTGGAAGCCAGCAAGCGCTGTTTCTGCCGCTCATCCTCCAAAGGGTCGGCATGCCGTGGGTGTGTTCCTGCAATGGGACGCGTCTCCGCCAGCCCGTTGGTATCGATTCTTACAAGACGCTCAGGTGAAGAGCTGACAATCTGCTGTCCACCTAGGTCAACATAAGCGGAAAAAGGCGCCGGATTGGCCTGACGCAAACGTCCGTAAAGGTCGAAGGCACTAATCTCGCTACCGAGCGTGGCATCCCAACCGCGCGATAGGTTCACCTGAAACACATCGCCTTCACGGATGTACTGCTTGCATCGCGACACGCCGGTCAGAAAACGCTCAGGGGTGTCTTCAGATAATGCCTGCAAGGTAATCGGCTGCGGCTGAAAGGGTTGGTGATTCAGCTTGGTCTTGAGTAGCGCAAGTAGCTCGGGGGTTTCGGCGATCAAGTGGGCCGTACAATCCGCTCGGTTAACCAAGATAGCCGCTGGAATCCTCGCCAACAAAGCCAGTGGAAAGTCTGCTTCAGAACGGGCAACCACCGAGGGCTCCAGCTGCTCCAGCCACTCATACCCCAAGTACACAAACCAACCGCCACGAAACGGCAAGGTTTGTTGCTTGCAGTCTGGTTGAACGCGGATATTTTCCAAAGTCTGCGTCAACCGAGACGCAGATTGCCGGTCAAAGATCTCCATAGACGCGGGCAAGGCAAACAGAATGTCCCACCCCGTTTCCCCTGAAGACTGTAAAAGATAGGGAAAATTGGCGGGAGAGCCTGCCGCCAAAGACAGCAAGTCAGGAACAAAAGTAAGAGATTCGGTATGCATATGTGAATTGTAACGCGAGCCACTGCAAAGTTTGGCGTTTGCATGGCAGGTCGCTCTCGACCCGCAGGACGAAAAAAAACCGCCACACCCGTGGCGGTTTGTTCTATTCGGATAAGGTCAAATACGCCGGAACACCAAAGTACCGTTGGTGCCACCAAAACCAAAAGAATTTGAAATCGCTACATCAATCTTCATGCTGCGCGCCTCATTGGCGACGTAATCCAGGTCACAGGTTGGGTCTGGTTCGTGCAGATTGATCGTTGGTGGCGACACTTGATGGTGTATAGCCAACGCGGAATACACCGCCTCCACCCCCCCAGCGCCGCCCAGCAAATGCCCCACCATAGATTTGGTGGAGTTCACCGCCAACCGCTTGGCGTGGTCACCAAAACAACGCTTGATGGCAATTGTCTCAGCCGTATCCCCTAGCGGTGTGGAGGTGCCGTGGGCATTTACATAATCGATCTGATCTGGGTTCAACCTGGCATCGCGTAGAGCATTTTCCATGCCACGCGCCGCACCCTCTCCATCTTCACAAGGCGCAGTCATGTGATGCGCATCCGAACTCATGCCGAAGCCCACGAGTTCCGCATAAATGGTGGCGCCACGCCGCTTAGCCTGCTCGTACTCCTCAAGAACCAGCACACCTGCCCCCTCTCCCATGACGAAACCGTCGCGGCCAGCATCCCAAGGGCGCGAAGCGGTCGCCGGATCATCATTACGGGTGGAGAGCGCACGAGCTGCGGCAAAACCAGCTATCCCCAATCGGGTAATTGCCGACTCCGCTCCACCCGCCACCATCACATCGGCATCGCCATAGGCGATGATACGTGCCGCATCGCCTATGCAATGTGCGCCGGTCGTACATGCTGACACGATACCGTAGCTCGGGCCTTTGAAACCCTTCATGATCGAAAGGTGGCCAGCGACCATGTTGATGATCGAACCAGGAATGAAAAACGGGGTTACCTTGCGAGGTCCCTGATCACGCAGCACGCCATCGGTATCCTCAATCAGACCGAGGCCACCGATGCCCGACCCAATATTCACCCCGATGCGGGTCGGGTCGTAGCCTGCGGCATCCAGTCCCGCATCCGCTACCGCCTGCAGGCCCGCAGCAATGCCGTAATGCATAAAGAGATCCATGCGGCGAGCATCTTTCGCCGTCATGTATTGTGATACATCAAAGCCCTTGACCTCGGCCGCCACCTGGCAGGCAAGATCACTGGCATCGAAACGGGTAATTCTGGTTACGCCAGATTGGCCAGCAAGAAGATTCTTCCAGCCGGTGGCGACATCGTTGCCAATTGGGGAAATCAAGCCCAGGCCGGTAACGACGACTCTGCGTTTGGACACAATGGTCTCCATAGCAATTGATAGGCCACATGCGGTGTAATTCGCCACATACAGCGGGTGCAAATGTAACAAGACCTCTGAAACACATGCCGGAGAAACCAGCACGGTGCGTCAGAGGTCTCGCGGCAAACCGGTAAGTAAACCTGCTGCCACCAAAGTGGCAAGCATTCAAACTTACTTGTTGACGTGAGCAGTCACGTAGTCAATTGCCTGCTGAACAGTCGTGATCTTCTCTGCTTCTTCGTCAGGAATCTCGCACTCGAACTCTTCCTCCAGTGCCATTACGAGCTCAACGGTGTCAAGCGAATCAGCACCCAAGTCTTCAACAAAAGAAGACTCGTTCTTGATGTCTGCTTCGTTTACGCCCAGTTGCTCAGCAACGATCTTCTTAACGCGCTGTTCGATGTTTTCCATTCTGACCCAAACCTTTCGTTATGGATTGCCAAAAACCGACGGCATTCTAACAAAAATAAGCTGCGGCGCGAACCGCAACCACAAAAACTTAAATAACAAATTAATTCATGTACATACCGCCATTTACATGCAAAGTCGTGCCTGTAATATACGCAGCACGTTTACTTGCAAGAAAAGCGACAGCATCGGCAATCTCCTGTGGAGAGCCCAATCTTTCCAAAGCAATCTGCCCAATTAATTTGGCGCGATATTCCTCCGGTAGATTACGCGTCATATCTGTATCGATAAAACCGGGCGCAACACAATTGACCGTAATTCCTCTGCTGCCAACTTCCCGCGCCAAAGAGCGCGTAAACCCCATAATACCGGCCTTTGCCGCAGCATAATTCGTCTGCCCTGCAGAACCTGCACTACCGACTACCGATGCAACACTAATTATCCGGCCTTGCCTTGCCTTCATCATTCCACGCAAAACCGCTTTTGATAAACGGTAAACGGAACGCAAATTTGTGTCCATTACCGCATCCCAATCTTCCTCTTTCATGCGCATCAGTAATTGATCACGAGCAATCCCGGCATTGTTGACCAAAATACCGATATCACCATGCTTAGTGGTAATCGTATTCAAAGCACTTTCGATTTCTTCAGGCTTGTTTACATCAAGCGCCATACCCACACCACCGAACTCGGCCAAGTAAGTCGAAATCGCATCCGCGCCAGCTGAAGATGTCGCCGTCCCAACGACAATAGCTCCTTGCCTGGCCAGCTCTTTAGCCACCGCTTCACCAATACCGCGTGAGGCGCCGGTCACCAGCGCTACCATTCCTTGCAAATCCATGCAGACTCCTTTATTGAGTACCATCCATGACCCACACACCGAGGCGGCCACAGCATTGCGGATGTCTCAGCATCTCATGCCGAAATTTTCTGTCCAAACACCTCAAAACTTCCGAGCTCCGTCAAAGCCGACCCAGCAAGCGCGGGGTCAATTCGCTTGGCTAGCGACGCCAGCACTTTGCCGGGGCCGCACTCCGCCATCTGTGTAATCCCCATTGCAGCAACCGCTTGCATCGTCTCGACCCAACGAACAGGGGAATACAGCTGGCGAACCAAGGCATCTTTGATCGCTTCAGGATCGGTCACGCTGATCACATCTGCATTGTGCAGAACTGGTATGACAGGACTCAATACAGTCACGTTGGCTAATTTCTCGGCAAGTCGCGCCGCAGCAGGGCGCATCAACTCGCAGTGCGATGGCACGGAAACAGGTAGGAGAATGGCTCGTTTAGCCCCGCGTTCTTTACAAAGCTCAATACCGCGCTCCACTGCGGCTTTGTCACCTGCAATAACAACCTGACCAGGGGAATTGAAATTCACAGCCTGCAACACTTCACCCTTGGCAGCGTCCCGGCAGGTTTCGATCAGCAGCGCATCATCCATCCCAAGCACGGCAGCCATGGCACCCAGCCCCTCCGGTACAGCTTCCTGCATTGCCACGGCACGCAAACGGACTAGCTCGACAGCGTCCGTAAATGTAATGGCTCCCGCAGCAACCAAAGCAGAATACTCTCCCAGACTATGTCCTGCCATGACCGTTGGCTTGGCTCCCCCAGCTTCCAGCCAGGCCCGGTAAACTGCCACACCAGCGGTCAACATGATGGGCTGAGTGTTAACCGTTGCCCCCAATGCGGCATCTGGACCTTCTTCCGTCATCTTCCACAGATCAATGTTCAGGACATCTGAAGCTTCAGTAAAGGTCTGACGGACAATAGTGCTTTGCTCAAAGCCCTTCATCATGCCAATCGACTGAGACCCCTGACCAGGAAATACAAAAGCAAATTTCATTACATCTCCATTTTCACGAGCGATCATAGAAATCAGCTCACACTGCATGATAAAAACAGGCAGTTCTGCTGATTATTCTCGCCAGGAACTTGAACGCGCCTTTAATTACCACCGAAGCAATACAGCACCCCAGGTGAACCCGCCACCAATTCCTTCCAGCAAGATGAGATCACCGGAGGAAAACTTTCCTTGTTCGGCAGCGCTATCAAGGGCCAACGGAATGGAAGCAGCCGATGTATTGCCATGCTTGTCTACTGTGACAACCACGCGTTCCATATCCAGCCCGAGGTGCTTTGCGGTAGATTCGATAATACGGATATTGGCTTGATGTGGAACCAGCCACTGCAAATGACTTTGAGTCAAACCAGCAAGCTCCAGTGTCTCGGTCGCGAGATCGGCAAGTGCTTTGACCGCAAATTTGAATACTGCGGAGCCTTCCATCTTTAAAAACGGATGCCCGACAATTTGGCCATTCGAGATATAGCCGGGTGTAGTAAGAATATTTCGGTAGCGACCGTCCGCCTTTAACCGAGTCTGGATGATTCCTGGCTCAGGTGAACGCTTCAATATTACAGCGCCAGCGCCATCCCCAAACAGGACGCAGGTACTTCGATCCTGCCAGTCAAGAATTCTGGAAAACACCTCCGCACCGATTACCAGTGCACACTTCGCTCCTCCGGCCCGCAAAAATTGATCTGCGGTTGCCAAGGCATATACAAATCCAGCACAAACCGCTTGCAAATCAAACGCCGGAAAACCGTGCAAACCAAGCTTGTCCTGCACAATACAAGCTGTAGAGGGAAAAATGACGTCGGGGGTACTTGTCGCAACGATCAGCAGGTCAATCTCTTCCGGCGCGATCCCCGACTTGGCAATGGCAGCCTTGGCAGCCGCTACAGCTAAGTCGCTGGTTGTCTCATGATCACCAGCAATCCTTCGCTCGCGAATACCGGTCCTCGCAACAATCCATTGATCGTTGGTTCGGACTTTGCTCTCAAGTTCGGCATTGGTTACCACTCTTGCGGGCAAATAACTACCAGTGCCGATGATGCGCGAATACATCACGGCATTGCTCCTTGGGTTGGGTGGATGGTGCATTGCACCTTATATATCGGGCGCCCTCATCTAGCGGGGCGCCTCGTTGCCTTTACAGTCTAAAGCTGATTGGGCAAATTCACGACTACTGTGGTTCTACTGATTTTTCCTGCGGTGTAGGTACAACCGCATTAGCCATCATGTCACTGATTTTATGCAACACGCCGGACTTCGCCTCTTCAGCGGCCTGCTCAAGCGCATAATAAAACGCCAGTTCATCCGCACCGCCGTGGCTCTTTACTACAATTCCCCTCAAGCCTAACAAGCTCGCCCCGTTATATCGCCTAGGATCCACCCGGTGCTTGAGGCTGGATAACACTGGGTAAGCAACTAATGCCAAGAGCTTACGCCACCAGCTCTTCGTAAATTCTTCTTTCAGGAACTGTCCCAGCATCTTTGCAATACCTTCAGATGCCTTCAGTGCAATGTTGCCCATGAATCCATCGCAAACAACGACATCTACAACACCACGATAGATATCGTTACCCTCGACATTACCGTGGAAATTAAGCTGGCTATTTCGAAGCAGGTCTGCCGTTTGCTTTACAACATCATTGCCCTTGATCTCTTCGGATCCAATATTCAGCAAACCAACACTTGGATTGGGCTGATGATTCAAAGCTGATACCAGCGTCGCCCCCATAATGCCGAACTGGAGAAGCTGCTGAGGAGTGCAATCAACATTCGCCCCCAAATCCAATACACAGGTACTACCACGCATTGATGGTAGAAGTTTGGCAATAGCAGGACGCTCAATGCCAGGAAGCGTTTTAAGCACAAAACGCGCAGTGGCCATCAATGCACCCGTGTTGCCAGCTGATACGCAGGCGTGCGCTTCCCCGGTTTTCACCAAATTAATGGCAACCCGCATAGAAGAATCTTTTTTGTTCTTTAGCGCAGACTGGGGGGATTCATCCATCATCACAACTTCTGTTGCATGATGAATTCTTAGGCGAGGACCAGTTACGGCATGTCGTGCACGCAACTCGGCTTCAAGGGCATCTTTCAAACCAACTAGAACTACATTGGCCTCTGGATGAGCTTTGAGAAACTTCAAGACTGCGGGGACGGTGACATGAGTACCATGATCACCGCCCATCGCATCTACTGCTACTGTGATATCCACGGCAGACACACCTGCAAAAGATGCCGACTGCCGTGACAGGCGAACATTACTCGCCCTTCGCCTTAATCACACGACGGCCACGATAAAAGCCATTCGGGCTGATGTGGTGACGCAGGTGGGCCTCACCAGTAACTGGCTCAACAGCCAGGGCGGGAGCGGTCAAAAAGTCATGCGCACGGTGCATGCCACGCTTGGAAGGGGACTTCTTATTCTGTTGAACAGCCATGTTTATTACTCCTGCAAGTCTATTAAATACATCGAATTCAAAACCAGCATGCCTGAAATGCCAAGCATTTCAGGCATCAACCTTATTCACCGGAAGATTTTAGCTTGAGCTGTGCTAACACGGCGAATGGATTCGGCTTGTCGGCCTTCAACTTGACATCCGCATCAGACCGACAGGCAGCATGACTTGGCGAATAGGGAAGAGATAACAGTATTTCATCCTCAATCAACGCCAAAACCGTGAACTCGCGGTCAAACAGCAATCCATCAAGCTCTTCATCTTCCTGTTCCGCTTCGTCGAGCTTCGACTCGTCAGAAAACAGAGTGAAGCGCGTCTCAACCTTGATTGGCCAATCTACCGGCTCCAGACAACGCTGACACTGGAGCCAAACTTTCCCAGAGAGCGACAGATCCAGAACAGGTCGCTGTAAACGATCCATCGCGCCAGACAAGGAAAATTCGAAAGGCTCTACCTTCTCAACACTATCAGCAACCCGAGGCATATCTACCACGGAAAGCTTGCCGGTAATCTTGCGACCTTGCCGGGCAAATTCCCCGTTGTCGAAGACGGTTTCGAAGCCGAAACTCGATTTTTGACTTGAGGACATAGCAATAAGGAAGACGGTAAACGGTGGATGATATAATTGAAGCCTTTTCCGTGTCAAAGACTTATCCCCATGGTAACCAGCACATCCTCATTGCCGCTCATTTTAGGCTCTACCTCGCCGTTTCGCCGCGAACTGCTGTCCCGGTTACAGATTCCATTTGAGGTATCGGCACCGAACTGCGACGAAACGCCACTAGCGGAAGAATCTGCAGCAGAAACCGCTTCGCGTCTTGCTGAGGTGAAGGCTCGCTCGGTTGCAAAACACTATCCTCGAGCGCTCATCATTGGGTCGGATCAGGTAGCGTTACTAGACGGCATCCAGCTCGGCAAGCCCGGTAATCACGTCAATGCGGTCAAGCAGCTGCAGGCCATGCGCGGACGCACCTTGGTTTTTCACACAGCCCTCTGCTTATATAACAGCGCTCGCGATACCATTCAGCGTGCCGAGGTGCCCTATCTCGTGAACATGCGAGATTACAGCGACGCTCAAATCGAAGCGTATTTGCAGAAGGAGCAGCCATATCAATGTGCCGGTAGTGCAAAGACCGAGGGGCTGGGCGTAGCACTGATCGCACGTATGGAAGGTGAAGATCCAACGGCTCTGATTGGTTTACCACTCATCACACTCGTCACCATGCTGCAAAACGAAGGCTTTCCGATTTTATGACCACACTTGGCACTCTCTATCTGGTACCCGCCCCATTGGGAGATTGCGCGTTACCATCCATGTTGCCGGAAGACGTGCGCTTGATTGCCAATCGCTTGAATCACTGGGTCGTCGAGAACGCAAAAACTGCACGGCGAATCCTCAAAGCCTATGACCCTGACCGCGTCATCGCAGAGATCGAGATGGCGACACTTAACGAACATACTCAAGAAGCAGAATTGCGCCCTCTGCTAGCCCCGCTTCTCGCAGGGAAGGATGTCGGCTTGATCTCTGAGGCTGGATGCCCTGGTGTCGCAGACCCCGGTGCCCAGTTAGTGCGACTCGCGCATGAACAGAATATCCGCGTCATTCCACTCGTTGGCCCGTCATCTATTCTGCTGGCGCTCATGGCATCTGGCGCATCAGGCCAGCGTTTTCGCTTTCACGGTTATTTACCTACCGATGCCCAAACGCGTAGCAGTCGTCTGAAAGAACTGGAAGGCGACTCCCGACGTCATCAGGAAACTCAACTGTTCATTGAAACCCCTTATCGCAACATGGCCCTGCTGGATGCGCTGCTGAACACTTGCCGACCCGACACACTGCTCGCCGTAGCCTGCGATTTGACCACACCAACCGAGCAGATCATTTCCAGAACCATTGCCAGCTGGAAAAAGCAGGAAAAGCCTGAACTCGGAAAAAGGCCAGCTTTATTTCTGATCTATGCCGGGCACTAGCCCAGCTCGTTTCCAAGCCCCCCACCTCCAGACTATAAGAAGCCATGAAAATCGCCATAGCCCAATTCAATTCGATTGTCGGTGACCTTCAAGGCAATACCGATAAAGTTATCGCCCTGGCAACCGAAGCAACCCAAGCAGGGGCGGATATATTACTGACACCTGAGCTGGCAATTTGCGGCTATCCCCCAGAAGATTTGTTACTTCGCCCAAGTTTTTATCAAGGCGTCAAAGAACAAATCGGGCGGCTGATAGACACCGTAGACGGAATAACCTTGATTGTCGGCCATCCTGAATGGAGTGGAGAGGAACGATACAATGCCGCTACCGTAATTCGGGACGGGCGCGTTCTGGCTCGCTATCAAAAGATGGTATTACCCAATAACGAGGTATTCGACGAATGTCGTTATTTTTCCCCCGGTATTAGCCCCTGTGTATTTGAACACAAGAATCGAGATGGTTCGACCACTCAAATTGGGTTGCTGATTTGTGAAGACATCTGGTGGGTAGATCCCGCCAGTGAAGCTGCAGAGATGGGTGCAGAATTAATACTCGTGCCAAATGCTTCACCCTTTCACATGAATAAGCAGGGTGTACGCCAAAACATCATCCAGCAGCGAATTGAAGAAACTGGCTTACCCATTATCTACTGCAATATGGTCGGCGGGCAGGATGAATTGGTCTTTGATGGCGCTTCATTTGCCATGAATAAACAGGGTAAGGCCGTTGCACAATTACCGGCTTTCCGCGAAGAATTAGCCTTTATTGAATACAGCAACAACGATCTGGTTCCCTCCATCCATCAATGCGAGCCGTTATCCGAGGTCGCAAGTGTATACGAGGCATTGGTGCTTGGCGTAAAAGACTATATTGGAAAGAATCGTTTTCCTGGCGCAATTATCGGCCTTTCAGGGGGAATAGATTCAGCATTGACACTTGCGATAGCCGTTGATGCACTGGGTGCAGACAAAGTCCGTGCTGTCATGATGCCCTCCCAATATACGGCAGACATTAGCTTGGCGGATTCACGCGATATGGTTGGCCGCCTTGGTGTTCAGTACGATGAAATTGCCATCAAACCGATATTTGATGAATTTCTCTCTGCATTGGCCCCCCAATTTGTTGGCTTATCGCCCGATACGACGGAAGAAAATCTGCAGGCCCGCATCCGAGGCACCTTACTCATGGCGCTTTCCAACAAAACAGGACGATTGGTTTTAACAACCGGCAACAAGTCGGAAATGACCACGGGCTACGCTACTTTATATGGTGATATGGCAGGTGGATTTGCCGTATTGAAGGATGTAGCGAAAACGTTGGTATATAAACTATCCAATTATCGCAACACCATTTCCAACATCATTCCAGAACGGATAATCATTCGACCACCCACTGCTGAATTACGCCCGGATCAGCTAGATCAGGATTCTCTGCCCCCATACGACATCCTCGATGCCATTATGGAACGTTACGTGGAATTAAATCAGTCACAGCAAGAAATCATTGCGGCCGGATTTAATACCGCTGATGTATTACGGGTAACGCGCTTATTAAAAATCAATGAATATAAGCGCAGACAAGCAGCTATTGGCGTGCGCATTACACCGAGAGGCTTTGGAAAAGATTGGCGCTACCCGATTACTAATCGATATGATGGTTGAACTCTGGCTCGGCAATGGACGATGTAATAACCAAATCATCATCGTTCGTTAATCCATAAAGAAAAAAGCCACACCCTTTGGGATGTGGCTTTTAACATTCTGGTCAGTACACCGACTTACCAGAACTTATACTTCACAGACAAGGCATAGCGACGACCGCGTGGATCGTGCACATCCTTCACCCAACCTGGTGACCAGATTTCCGAGTTATTGGAAGACGGTGGATCTACGTCAAACAGATTCTTGATACCGAAAGAAATTTCGGTGTTCTTGAACCCTTTGTACTCGCCCGACAAATCGACAGTGGTCATAGATCCTACGTTACGAACGATGGTGCTCTTCGGATCTTTCGGGTTGGTCAGGATTTCATTACCTTCCTTGTCCAACTCGTTGTTCTGATCACGGAAACCACCAGTGTACTGAACGCCAACCGTACCAGACCAAGGACCATTTTCAAGATTCATGGACAGGTAGTGCTTCCAGCGAATAACCGTTCCGCCATTGGTTTCGTATTTGCCCAGTTTGTTCTCTGTAGTCTGACCTTGCAGTGTCTGATCGTACTTGTCAGTCAGCGTGCTGGACAGGCGCGTTGTAAAGCGACCCAACGGTGTACGAGGCATGCGGTATTGCAAGTCAAAGTCCCAACCAGCCGTCGCGGTTTCAGCCAAGTTCTGATACTTCTGGTTGATGTACTTAATCTTGCCTGGCAAGCCAGCAGCCTTGTCTGCAGCGGTCTGCTCATTCCGGACGATATAGCTGCAATACCCCTTCTTGCAACCATCGATCAGATCTGCAGCGATATCAGCATCGGACAAGATGTCGATCTGGTTTTCCATGCGGATGTTCCAGTACGAAATTTCGGCCGAGAATGCGCTGTTTGGCTCCCATACAATACCGGCAGTCCACTGCTTGGACTTCTCAGGTTGCAGGTTGCGGTTACCGCCATTCAGAGTATTGAACTGCAGGTTCAGATCTTCACCGCAATCATAATCTGGATCAGAGCCGGCTTTGCCGCAGCGCAGAGGATCGTTGAATGCAGTCCCTGCATTACTCAACGAGTCAGGATTCAGGAGCTCCGGCAATGAAGGCGCGCGGAAACCCTTACCCCAGGATCCACGGAACAACAGTTCCTTTGTGGGGTTCCAGCGAACCGATACTTTAGGACTGGTTGCATTGCCGAAGTCACTGTAGTGGTCATGACGCACGGCAAGCTGGGCTTCCAGATCCTTCAGGATAGGTACATTCGCCTCAAGGAAGAAGGCACGAACATCGCGGTCACCCACAATCGGCTTTTGTTCACCCGCACCACCAAATACATCACCAGAGTTCAGAATCGCCAAAGGCTTATCGTTCAGCTCTTCTTTGCGCAAATCAATGCCGGAGGCCAAGCCCAGCGGACCTGCGGGTAGATCCATCAATTCTGCAGACACTTTGAAATCGAACGATGATGTCTTGGCATCAGAAATCCGCACATCTTCGAGGATCTGAGCTTTTGCCAGTTCAGCCATGTCCGCAGCATCTGTGGGGCCGAAGGGGTTCCAATAACCCTTCGCCAACGCATCCAGAACTTTCAGGCGGTTCATATAACCACCCGCATAGGTATCTACCGACTTGCTCTTGGAGTAAACATAAGCGGCATCGTAATCAACCTTCCCGAATGACCCCTTCGCACCAATCATGAAGCGGTTGTTATCAGTCTTGATCTCTTCCTTACGACCACCCAGTGCCTGTAAACGGCCAGATACAGCGATGCTCTCACCCGGCTTGAGCAGACCCTTGTCAACCAAAGGTTTCAGATACTTGCCATTCACCACCACGAGCGGACCAGGTGCGCCACCTGCGCCAGAGAATGCATCGACGATCGGAGTAGGTGTAATGGTGTAGGTAAATTCGTTGGAAGACGCTACCAGCTCGGCATAAGCTTGGTGATTTTCGGTGAACTGATACGCACCACGTAAAACGCCGTTGATCTTCTTGGACTCCGGAACATATTCAACGGAGCGTTGAACATCCTGATAACAGTTGGTATCAGTACCGAAAGCATCTGGGTATTTGGTACCAGGGAAGGTGCCAGGATTGACATTACAGTCTATGCCTTTAGAGCTATAAGACCCGTTCCTGGTAACGCTACCATCCGCATTCTTGGTAACTGGTGCCCAACGCGCCGGGAAGGTACGACCGGAAACGCTATAAACACCGAGTTCCGGGTGGATACCTGTCATGTAGTCACGTTGATCTGCCGCCAAACGCTTCTGATTCGAGAAATCCAAAGTACCGAAAACATTAAAGCGCTGAGTCGCCAAATCGCCAAAGCCTAGCAGTACGTTACCGCGGGCCTTGTCTGCCCCACCATGCTGCGTTTGCTCGGCAGAGCCGTAAACTTCGCCGCCTGCATAATCTCTGCGGGTAATGAAGTTGATAACGCCGGCCACGGCATCCGCTCCGTAGATGGCAGAAGCGCCATCGCGCAACACATCAATCCGATCAATGGCCGAAAGAGGAATGGAGTTCAAGTCAGCTGAATCGCCACCAAATGCATGATTAGCAATACGACGGCCGTTCAGTAGAACCAGTGTGGCCTTACGACCAAGGCCGCGTAAAGAAGCGGCGGACAGACCAGGGCTGGCAGCATCACCCACACCATTTGCCTCGGTGTAACCACCACCGTTGTTGGCAGCAAGCAGTCCAACCAGCTCAGCAGCGGTTGTTGCTCCGGTGCGTGCAATGTCTTCACGTTTGATTGTGGTTACAGGTAGTGCCGATTCTTTGGCGATGCGCTTGAACGCGGTACCGGTAACTTCAATCTTTTCTACTTTCTCTCCCTCGGCGTGCGCGACCGACATCATTGCACCGGCTGCGCCGATAGATGCGATGGCAAACGCTAATTGCTTCATCCTCATCAAGGAATCTCCCCAAACATGGTTAGTCTTGCTAAAGACCGTTCCCTAGCACGCCCAACTTCCTAGGGAAAACGGCAATCAACTTCATCCCAGGTCAGCAATTAAAATTAACGCTGTCTTGTCACCTTCCCCGTCGCCTTCCCTGTGACGGTTCTGCGAATCAACGACTCTCATTAGCATTTATCGTGCCAGATAAATGTGTCATTTCAACAGTCGTGGAATAGCCAGATCATATTGCAATCTTTGTTGTTCAATCAATTGCTCATACAAGTTCATTTAGCCTTGATATAGCAAGTTGTGGGGCGAATGAGACATGGTGCAGTGCACCGTAACCGGGCGAATTTTGTTTATCCCCCGGATACGGCAATTGAATTATCAAGGACGAGGTAATTTGCTTAGATTCCAGCCAAGATCCAATTCTTTATTGGCATATTCAAGTAAGGGTCTGATTTCAGACAACAGTGTAGCTAAATGGGGTTTCACTTTATGAGCCCCGCCAGAGCGTAATTGCTCAATTGCTGCAGCCAACGGCAAAGGGGGCAAGCTTACGGCAGGCACTTCCGGCGCACTGACGAGATTCCCCCCCGCCTCTACAGACTTGGACAGTCTGGCCATCGAAGCATCAAACAGTCCAACAATGTCTTTCACCCCATCGATGACGGAATTTGCAACGCCGACACTGGCGGTTACCTTCAGTTGCTGGCCTTTGTAGTTGATCCGAGCGGCAGCGATGGTCTGCTTCAGGCGATCAGCCAGCACCAGGCTATCCTGTACGCGCGCCCCAGGCAAAACCAAACCAAAACGAGCCTCTTCGAGGTGCGCCAGGGTCTCTTCCTTTCGCAGTTTGGATGCCATCAGTTTGGACAGCAATTGCAACATCTGCTGACTCACCGCGTCTCCAATCTGCTTGGCAACCTCAGCAAAAGCATCAATCTCAATCAGCAGTAACGTGACCTCACTATGATGACGGTGTGCAAACGCGAGAGCTTTGCCGCCTTCCAACTCCAGCAAATGCTGAGTTCCCAGTCCGGTAACGGCATCTGTCGTAGCGGTCTTGGTCTGCACTTCCTGTGTGGCATGCAGCTCCCGCGCCGTTTTGGATAGCTGGGCAGCCGCCGAAACCCGGGCAATCATCTCAGCCCTGTCGGTTGACTTGGTAATGAAGTCGTTAGCACCGCGATCTACTGCCAGCTGTTTGGCTTCGCCCTCCTCTTCACCTGAAATGATGATGACAGGTAGATTCTTGATCCGATGATCAGAAGAATTGCGTACGCGCGCCAATAATCCGTAGCCATCCAGCCGTGGCATGGACAGATCGCTGATCAAGACCTGGACCGTGGTATCGGCGAGCAGGCGCTCCCACGCTGCTTCTCCATCAGCCTCCTCGATAATGTCAAAACTTGTAGACAGGTGTTTTTTAACCGTTGCCCGAACAATGCGGGAATCGTCGGTCACCAAAATGCGCGGCAAAGTGCCGGAAATATCTGGAGGAGTCATTGCTACGCTCGGCTCGATCAAATTAACGGAGGAAAGTTAGCACAATCTGGTTGAAAGCCTTTGGATTCTCCAGTGGCGAGGCATGGCCGCAATCAGGAATCACTTCCAGTCGCGCCCCTGGGATCAAACTCGACAACAACTGGGCGTGATGGTAAGGCGTGAAACGATCTTCTGCACCCACGGCAATCAAAGTCGGACAGGCAAGACTCGCTAATTGCTGCCGGAGATCATGATCCAGCACGCCTAGAGTGAGTCGGCGCACGGGCTCCCAGTCTGCCATTGCCGCCTGCTCACGCAGTAGTTGAATCACAGCAGGATTAGCCGCGAGATAGCGGTGGCCAAATACCAAAGGCAGGCTCAGTTCGAATTGCAGTCGGCGCCCTCCCGCCTCGATAGCCAGTTGCCAGCTATCGGCAATCTGACGGTTCACACTATCCGACCACGCCAGCGTATCAGCCAGAACCAGTCGCCTAACCCGTGCGGGGTGCCTTACAGCCAGATGCTGCGCCACCATTCCACCATAGGATAGGCCAATGACGTCAGCACTTTCGATTTGCAGCGCATCCAGCAATCCCGCGCAATCATCGGCCTGGCGCGAAAGTGCGTACTGGCTTGCCTCTGGCCTGGCTGATTTGCCCTGACCACGAAAGTCCATACAGAGCGTGCGAAAGTGCTCGGAAAATACGGGCGTCTGCAAGCCCCAAGCAGCAGTTGTCATGGTCAGGCCATTCAGCAGCAATAAAGCAGGCTTTCCGGGCGGACCGGCCTCGTAATACAACTCCACGCCATCAATGGTACAAATCGGCATTTGTCGCCCCTCTCAGATCGACCTACAGAGCCAATTGTCGCCAAGCAACTTGCCGGTCTGACAATATCTTGTTAATAATCAAACTAATCCTCCTGCCAGGGAGCCGGCCATGTCGCGCGCCTACCACGTACATCTCTCCATCTACCCACTCGGCACAGCGGAAGTCCCTAAAGCGCTTGCAGCAATACGTACCGCCTGGATTGCGCCAGCCTGGGTACGTCAGCGCGAAATTGCTGGTGCCCATTTTCTTGAAGCCATGGCCGAAGCACCATTCCGTGCCGGTGAAACCGAAACGCTGTTTGTTGAACGCCTGTCTATTGCAATCTGGAAGCGACTAGGGCGTTACGTCAAGGTCGTTGTTGAAGCAGGCCATGAGAATACGCCGGAATTCCGACATCTGGAGCTTGAAGAACCTGACTACCTCAAATTAATGCGCCTGCACTAACCCCACTTAGCAGGCCGATTCGACCTTGATTTTCGGCGCCTCAAGCAATGACATTATCATTATAAGGCATCAACCGTCGCCGTCTGCTTGAGACAAGTCAGTAATTGCCACCAACCATGCAGCCAAGCACTGGTACGCACCCTGAAGTGCCACAAATTGTTTGAATTAAGCCAAAAGCACTACACTCACAAACCCCTCCCTTCAACATCTGCTTATTTGACTGACAATTCCTCAGTACTCATTTAGGCCAAAATATCTTTTATATTGAATCAGACCGTCATTGTGACTCCAGAATCCTGGGCCTTTGATAAATGCTAGCAGAGCAAGTCATCTCAAAAGCGCCAGCAAGGCTTCAAGTGCCATGCGCAGCCCTAGCCATCACTCCCGCAGTACCATAAAAAGAAAAGCCGCCCATGCCGGGCGGCCCAAAACTGCCGAATTTGGTTTCGTTAGCGATTAACTACAGGACTCTGAGGGCCCATGACACCTTGTAAAATAAAACCAGGTCTGGCAAAACGGCAAAATCAAACCCGCTTGATACAAATCAACCGGCCGTTTTGCTGCTTTGCAATAATCTTGGGGTCAACACGAATATCCGAATTAAATTGACCCATACCAAATAAAATATCAGCAACACTTCAATCAAGCGCGATCATTTTAGTTTCTATTATTTTAATTCGTCAAGATATCCGTCAATTCATCAAATATCAGAACAAACTAATACAGATTTCAGAAATTTCAGGCAGGAATTTCATCAATTTCACTTAACGTTGATTTAATCAATTCAAGCCTACACTGATCCATTCCCCCAGATGGGACAAACCTCTTTGGAGTCAAAGTCGTGACAGATTTAGCAGGAAAGAAAGGGCTGGTCGTCGGCATTGCCAACGATATGAGTATTGCCTGGGGTTGCGCCCAGAATTTTCGCAAAGCCGGGGCCGAGTTGGCGGTCACGTATCTCAACGAGAAAGCGGAGGCATTTGTTCGACCACTGGCCGATGCACTGGATTCTCAGCTGGTCATGCCATGCAATGTCGAACATCCAGGCGAGTTGGAGGCCGTATTTGCCGCCATTACGCAACACTGGGGCAAGCTGGACTTTGTGTTGCACTCCATCGCCTACGCCCCGATGGACGATTTGCGCGGCAGGGTGATCGACTGCTCCGAGCAAGGGTTCCTACGTGCGATGTCCGTATCCTGCCATTCATTCATCCGCATGGCGAAGCTTGCCGAACCACTGATGCAACATGGCGGAACCCTGCTCACCATGAGTTACTACGGCGCAGAAAAAGTTGTCGACCACTATGGCTTGATGGGGCCTGTGAAAGCTGCGCTGGAAAGCACCGCCCGCTACCTTGCGCATGAGCTGGGGCCCAAGCAGATTCGGGTACACGCTTTGTCGCCCGGCCCCCTGCTCACCCGTGCAGCGTCCGGCATTGCCCACTTCGATGACCTGCTGTCACAAGCGGTCGAGCGGGCACCACAACATCAGTTGGTTGATATTGATGACATCGGTGCAGTAGCAGCGTTTCTGGTGTCCGACGCAGCCCACGCCCTGACCGGTAGCCGGCTTTATGTCGATGCGGGCTATCACATTGTTGGATAAGGAATAATCATGAACACCCAACTTCACCCAGCCTGGTACAACCAATTGCTTACCCATGCCAGCAAGATCCCGGCGATTCCGATGGCGGTTGTTCATCCCTGCGAACGCCAGGCATTGCGGGGCGCCATTGACGCGGCTGCAGCCGGTTTGATCGAACCCCTGCTGATTGCCCCGCTCGCCAAACTGCGCGCCATCGCCGACGATGAAGACATTGATCTGGACGCCTATCGCGTCATTGATGTGCCGCATAGTCACGCCGCAGCCGCCCAGGCAGTCGAACTGGCGCGAAGTGGCCAGGTGAAAGCATTGATGAAAGGTAGCCTGCACACCGACGAGCTGATGGCGGCAGTGCTTAACAGCCAGACAGGCTTGCGTACCGAACGGCGCATCAGTCACGTCTTCGCCATGGATGTTCCCGCCTACCCACGCCCGCTTTTCATCACCGATGCCGCTATCAACATTGAGCCAACACTGGATGAGAAACGCGACATCGTACAGAACGCCATTGATCTGGCGAAAACCTTGGGGATCGTTCAACCCAAAGTTGCAATCCTGGCAGCCGTGGAAACAGTGAACTCGAAAATGCAATCGACACTGGATGCCGCAGCCCTCTGCAAAATGGCTGATCGCGGCCAGATTTGCGGCGGTACGCTGGATGGCCCTCTGGCCTTCGACAATGCCATCTCGCCAGAAGCCGCCGCCAGCAAGGGCATTCACTCCGCCGTTGCCGGCCTTGCCGACATTCTGGTAGTGCCCAATCTGGAGGCTGGCAATATGCTGGCCAAACAGCTGCAGTACCTCGCGGGTGCCCAGGCAGCAGGCATTGTCCTTGGCGCGAAAGTGCCAATCGTCCTGACCAGCCGCGCCGACTCAGCCTCTGCCAGACAGGCATCCTGCGCGATCGCCGCGCTGATCCTGCATGCCAAGGTTAATTGATATGGGCAGCATACTGACGCTGAACGCCGGCTCCTCCAGTATCAAGTTCGGCCTCTATGATCCGGATGGCCCAAACCGGCATTTTTCTGGGCAAATTGCGGGTATTGGGGGGCCTCAAGCCGAGTTCAAGGTAAGGGGATCACAAATACCGGCTCCGGCATCTTTCCGGGCAAACGACCACAATGAAGCCCTGGCTGGTCTACTGACCTGGCTCAGCCACTATCTGGGGAAAGCACCTGCCGTGGTCAGCCATCGGATTGTGCATGGTGGCGAACGCTACGCCAGCGCAGTTGAACTCACCGAGCCGACAATCGCCTATCTGGAGAGTCTGACCCCATTGGCGCCACTGCATCAGCCACATGGACTGGCCGCCATTCATGCTGTGACCAGATTGCTCCCCACTACGCCGCAGATTGCCTGCTTCGACACCGCGTTTCACCAGACTCAAGCGTCGCTGCAACAACGCTTTGCTCTACCCCGCTCATGGCATGATCGCGGTGTCAGGCGCTATGGCTTTCATGGTCTGTCCTATGAATACATCGCCGACCAGCTCCCGACTGTGCTGGATACCCATCCCGGCCGGGTTGTCGTGGCGCACCTTGGCAACGGCGCCAGCGCCTGCGCCATACAGAATGGCCGAAGCGTTGCCTCGACGATGGGACTCACCGCTCTGGATGGCTTGATGATGGGCAGCCGGTGCGGCCGGCTGGATCCTGGCGTAGTGCTCTATCTGCAACAGACGGGGGGCTTGAGCCTGGATGACACGGCTGACTTGCTATACAAGCAGTCTGGTTTGTTGGGGGTGTCGGGAATCAGCAGTGATATGCGGCAGTTGCTTGGCGAGGAATCGCCACAAGCACAAGAGGCTATCGAGCTGTTTTGTCTCAGCGCTGCCCGCGAGATTGCTAGTCTGCTGGTACCACTAGGTGGCCTGGATGCATTGATCTTTACCGCCGGAATCGGGGAGAACGCCCCGGAAATACGTGCCCGGATTGTGGACCACCTCGCTTGGCTGAATATCGAACTGGACCCGCAGAAAAATGCCGCGAACGCGCAACATATCGCCACAGTACGGTCAGGTGTGGCTGTGTGCGTGATTGCAACGGATGAAGAGATAATGCTGGCACGGCATGCCGCCAATTGGCTGCAGCGCTTGTGTTGATCGAACGTAGTCGCAGAGCAAGGCCACCGATACACAGCATAAAAATATCGCGTTGACCAAAAACAAAAGCCCAGTCAGATGACTGGGCTTTTTCTCACGATGCTGGCCAGCAAATCGGGAGAGTATCAGGCCATAGCCTTGATAGCGTCCGACAGACGGCTCTTATGGCGGGCAGCTTTGTTCTTATGGAAGATGCCTTTGTCAGCGATACGATCGATGATGCTCACCGAAGTTTTATAAACAGCCTGGGCGGCAGTCTTGTCGCCGGCTTCGATCGCCTTCAATACCTTTTTGATAGCCGTACGGAAAGCGGAACGCTGCGCCATGTTACGAGCACGGGCGGCAACGGCCTGACGGGCACGCTTCTTGGCTTGTGCAGTGTTTGCCATTGTTCGAGAACTCCTAATTAAGAGACTTTTCTAGAAAACAGAAGATCATACGCTGCCTCCCGCATGCTGGCAAGTTGGCTTACACTAGCCGCCCCGCAATTGCTCAATGAAAACAATGAATCTGCTTCGCATGCTGGCCCGTGTCAGCAGTATGACCATGCTGTCACGCATTCTCGGGTTCGTGCGTGACGCCATCATCGCACGCTATTTTGGCGCCGGCCTGGCTACAGATTGCTTCAATGTTGCCTTCCGTTTACCCAATCTGTTACGCAGGATTTTTGCTGAAGGCGCATTTTCTCAAGCTTTCGTCCCGGTACTGGCCGAATACAAAAATCAGCGTGGCGAAACTGCAACACGCATATTGGTTGCAGATGTTGCAGGGGTGCTGAGTGCCATCCTGGCGCTGGTCAGCATACTTGGCGTGGTGGCAGCCCCGTGGGTGATTTATCTGACAGCTCATGGCCTGACCGAAAAACCAGGCGGCTTCGAATTGGCCACCAGCTTGCTGCGAATCACTTTCCCTTACATCTTTCTGATTTCGCTGGCTTCGCTGGTTGGGAGTGTGCTCAACACCTACAACCGCTTCACTGTCCCGGCGGTTACGCCGACGCTGTTCAACGTCGCCTCTATTCTCTGTGCCCTGTTTCTGGCACCGCATCTTGATATACCGATTCATGCACTGGCATGGGGCACGTTACTGGGTGGAGTCATGCAGCTTGGCTTTCAGCTGCCTTTTTTACACAAGGTCGGCATGCTGGTCTGGCCACGTCTGGCATGGAAAGACCCCGCGGTCTGGCGCATCATCAAGCAAATGGCACCACTGATGTTTTCGGTATCGGTGGCACAGATCAGCCTGGTCATCAATACCCAGTTTGCCAGTGCCTTGCGGGAAGGAAGCGTGTCATGGATGTACTACGCAGACCGTCTGATGGAACTGCCCAGTGGGGTACTGGGTGCCGCACTGGGCACGATCTTGCTGCCATCCTTGGCCAAGCTGCACGCCAAGGACGACAGCAGCGAATATTCAGCCATGCTGGACTGGGGCCTGCGCCTGTGCCTGCTGCTGTCGCTCCCTGCGGCGGTCGCACTGGCCGTGCTGGCCTACCCGCTGATTGGCAGCCTGTTCCAGTACGGCAAGTTCGGGGATTTTGATGCCAGCATGACTGCACAGGCCCTGATTGCCTACAGCATCGGCCTGCTGGGACTAATCGCCGTCAAGATCCTCGCGCCGGGTTTTTATGCGCGGCAGGATACGCGTACGCCCGTCAAGATCGCCGTCATCACCCTGATTTGTACACAGCTGATGAACCTGCTGTTTTACAAGCCGCTTGCCCATGCTGGCTTGTCGCTGTCTATCGGGCTCGCCGCCACCCTCAACGCCTATCTGCTGCTGCGGGCATTACGCAAGCAGAACATCTACCAGCCATCAGCCGGCTGGTTCGGCTTTCTGGCAAAACTTTTGTTTGCGGTGGTAGTCATGGCCATTGTCCTCTGGTTTGGGGCGCACTGGCTCGGCAGCTGGCAAACCGGTGCAATGTGGTTACGTTGCAGCAAGCTACTAGGGCTATGTGCCGCCGGTGCCGGCATCTACTTTGCATGCCTTGGCCTGTGCGGATTCCGGCCAAGAGACTTCTCGCGGCGGGCGACGAGCTGACGCTTGCCCTGTGCCGGATATTGCCGCCCACGGCCAGCACCGTTACTGTTAGGTTCTGTTGATTTTCCCCCTTCACTTGCAGGAGCCCTGATGAAATCTGCGTTGATTGCCACTTTATTGGCACTGGCTAGCGGCACTACCTTTGCAGCGGCTGGCTGCGATAACCCGAAGAATGACTTTGACGATCTGTACTGTCTGAACAAGGTATACCTGCAAGCCGATAAGGAACTGAATGAGAACTACGGCAAGCTGGTCAAGCAGCTTGATGACGAGGGCAAGAAGCTGTTGAAGAAAGGCCAGCTGGAGTGGATTGCCAACCGCAATCGGGACTGCAGCTACAAAGACGCCAAAGGCTTTTACGTCAACCTCGACTGTGCAGCAACCACGACTATCAGTCGCGCCCAGTTTCTGCAGGATCGGGTGCGCGAATGCTCCAGTGCCGGTTGCATGAACAGCAAGCTGAAGTGAGCCACACGATGTCCGACATTGCTATTCGTCCTGCCACAGCGGCAGATATTCCTGTGATTTCCGAACTGGCTGGCGTCATCTGGCGTGCACACTACCCAGGCCTGATCACGCATGAGCAGATCGACTACATGCTGGCGCAGCGCTACAACCCCATTGCGCTGGCAGAAGAAATCGAGACCGTCGGCCATCGGCTGGACGCCTTGTGGATGGACGGCGTGATCGTGGGTTATGCCAACTATTTCCGCTACAGCCCTACCGAGATGAAGCTCGACAAGCTATACCTGCATCCCGATCTGCACGGCCAAGGTCATGGCAGCCGGCTGCTGGAGCACGTCTTTGATGAATCGCGCAAGGCGGGCTGCAGCGCACTGATCCTGTGCGTGAACAAGGGTAATGAGAAGGCAATGAAGTCCTACTTGCGCAACGGCTTTAGCGTGCGTGAATCAATCTGTGTCGATATCGGCGGTGGCTTTGTCATGGATGACTTTGTGCTGGAAAAGTCTTTAGCCTGACACCGCACCACACAGACTTGCCCCACCAACAACAACGCCACCTCTACAGGTGGCGTTGTTGTTTCAGGCTGCTGGCCTTGCTGACGGATGGTTATTTTACTGATAGCTATCCGTACTTGGGCAGCTGCAAACCAGGTTGCGGTCGCCATAGACATCGTCAATACGGCCAACGGTTGGCCAGAACTTGTTCTGACGTACCCACGCCAGCGGGAAGGCTGCCTGCTCGCGGCTATATGGTCGGTTCCACTCGCCGAGCACCACACCCTGCGTATGCGGGGCATGCCGCAAGGGGCTGTTGTCAGCAGGCCAGACACCCTGCTCTACCTGACGGATTTCCTCGCGAATAGACACCATGGCCGCCACAAAGCGATCCAGCTCTTCCTGCGACTCGCTCTCGGTCGGCTCGATCATGAAGGTACCAGGAACCGGGAAGCTCATGGTCGGCGCATGGAAACCGTAGTCCATCAGCCGCTTGGCGATGTCCACCTCGGTAATGCCGGTCGCCGCCTTGAGCGGACGCAGGTCAATGATGCACTCGTGCGCTACGCGGCCGTTTGCGCCGGTGTACAGCACCGGGTAGTGATCTTTCAATTTGCTGGCCAGATAGTTGGCGTTCAGCAGCGCCATTTCCGTGGCACGCTTGAGGCCGCTTCCGCCCATCATCGTGATGTACATCCACGAAATCGGCAAAATTGACGCCGAGCCATAAGGCGCGGCCGAAACAGCGCTCTGGCCTTCATGCGGGCCAGGAATGGCCGAAACAGCGTGGTTGGCCATGAACGGTGCCAGATGGGCCTTGAGGCCAATCGGCCCCATGCCGGGTCCGCCGCCGCCATGCGGGATGCAGAAGGTCTTGTGCAGATTCATATGGCTGACATCCGCGCCGATTTCGGCCGGTTTGACCAGACCAACCAAGGCATTCAGGTTGGCACCATCCATATAAACCTGGCCGCCATTGGCATGGATAACATCACAAATCTCGCGAATCGCCGCCTCAAACACACCGTGCGTAGAGGGATAGGTGATCATCAGACAGGACAGGCGATCACGATACTGCTCGGCCTTGGCCTTAAGATCCGCGACATCGACGTTACCTGCGTCGTCACAGGCCACCACCACCACTTCCATGCTCATCATTTGCGCGGTTGCGGGATTGGTTCCGTGGGCCGAACGTGGAATCAGGCAGACATTCCGATGGGTATCGCCACGAGACTCGTGGTAGCGACGAATCGCCAACAGGCCGGCGTATTCGCCTTGTGCCCCGGAGTTTGGCTGCATGCAGATGGCGTCAAAACCGGTAATGGCTTTGAGTTGATCGGCCAAGCCCTCAATCATGCGCAGATAGCCCTCGGTTTGATCTGCCGGGGCAAACGGATGAATCTCACCAAATTCGGGCCAGGTCACCGGAATCATCTCTGCCGTGGCGTTCAGCTTCATCGTGCAGCTGCCCAGAGAAATCATCGAGGTATTCAGGGCCAGATCTTTGTTTTCAAGGCGCTTGAGGTAGCGCAGCATCTCGGTTTCAGTGTGATGGCTATTGAAAACCGGATGGCTGAGGATGGCGTCGCTACGCAGCATCGTGGCCGACAAGGCATTGGCAGCATCGGCATCCAGCCCGCTCACCGATAGATCCGCCGCCTTCTGGCCCAGCAACGCCTGCCACAATTCGGCCACATCAATGCGGTTGCTACGCTCGTGAAAGCTCGCCCCCAACCGACCCTGGCCGACTTTGCGCAGGTTGAAGCCCGCCTTGCGGGCCGCAGCATAGGCCGCCTCGGCGCCATCACCCAGTTCGAAAGTCACTGTATCGAACAAATGCCGGTTAAGAACCTTGACGCCCGCCTTATTCAGGCCCATCGCAAAGATGCTGGCCAGGCGATTGACGCGGCGAGCGATACGACGCAGCCCATCCGGCCCGTGATAAACCGCATACAGGCCGGCCATATTGGCCAGCAGCACCTGTGCGGTACAGATATTGGAGTTCGCCTTCTCACGGCGGATGTGCTGTTCGCGGGTCTGCAGGGCCATCCGCAGGGCCGGCTTGCCATTGCTGTCGATCGACACGCCGATAATGCGGCCGGGGACGGCGCGCTTGTAATCGTCACGGGTCGCAAAGAAAGCGGCGTGAGGGCCACCAAAGCCCATCGGCACGCCAAAGCGCTGGGTCAGACCCACCGCAATATCTGCTCCCAGCTCGCCAGGTGACTTCAGCAGCACCAACGCCAGCAGATCACAGGCCATGGCCACGGCGCCGCCCTTGGCTTTAACTGCCGCAATCAAGGGGGCGAAATCGAGAATGTCGCCATCAACGTTCGGATACTGGAACAAGGCACCAAAGACATCGTGTTGGCCCGCCGTTGCCGCATCAGCCACGATCAGCTCGAAGCCAAAGGCCGCCGCCCGGGTACGCAGTACATCCAGCGTCTGTGGCAGCACTCCGGCATCGACGAAAAAGGCATTCGATTGACTCTTGGCGATGCGTTTGGCCATCGCCATGGCTTCGGCAGCGGCAGTCGCTTCATCCAGCAAGGAGGCATTCGCCAGTTCCAGCCCGGTCAGGTCAATGATCATCTGCTGATAATTAAGCAGCGATTCGAGCCGGCCTTGCGATACTTCAGCTTGATAGGGCGTGTAGGCGGTATACCAGCCGGGGTTTTCCATCACATTGCGCAGAATCACCTTCGGCACGATGGTTTCGTGATACCCCATGCCGATATACGAGCGGGCAATCACATTGCGGCTGGCGAGGCTGCGCAGTTCGGCCAGCGATTCTTCTTCGGTGCGCGGTGCGGGCAGGGCCATTGGCTTGGCGCTGCGGATATTCGCCGGCACGGTCTGGGCAACCAGTTCGTCGAGCGAGGCCGCGCCCACTGCCGCGAGCATGGCGGTGGTTTCGGCGGCATCGGGGCCGATATGGCGGCCAACGAATTCATCGTGCTGTTCAAGCGAACTCAGGGATTCGAAAGTCATTGAGGAGTCCTTCATGGTGTAACCCTTCCCGGCCAGCTCTGATCGAGGGGGTGGGTTACCGGATTGCCAGAATGCAAAAACCGGCCGTTTTGAGGGGCCGGTTTTGGGGTATTACGTGGGCTCAGGCGCCGATTTCCGCTGCATAACCCGCAGCGTCGAGGCACTTGGCCAGATCGCCCGGATTGGCAGGCTGGATGCGGAAGAACCACGCTTCGCCGTAGGGATCGGTATTCGCCAGCTCGGGCGCGCCTTCCAGCGCTTCGTTGATGGCGACAACTTCGCCGGCAATGGGGCAGTAAACATCCGATGCGGCCTTGACCGACTCGACAACCCCGGCCTGTGCTTCTTCGGCCAGCTTGGCGCCGACCTTTGGCAGCTCGATGAACACCACGTCGCCCAGCAAGGATTGGGCGTGGTCAGTAATGCCAACGGTCACGGTGCCATCGGCTTCCAGGCGTAGCCACTCGTGGCTGGCCACATACTTGAGATCGCTAGGGATATTGGTGCTCATGTCATCCTCAGGTTGGGTGTTCGGTACCAATCAAGGTGCCGAGTTTGGTTTTGGCATCCCGCCGACGACAACCAGGTATCGTTCAGCCCCGTCGGCCGGATAGATAAAGTTGCAGGACTCGTGACGCGTGAATTTTAACACGCCACTGCCGTTCAGCTGCCTTCGCTCAATTGCTTGATGCGCGCCAGCCGGGTCGCCTCGTCGCGGACCAGAAAGGCGTCTTTGGACAACTCGGCATAGGCCAGACCGAAATAGCGCCGGGCCTGGGCTTTGTCGCCTTTGGCCAGATAGAGCTCGGCCAGCTCCTCGTACACGTAGCCATCGACGTCTTTGGCTGCCGTCATCTCGTCTTCAAGCGCCTTCTGTGTTGCCAGGGCCGGATCAAGCTTGCCGGTCAGCCGCTGCACATGCGCAATCATCCACTTGGCAATACGGATAGCGCCCGGCTTGGCCTGCTTCTGTCGTTCGGCCAGGGCTTTCTGGTAGAGCTCCAGCGCCTTGTCGTACTGCTTGCGACTTTCAAAGGCATAGCCCTGATTGTTGTAGAGCGAGGCCAGCCAGCGTTTGGCAGCGGGGTCCGGGCTGGCTTCGGCATACGCAATCGCCATGCTGTTCCACTCCACGGCAGCGTCCCCTTGCGCCGCGATCCCGGCCATATGCGCAGAATCAACCGCCAGATAAGGCAGCTTGCTGGCGACCGCCAGTTCCCAGGCCTGAACAAACAGAGGCAGCGCCTTATCGGCAGCTTTGTTTGAATTAAACAGCCGGCCGCGTTCGAGCAGATAGCGCACCTTGACCACCGGCGGCAGGCCAGCGAGCCGGGGCTCGATCTTGTCGAGCAGGGCATGGCCTTCGTCAAAGCGCATCTGCAAGCCCAAAGACCGAGCGAGCTGGGTGTTGATCTGTGCCGCTTCAGCGCTGGGGTCGGCATGCGCCTTCAAGGCCTCGCGAAAGCGCTGCTCGGCCGGTTTGGGCTCGTCGATGTTCCAGATCAGAAACTCAGCCAGCTCCCCGGCAGACATGGGCGCCGCCAGCGCCCCTGCACTGCCCAGGGATGCCGCCAGAAGCAGCGCCAACAGCTGTCCGGTGCGCTTCATTCAAAGACCTTCTTGCCGTTGCGCACGAAAGGCATCTTGACGACACGGGCCGGTTGCAGGGTGCCACGCACATCAACCTGCACGCTGTCGCCCACTTTCACGGCCAGCGGCACCCGCGCCATGGCAATCGACACTTGCAGGCTCGGGGAGAAAGTACCGGAGGTGATTTCGCCATCGCCGGTTTCGGTCACGACTTTCATATGGCTGCGCAGCACGCCCTTGCCTTCGAATACCAGGCCAACCTGCTTGAGTAGACCCGCCTTGCCGGCGCTACGCTCGGCCTTTTCGGCTTCGATCACCTGGCGGCCCACGAAGTCACGGCCTGCAGGCTCCCAGGACACGGTCCAGCCCATGCCGGCCGCCAGCGGGGAAATACTGTCGTCCATTTCGTTGCCGTACAGGTTCATGCCGGCTTCGAGCCGCAGCGTGTCGCGGGCGCCCAGACCGGCCGGTGCCACGCCTGCTGCAGTCAGGGCTTGCCAGAATGCGGGGGCTTCAGCAGCAGGCATCGACACTTCCAGCCCGTCCTCACCGGTGTAACCCGTGCGCGCCACAAACCAGTCGCCATGCGGCAGGCCGACAAACACGGCAAGGCTATCAATCAGCGCGGCAATTTCGGGTTTGGCTGCCTTGGTCTTGGCCAGGGCATTCGGGCCTTGCACGGCAATCATGGCCAGATCGCGCCGAGGGGTGAGGGTGACCCCGAAGCGCGCCGCAATCGGACCCATCCATTCCAGATCTTTGGCAGTGGTGCCAGCGTTGATCACTACCCGATATCCCCAACGGGTGCGATAGACGATCAGGTCATCCACCACGCCACCAGCCTCGTTCAGCATGCCCGAGTAGAGTGCTTTGCCTTCAAAACCAAGCTTGGCCACGTCGTTGGCGATCAGCTTTTGCAGAAATTCCGTGGCGCGCTCACCGGTTACATCGACTGCGGTCATATGCGAGACGTCGAACATGCCGGCATCGGTGCGAACCGCCTCGTGCTCCTTGATCTGGGAACCGTAGTGGATGGGCATTTCCCAACCGGCAAACTCGACAATCTTGCCGCCAGCAGCGGTGTGGACTTCGTAAAGCGGTGTACGACTGGTCATGCGGACTCCTTGGGCGAGAGAACGGATTGGCGCAGCAGGCGCTGTTGACGTGTCGTTTCGGGTCAAGCTCCAAACCCAATGCACGGCTCGGGTACGGACGACCGCCCCCGCAACCGCAAACAAAACGTCAACAACGCCCGGAGCGCATCTGGGAAGCCGGCATTATAACCGCCTGCTCAAGGCCCGTAGCGGCCATTACACGACGACGGACGCCGGGCGGACAGGGGGTATGTGGCGGCCGGAATTGTCCGCACCCTTGGGGAGCGGGTCTAGGATGATTCCCCCGTATTTTCGATCAAATCCGGCAAATTCCATCTGACGCAAAACCTCGCCAGAACAGGCTTTGGGCTTTTCTTGCACGACCCGGCCATTGCCTGCCGACATGCACTACACTTGCGCCACCCAAGCCCCGCGATCGAATCGGGGTACATAAGCGAACCTCTCCCCTGGCAGACAATCTGCCTGCCCCTCCGGCGGCAGAGGTTCCTACAACCAGATGGAGACTTTACCCATGGCTATCAGCGTATTCGACCTGTTCAAAATCGGCATCGGCCCCTCCAGCTCACACACCGTCGGCCCCATGCGGGCAGCCAAGCGCTTTGTGGAAGGCATTGCCAACAAAGGTGCGCTGGCAGCTGTCCGTAGCGTCAAAGCCGAACTGTTTGGTTCGCTCGGCCAGACCGGCAAAGGTCACGGCAGCCCCAAGGCCGTGATGCTGGGGCTGTTAGGAGACGAACCAGACACCGTCGAGACCGACCACGTACCCGCCACCATTGCACGGATTGAGCAAGAGCAGCGCATCAACCTGCTAGGTCAGCACGTCATCGCATTCAACCCGGCCGAAGATATTGTGCTGCACCGGCGCAAGACCCTGCCTGCCCACCCCAACGGCATGCGCTTTGTCGCCCTGGATGCAGATGGCAGCGAGCTGCATGTACGTACGTATTACTCGGTCGGTGGCGGCTTTGTCGTCAGTGGCGATGCCGATGCCGAAACCCCTTTCATGGAAGACCAGACCCAGGTTGCCCACCCTTTTCGCAGCGCTGCTGAGCTGATCACGCTGACCGACGCCACCGGCCTGTCGATTTCGCGTCTGATGCTCGAAAACGAAGCCGCCTGGCGCCCGGAAGCGGAAACCCGTGCCGGTTTGTTGAAGATCTGGGAAGTCATGCAGTCCTGCGTCAAGCGAGGCTGCGAGCGCGAGGGTGTACTCCCCGGCGGCCTCAAGGTCACCCGTCGTGCCCCGGCGGTTTTCCGCAAGCTGTCCACCCAATCTGCCGCCGACCCTTTGATGGTGATGGACTGGATCAACCTGTACGCCCTGGCCGTCAACGAAGAGAACGCCGCAGGCGGCCGCGTCGTCACCGCGCCGACCAATGGGGCCGCCGGCATCGTGCCTGCAGTATTGCATTACTACGCCCGCCACACCCCTAACCCGACCGAAGAAGGCGTGGTACGTTTTCTGCTGACTGCCGCCGCCATCGGCATTCTTTATAAGGAAAACGCCTCTATCTCGGGCGCTGAAGTCGGTTGCCAGGGCGAAGTCGGCGTCGCCTGCTCCATGGCGGCCGGCGCGCTGGCAGAGGTCATGGGGGGCACACCACGTCAGGCAGAGAACGCTGCTGAAATCGCCATGGAGCACCATCTGGGTCTGACCTGCGACCCGATTGGCGGGCTGGTACAGGTGCCGTGCATCGAGCGCAACGCGATTGGCGCAGTCAAGGCAATCAATTCGGCGCGCATGGCGCTATTGGGAGATGGCACACACAAGGTATCGCTCGACAAGGTCATCAAGACCATGCGCGAAACTGGTGCCGACATGAAAAGCAAATACAAGGAAACCGCCCGTGGCGGCCTGGCGGTCAACATCATTGAGTGCTGACCCGCCACTTCAATACACCTGGCAGCCTGCCAGGCACTGACCAACCCGGCCATTGCCCCAACAACATTCACAGGATTTCGAGAGATGACCGACCCCGCACAAGCTCAACTGGACGCCTACAATGCCCGCGACATCGACGCCTTTATGGCGTGCTACACCCCGGATGTCCGGATTGAAGATGGTGAAGGTACCCTGATCGCCGATGGCGCAGCCGCCGTACGTGAGCGTTACATGACGATTTTTACTGATTACCCGCAACTGCATTGCCAGCTACGCAGCCGGATTCGCGTTGGTAACTATGTGCTGGATGAAGAACATATCACCGGCCGGGGAGATCAGCCGCTGCATGTGGTAGCGATCTACCATATCCACGATGGGCTGATTAACCATGTGCGCCTTGTCCGCTAGGCTCTGTTGACACGCGCCCACCAGCCCCCATTCGTATGAGCAAATACAAGGGCTTGATTGGAGATTTAGATTCTGTTGTCGTAAGGTTTACAGACCATCACCATCAAGCCCTTATTGCGAAGCCTCAGCAGAGCCTGTTGCAATGCCCTCCGCGAAGACACATCAACCCGGCTTGTTAGGCTCTGTTGACGTTTTGTTTTCGGTCGCGCCGGGCCAAGTTTTGGGGCAGGGCGAGGCAGGGTGAGAGTAGTTTAGCGAGCTAAATAAGCGAACCCTAACGACGCCATGCCCCAAAAATCGACCCGGCCCGGAGGGTTCCGTCGGATTTGGGCCTGCTGCCGCGTTGACTGCCAGGCTGTTGGCTTGCGATGCAAGCCTTACAGCCTGTGCGCCCAGACGGGAAATCGCGTGGCTTATCACTAAGCGGCGCGCTTTTTGCCTTGTATCAGGCCCAAATCCGACGAAACGCGATCCGGAAATAAAACGTCAACAGAGCCTAGGGTTGATAATTCGTTCGAGATAAACCATGACGCAGCGAAGCACCCAGCAAACATTGCCCCTTGTTTATGCCTGCTCCGGATGTTCGAGCGTGGCGCAGCTTGCCAATGATTGTGCCGTTCAGCTCGACCGGCAGGGCAGGGCGCAGATGTCGTGCATCAGCGGGGTGGGCGGTGGAGTGGTGCCTCTGGTCAGACTCGCTCAATCGGGAAGGCCGATTCTGGCGCTTGATGGTTGCGCGCTGGCTTGCGTGTCGGCCTGCCTCGATAAGGTCGGGGTGGTGCCGGATCGACATCTGATCCTGAATCAGCACGGAGCGAAAAAGCGCCTGCACGCGGATGCGGGTGAAGAAGAGTCGCAGCGTGCCTGGCAGGTTGTCGAGGCTGCACTGGAAGAGTTGGGCGCAGTTGACGATTTGCTTCCGGATCACGTTTCGTCGGATTTAGGCCCACTGCACGAGCAGTCACAACATTTATTGCCACGCCCAGTAGGTGGAGAGCGCGGGGTTGAAGCGGTCCGGGCTACCGAACTGGAGTAACAGCTGCAGCCTGGTGGCCTGGCGGTCAATGGCCAACTTGCCTTGCGCTTGGGCTTGCTGGCTGAGCTTCTGCACGCCCCGATCAAATATCTGGCGACGCAGCGCTTCTGAAAAGGTCATGCACTGCTTGCCATTCAACTGAAGATCTGGCGCATCCAGTGCGTTCTGATCTACCCAATACATCGCGGCCGTTGCAAAACAGCCTCGCCCTGAAGCCGGCAGATAGGCAAGCCCGGCCAGGTCGGGGCCAACTGTGCGGAACAGCAATGTCGCACGTTTGTAGAGTTCCCCGAGCCGGCGATCCAGCAAGTCCATGGCGGGCGGGTCTGGTTGCTGTTGCAGCAGGCTGCCGATGGTGCCCAATTGCTTGGGTGGCACCACCCAGGCGTCTGCAAGCCGTATGGCTTCATAGCTGGAAATCAATTCCTGGTAGTCGGCGGGCAGATCGTAGCCAAGGCGTCTTTCCGCCTCGTCGATGGCAGGGCGGGCATCCTGTCGCCGGGGTTGCAGGAACAGGCTTGGGCCTTCGTCCAGCGGGCGCAGCAGCGCTTGCTCAGCCTGTGCGTAATTGGCCAGCTGCTGTGCCAGCGGTGCTTTGCTGCGCACCAAGGCATCAATGAGTGGGGAAAAGTCGATCAGCGGCCATTTCTGGCTGGAAGGTGGTTTGCGGTTCAAGCCGACTTTGGTCTCAATCTCGCCGTGCCAGCCGACGATGCTGAGGGACTTGGTGTTGATGGGTAACTCGAACTGGCATTGCACCGGTGCGGGGGAGGCGGTGCGGCTGACGTGCTTGAGCTGACACAACAGACGCTCATCTGCCTTGAGCCGGATATCGAACTGTTCGCCGCTTTGTACAAAGGCCGTCAATGAAACGGGCATGGTTTGTGTCGTGGCAGACCATGCGTTCGTTGCGGCGGACAGGCTGCAGGCAACCAGTAACGACATGACGAGTCTGGGCATGGCGAGCCTCCTGATAGCGGTGAGGATGCTCTGTCATTGTAGGCGCTGTTGACGTCCTGTTTCAGGATCGCGTTTCGTCGGGCCTGGGCCTGGCGCAACCGCAAACAAGACGTCAACAGCGCTTAGGTACGGGCGATGAGATGGGATGGCAGGCCACTGATGACAGATCGTGTGGCCTGCAGGCAACAAGGCAATCAGGACTCGCTGACGATATCGCCGAAAACGGTCAACGGGCCTTCGAGCCGGTCGGCGTCAGGGGCGTCATAGAGGGCCAGCCACTGTCTGGTCGGGGAGAGTTCTGCCGGCAAAGCGCAAAACGCTTCGGCTCGATTGCGGCCGGGGCTATGTGGCAAAGCGCACAGCAAGCTTGGCTTAGGCCAGAATACGATGTTCTCGGTGTTTTCCAGAAGCTGGGGCTTGGCATCCTGCCAACCAAATACACGCACATCCCCATCCAGCACCATGGTTGGGCCTGCAAGAATCTGCAGCATATCGCCCTCGAAATGCAGGTCGCGGATGCCCAGACCGTCCAGTGGCAGAAAATGCTTCCGCAGCTTGCAGCCCGAGTCATCCAATGCAGCCAGACGTAGTTCGTCTTCCTTCTCGGTGATGGCAATTTCCAGCAGACAGGCCCAACCGCGCAGTACCGGGCCGCGCAGGCCAAGCATAAGGCGGTTGCCAAGCAAGGCTAGCCCTTCAATGTCAAAGCCGTTGTCCTTGCCGGGAATCTTCAGGAAAGGGGCGAAATGCGGATCGTCGGCGAGCAGGCGGGTCAGCTCATTGTCTTCAGCGTCCCCACGCAGGCGTGATGCCTTGCGGCCATCAGGCGTACTGCGCATGACCTCCGGCTGCCCATCTACCCCTTCTTGCAAGGGCAGACGCGCCAGTAGCCGCCGGTTGGTATCCAAAGCGAGCTTGGTCAGCCGTTTGGCGTTGTCGGCATGGCTGCGATCAGGCTTGGCATTCTTACGCTTCAGCCCGTGTGAGCCTACTACCCATAACCAGCCATCTTCAATCGCCATACCCTCCAGATCTGCTTCATCTTCCGGATTGCCGGGCAGATCCAGCAAGTTGGTCAACGGAAAGTGAACGGCTTGACCAAACCTGAGTTGCTCACTGCCGCTGCTGGGCAGATGCTGTAATCGATCCACTCCACAGGCCTCATCACCGGCTACCCACAACCATTTGCCACTGAATGCGGCGCCGGAGAGATTGGCGTGGATCAGATTGCTCTCGGTGAATTCGAGACGTGCAGCTTTATATTGAATGGAATAAGTCATGTCCTTACCTATGCGAATACTTGTTCAACAGCCTGTACTTGAATTCTGCGGCCTTGCGGGACGGCCATATGCGTCCAGACCCAGTTATGGTGGGCGATGATCTGCTCGGCTGTCAGATGTGGCCGGTCACCCGTTGTGTGTGCATCAGCCAGTGCGATCACGTCAAAACCATGCGACAGCGCGGCGCGTAAAGTGGTATCGACACAGAATTCGGTTGCCAGCCCACAAATATATAAGTTGCGAGTGCCTTGCTGAGTCAGGACGGGCTTGAGCAAGGTGTCAGCAAACGAATCGCAGGCGGTTTTTTCAATGAAGGTATCGCCTTCCGCGACGACCAGATCGGCATCTATCTGCCAACCTTCGCTACCAGGGACAGCCTCTGCGTCGCAGTGGCGAACAAAAACAACCTTCCCACCCTTCTGGCGAATCTGGTTAGCCGCGAAATTGATTCGGGCGATGATGCCGGCCTTGTCATGGCGACGAGTATCCCCATTGAGCCAGACATTCTGCATGTCGATAACGAGTAAGGTATCCATGATTTGAATAGCAGATAAATAGAGGTGAATTAAAAAGCACGCCGCAAAGCGACTCTCCTTTTTCAGGAAGGGGTAATCAAGGCTGACGAGCTGCCAGCAGTATATGGCAATCCGGCATTTATCCGGCTTTTCAAACCAGGCTGAATTGAGATGCTTGGGGTATGTTTGGCTGCCGGGTTACATTCAAATGCGTCAAGAAAATGGCGCACGGGGTGCGCCACATTTTATTGTCAGGAATAGCAGAATGGTTTAATCCCGATCTGCGGGCTGCCATTGGCATAACCACAAAAGACCGGGGCCACATAATATGACCACCAGATGAACCTTCCAGGAAATATCGGTAAGACCTGTGGCTGGCGCCAGAATGGCCAGCCAGATAAATGCCCAGATCAGAGCGCATAAAAGGAACAGCAGATACAGGCAGCTATGGGCGCTAATAGTGTGGCGGGATGAATCGTGTGATTGGTACATGATCAGGTACCTCATTCAGACGGCCATTCAGAATCAGCCTTGCATTTCATAACTTCGCGGAGTGTGCTCCTCCTACAAGAATAGGGCAAAAGACCTAATTTTGCTGTCGAATCCAGCTCGGGTGGCTGGCGGCAGTCTGGTAAATACGCCACAGTTTTTTTGGCAATTTTCCGCATTTTGGCCGGATTTTTGGCAAAAACGATACACGGCGCATAAGGGGTGGCCAGATCGTTCTATGCTAAGTCCTGCGCCCTTGCGCCGGGTGATCTGCGATCAGCCCGATTTTGATGGTGGGTTTGATGCAATTAAGTTGCTGCAATGTGCTTGAACAGCTTCGTCAATCGATAGAGGGGCCCAGCGTGCCGTGCTGGACCTGATTCATCACTTCCGGCAAATCCAAATAATCGAGCCCTTGCAAGGGCAGTGCCGCTAAGCGGGTAGTGTATTCATGCAGGAACATCAACAAGATCAACAATTCAATCGATCAAACAACAAACAACAATCGGGTTCGGTAGAGATCGGGCCATTGCAATGCAAGGCGAGGAATATGCATAAAGCGATAACCCTTGGAGTCGGTCTGTTTCTTGGCTTGGCCAGTGCGATAACAGATGCGGCCACCTCTCGACCACAAGCCATCGGCGGATTCTTTCATTCCATGGCCATCCGCTCGGATGGCACGCTGCTGGCATGGGGTAGTGATGAAAAAGGCCAGCTAGGACAGGGGCGGGTGACCTATCTGCAAACCCCTGCGGAAATAGGCAAATTCAACATCGGACGAACGGTAGCCGTACCCGGTACCCTGGTTAGTGGTGACTATCACAATATGGTTGTCAAGGCGGATGGCACGCTCTGGGGCTGGGGGCGTAACAGTTCGGGTCAGGTGGGGGATGGCTCGATAGTCAATCGGCTGCGTTCCATTCAGATCAAGGGCTTGCCGTCGATCAAGGCAGCCGCAGCAGGGGCCTCGCATACGCTGGTGGTATCGCCGGATGGCTATGTCGGTGCCTGGGGGAGTAATCAATCGGGGCAGATTGGCGATGGCACGACCGAACCCCGACGACGCCCGGTGCTGGTCAGTAGTCTGACGAGCGTATCAATGGTAGCTGCGGGCGCAGATTTTTCACTGGCGCTGAAAACGGATGGAACCGTCTGGGCTTGGGGCAGCAGTAGCAGTGGCCAGCTGGGATTGGGGTCGCTGAATGGTGTCGCCACGCCGACGCAGGTGCCAGGTTTGCCCAGGATCACGCAGATCGAGGGCGGCTGGCAGCACACGCTGGCGCTGGATGCCGATGGCAACGTCTGGGCCTGGGGCCTGGGCAAGCCAGGGCAGCTGGGAACCGGCGTCAGCGAGAACAGCAGTACTCCGCTGAAGCTGACCACGCTCAGCAAGGTTACCGCTATCTCTGCCGGTGAAAACCATAGCCTGGCCGTGACGAGCGATGGGTCGGTGTGGTCTTGGGGTTATAACGGCCATGGCCAGTTGGGGGATGGCACCAAGGATTCCCGCCTGCGTCCTGCCAAGGTGCAGGGTATCAGCGGGGCGATTGCGGTGGTGGCTGGCCGCAATCAGAGTTATGCGCTGACGCGGGACGGCAAGGTCTATGGCTGGGGCCGTAATGATACCGGGCAGCTTGGTGACGGCACGCTGATCCAGCGCCTGACGCCTGTCGTGGCGCTCAATATCGCCAAGGCCGTAGCGATTTCGGGGGGGCGTGATCATCTTATCGTCCAGCTCAACGACGGTACCTTGATGGGATGGGGTGGCAACGATTTCGGTCAGCTGGCTGATGGCGGCGCGCCGCAACGCTCTAGCGTGGTGAAGGTGCAGGGCATCAACAATGTCGGGGCGGTTGATTGCGGGCAGGCGTTCGTGGTGGCCTTGCGCAACGATGGTTCGGTGGCGACCTGGGGTGATAATGAATATGGCCAGCTGGGCGTTGAGGGTTTGGCTAGCAGTGGTTTGCCGGTAAATGTTGTCGCGCTCAGCAATATCAAGGCGGTTGCGGCAGGCTGGAGTCATGCGCTGGCGGTACGGACGGATGGAACGGTCTGGAGCTGGGGGCAAAATTATGTAGGTCAGCTTGGCGAGACGGCCTCCTGGTTTCGTACATCGCCGGAAATCGTGGCCGGTCTGGAGGGGGCCAAGGCCGTTGCAGCAGGGAGTGCGCACAGTTATGCCTTGAAAGAGGATGGCACTGTCTGGGCTTGGGGGGGCGGGGCGTCCGGACAGCTTGGTATTCCCGCAACCAGTAGCAGCGTCACCCCGGCAAAAGTCCCTTTGCTTAGCGAGATTCGTGCGATTGCTTCCGGGGCAGCGCATGGCATTGCGCTGAAGGTCGATGGCACGGTGTTTACCTGGGGTGAAAATGGTAGTGGTCAGTTGGGGGATGGAAATAAATCCAACCGCTTCATCCCGGCCCGCGTCAGCGGCCTGGAGGATGTGATTGCTGTGTCGGCCGGTGAGCGCCATAGCATCGTTCTGAAAGGCGATGGCACGGTCTGGGCCTGGGGTAACAACACTTTCGGTCAGCTGGGGCAAGGGACCCGGATAGACAGCAAGGTCCCGGTAAAAGTGGTGGGCCTGGAAAATGTGGTCAGTATTTCGGCTGGAGCCCGACACAATATTGCTGTCAAGCGGGACGGTACGGTCTGGTCATGGGGTAATAACCTGGGTGGGCAGCTGGGCACCGGCGCACTGGCTGATCAGCCGTTTTATCACGCCGTGCTCAATGAGAAGATCAGCGGCATCCTTGATCTGGACCCGACGATCCCGAACCTGACCACCCCTACGGGCAAGCGGCCCCCGGTGTTCATGCGGGCAGCCAAAGAGGGTGACGACAACAACATCAGCCTGACGGTGGAATTGCAGCTGGCACCGGAAATGGCAGGCAATCGCTTTGCCGCAGGCTACAACGTATATGTGGGAGGGTTGGTTCCGCCGGGCAATCCGCCATTGCGGAGCATCCGCCTGCCGCGCTCGTTTGCGGCAGACCCTACTTGGTATTTGAAGGATAAGATCTCGGGCTGGAATCCCTATCTGGGTGGCCCGATGCCCCAGTATCTGTCGGGTGTGACGGTTGGTAGTCAGGATGAATTGATCACGATTGAAATTCTGAGTGATACCGACTTGTCCAATCAGCTCGGAACCCAGTTCTACGTCGGCTACGGTCTCGACGAGAACGAAATGTTGGCGGCGCAGCGCTACCGCGTAGTGTACGAGGTACAAAGCCCTTGATGACCTGATCCGGCCTTTTGCCCCCTCCGGCAGTGTGGTGAGGGGCCAGGCATCTGCCGCATGGTCATGAGGCGTTGTTGATGGTTTTGCAGCTTGAAGCAGGTCAACAATGCCTACGCAGTAGCAGGTACGCCTCCTTTGCGGAGGTCTATCAAATGCGGAACAGACTCTGTGCAGCGCTGCTGGCTTTGGCTGGCTGGTCGGCTGGAATGGGGCAGGCGGTAGAGCCTGCCTTGATAGGTGGCTTTTTCCACGGTGCGGCGTTGTCGAGCGAAGGCCAGGTTTACACCTGGGGGAGCGACGTCAGCGGGCAGTTGGGGCAGGGGCGCAAGCTATTTATCCCGCAGGCGAGCAAGGTCCAGTTTCCGGGTCTGCCCAATGCCCGCGTCAAGGCCATGACCGCTGGCGACGCCCATTCGGCGGCGATTCTCGAAGATGGTTCTATCTGGACCTGGGGCGATAACTTCTACGGCCAACTCGGCAATGGCACCCGTGCAGGTTATTCGGTGCCGGTCAAAATCCCGGGCTCTTCCGGTTTGGTGGCGGTGTCGGCAGGGCTTGCCCATACCCTGGCGCTGACCAGTGATGGCCGGGTGTTTGCCTGGGGCTTCAACGATAACGGCGAGCTGGGTGATGGCAAAACCGATATGAGCCTGAGCCCGGTTCTGACGCTGAACCTCCCGCCTATTACGGTCATCAAGGCCGGTCCTACTCACAATATCGCATTAGCCAAAGATGGCTCGGTCTGGACTTGGGGGGATAACAGCTCCGGTCAGCTGGGCGATCTGTTTGGCCTGCCGCGTAGTACGCCCGGCCAGGTTTTCCTGTTTGCGCCCGTTGGAACGGTGTCGGCGGGTGGCAAGCACTCCATGGCGCTCGATATCTATGGGCGCGTCTGGGCCTGGGGCAATAATGAATATGGCCAGCTCGGGAATGGCACCACTGAGTCACTGGCGGTACCGGGCTTGGTGCCGGGACTCGATCAGGTGATTGCCATCAGCGCAGGTACCCTCGGCAGCCTCGCAGTGCGGGCCGATGGTAGTGTCTGGATCTGGGGCTATGGTCTTTATGGCTTCGCCACCCAAAGTGGCGAGGCGGGATCGGCCGTTGATGTTGAAGCCAGCGTGATTCATGCGCTGTTTTTGCGGCCAGATGGCAAAGTGGCTGCAGGTGGGGCCAATGAAGCGGGCCAGCTTGGCGATGGCACCACCGAGGCTGCCGATCTGACCATGGTGAAAGGCATCAGCGGCGCGGCCAAAGCGATTGCAGCGGGATCGCTGCACTCGATGGCGTTGGGAAGTGATGGCACGCTCTGGGCTTGGGGTTCGAATGCCAAGGGGCAGTTGGGCGAAGGCGCCGAGAGCGAGCGCAATGTGCCCTCTCTTGTAACCAATCTCAATGGCGTGACAGCGCTGGCGGCTGGAGATCGGCACATGCTAGCGCTGAAGAGTGATGGGTCGGTCTGGGGGTGGGGGGGTAATTTCACCGGGTCGGTTGGTGATGGTAGCCAAATTGATCGATCGTCTCCGGTCAAACTGTCGGGGCTTAGTAATATCCGCAAGATTGGCGCGGGAGGGGTCAATAGTGCGGCGGTGGCGGCCGATGGCAGTGTCTGGACCTGGGGGGCAAACGGTGATGGCGAGCTGGGTATTGGCGATCTGACCGTGCGCTATGTGCTGCGGCCGGTCAAAGTGCCCAATTTCTCCGGAGCGGTGGATGTCAGTCTGGGTGCCCAGTTCGTCACCGTGCTGCGCGGCGATGGCACCGTCTGGGCCTGGGGCAATAACTACTATGGCCAGCTTGGTCCGGTTGATGGTACTCGCGACAGCCCGATTCAGATCAGCGGCCTCACCAACATCAAGGCGCTATCGAATGGCGCCCACCATGCGCTGGCCTTGCAGGCGGATGGGACGGTCTGGAGTTGGGGGGCGAACTACTGGGGGCAGCTTGGCGACGGTGGTGATACACCCAGCGCTGTTCCTCGGCCGGTGCCCGGCCTGCCACGTATCAAGGCGATTTCTGCCGGGTTTGGTTACAGCCTCGCGCTGGACTTCAACGGCATCATCTGGGGTTGGGGCAGTAACTTTGAAGGCGAGCTGGGTCTTGGTGATGAAGGCCCAGGCTCAACCCCGATCCCGATGGCAGCGATCGGCGAGCAATTTGCAGCGATTGCGGCGGGCTCTTTCCACTCCATGGCGATGAAGAGCGATGGTACGGTCTGGAGCTTCGGCTGGAACATGAATGGTCAGCAAGGCGATGGCACCTTTGCCGATCGGCGCAGTTATGGCGGTGTCGTCAATGCCAAGGCAACAGGTTATCTGGATCTGTTGGCCAACGTAGCCAATCTGCCGCTACCTTCGGATAAAGAGGTGCCATTTTTCGTCGAGACCGAAAAAATCGGCGGGGACAAGGACCTATCCCTGGCGGTGGAGATCAAGCTGTCCCGAACCTTGGCGCAACAGTTTTCTGCCAGCAATTACAACGTCTATGTCGGGGCGCTGGTGCCACAGGGAAATCCGCCGTTACAGGGTAATGCCTTCTCGGCTTCATCCTGGTTCATCAAAGACAAGCTGGCTGGCTGGGGGGCGTATCTGGGTGGTCCGATTCCCGAGTTTCTGTCGGGTGTTGCGGCCCTCAGTGCCGATGAGTTGGTGAAGATTCAGTTACTGAGCGATACCGATCTTTCCAACCAGATCGGCACCCAGTTTTATGTTGGTTATGGGCTGGATCAGAACGAAATGCTGGCAAGTCGGCGCTATCGGGTTGTCTACGAGGTGCAGAAACCACGCTGAGGGCTGGATGCCCGGTTCTGGCAGGGGTGCAGTGACTTGTATTGGCAAATAAATACGAGATGATGAATTTTCGGCGAATTTATATGAATCGGATTGGAGGCAGGGACGGCCATGAAAGTGGTAAAATTGCCCACCTCCCTCCACTCATTCGCGGAAGTCTCCATGTACTCGCCCGATACCACCATTGCAGCTTACGACCCAGAACTCGCCGCTCACATCCAGGCAGAATGCCGTCGCCAGGAAGAGCATATCGAGCTGATCGCTTCTGAAAACTTCACCAGCCCTGCCGTCATGGAGGCGCAGGGCTCGCAACTGACCAATAAATACGCCGAAGGCTACCCCGGCAAGCGTTTCTATGGCGGATGTGAGTTCGTCGATAAGGTTGAGCAGCTGGCTATTGATCGCATCAAGCAGCTGTTTGGCGCGGAGTATGCCAACGTACAACCGCACTCCGGCTCGCAGGCCAATCAGGCCGTCTATTTCTCGGTGCTCAAGCCTGGCGACACGGTCATGGGCATGAATCTCGCGCACGGTGGCCACCTCACCCACGGCTCGCCCGCCAATATCTCGGGCAAGATGTACAACATCGTTCCTTACGGCCTGAACGACAAGGAAGAGATCGACTACGACGAGATGGAGCGCATCGCCATCGAGACCAAGCCCAAGCTGATTATCGGCGGCGCTTCGGCCTACGCTTTGCGTTTTGATTTTGAACGTATGGGACAGATTGCCAGGAAGGTCGGTGCCTACTTCATGGTGGACATGGCGCACTACGCCGGTCTGATTGCCGCTGGCGTGTATCCCAACCCGGTGCCGCATGCTGATTTCGTTACCTCGACAACCCACAAGACCTTGCGTGGCCCGCGTGGTGGCTTGGTACTGGCCAAGGCCGAACACGAGAAGATGATCAACTCGTCTGTCTTCCCGACGCTGCAAGGCGGTCCGCTGGAGCATGTGATTGCCGCCAAGGCGGTTGCCTTCAAAGAGGCGCTGCAGCCCGAGTTCAAGGTCTATCAGCAACAGGTGTTGAAGAACGCTGACGTGATGGCACGCACCCTGATCGAGCGTGGGCTGCGTATTGTGTCGGGCCGTACCGAGTCGCATCTCTTTCTGGTGGATTTGCGCCCGAAGAGCCTGACCGGGAAAGCTGCCGATGCGGCTTTGGGTCTGGCGCACATTACCGTCAACAAGAATTCGATCCCGAATGATCCGGAAAGCCCGTTTGTGACTTCCGGCATCCGTATCGGTTCGCCGGCCATTACCACCCGTGGTTTCAAGGAGGAAGAAGCCCGCATGGTTGCCAATCTGGTGGCTGATGTGCTCGACAATCCGGCTGACGAAGCCAATCTGACGACCGTGCGCGAGAAGGTATTGGCGTTGACTTCCCGCTTCCCGGTCTACGGCAAAAAGGCGTAAGTCGCCGGGGCGGATTCGCCATCAATCAGCAAACAACAAGGAGGGCTTGCCCTCTTTGTTGTTTGCTGTGCGAGCCGCAGCCAGCTGTCGCTGGATGGCTTATTCCTTGGCAGGCGCCGCGCCGCGCTTGTAAACCACCTTCTTGGTACCACCCTCGCAACTGCCAACTACTTTGGCATCGCCTTCCTGTCCCGTATCGACGACGTTCAGCTCGTAATGTTTGACCCCTTTGCCCTGCATCTTGGTTTCGACTGCGGCTTTCAGCTCATCACAATTCTTTTTGGCGGCGAGTGCCGGACTGCAAACGGCGACTGCCAGTAAAGCCCATGCCACGGTTTTCATTGAAGCGCCTCCTGGTTGTTTGAACAGAGAGCGGCCAGATTCCCTCGCCGCTCGCTTTACCATAGCTGACGCTCAAGGTGCATGAAGGGGATTTTGAGTGCGCGGCCATCCCTTCCTGTCGTGAAGCACTGTATCGGTATTGCGATTACTCAGCGACCCAGCCTGCCGGGGCGGGCGTGCCGGGGTTGATGGCAGGCGAGAACTGCACTTTGTCTTCGCGGCTGATGTCCTTGCCATTCTGTTTGAAGCTGTAGGCCACCAGGCACTGCACGCGTGGTTTGTCTCCGACTTTGCTGGACTGGCAATCGCCAAGTTTGGTCACCATCAGGCTGTGGGCGCTTGCCCACTGCATCCGGGCGACGGCTTGCAGCACTTCACGCTGGCCAGGGTCCGCGTCATGGGCGAATTTGCCCGACTTTTCGGCAAGGCTCAGCATGCGCTGCCTCATTGCCACTTGGGCGTCTGCCAAAGACGGAGTGACCATAGAGGCGTCTGATTCCGCAAGGGTGTATCCGGCCGCAAGCAGTGGTAGCAAGGGGGCAAACAAACGTCTGATCATGGTTCGCTTCCTGAATTCGAGTTGAAGGGTCGTGGCTCACGCCCGCTAGGTGGGCGGCAAAGGCGTGGCAGGGGCTTGGGGCCTGGTCATCTGAAAGCGCTCGCGGATCAGGCTGTAATCGTCACCCCCCAGCTTGCCGATGGCGTCAAGTCTGTCGGGGAGAATGCGGCCTTGTTCCAGCACGGTGTCGTCAATGTGAAGGTGTACGACGTCCAGCAATACCAGCTGCCCGGCTTGCGGGCCTTCCCCGATGGCGATGATGTCACGCAAGCGGCATTCAAATCGAACAGGGGATAAGGCGACGCCCGGCGTCGGTACTTGCTGACTGGCAATCGGCTCGATACCCACCGCAGAAAATTCGCTGACATTGGCTGGGTAGTCTGCACAGCTGGCATTCATTTGCGCCGCCAGCTGCTGGTTGACGATATTCACCACACAGTTTCCCGTTTCGCGCAGGTTGCGCACCGTATCCTTCTCGGCACGGTCCCGTGGGTTGACCTGTGTAACACTCAAAACCGGGGGCGCGACACTGGCGACACTGAAAAACGAGAAAGGCGCCAGATTGCTGAGCCCTGCGGCAGACTGGGTGCTGATCCAGGCAATAGGCCGGGGCAATATGGCAGAAACCAGATATTGGTAGCACTGCTGGGGGCTCAGTTGGTGGATGTCGATATTCATATGGCTGAGGATGATGGTGTGAGGCTTCGCTTAAAAGCAATTCGAGTTCACATCGACATCCGGCACGTCGGCAGGTGTTTTCATCGTGCCGGACAGGTGGCTTTGGTTGCATGGCTATCCGGCTGCAAGGCTTGCACCGTGTCGTGCATCGACGAAACACGATCCGGAAATATCAACAGAACCTAATTGAAGACCTTTTCCCGGCGAGCGCTCAGACAATGAAACTTGCCTTGCTTGGGGTCGTGAAACGACTCGATCTTGATGGTCTTGAAGCCATGTTTTTCCAGCAGCAAGCCAATTTCTACCTTGTCGTAAAGCTGAAATCCGAAGCGGTGACCGGGCCATTTTGCAAGTTCTGTTTTGTCGTTGAAGCACAAAACCAGAATGCCATTCTTGCGAAGGGTGCGATGGCATTCGGCCAGTGCTTTGGCCGGGTCCGACCAGAAATAGAGGGTGTTGACGGTGCAGATCTTGTCGAAATTGGCGTTGCGGTAAGGGAGCTGCTCGATACAGCCCTGCTTCAAATGCAGGCTGCCATTAATCAAATAAGGCCGCAGACGCTTGCTGGCCAGCTCGACCATGTCTGCCGAGACATCCAGCCCGCTGACCAGGGAATGGGGATGGGACTGCAATAACTGGCGCAATAAATAGCCACCACCAAAACCAATTTCCAGAATATTTTCACCGGGTTGTGGCGATAGCTGCTGCAAAGTGGCGTGATTCATCAGCCGGTTTCCCTGGTCCAGCCAGGGGGCGATAAATAAACGGCCAATCAAGCCAGTAGGGCGGGCTAATTGCCGCGCAATAAATTTCTGTAACACATTCTGCCCTTTTTTGTTTTAGCTATTTACCCGGAACCTGGTGTGCAGGTAAAACAAATAAACACCAAGACTCTGCACCAAGCGTGCCGCATCAGGACTTCCAATCTAATTGATGTAACTAAATGATGGCAATTAATGCGATTCACAATAACGTTTCAGACCATCCAGTCGTGCCCGGACCGCTCGGGTGAAATACCAGACCGCCAGGTGCTCGATTAACAATGCTCTAGCCCACGGCTTGGCTTGAAGGTTATAACGAAAACGCGCCAGCGTTTGACCGTTGCTTTCGGAAAAGATCCAGCTTCCTGCAAATTTATCGAGAAAAAATGGTCCTTTCACCATGGCTACTGCGGCAGTTTTGGGTGGGGCGATCTGTATGAATTCGACAATCATTTTCAGGCCATTTCTGGCAACAACTTTAACCTGAACGCCCACTGCAATATCGCGTGCATTGTGCAGCAATTCGATTTGTTCGGGGAATGGGTCCCAATCATAACGGCAGGCGTAATCCTGAGAGATGCGATACACCTTGTCGGGCAAGGCTTGAATCATGACTTGATATTCAATAGTGGCCATTTTTTTGGAGGGGGAATGCCCGTTGGCTTCACTGCCCAACGGAGATGAGGGTTGATAGGTGTCTGAATTTAAATGGATTCATGGCGAATTCGAGATAAAGAAAGTGATACGGGTTTTATCTGGGATTGCGTTGTGGAATCAAGATCCTTAGGCTTTTGCGTGGCATTTCGGGTTGAAAGTTTTGTTGGATCAGAGCATGTCTTTGCATAAAAACCAAAGTTTTTCGCGGGGGCTTGCTGTTTCGCAATTCACTGAATGGAAACCAAATCATGTATGAAATCAGTAAATCGCTGCACATTCTGGGTGCCTGCCTGTTTATCGGCAATATCATTGTCAGTGCCTTCTGGAAGGTGATGGCAGATCGCACCGGGGATTACGCGATTATCCGCTTTGCCACACGGCTGGTGAACCTGACGGATGGTGTGTTTACCGGCTTGGGTGTGGCCTTGCTGTTGGGGAGTGGGCATTTCATGGCGACAGCGTTGCCCGGGGGGATCAATCAGCCTTGGATAATCTGGAGCTATGTGGTTTTCGGTATTTCCGGTGGCTTATGGCTTTTGGTGCTGGTGCCGGTGCAGATCAAACAAAGCCGACTGCTGGCTGCCAGCAACGGCCGGATTCCGGCCGAATACTCGCGGCTGGCCCGTATCTGGTCGGTTGTGGGGACGCTGGCGACGCTGATCCCGCTGCCCGCAATCTTCTGGATGGTCGCCAAGGCGGTGTAGACGGCAATTACTTCACCAGACAGGCATTATCCGCACTTTGTCCTGGGTCCAGCCCTAGTGCCTTCAAGGTCTGCAAGGTGGTATTTGCCTGTTCGGCGGCGGCACTCGAAGCATTGGCACTGGGGATGCCGGTACCTTGCATGATTTGCTGCCGGATCGATTCTTCGAGCGATGCCATCTCGCCAGGGGCGGTGGGGCGCTTCTGCTGCAAGGTCCAACCCAGCCACATGCCACAGGCAATGACAATGGCAGACACCAGCCACCAGCTGGCGCGATTGCTGGCAGCACGTTGGGTCGGCACGCTGCGGCGCCAAGCGCCGACGTGTGTCGGCAAGGTGCCGACCTCGGCAGGGGAGGGAGAGACCGCCGGTGGGCTTTCCTGCCATTGCCGCCAAGCCAGCTGGTAACTCTCGTTCAGGCGGAATCTCAGGCAATGCTGCACGGTCTCGGCTTGCTGTAACGGCTTTCCTTTGCGATCGAGTGGCAAGGGGAGGCGAAGGCTTGCCAAGAGGCGCTGCTCGGTTTGACTGCCTCGTCGGTCGATGTGCAGGGTCAGTGCCAGTGCAACCGTATTGGCTTCTGCGTCAACGGGGTCGATACGCAGCCCGATGGCCTGAATATTCGCCAGGTCATCAATGGCGACGGCTTGTGTTTCGACGATGCCATCGAGCAAGTCGAGCGAGAGTGCGGCCCAGAGCCGGTCGCCGCGTTGATTCAGGCTGAAGTGGGGCTGGGTCTCATATTTGAGTCGCATGGTCAACTCCCGAATATTTCCTGCAAGGATGCTGGGTCACTGGCACCCGGCATCATCCGGGGACGACCGGTTTTCCGGTCAAGATAGAAGGCAGTGGGCACCCCAGGATTGCCGACACCGCGAAATGCCGAGAAGAAGAAGTCCCGATTGGCGGCCAGGGCATTGCTGGTGCTGGGGCTTGGCGTCATGGTGGGTCGGCTGGCGCCCGTCATCACTGCGTCGAGTATCTGGCGCGGGGCCTGGCCTTGCAGGATGGCGGCCGCCAGCGGCTCGCCACCATCCCCCAGAACCGTGGCCGGCAGCCACTTGATGGAGTGGCCAGCCGCAACATAGCTGCGGGTGTTGCGGTACAGCGTGTGGCAGTGCGGACAACGTGGATCGAATACGATGTAGACGGTTCGAGCGGGGTCAGCCACACCTTCCTGCACGCCACTGAGCTTGGCGAGCTCGCGCATCTGTGGCGGTATGGCGGTGCTGGCATTGGCGTTGTTTGACTCATTGGGTCTGGCTGGTTTGGGGGCGAAGCGGTCGGAGAGGTTTTCGCCTGTTTCGGCATTCCAGATGACGCCGGAAATCAAGACTTTGCGATCTGCTGTGCCATAGAGCACGACTTCTTTTCCCTCTTTTTCCACGCGATAGGCAATCAGGCCACCCAGCCCCACCGGTTTTTGTTCGAGGATGTGCTGTTTGGCCAGCATGGGCGGCGGATCGGCCGCCTGGCTGGCACTCGACTGGGCTAGCAACGTGAGCCCCAGCGCACCGAGAATCAACCCGCCAGACAGCCGCAGCAAATATTGCTGACGGATGCGTGAAGCTTGGCGAACCGCAATGGATGATGGGCGTGTCATGGGTGCTCCCTTTTGCGGGCCTTGGCCGCATGGGCTTCGCGGTCTTCGGCATTGAAGTCAAAGCGTTCGGTAGCGCTTTTGAGCGCCGCCAGCGCGTTGTCGAGTCGTGGCGAGGCAGATGGGCCGGTCATACGCTCATGCAGGAAATGTGACATCGGACCGGCAGCCTCCGGGAAGGTGACGGTACGGCCAACGTTGTTGACCAGATACCACAGAGGCCGATCGCAAAAGCGCAGCCAGCGGAATTCACAGGCGGGCAGTATGCCGACCCGCCGGGCTTCGAGCAGCATGGCCCACAGGATGCTGCGATTGAATGCATGCTGGTCGATCACCGCCTGAACTTTGCTATGGGCGCCGTATTGCTCGATGGCCTGCTGCGCGGCTTCCAGATCGAATTCCGGCTCACGCACATCGCAATCGGCTGCCGAGACGGGCCCCCAATAGCTTTTGAGCAGGCGGTCGCTGAGCGCCAGTGCCGCTTTGAACGCCGAGTCATCCAGTCGGGAGTCGGTGGCGGCAACGCGGGGGGCCAGCGCGGCAAACACCAGTAATTCGGTATCCGTCAGCCCCTTGGTGCCACGCCATAGACCGCCAAGCTGCCTGGCAAACACGGCGCGTGCGGCCGTCTCATCAAGCAGGGGGCGGCCTTCGCCGCTCCAGGCGCTGACCAGTCCGTGCCGCAGCAGGAAGCCTTTCAGGTTCAACGCCATGCCATACACCGGATGATCAAGCGGCTGTTCGATCAGGCGCAGGCGGCGGAATAAGGGGAGATGCGCAAAATGCTGAGACCATAGCCGCGCATAACTATCGAGCGTGTGGCGGCGGGCAAAGCGCATTTTGGGGTGATGCGCGAGGTGTTGCATGGCCCAGCGCCAGCACAGGCCGCAGAGCACTGCCAGCCAGAAGATATTGAAGAAAAGGCTGCTGCGGGCGATGTCGGCCCAGGGGTAGCTCGCGTAGTCAGCCTGACTCGCACGATCTATCCAGCTGCCTATCCAGCTGAAAGGGGCGATATCAACAAAGCGGCTGAGCAGGAATACCGGCAGGAATACGGTGGCCAGTTCCAGCAGGCGCAGCCACAGATAGCTGCGTGCCAGCGGGCCATGCAGGGTGACCCAGGCCAGCCAGCAGGCACCATACAGGGTGGCAGCCGCCAGAACCAGGATGGCTGGGCCGGACAGGGTGGGGGCGGAATCCTGCTTGGCCATTGTCGGGACGACCTAGCGGAACAGCTCGTCGAGCAAGCGGTTGACGGCTTTGCGCCGACCGGTGATCAGCAGGTTGGCATAGCGAAAGCAGGCCGCCAGGGTGACGCCGGAACGTTCCAGCGCAAACAGGCCCAGATTGAGCCCTACGCCCAGCCAGAACAGCCACCAGGACTTGTACAGCAGCAGGACAAAGAAGGGCAGCACACCTACCGCGTGGACGCCGAAGAAGCGTGGCGAGAGTGCTGTATTCGACCAATGGTAGCGACCTTGCATGATGTCCCTCCTTGTCGATGCCTGACTCGATGCCTGAACGGCAACATCTGGCGCTTATTTGGCCTTGGCAGTCTGCACCACCCGTGCATCCTTGATGCCGCCGACCTTGGCCGACCAGTAACGCTTGCGACCGGTATCGACATGAACGAACGTCGGGTAAAGCCCGACGCCACCCATGCCGAAATAAGCCGCCATATTGAACAGCATTTGTGGCTCGACACCCGGCACGGCAATGTCGGCAGCCTTGCCATACATATGCATGCTGTTGCGGGCGGCGCCTTCCACATTGGCGTTGTGCTGAGGCGTACGCAGGCCGCTATGCACAACCAGTGGCTGGCGAATGCCGGCGTTGTGCAACCATTGCTGCAGGCCATAGAGCAAATTCAGCAGGTTTACATCCATGGCGGCCATGGTCTTGTCGTGACTGTCGCGCAGCATGTAACAAAGCCAGCTGTAGGCATCCCCATCAATGGCATTGCCGGTCCAGAACCGATAATTGCCGTTCTCGCGGCTATCTTTGCGGTATAGCCATAGTTGACGAGGTTGGCTCCAGAAATTCGGGTTGTTGGCCCAAACCGGCCTGGGCAGGCCAATCAGGCTGGCGCCGGCGGCCAGCAGAAAATCACGTCGATGCAACTTCATACGGGCACCAGATACCCGAGTTCCCGCGCTGTCGCGGCCGAAATCTGGCCTGTTTCAAACAGGCGCTTGCCTTCTTTCACAAATGACCAGCCGCGCTCGTCAACCATGTCGCGGACCCTTGCTGTTACCCTTGCCATATCATCCAACCGTAGTAATTCATCACGCACATCATCATCAAATTCGAGAGTTTCGCGCGCTGCGGTCAGTCGTCCAGCCAGGGTAGGGACTAGGCGCTGGGCGACGATATAGCGCGCGGTCTCGACTACATCAAACATTGCGGTATGTTGCAACTCCCTTGGGTAGCGACTCACCAATCGGCGTACCACTGCCGCCACATTGATTGCGTGAACAGTCGTGTAAACCGTATGCCCGGTGAGGGATGCTTCGACGGCTGCCGAGATCGTCTCTTCATCGCGGGCTTCGCCAATCAAGATCAAGGCTGGTTTGCGCCGCATTGCTTCGCGGATGCCATCAGCAAAGCTCACGACATGCGTCGGCACCTCGCTCTGTACGATGACCGAATGGCGGGAGGACACCATTTCGTAAACAAACTCGATCGGTTCTTCATAGGTCACCAGATTGCCTTTGACCGGGGTGTCGCCTTCGAGCACTTCGCGCACGATGGCTGAAAAAGTGGTCGATTTGCCCGAGCCCGTGGCCCCGCAGACGTAGACAATGCCGTTCTTGGGGGTCGCAGCCCGCACCAGTTCCGGCGGCAGATTGAGTTTGGCGGCCGTCGGGGGTTCGTAGGGAATCGCCCGCATGACCACTTGCGCCGCAACCGCCCCGCCGGCCAGGACGGGAGTGGCATTGACCCGGAAGCGATGCCGCAAACGCTCGCCGCGATGGTCGCGTTCGGTCAGATCGAACAGCTCGTAAGCGGCATTGATTGGCTGCGCGCCCTGGATCTTGGCGAAGGCGTTGTCCTTGCCAGTGACCCAACGCAAGATGGTGGCAATTTCGTTGGTGTCGAATTTTTTGTTGCTAAGGGCCTTGAGCTGACCATTGATTGATGCGAGCGCCGGGCGATCGGCCTGCAGATAGAGATCAGACCCATCGTGCGCCATCATTTCGCGCACCAGCGATTGAAAGTCGGCCTCGTGGCTGAAGCGGGGTGGATCTTTGTAGTCGGTCTTGCGCTCGGCCAGTGGCACACTCATGGTGCTACTCCGCTTGGGTCTGCGCAGGCGCGGTTGGGCTGGGCAGAGCTTTCCAGCTGGTCTGGTCGGTGTTGAAGGCGGGTAGGGTAACGATGCGCAGCAGGGTTTCATCTACCGCCAGCGCATCGCCCGAGAGGTTGAGCGGCATATTCTGCTGCGCCATCACTGGCATGGTGATCAGGTTTTTCTTCACGTAAATGTGGTAGCGGACCATGCCGATGAAGTCGCGGTTCAGTCGATCCAGCTGACTGGCAAGAATCAGATTGGCCTGTTCGATGCCGATGCGCCAGCCTTCAGCCACCGCCCGCTTCCAGGCTTCGCGCTCCTCGCCGTCGCGCGGCAGAAACAGGTCGTTTGGCACCACGCCTTCGGTTGATGGCAAGGCCAGATATTGCCGCCAGTGCGGCGGGCGTGACGAAAAGCGGGCCTGAGCCTCCACTTTGAACAAATTGCCGGCCAGCCGCAGCGTATCGCCCCCTTCCTGCGTGTAGATGTCTCGTGCCTCGCTCAGCACCGGCGGGATGATGCGGCCATGCACCAGCAGGCCGCTGAAGTCGTAAATCCTGTCCAGATCGCGGGCGCGATCAGCCAGTACCTGGTCAATCACCTTGCTGCGATGGGCCATGCCACCACGCATGCCTACGCCGAGTGCAACGTCACGTACCGCCTGCAGGCGCATGCCACCGTTACGCATCGGTGCTGGCGCTACCAGCGCCGAGCCGGATGAGAGATTCTGTAATTGCTCCAGCGAAGGAAGTGCGTCCATGCCAGTTCCCCGTTACTCCTGCAGGCGTGGCCAATATCTGTTTGCGATACGTAACCAGAAACATCCACGGCGCCGATGTCAGCGGCGGGCAATAATTTCTTTGTAGATCAATTCAATACGGCGTGCGGAACGATCCAGTCTTACATCGGCCATGGCATCCACCTGCAATCCGACGTTTTTCAGAATGTCGATGACGCTACGATCCTTGACGTACACATTCACCAACACCTGCTGGGGGGGGCGTTTGCCCAGCACAACCAGTTCATAGCTGTACTTGTTGGCTAGCGATGTCAGCATGGTTTCCAGCTCACCAACAAAGTCGAGTGAAATCCGATCGGTTGATAAACGCTCGGCGGCCTTGGCATCCTGCTCCAGTCGGGCGTAAGCGGCAGCGGTCAGTTCGCGCTGCGCATCAACGGCCAGCTGGGCCTTGTCGTTGATAAGGCGGGTGACATCCAGATCGGGTGGCGGTTTGCTGACGACCGGCTCGTGGGCGCAGGCAGTCAGCAGAGCGGTGACCAGCATCAAGGCCAAGCGACGACTAGGCAAAGCGGGAAGGTTCATGTCTGACATCACCTGCGTGGCAGATTCGGGAAACCAGCTCATGGGCGGCCACTTTGCATTGCCATGTCTAGAAAGAGTGTGGAGGGCGCAAGTCAGTCATCAGCAAACGCCAACCATCCAGACAGGGCAAAAATGATTCGAAGTGCCTCCTGATCCCTTGATAATGGCCGCACCGGCAAATATCCAGCAGATTGCCAATCAGAATGAGGCTGCCTTAGACGGGAGTTGGACGAAACAAACGGCAATTACTCAATAAAACCAGTGAGGGTAATTGGATGTGCCGGAAAATTCGCCATGCCGGGAATGACTTTGAGTGCCAGTAAACGATCTGCTCAAACAGCGGATTTATTTAAGTCGGCGTTAAAGACAAATAAAGATATTTATCGCCATGAATTTGGCGCAGTGCCTGCATCGGGCAGTTTGGTGAATTCCGCCAGCAAATAGCGGAAAGATCAATCCGGCCTAGTAATAGTTGCTCACGCAAAGCCCGATGGGCCTTGCAGATGTGAGTACGTTGATCGTCCCGATCCAGATAAATTTCGTGGTTGATCAACGTGTCATAAAACGGCCTGGATGGTAAGAATAATTCCTCATTGGAGCCCCGAGGACGGGTATAGACGCGGATTGCTTCCTGCTGGCGCAGAGTGTCGTTGATATTGCTGGCCCAACGCAATATCGGGTCTGGGGATTCCAGCTCGAGAAACGCTCCGATTTCTGCCTGGCATTCCACCCCCAAACTCGCCCACCAAGTTTGCAATGCCTGATGCTGAGAGGGCGGGCAATTTTTGAGATAGAAGTCCGGAATTTGCATGGTTATTTTGCCGGCGTAAATCGGCGCATCGGGTTGGCTGGTGCGGCGGGGTTTTTGAAAAATCTCCAGCATTATCAGATTGTTCTGAAAAGTTAGCCAGGAGCGCCGTCCAGGATAGCCGGGACGTGGGGCCGTTTGTCGGATGAGACTCTGGCGGTGCGGGGGCTTGTCTATGCTCAGCTCAGGGTGGCGCGATAGCGCCTTGGGAGCTAGCAATGGCCTTGTATCGCTTGCGTTTTTTCTTTGACGCTGGTTCTGGCATCTGCCTGTGGTCGGGCAATGCCGAGGCGCATCGCGAATATGGGTATCCGATTGATGTGGATCTTCTGCCACTGTCCGCCACCTTGCGTCGCCGGGCGCGTGAGCTGATAGCCTGGTATGACAGCTGCTATGACTGGGCCAGTCTGGCCGGCGTGGTCGCCTGGGATGGTGCCGAGACTCGCCGCTTTGGGGTCTATGCCCAGGTGGTGCTGGGTGAATTGCGGCGGGAGTTGGGTTCCGTCTACGAATTGGTAGACGAGTCGGGCACTGCGGCGCTGGTCTGAAAGCGATGCTTTGCGTTGCCAGTGGGTGATCGAGTGCCTTGCTGCGGGGATTGGTGAAGAGCCGCGCCAATGCTGGGTTTCAGCCGCTTTCCGGTCTACACTGATAACGGGCTTGATCGTTCAGCCGAAGCGGGTCACCCCTGGGTTCTGTTGGCATTAAGTTTGCAGATCGCATTTCGCCGGAAAACGGCCTGGAACAAGGCGCAGGGCGCGACAGCAAACCTGACGTCAACAGAATCTAGATAATCCCAAAACTCAAGTAGACCGATTTCAACCATGACGTTCAAATTTGCACCTTTATTGTTAGTGCTGGCCTTGGGCTTGTCCCTGCCGGATGTGGCCCTGGCCAAGAAACATCACCGTGGCAAACCGGGCCATTCTGCGGTGAGTAAAAAGTCCCATCGTGCAGATGGCCATCGCAAGGCTAAACGTGCGAAATCCGCCAAACCTTCCAGGCAGGTGGCCAGCAAGCCTGCCAAGCCAGTCGTGGTGCCCAGTGGGCCGGGCAGTAAACCCAAGAACCTGGGCGGCGCCTGATAGAGGGGTGGGGGTCACGCAAAGACGTGATACCACCGAATTTCTGACCGAATGAGCCTGCCAGAACTCCGCTTATTTGAAAGCCTGCAATTTCGATGCCGCGTCAGCCCGCACGCCATTGCGTTGGTAGATGGTGATGATGGCAGACAGCTGAGCTATGCCGAGCTGCTGGAGTTTTCCGGCCGGGTATCGGCAGGACTCGCGGCCTCGGGTATCCGGGCCGGGGATCGCGTCGCCTTGCTCGCCGGCAACCAGCTCGAAACCTTTGTTCTGCTATATGCCTGCGCACGGCTGGATGCGATGCTGGCCCCCCTCAACTGGCGGCTGACCGAGGCTGAGCTGCAGCCGCTGATGGGTAACTGTGAGCCCGGCCTGCTGCTATTCGACCCGCAGTTTGCCGATCTGGCCGTGCGCCTGGCGACGCACCAAGGCGCCCCCTGCCGTCCGTATGCCGCCGCAATGGCGGAATGGCGGCAGACACCGTCCCACTGGCCACCATCCGGTACTGCCGGCAGTGAGGTGCCGGTGTTGATCCTCTATACCTCCGGTACGACGGGTTTGCCAAAAGGCGTGTTGCTGTCGCAAGCCATGTTGGGCTGGAATGCGCTGAATACCTGCCGTTCGTGGGATATTGGGGCAAACGACGTCGGGTTGGTTCACACGCCCTTATTTCACACCGGAGGCTTGAATGTCAGCGCTACGCCGCTGCTGGCATGCGGCGGGCGCGTTGTTGTGGTCCGACAGTTCGAGCCGTCAGCCATCTTGCGATGTGTGGCAGCACAAGGCGTAACGGTGCTGTTTGCGGTCCCTCAGATGTTCAAGTCTTTGCTCGAACATCCGGACTTTGCGTTGGCGGATCTGCACTCACTACGGTTTTGCATCTCGGGTGGTGCGCCTTGCCCGGTCAGCCTGATCCGGGCCTATCAGCAGCGCGGTCTGGTGTTCAAACAGGGCTTTGGCATGACTGAGGTCGGACCAAATTGCCTGACCCTGCACGAGCACGATTCAGAAATGAAAGCAGGCTGGATCGGCTACCCGAATAGCTTCACACAGGCCAGGGTGGTAGACAGGCAAGGGCAGACTGTGCCGGCAGGCAGGGTCGGTGAGTTGCATCTGGCGGGGCCGATGGTCTGCAGCGGCTACTGGCGCAATCCGCTTGCGACGGCGGAGTTGTTTGATGGCAAATGGCTGAAGACCGGTGATCTGGTGCTGAGTGATGCCGAGGGCTGCCTCAAAGTGGTGGATCGCAAGAAAGATATGTTCATCAGCGGCGGCGAGAATGTCTATCCTGCAGAAATCGAGGCCGTGCTGCTTGAATCGCCTCTCGTCAGCGCTGCCGCGGTCATTGGCGTGCCGGATGAGCGATGGGGTGAGGTTGGCTGCGCCTGCGTTGTGGTCAGGCCGGGTTATAGCGAAACCGCACTACGCAGTTTCGTGTCAGAACGACTGGCCCGATACAAGCAACCATGCCACTACCGGGAGCTGGAGTCCTTGCCTCTGACGCCGACGGGAAAAGTCAAAAAATCCCTTTTGCGCGAATTGCTTAGCGATGCCAAATTTGTGGATAAATTCAGTTGACAAAGTGCTGGCATTTATCGGCATAAGCTGATATGTTGAAGCTGTTCACTCGCTTAGGAGCGACCCGATGGACATCACCGCACTCTCTAATGCAGCCAGTAATGCTCAGGCACAACAAAGCGCCTCGGTTTTCGCCTTGAAAAAGGCGCTGGATCTGCAGAAGGAACAGACCGCCACACTGTTGCAGTCGGTGACCCAGGGTGCCAGCAATCCCCCCAATCTTGGCAATAGCATAGACGTACGCGCTTGAACCATGGGTAGATTACTGAGGTAGTTCTTCAGCATTGTGTTACCACGTTTATTTGTTCCCCAAGCAGCGATCTCGCCGCCCCTTTCTCCGGGCGGCTTTCTTTTTGTGGCGCCAGATTGTCACATCCGTGCGCCCAAGCGCTGTTGACAGCGCTATTCCCGATTTTGAAATTTGAGTGTCACCACAGCCTGGGAAGAGTTGCCCAAAGCGTTTGACCTACGCGGTTTCAGACAGGTACAGCGCCAAGCGGAGCGCTTTCTTGCTCGAATTTGGTTGGTAACCGGGCTAGAATTCGCTCTCCCCGACCTAGTGTTTCCAGAATTCATCCCCCATGACTTTAGACGAAGCGTTCGCCGCAGAGGGCGCGCTGGCCTCGGCCATTGCCGGATTCCGACCGAGAGCCCAGCAGCTTGAGATGGCTCAGACCGTGATGGCGGCCATCGAAGGCAATCGCGTACTGATTGCAGAGGCCGGCACCGGCACGGGCAAGACTTTCGCCTATCTGGTGCCGGCTTTGCTGGCTGGGGGCAAGGTTATTGTTTCGACGGGCACCAAGACGTTGCAGGACCAGCTCTTCAGCCGCGATCTGCCACGCGTGCGCGATGCCTTGAAAGTACCGGTCACTGTTGCCTTGCTCAAAGGCCGGTCGAATTACGTCTGCCACTATCATTTGGAGCGTTCGGTGCAGGATGGCCGGTTCGCCCGCAAGGAAGACGCAGCGCAGCTGCAACAGATAGTCAGCTTTGCGCGGGTCAGCCATACCGGTGACAAGGCTGAATTAGCCAAGGTGCCCGAGAACTCGCCGGTATGGGCGCACGCCACCTCGACCCGCGATAATTGTCTGGGCAGTGATTGCCCCTCACACAAGGAGTGTTTTGTCCTCAAAGCCCGGCGCGAGGCGCTGGAGGCGGATGTGGTGGTGGTCAACCATCACCTGTTTTTTGCCGACGTGTGGCTGCGGGATGAGGGAGCCGGCGAGCTGCTGCCTCGTTGCAATACGGTGATCTTTGATGAGGCACACCAGCTGCCGGAAGTCGCAAGCGTGTTCTTTGGTGAGAATGTCGGCAGTGGCCAGTTGATCGAATTGGCGCGGGATGCGCGGGCTGAAGCGCTGATCGGGGCCAAGGACTATGTCCATCTGCCGCAGGCAGGGGCCGCGCTCGATAAGGCGACGCGTGATCTGCGGCTGGTATTCGGCAATGAGCCGGTACGCCTGCCGCAGCATGCCTTGACGGATAACCAGCCCTTCCATGAAGCGCTGGCTGTGCTGGCCGAAGCCCTGACCACCCTGACCGATCTGCTGGGTAAGCAGGCTGAACGTTCGGAAGGGTTGGAGAACTGTCACAAACGTGCGCAGGAACTGTCCGAGCTGCTGGTGCGCTGGCGCAATACTGAATCAGAAGACAGCGTGCACTGGTTTGAAACCAGCAGCATGGGTTTCCAGTTTCATAGTACGCCGCTGGATATCGCCCGACTGATCCAGCGCCAACTGGCCGCTGCCCCTCGCGCCTGGGTGTTTACCTCGGCAACCTTGGCCGTCAATGGCAACTTCAACCACTACGCAGCCGAAATGGGTTTGTGGGAAGCCGATCGGGCCAACTGGGAATCTCCGTTTGCCTACAAGCAACAGGCGGTGCTGTATGTACCCAAAGATTTACCGGAGCCGAACTCTGCTGGCTATACCCGGGCCGTCGTTGAGGCGACTTTACCCTTGCTGAAACTGTCGGAAGGCCATGCCTTCTTGTTGTTTACCAGCTTGCGGGCCATGCGGGAGGCCCACGACCTGCTCAAGGCCCGCATGCCGACACTGGGGCTGGATTATCCCTTGCTGCTGCAGGGGGATGGCTCCCGTAGCGAACTGCTGGATCGCTTTCGTCGTTCGCCCAATGCCATCCTGGTGGCAAGCCAGACCTTCTGGGAGGGGATTGATGTCAAAGGGGAACAGTTGCGGTTGGTGGTGATCGACAAATTGCCGTTTGCCCCGCCGGATGACCCGGTGCTGGCTGCCCGGGTCGATAAAATCAACAAGTCAGGCCGTAATGCCTTTATCGATTACCAGCTGCCACGAGCAGTCATTACCTTGAAGCAGGGGGCTGGCCGCTTGATTCGTGACGAGCATGATCGGGGCGTGTTGATGATTGCTGATCCGCGTCTGGTTGAAAAACAATATGGAAAGCGCATTTGGCAGAGTCTGCCCCCGATGCGACGAACTCGTGAACTTGCTGTTGTAGAACGCTTCTTTGCTGGACCGCTTGATGTCGAAAATACGGAAACGCCCGCGCAAAACCTCTCCGAAGAACCCGCCACAATCCCCGGCGACGGCGACCACCACTAGCTGGCTGGCCAATTTGCTGGGTGGCTTGATCCTGATTGTCTTCCTGATAGCCGTGATTGCAGGTGGCTGGTTCTGGCGCTATGCCCATGCCCCCTTGGCGATTGAACGCTATCCGCAGGAATTCACCCTCGAACACGGAACCAGCATGAAGGCGGCGGCCAGACAACTGGCGGAGGCAGGCATCGTCGATGACCCGCAGCTACTGAGCTGGCTGGCGCGCTTCACCGGCCAGGCCGCCAGGCTGAAGGCCGGTAGCTATGAACTGACTGGCCCGACTTCGCCCTTGCAGCTACTCGACAAGTTGACTGAGGGGGATGTGACGCTCGGCACGCTGACGCTCATCGAAGGCTGGAATCTGCGGCAACTCCGGGCGGCACTGGCGCGAAACCCCGATCTGCGCCACGACAGTGCCTCGCTGAGCGATGCCGAGCTGCTGCAGGCTGTGGGCGATCAATCGGGCCGGCAATTGGCGGAAGGGATGTTTTTCCCCGACACCTATCACTTCGCCAAGGGGAGTTCGGAACTCGCAGTTCTCAAACGCGCGTATAAGTCCTTGCAACAAAATCTCGCCCATGCGTGGGAGGCTCGCTCGGCCAATCTGCCCCTGAGTACCCCCTACGAGGCTTTGATAATGGCTTCGCTGGTGGAAAAGGAAACAGGCCGGCCGTCTGATCGAAGCCTGATCGCAGCGGTTTTCGTCAATCGGCTGCGCATTGGTATGCGCTTGCAGACCGACCCGGCCGTGATCTACGGCATGGGCGAGCAGTTTGATGGCAATCTGCGCAAGGCCGATCTGCTGGCCGATGGGCCGTATAACACCTACACCCGCGCCGGTTTGCCGCCCAGCCCGATTGCCATGCCTGGGATGGCGGCCCTGCATGCGGCGGTTAATCCGGCACCGTCCAAAGCGTTGTATTTTGTCGCCATGGGCGATGGCCGGTCTTATTTCTCCGAGACGCTGGTCGAGCACAATCAGGCGGTTAGGCGGTATCAGCTCGGTAAGTAGGCTTGCCTGCTGCCTGTCATGGGCTACCCTGTGAGTAGATGCCAATCGGGCACCAATCCAGGAGATATCGCTATGACCAAAGTGCTGTTGTCACTTGCCCTGACCAGCCTGGCGCTGGGGGCGCAGGCAGACGGGCTCAACCTGAACACGGAAGACTACCCACCTTTCAACATGACAGATGGCGGCAAGGTTGGTGGCTTGTCTACCGAGGTGGTGCAGGAAATGGCCAAGCGGGCGGGTGTCAAGGTGAGTGTCGAGCTGCTGCCGTGGGCGCGTGCGCTCGATAACGCCACCAAGAACAAGGATCATTGCGTGTACTCGGCGATTCGTAGTGCGCAGCGTGAAAAGCTGTTCAAGTGGATTGGCCCGCTTGCCGTCGATCAGCCCGCCCTGATCGCCAAGGTAGATAGCAAGATCACCCTCAAGTCGATTGATGATGCCAAGCCCTACAAGATTGGGGGCTATCAGGGGGATGCGGTTACGCAGTCGGTTGTTGATCGCAAACTGAATGTCGAAGTCGTGCCGGCCAACAAACTGAATATTCCCAAGCTCGAAGCCGGCCGGATTGATTTCTGGGTGGGAACCGAAATCAGCGGTCTCTATCTTGCCAAGCGCGAAGGCGCTGCCGGTAAGTTCAAGGTGGCCGTGAAGTTTGGTGAGTTGCGCGATGCCCAGCTATGGCTGGCCTGCAACCCCGGCGTGGCGGACGATATGGTTGCCAAGCTCGACAAGGCGCTCAAAGACATGGAGAGCGATGGCACCGCCGAGAAAATTCGCAAGAAATATATGTAAGCCCAGGCGCTGTTGATGTTTTGAAATGGCTGTTTGATTTTTAAAGAGAATTTAGAGGTCCTGGTTTAAGTTCGACATTTAAAATCAATCGCCTGCATGAAGGCTTCAACAGAGCCCGGCACAACCAGCTGCGCCCGACGGGGCTTGGTTTTCGTGCCGGCAGGGACTCAGCCGAGATCCCCCTCTGGGATTTCGGCTGGTCGGCAGTCCGGTCTGAACTGGTAAAATGTCGGCCATGAAACCTCCATTATTCCTCTCGCTGGAAGGCCTTGATGGCGCCGGCAAAAGCACCCATCTGGCCTGGCTGACGCAATGGCTCGACAGCCACCAGATCAATCCCCTTATTACCCGTGAACCGGGCGGCACCCCGTTGGGGGAACGGCTGCGCGAAATCCTGCTGCATGAGCCCATGCACGCCGATACCGAGGCATTGCTGATGTTTGCCGCGCGGCGCGAGCACCTCGCAGCGGTGATTGAACCCGCGCTGGCGGCCGGTCGCTGGGTGGTGTCTGACCGTTTTACCGATGCAAGCTACGCTTATCAGTGCGGCGGGCGCGGCCTGTCGTTCGAGCGCCTGCAGCAACTGGAGAACTGGGTACAAGGTCGCGCAGATGGCTTGTTGCAGCCGCATCTCACGTTGCTGTTTGATGTCACGCCCGAGGTGAGCCAGGCACGGTTGGCCGGTGCGCGTGAGCCAGATCGCTTTGAACGGGAACGTGCTGACTTTTTCGTCAAAGTCCGTGCTGCCTATCATGCCCGCGCCAAGGCCGACCCGGAACGGATCAAGATCATCGACTCGACCCGCAGTTTCGAGGCAATCCAGCAGGAGCTGGAGAGGGTCATGCAGGATGCTTTGCGCCGGTTCAGCTGGTAAATATCTGCACTTCCACCTTGGCTGCTCTGGCGATTTCCACCATATGGCGGGTGCCCCGGCTGGCTTCGATATTCGGATGAAATGCCAACACCAGCTGGACGCCGCGTGCCAGCATGCGCTCGTTGAGCCCCTTCCAGGCAGAGCGGCCAAATTTGGCGTAATCCTGCTTGTTTTTTGACATGGCTACCGAGCGTAGCCCCAGCTGGCGGGCGATCTGCCCGGCCAGCGCATCGGCGCCCGAGCAATCTCCATGTACGACGGTGCTGCCGGGAGGCAGCTTTGCCAGTTCCCGGCGAATGGCGGCCTGATTCGACCAGGTCATGGCCCCGGTGACGATGACGCGAAACGCCGCTGTGACGGCTGCTGGTGTGGATTCTTCTTGCATAGTTAAACTGCCTTGCCGGCGGGGGGTATGTCGATAAGGCCGGCGATGATAGCGGATATGGGCTGGCGCTCACCATCGCTCGGCGATTCTGTTGTGGCGATGTGTCAACAGAACCTAGTCCCGGGGCAGGTTTTCGAGTACGCGGGCCAATTCACTCAGCCGCTTTTCCAGATCGCGCAGTAAATTCCGGGCATGGCCAATGTCGCCACGTTTGCCGGCCGCTTCCATTTCAAGCGCGACTTCCCGTAGCGGGTTGGCCGACAGATTGCCGGCAACCCCCTTGATATTGTGAGCGGCCCGACTCAGTTGCACGCCATCTTCGACCGATATGGCAGCGCGAACTTCTTCAAGGCGCTTGGGGTAGTCATCCAGAAAGATATTGGCAATCTCACGCAATAAGCCGCGATCGCCGCCCAGGCGTGCCAGCGCTTCCTTCATGTCGATGGCGTCGAAATTGATGACCTCGGTCACGGTCAGTGCAACGGCAGCTGCAGCAGCCGCCGGAGCGTCGGGATTGCCGAGGCGATCCAGTACCCGGTCGATTTCTTCGATCAGAATCTGTGGATTGATGGGCTTGCTGACGTAGCCATCCATGCCAGCCTGCAGGCAGATTTCACGATCACCCTGCATGGCATTGGCCGTCATGGCGACGATGGGTAGATGTTGGCTGCTGCCCGCTTCGCGTTCGCGGATCAGGCGGGTGGCCTCAAGCCCACCCATGACCGGCATCTGCACGTCCATCAGGACGAGATCGAATTGACCATCGGCACTGAAGTCGAGTGCCTCCTGGCCGTTTTCGGCCACCACAATGCGGTGCCCGAGCTTTTCCAGCAAACGCACGGCCAGCTTCTGGTTTACCGGGTTGTCTTCTACCAGCAGGATATGCAGCCGATACCGCTGCTCGGCCACCACATGGCGGGTTACCAGAGGAGGCTTGCTGATTTCCTGCGCCTGGTGGGCTTGATGCTGCCCCAACGCGATCAGAATGGCGTCGAGCAACTCGGTCTGGCTGATGGGCTTGACCAGATAACCATCGATGCCCAGCTCACCACAGCGAGTGGCATCGCCCCGCTCGCCGCTGGAGGTCAGCATCATGATGGTGGTGGCGTTGATGTCATGACGGCGCGACAGTGACTCCGCAACGTCAAAGCCAGACATTTCCGGCATGCTGCCATCGAGCAGGATCAGCGAGAAAGGCTCGCTGATGCGATTGACGATATCGAGCGCTTCGGCACCGCTGGCGGCGATGGTTGGGCGCATGCCCCAGCCGGAAAGCAGCTGGGTCAGCCAGCGGCGGTTGGTGGCATTGTCATCGACCATCAACACCCGCATACCTTGTACTTGCGCCAGGCGCGGGGTGGAGGGGGTTTGAATCGGCGTGCCGATGATTTCGACTTCGATGGTGAAATGAAAGGTGCTGCCGACACCGAGTTCACTTTCGACCCACAGCTTGCCCCCCATCAGTTCCACCAGTCGTGACGAGATCGCCAGCCCCAAGCCGGTGCCGCCATAGCGGCGGGTGGTCGAGGTATCTGCCTGCGAAAAAGCTTCGAAGATCAGGCCGAGTTTTTCCTGTGGGATGCCAATGCCGGTATCGCGGATCGACACGTGCAGCTTGCGGTGCAGGCTGTCGCTGCGCATCGAGTCGGGCGCCATGCCGATACGCATTTCAATTTCGCCGGCCTCGGTGAACTTGATGGCATTGCCCATCAGATTGATGATGAGCTGACGCAGGCGGCCGGGATCGGCCCTTAGCTGGTCTGGTACGGCGGTGTCGATGATGGATACCAGTTCCAGCCCCTTCTCGTGGGCGCGCAGGGCCAGCGATTTGAGCGTGTCGGCCAGTGTGTTGCGCAAGGAGAAGGGGATGGCGTCGATATGCAGCTTGCCAGCCTCGATTTTCGAAAAATCGAGAATGTCGTTGATGATCACCAGCAGCGAGTTGGCCGATGAGCGTACCAGCTGCAGATATTCTTCCTGCTCGGCGTCGAGCTGGGTGTCAAGTGCCAGCTCGGTCATGCCGATAATGCCGTTCATCGGGGTCCGGATCTCATGGCTCATATTGGCCAGAAACTGGCTCTTGGCCAGACTGGCTGCCTCGGCGGCTTCCTTGGCATGCATGAGTTCCAGCATCAGTTGCTTGAGCGGGGTGATATCGGTGCGCAACGAGACGTGCAGGCCGTCCTCTGTGCGTGAGTCTTCACGCCGTATCCAGCGATCACCAACCTGTATTTCGCGCACGCCTTCGCCAGTACGCTGCTGCTCAAGCTTTTGCTGCAGCCAGGTTTCTTCATCCATGCCGTTCGCGTCCGGTGCTCCAGCCTGATAGTGGGCACGGGCAATGAACTCATAAGGCATACCCGGCGAGAGCCAGCCGGCAATGGCGGGATGCATTTCGCGGAAAGTCTGGTTGCAGATCAGCAGTCGCTCGTCCTGGTCATACATGACAAAGCCGACATCGAGTGACTCGATGGCCGAGACCAGCTGGCCTCGGGTGCGGGAGATTTCTTCCTGAGCGGCCTTGATGGCAGTGTTGTCCAGAACCACACCATCGACGTACAGCAGATTTCCTTCCTCATCAAACACCCCACGGCCGCGCTCCACGACCCACTTTACGCTGCCGTTGCGATGGCGTCTGGCCAGTGCGCCATCGTTGGCCAGGCTGGAGGATGCCCGCAATGCCCGTATCGGTAGCTACCATGCCAATGCGGGCACCAAGATGCTGCAGCAGAAGGGCTATCAAGTTGTTGTGTCGGTCAACCATGAAGCATCGCTGCGCAATCTGATGGCTGGACGGCTCGATTACTGGTTGGCAGGCCGCTATACGGCGTTGGCGCTGATTGCCAACGCCAATGCCCTCGACAAAGTGGTACCTGCTCTGGTTGTCGATCAATTTCCCATGTATCTGGCGTGCAACCCACAGACCAACGAGCTCACCCTGAAAAAGCTGGAAGCGGCGTTTCAGCAACTGAGCCAGGATGGCACCTTCGTCGCCATCGACAAGCACTACGATAACTGGCTGCCTTCCCGTGGCCGTTAAGGAGTCGGGATAACCCGGCTGTGATGGGGAAGGCGCTGACGAGGCCGGCTTGCCATCCGGCTCGTTTTTATCTGAGCAGGGCGGCTACATCGTCTTTACATCGATAGGGCAGATCGGCGTTGGCAAAATCCGGACTGCCGCATTCCCAGTGTTTAATCGACTTCTCGCCCTGGCGGTCTTTAAAGACCGGATACAGCACGATGCGCTTGCCCGCAATGGCGGGATCGGTAGCCAGAATGGCAATCGCCCCGTTTTGTGGGTTGAATGACAGCTGGCCGACGCCATTGACGGCAGTCGGCAGGCCCAGGTCTTCCGCGCTGCTGGCAAACTGGCCGGTGCGGGCGTAATGGTTCTCGGCGAGGTGGGTGACCGGTTCCGCAGCCTGCTGCACGGCTTTGATTGCATCGCGGCGTGGGTTGGGGGTGGAAGGGGAAAGTACGAGGATGGACAGCAGCAGGGCTAACCCGCCCCCTAATCCGCCAATCAGCCAACCCAGCCAGTTTCGCCGGGGGCGGGCGGGGGATTCGGTGCTTTCATCCCCTGTAGCTGCCTCTTCTTCAGCATGGATTTCAGCCAGCCGCTTGCGATCAGCTTCCGCCTCGGCTAAACGCCCTAATCGTTCCAGTGCACGGGCGCGACCGCTGAGTACCCAGTCCCAGTCTGGACAGCGCTTGAGCACACTGGTCCATTCCTCGACCGCTTCCAGGTCTCGACCGAGCGCTACCAGGCATAACGCGCGATTGTGCTGGATGGCGTTGGCTTCTCCTATCAACCTGCGACCGCGATCCAGACATTCGATCGCCTCATCGTATCGGCCCAGTTCATACAGGGCGGTGCCAACGTTGTACTGCAGCTGGCCGTCTTCCTTGCTTTGGCGGGCGCTCGCCATCAGCTGCGGTGCGGCTTCGTCGGCCCGGCCCAGTTCCAGCAGCTTCCAGCCTAACCGGGCTTTGGCGGTGGCTCGATCCGGCCGAGACCGGATCGCCGCCTGCCAGTCTGCAATGGCCTGATCCTCTGCGCCTTCCTCCTCGGCAATCCAGGCCCGCGCCATCAGGGCGCCATAGTGTCCGGGATGGCGTTGCAGCACAGCATCCAGCAGGGCCTTGGCTTCGCTTGCCTGACCTTGCTCGTATTGGATCTGCGCCAGGGTGCGCAGCGCATCCGGCTCGTCCGGGTCGATGGCGTGCGCCCGTTCGATATCCGCTTTCGCGGCGGTGTAGTGGTCGAGCTGGTAATGCAAACGGGCGCGGGCCGCGTAGGCGGCAGCCAGCTCCGGTTGTTCGGCAACCGTCTTTTCCGCCAGTGCAAAAGCTTCATCCAGGCAGTTTTGATCTTCCAGCCGGTAGATCTGCTCAACGGCATAGGGGTGGGTGGTCTGGGGCATATCGGGCAATCTCGGTCAGGTCAAAGGGGCCTAGGGAAGGAAGGCGGTCACGCTTTCACGGCAGCTGGTGGGGCGATCGGCCTCGACCTGGTCCGGGCTGCCGCAGTGCCATTTTGGCGCGGTGGGTGTCTTGCTGCGCTTGATCTCGGGGTAAAACACCAGGCGCTTGCCCATGATTTCGGGTGGGCTGGCATAGACGATGATCGAACCGTTTCTGGCATTGAAGCGCACCTTGGCAATCCCTTCAGGCAGCTGCGATAGTCCCAGCTCTGTGGCCGATGTGGCGAACTGGCCAGTCTGGGCGAAGTGGTTGCCGGAAAGCCGGGTCAGGCTTTCCCCCGCGATGACAACCTGACGTGCCGCATCGCGTCGTGGGTTGGGCGGCTCCAATGCCCGTTCGATTATGAGGTAGCCGATACCGGCAAGCAGCGTGCCAAACAGACCAGCCAGCACAATCGCCAGTATCTTGCCGGTGGTGTGGGCCTTGGTATCGGCATCAATCGCGGCCTGGATGGCGACAGGCGAGGCCCGGCGTGACACAGCCCAGGTTTGCGAGACCAGATTGTGCAGGGAGTGACCGGGGAAGATCAGTCCCTCAAAGAAGCGGAAAATCAAGGGCAGCAGGCTATGTGCGGTGTACTTCACGACATGGCGCAGCAAGGAGCGCAATAGCCCCGGCGCTTGCCCATGGCGGTTGACAATGCGGATGCCCGCGAGCCGATTGCCGATGGAGCCGCCGGCCAGACTATCCAGCACGGCCGGCAGCAGCAAAGCAAAGCCCGCTGCGACAACCACGATCAGTATGCCGGCGGTACTGCCCGCGAAGTCGGCGGGGGCCTGCCGGTAACAGGCATACACCAGAATCACCAGTATGACGGCACCTACGATCATCAAGACCAGATCAATCAGGCTGGCGGCGATGAAGGCACCCCAGCCAGGGTAGACCGGTGCGTCAGCAGACGGATCAGGGGTATCTGGGGCTGGGGTGCCCGCGCTGGCTGATAGCGGGGTGTGGCAGCTGAAACAGTGGGTGTAACTGGCGGGATTGTTCCAGCCACATTGCGGACAGAGCATGCAGACCTCGCAGGTAGGCCCGGCTGGGCGCGGAGTGATGATCCTGGCATTTTATGCGCAATGACCATGCCAGGACGCTGCGAAAAATTACCATGCGACTCCGGCGCCGTTGCCGTGTTGTTTTCAACCGGAAGCCAAACGTCCATCGCGCATGGCACATCCGCCTTGGCAGCGCGGCACGGCATGCTACTTTCCCCCTTGTAATGGAATGGGTCCAATGTTAATTTGATGTCTAAGTGATATCACTTTGATTGCAAACCCCCATGAGTGCATGGGCAACTGGTGGAGATCGACATGAAAGTCCGCAGCAAAGAAAGCGTGCGTCATAGCGTCAATGGCTATGTGATGGTGCTGGTGGGCCTGGGTATGCTGATTGGCGGCATTGCGCTGCAGGTCTGGATGGCAGCCCGAGGGTCGGCCACGGTTTTCAGTGTGCTGAGTTTGCTGCTGCTGATGGTGCTGGGCGTACTCACCCTCGCTGGTCTGTATAGCCTGCAGCCGAATCAGGCGGCAGCGCTGCAACTGTTCGGATCGTATTGCGGTACAGATCGTCATGCAGGCTTGCGTTGGGCCAACCCGTTTTTCACCAAGCGCAAGATCTCGCTGAGAGCGCGCAATCTTGCGCTGGATGTCATCAAGGTGAACGACAAGCGAGGCAATCCGGTTGAAATAGGCGCTGCCATTGTCTGGCGGGTCAGCGATACCGCACAGGCCCTGTTTGATATCGACGACTACGAACGCTATGTCCATACGCAGAGTGAAACGGTACTGCGGCATCTTGCCAGTCTGTATGGCTACGATGATGCTGACGACACCCATCTGGATGAGCCGACTTTGCGAGGGGGCGGGGCGGTGATTGCCGGTGTTCTGCGCAAAGAACTTGCAGCAGGGCTGGCTGAGGCTGGCCTGGTGGTGGACGATGCCAAGTTGACCCATCTGGCCTATGCCACGGAAATTGCAGGAGCCATGCTGCGGCGCCAGCAGGCCGAAGCTGTGCTGGCGGCCCGGCGCAAGATTGTTGCAGGAGCGGTGAGCATGGTCGAAATGGCACTGCACAGCTTGTCGGAGAAGCAGCTGGTCGAGCTGGATGACGAGCGCAAGGCTGCCATGGTGTCAAATCTGCTGGTGGTGCTCTGCGCCGAGAAAGATGTGACGCCGGTCGTCAACAGCGGCACGCTATACGGTTAAGGCGATGGCGAGCCCAGGAAAAAAATCGTTTGCGCTGCGTATTGACCCCGCCGTCTGGGAGGCGATTGAGAACCTTGCAGCCGCTGAGCTGCGTAGTGTGAACGGCCAGATTGAATTCTTGCTGAGAGAAGCGCTGGCGCGCCGGGGAATTTCTGTCTCGGCGGCCAGCCAGCGTCAGCGCCCGTCAGAACCCGCCGAAGACGCCAACACCTGAGAGGCGGGTTGGCGCTGGGTGATCGGCTATTGCTGATGGGTCAACAGAGCCTGGTCAGAATGCTTACAGCCCCAGGTTCTGCATCAGGTCGGCTTCCAGTTTGACCATGGACTTGGGATCGGTCAGCACGGCGCCGGAAATCTGGAAGGTGTCTTCCGCGCGTTCGCCCAAGGTCATGATCTTGGCAGAGTGGATAGCCACCTGATGCTCGGACAATACCCTGGCAATGCGCGACAGCAGGCCGGGCCGGTCACCAGCGACAATCGACAGGATGTGGTACTTCTGCTTGTCGTCCTGACGGATCAGCACCTGCGGGGAAAGCGGGAAGTGCTTGAGATGGCGGCTGATCCGGCCGCTGACAGGCGGGCTGAGCGGTCCGGCTTCGGTGATCAGGCGGCCCAGCTCGTATTCCACAAAGCCGATCAGATCACGGTAGTGCTCATCGTGCTGATCGGGAATGTAAACGTAGAAACTGTCGAGCGCGTAGCCGTGACGTGTCGTGTAGACCTTGGCATCGAGAATGCTGTAGTGCGCCCGCTCGAAAAAGCTGCAGATGCGGGCAAACAGCTCGGCCTGATCGCGGCTGTATACCATGACCTGCAAGCCTTCGCCCCCTTCAGACAAGCGTGCCCGCACGATGGGGGTCGGACTTTTGAAACGGCCATAGAGCAGCCGGGCATGCCAGGCAATTTCTCTGGCTTCGTGCCGCAGAAAATACACGGTATCAAGCTCTTGCCAGAACGGTAGATGGGCATCGTCGCGCATGCCATACAGGCGCATCAGTCGGGTGCTCTCTTGCTGCCGGTCTTCCAGCGCTGAATTGAGGCTGATCACCCCTTCGCCCAGTGCCCGGCTGGTGGCGTGAAACAGGTCTTCCAGCAGTTTCGACTTCCAGGCATTCCACACTTTGGGGCTGGTCCCCCGGATATCGGCGACTGTCAGCAGATACAGGCCGGTCAGTCGTCGCTGATTACCGACGAGCCGGGCGAAGTGCTCGATGGTGGCCGGGTCGTAGACGTCCTGCTTCTGTGCGACGGTGGACATGGTCAGATGATGCTCGACCAGCCAGGCAACCAGCTCGCCATCCTCGATGGGCATGCCGTGTTCGCGGCAGAAGTCCAAGGCATCCACCCGCCCCAGTTTCGAGTGATCGCCGCCGCGTCCTTTGGCAATGTCGTGAAACAGACCAGCCAGGAACAACACTTCCGGCCGCTCGAAGTCTTCGATCAGGCGCGAACAGAACGGATATTCATGGTTGAAGGCAGGGGTGGCAAAACGGCGCAGATTACGCACCACCATGAGGATGTGCTCGTCCACGGTATAAACATGGAACAGGTCATGCTGCATCTGCCCCACAATCTTGCCAAAAGCCGGGATATAGCGTCCCAGCACGCCAAGTTGGTTCATGCGGCGCAGCACGCGGGTTGTGCCGGAAGGCTGGCGCATGATGGTGAGGAACAGCTCGCGATTGCGTGGGTCGCGCCGGAAGTTGGCATCAATCTGCGGCCGGGCATGCCAGAGTGCCCGCAGGGTGTCCGCGCTGATGCCGGTGAGCTCGGGGTGTTGCTGCAGCATCAAGAAGGTTTCAAGAATCGCTGAAGGCTCATGTTTGTAAAGATGCGGATCGCTGATTTCCAGCGCGCCGCCCCGCGCCTGAAAGCGCTCATTCAGTGGCTGTGCCGGCAGTGGCAGTTGGCCGCCCAGCCGGCGTTTCAGCTGGCTGAGCAGGATCGGCTGCAGTTGCATCACGATACGGGCGCAACGGTAATACACACTCATCAGCTGCTCGCTGGCGCGGGTGGCTTCAGTGTTGCGATAGCCAAAGCGCAATGCCAGGGAGTTCTGGTAATCGAACAGGATGCGGTCTTCGCGCCGGCCGGCTGTCAGATGCAGCGCGATGCGAAACGACCAGAGTAGTCGCTCGGCACGTTTGATTTTGCGTACTTCATGCGGGGTCAGGAGTTGGGCGCGCTCCAGCGAGTACCAGCTATGGCCGATGCCCATGGCTCGCGCCAGCCAGATTAGAAGATGCAGATCGCGCAGGCTGCCGGGGGCTTCCTTGACATTGGGTTCGAGCTTGTAGGCGCCCTGATGCCGCTCATGCCGTTGTTGCTGCTCCAGCAGCTTGGCCTCAAAAAACGCCACCGGATCGAGCGCATGCTGGATGGCTCGTTCGAAGTCGCGGTAAATGAGGCTGTCCCCACTGACCAGGCGGGTTTCCAGCATGGCGGTCTGCACGGTGATGTCCCGCTCGGCTTCGTGCAGGCAATCGGCCAGGGTGCGCACGCTATGGCCAATTTCAAGCCCCAGATCCCACATCATGCCAACAAACTGTTCAACCTTATGCAGCGTGGCGTCTGTGGCGTTGTCAGGCAGCAGAATCAACAGATCGACATCGGAGCACGGAAACAACTGGCCCCGTCCGTAGCCACCCACGGCAATCAGGCAAACGGCCGGCGAGAGATTCAGTGCCTGCCAGCGTTCGGCGAGAAAGTCATCGACATAGCTGGCCCATTCGACCAGCAGATGCCCGGCCTGTTGTGGATCGTTGTAGTCAGCAAAGATGGCGGTGCGGGCGTTCAGCAGCCGTTGTTTCAGAATGGGAAGGGATTCGGGCATGGTGGTGTGAGGTAGCCAGGTTTTGTTGACGCCAGATCTGCAGTCGCGTTTCGCCGGAGCGCAGCCTGGATCAAGGCGCAGAGCCAGACCATTTTCCGGCGAAACCCTTCGGGTTGGACCGAGCTTTGGGGCAGTGCGTCGTTAGGGTTCGCAGATTGAGCTCGCTAAGCGGCGCGCTTTTCGCCCTGCATCAAGCCCAATCCGACGAAACGCGATCCGGAAACAGAGCGTCAACCGGGCCTAGGCTCCAGTCGCCGCACCCAAACGGGGCCGGAGCAGGGCTGCTGGTGCAAGGGAAGCCCCATGATGGTGCCCTGGTCGTAGTGGAACGGGCGATCTGGTGACTGAAATAGCAATGTAGAGCAAGCAGCATGCCATTGCCGGATCGTTTACCCGGCAATGGCCCGGCGTGACCGGGAGCCAGACTTCAACAGACCCTAGCAGCCTGTCGGACTTTCGATGCGCGGGCGGAACTCACGGGTTGAACAGCCCATTTTTGCTGGTTTTTTCGTTGCATAGGCTCACTATGCGCCTCAAAAACCAGCAAAACGGGTCTCGTTCTCCCGCGTTTCCGCCTCCGCGCCCGAAAGTCCGACAGGCTGCTAGTCCGACGAAGGGCCGGCAGGGCGGCGTTGCAGCTCGATCAGCTGCAAGCCGTCGGGCAGGGTGTGAAGGCTGGCATCGCGAAAGCCCAGGCGGCGATAGAGTTGCAGGGCGGGGAGATTGGCCAGTGCGGTTCCCACCGTCAACAGATTGTCACCTGCATGGTCAATAGCAGCGTTGACCAGCGTCTGGCCGATGCCGCGTCTTTGAAAGGCAGGAGAGACCACCAGCCTGGCAATCAACCAACCTTGATCAACCGCCTCCATGCCGAGCAGGCCGGCCAGTTGCGCCCCTTCAAACCAGCCGAACCAGACCTCGCGACAGGTGGCGAGATCTGCCTGGGTCTCGGCCAAAGGAGGCAGGGCAGGGTAGTTGATCAGCTCGGCTTCCTGCCGGTAAGCCGCCAACTGCACGGGCAAGGCAGCGGCTGCGTAGTCAGCGGGCGCAATCTGTCTGAGCACGTTCAGGCGACCAGTGCCGGTATGGCGGGCGATCCGGCCGAAACGGTCAGGACTTCATAGCCGGTTTCGGTCACCAGAACCGTGTGTTCCCATTGCGCCGACAGGCTGCGGTCTTTGGTGGTGACCGTCCAGCCATCCGGCATGTAGCGGATTTCCTTCTTGCCGGCATTGATCATCGGCTCGACAGTAAAAATCATGCCCGCACGCAACTCCACCCCGGTGCCGGGTTCGCCGTAGTGAAGGACCTGCGGATCTTCATGGAAGTTGCGACCAATGCCATGGCCGCAAAATTCGCGCACTACCGAGTAACCGGCATTTTCGGCATGGCGCTGAATTACGGCGCCGATGTCACCCAGCCGTACACCGGGTTTGATCTTGGCAATGCCCAGCCACATGCATTCATAAGTAATCGATGCCAGACGCTTGGCCATGATCGAGGTTTCGCCGACATGGAACATCCGGCTGGTGTCGCCGTGATAACCATCCTTGATCACCGTGACGTCGATGTTCACGACATCACCATTCTTCAAGGCCTTGCCGTCAGGGATGCCGTGGCAGATGACGTGGTTGACCGAGGTACATACCGATTTGGGGAAAGGGCGATAGCCTGGCGGTGCATAGTTGAGCGGTGCCGGAATGGTGCCCTGAACATTGACCATATAGTCATGGCACAGGCGATCCAGCTCTTCGGTGGTGACGCCGGGTTTTACATAAGGGGTAATGAAGTCGAGAACTTCCGACGCGAGCCGACCAGCAACGCGCATCTTTTCGATGTCGTCTGCAGATTTGATAACGATAGACATGGCAAAAAAACCGGGTAAAACAACAGGATAAGAGATTGGCTGCCGGGCCGGCAATCAAGAAATCGATAAGTATTTGATAAAAAACAATGTTCTGTTGTGGCTTTTTCAGAGGGGACAACCAATGCGGCGGCATGGTTGTCCTTGCCTGTATCCCGGCAGGTTCGATGCGTTGGCAGAGGTGGGATCAGACCGCGCCAAGCTGGCGGGCGATGGCGGCTGCCAGAGCCCCTGTTCCATCCGGATGGAAGCGGAAGAACAGCTCGGGCTCGATCATTTCCAGTTCCATGATCAGCGGGCCGTCGGTGCCATTGATCATGTCCACGCGGGCGTAGGCCGGCAAGCTGGGGCAGGCGGCGGTGGCGGCTTCGGCAAAAGTGATTTCGGCGGCCGTCGGGGTGTATTCATGGACGGTACCACCGTGGTCATCCTGAACCCGGAAGTCGCCTGCTTTCGGCGTCTTGCGAATGGCGTGGCTGTAGCGGCCATCCAGCACAATCAACGACAGCTCGCCGGCTGCCAGCACAGCGGGCTGAAAGGGCTGCACCAGCATCGCTTCGTTGGCGACGCATTCATTGAAGATGCGCTGGTGTTCGGCTACGTTCTGCAGATTGACCCGGTAGGTGAGGCGAGCCGCGCCAGAGACGGCAGGCTTGAAGACGATTTCGCTCCAGTTCTTCTGCTGCATCAAACTGACCAGATCGAGCGACTCGCCCGCTTCGCAGACCTCGGTCGGCACCACGCCAACCCCCTTCGCTGCCAGGTCGAGCAGGTAATGTTTATCGACATTCCAGCGCAGTAGCGGCAGATTGTTGATCAGCTGGGTCTGGGCGCCTGCGCGGTCAAGCCAGGCAGAAAACTCGGCGTAGCGGTGAAAGTAGTCCCAGGTGGTGCGCAGCACGGCTGCACGGAACTGTGACCAGTCGATGCTCGGATCTGCCCAGTCGTACCGTGCGGCAGACAGACCATGTGCGGCCAGCGCGTCGATGACCAGCGCCTCTTCTTTGACAATATTGGCGTGGTACCAGTCGCCTTCGGCAACCGGGTCAAGGTAGGGGGAGCAGCTGAGAATGGCGATGTCAGGCATTGAAAATCTCTTGGTTTGTTTAGGTTCTGTTGACGTAAGGTTTGCAGATCGCGTTTCGCCGGAAAATGGCCTGGAGCAAGGCGCAGAGCGCACCGCATAGTCATTCTATGCAAGCGTTCTGCAACACAGGACCGGGCCATTTTCCGGCAAAACCCTGCGGGCCGGGTCGATTTTTGGGGCATGGCGTCGTCAGGGTTCGCTTATTTAGCTTGCTAAACCGCGCTTACCCTGCCGTGCGTGGTGGTTGGGGCTTTAGCCCCTTACCATCCACGGCCTACCCCTTGCGGGTATAGCCTCGCCCCAAAACTCGGCCCGGCGCGACGGTAAACCTTACGTCAACAGAACCTAAAGCACGCCGCCATTATGCGGCCAAAGGGCCGCCGGGTTGAGTACGGCCACGCATTCTTCGGGAGCCAAACCCTGCAGTGGTTTCACGCGGTTGCCGGCACAAATCCGACAAAACGCGATCCGGAAATTAAAATGTCAACTGAACCTGGCCAGCAATTGCTGGGAATGGCTCGTTATGGTCGGGTGAATGTTGTTGAAATGCGGTTCTTATTGCTTGTCTCGATTACTTGATGGATGGAGGATTCACCGTGCAAATCACCGTAGAAACACTGGTTGCCGCGCCGCTGTCGCAGGTGTGGCGGGCGTATACCAGCCCGGAGGACATCCTGCAGTGGAATGCTGCCTCGGATGACTGGCACACGACGAAAGCGCATGTTGATTTGCGCGTCGGTGGGACGTTTTCGTCGCATATGGCCGCCAAGGATGGCAGCATGGGCTTCGACTTTGCCGGCACCTATACCCAGATCGTCGAGCATGCCTTGATCGAGTACACGTTTGGCGGCCGTATGGCAAAGGTGGTGTTTGCCCAGACGGCGGAGGGCGTGCGGGTAACCGTGACTTTCGACGGCGAGCTCACGCACTCACCCGAGCAGCAACAACAGGGTTGGCAGGCCATCCTTGATCGATTTGCCCGTCATGTTGCATCGTCACTAAAAGCTTGAGTTTCAGGCGCCCGCTGTGCTGGCGGGCTCAGGCGCCAGGGTCGTCGGCTGCCGGGTTGGTTGAGCGCTGATCCTGCTGCTCGCGGCCCTCACGCTTGAGGGGGGCTGCAACCGGGCAGATACTGCTGGCGAAGCCATGCAAGGTGTTGACGAGGTTATTGGGCACCAGCCTGTACCAGACATACTGGCCGCGCTTGCTGCTTTCAATCAAACCGGCGGTTTCAAGAATCCGCAGATGCTTGGAAAGTGCCGGCTTCGACATTTCAAAGCGCGAGGCGATTTCGCCAGCGGTAAGTTCGGCTTCCGAAAGGTAAGCCAGAATCTTGCGGCGCGGTGTGGAGGCAAGGGCTTCGAAGACCCGATCTACAGAGACATTGAGCATTTAACGGCGTGACGATGGATGTTGCGGGTCAGGCACTGTGGCGCTGTGCTACCGATTGGAAATTTCTGGCCGGAAACTGCGGGCCGGGATTTCTGGCCGGACAGTGGGGCCAACAAAGCCTGAAGGAATCTGCCCAATGCTCTCACCGTGATCGACGATAGGCAACCGGAACCTGACGGCCGCCAATGCCCGGAATATCAAACACCAGGGCGCCAACCTCACTGACAGGAATCACCCCGACACCATGTCCCAACAGCCCGTCTTGCAGATGCAGCAGGTTATCAAGAGCTATCACGGAGCGCGCTCGCAACAGGTTTTACGCGGTCTGGACCTGGCCGTGGCGCCAGGCGAGTACGTTGCCGTGATCGGTGAATCCGGCGTCGGCAAGTCTACGCTGCTGAATCTGCTGGCCGGGCTGGACCAGCCCGATAGCGGCGAGGTGAGGGTGAAAGGCCAGCTGCTGTCGGCACTGAATGACAACGAGGCCACCTTATTGCGGCGCCGGCATATCGGCTTTGTGTTTCAGGCATTTCATGTGCTGCCCCAGCTGTCGGTCTGGCAGAACGTGCGCCTGCCGCTGGCGCTCAATGGCCTGCCGGATGACGGCATCGACGCGATGCTGGTGGCAGTCGGCCTGGCAGAGAAAGCACAGCGCAAGCCGCGTGAGCTGTCGGGTGGCGAAATGCAACGGGTGTCGATCGCCCGTGCGCTCATCCATCAGCCCGACCTGCTGTTGGCGGACGAGCCGACGGGCAATCTCGACCCGGAAACGGCCAGGACCATTCTTGATCTGTTGAAGTCCCGCCTGCGGGCGACCGGTGCAGCGGGCATTCTGGTGACCCACTCGATGCTGGCGGCGGCAACGGCCGACCGGGTATTGAAGCTCACACCCGATGGCCTGATTGCGGTGGCGCCATGAGTGTTCCCCCTCTGAGCCGGGGGCTGCTGCCACAGCTGGCATGGGCAGCACTGCGGGCACAACCCGGCCGCAGCTTGTCCTGCCTGCTGGCGATTCTGATCGGCGTAGCGCTCGGCTACGCCATTCATCTCATCAACCATTCGGCAGTCAGTGAGTTCAGTCGCGCCACCAGCGCCATCAGCGGCGCGGCAGATCTCAGCTTGCGTGGCAAATTGCCTGACGCCCTGTATGCCGGGCTGGCGCGCGATCCGGCGGTGGCAGTGGCCAGCCCGATGCTGGAAGTCATGGCCAGCCTGCCTGGGCAGCGCCAACCTTTGCATCTGCTGGGGGTGGATGCGCTGAAAGCCGGCCAGGTGTCGCCACGCCTGATCGGGCAGCCCGAGGCCGTTGTCGAGACGGGTACGCAACCTTCCGGACTGGCTTTGCTTGAGCAGGACGCGATTTTTCTGTCTCCCGCAGCCCGCCAATGGCTGGGTGTGAAGGTGGGGGACTTCATGACTGTGCAGATCGGCCTGCAGGATGTGCGCTGGCGGGTTGCGGGGCATCTGCCAGCGGCTGGTGCTGGCCAGCGCCTGGGCGTCATCGACATCGCGGCGGCACAATGGCGGCTGCATCGGCCTGGGGAGCTCAGTCGCATCGACATCAAGCTGAAAGCGGGGGCGGAGGCGCGGGCGCTGCAGCAACGCTGGCAGGCCAGAATACCGGCAGGCGCACGCTTTGAAACTCCCGAGCTGGCCGAGCAACGTAGCGCCGATATGTCGCGGGCCTATCGTGTGAATTTGACGGTGCTGGGCCTTGTGGCCTTGTTTACTGGCAGTTTTCTGGTGTTCTCGACCCAGATCCTCAGTCTGCTGCGCCGGCGTAGCCAGCTGGCCTTGTTGCGCGTGCTGGGATTACGCCGCGACGAGCTGGTCAGGCTGGTGCTGCTTGAAGCTATCCTGCTTGGTGGTCTGGGCTCGGCGCTGGGGATTGCGGCGGGGCTGGGGCTGGCCAGTGTCGCATTGCAGCTCATGGGCGGGGATCTTGGCGGGGGCTTCTTCAACGGTGTCAGCCCCAGCTTGCAGGTCGAGCCCGTTGCCATGCTGGGGTTTTTTGGATTGGGATTGCTGGCCACGCTGGCGGGGAGTCTGTTTCCGACTCTGGAAGCTGCCAAAGCAAGACCTGCCCGTGCGCTCAAGGCGGGCGATGAAGAAAGTGTGCTCGAAAAGGCCCGCAGATTCTGGCCAGGGGTAATCCTGTTCGGATTGGCGGCCCTGCTGTTGCAATGCGGCCCGATCGGCGAATTGCCCATTCCCGGTTACGCCGCCATTGCCTGCGTGCTGGTAGGCGCCCTGTGGCTGATGCCCTGGCTGGCCGGGCAGCTGCTGGGGCTGATTCCCCAAAGCTGGCGCCAAAGCCCGATTGCCGGCCTTGCTTTGACCCAGCTGAAGGAAGCACCCGGTTACGCGGGCGTCGGGCTGGCCGGGATACTCAGCAGCTTCAGCCTGATGGTGGCGATGGCGATCATGGTGGCGAGTTTTCGCGTATCGGTTATCGACTGGCTCGACCATCTTCTGCCGGCTGATTTGTATCTACGTACCGCCAGCAATGGCGAGACGGCTTTCCTGTCGGCGGCTGATCAAGCACTGATCCGTGCGACACCGGGGCTGACGCGCGTCGAGTTCTCGCGTTTGCAGTGGATCAGCCTGGATGCGCAACGCCCTGCCGTGGCGCTGGTTGCCCGTTCCTTCGACGTTACAGCGGCAGACAGGCATCTGCCACTGGTTGATGCCATTACGCCCCTGTCATCCGGGGCAACACCGGTCTGGGTCAGTGAGGCGATTGTCGATCTTTACGGCATCCGCCCTGGCCAGACCCTGGCATTGCCGCTGGCAGGACGCCAGGTGCCAGTCACCGTTGCAGGGGTCTGGCGCGACTATGTGCGGCAGCAAGGGTCGGTGGTACTGACCCTCAAGGATTACCAACGGCTGACCGGTGATCTGAATGCCAACGATGCGGCTTTGTGGCCAGCGCCAAGCGTGAGCGCGACGATGCTGGAAGCCGCTTTGCGGCGGCAGCTGCCACGGGGTGATCGCCTGGAATTTGCCGAGCGCGGCACCATCCGCCAGATCAGCCTGACAATATTCGACCGCAGCTTCGCCGTGACCTATCTGCTTGAAGCGGTGGCGGTGCTGGTGGGCTTGCTGGGAATCGGCGTCAGTTTTGGCGGGCAGGCGCTGGCGCGGCTGCGCGAATTCGGCATGCTGCGACATATTGGCTATCGGCAGCGCGACATCGACCAGCTGCTGGCATTAGAAGGCGCCTTGCTGGCGAGCCTGGGGGTTGTTGCGGGTTTGGTGTTGGGATGGTTGATCAGCCAGATTCTGATCCGGGTTATCAATCCGCAGTCATTCCACTGGAGCATGCAGACCAGCATTCCGTGGACCATGCTGCTGACCATTTCGGCAGTGCTGGTGGGCCTGTCGGCGCTGACTGCCGTGTGGGCAGGCCGGCGGGCGCTTGCCGTCGGTGCGATCCGCGCCGTAAAGGAGGACTGGTAATGCGAGTGTGGCTAGGGTTGATCGTGCTGGGAGTCTTCGGGTTGACCAAGGCTGTCGCCGCAGAGTTTGCGCCCGTGGTGCCGGGGGTGGCTTTGCAGTTTCCGCGTGACTTTGGCGCGCACCCGGCTTTCAAAACCGAATGGTGGTATCTGACCGGCTGGCTCAAACTGCCAGACGGCAAGCCGGCCGGTTTTCAAGTGACTTTCTTTCGCTCGGCGACCGGTCTGGCCGGCGACAACCCCAGTGCCTTTGCGCCACGCCAGCTGATATTCGGCCACGCGGCCTTGAGCGATGGCCGAAGTGGCCGGTTTCTACACGAGCAGAAAATAGCCCGTGCCGGCCTTGGGCTGGCCGAGGCGGCAGAGGGAAATACCCAGGTCAGCATCGACGACTGGCAGCTGTTTCGCCAACCGGATGGCCGTTACCAGACGCGCATCGTTAGCCCTTCATTTGAATACCAGTTCACCTTGGCGCCCAGCCAGCCCCTTTTGCTGCAAGGCGAAGCGGGTTTCAGCCGCAAGGGGCGTGCCCCAGGGCAGGCCAGCTATTACTACAGCGAACCCCATCTCAAACTCAGTGGCCAGTTGCGTTATCAGGGCAAGACCGAAACCGTCACCGGGGAAGCCTGGCTTGACCATGAATGGTCGAGCGAAGTGCTGGCCGGCGGCACGGTCGGCTGGGACTGGGCAGGCATCAATCTTGACGATGGCGGCGCCTTGACGCTTTTCCGACTGCGGGATGCTGCCGGCGCCACACGCTGGGCCGGTGGAAGCCGGCGCTGGCCGGATGGGCGTAGCGTGGCGCTGGCGCCCGAGGCCATCCGCCTGACCCCCCAGCAAAGCTGGACCTCCTCTCGCACCGGAACGCCCTATCCGGTATCGATGGCGCTGGAAGTCAGCAGCCCCAGCCCGGAACGCTGGCTATTGCAACCCTTGCTGCAGGATCAGGAATTCGACGCCCGCCCCACAACCGGCGCCCTCTACTGGGAAGGCGCCGTGCGCGCCATACAGCAGGGCAAAGAAGTAGGGCGCGGTTATCTGGAGCTGACCGGCTATGGTAAGCAGGCGTTGAAAATGTGATTACGAATGTCGAGGCCGGCAAGCGACAGCCTGAACGACAAATCCATAGCCCCTAGCCCACAACCCGAGCCAACACCATGTTTTTCCATGAATCAGTGCCAAGTAAGGTGGAGCGTTACCTGGCAGCGCATGCTTATGCTGAACCGCTGATCACAGAACACGGCGAGCGCTACGCGCGGTGGCTTGATCTACAAGCCGACGCGGTACTGTACCTGCTTGCCAAAGAAAGCTTTGCTCATGGCATTGCCTTCTACGAACTGTTGCTGTGTGTCGGGTCATACCGACTGCATTGCCATACCAGCGGCCACGCGGGGCCGGGGGCCTCGGCTTGGCAATTGCATCGCGTCATCACTACCGAGCCGGTGCCTGATCAGGAAAAAGATAGGCTGACCAAGCTGCTTCAGAACGCCGCCCGTGCCTACATGACCTGGTATGACGAGCAGTTCTGGGGCTGTAAGGGTTGGGACAGTCAGCTGATCGTGAACAGCCAACACGCCATCTGGACGTTTGAAGCCTGCCAGGGTCAAGCCAAAGGTCTTCCTTGACCATCCAGCACCGACCTCTCCAACAAGCCATACCCGCTGCAATCTGATGCGAAGCGGAGAGAACGGGTGCGGGTGACTTTACACCACACACTGCAGGCGAGAGTCTGATACCACCCTTTCACGTAAGGGCTTGGTGCCCTGAGTCCAGCGAACTGTCTTCACTCACCTTGGTCGCCTGCAAGGGTCACCGAATAGTGGGTTTCTGCGTGATGCACTTGCATAACGATCAATCAACCTCTCGCAAGTCCTTCACCTTCCGTCTTCTGCCTGCCAGAACTTCAATCAAATCTGCCGTCAAGAGGCTTTGGGTGTGACCGAAACGAGGTGGATTGATGGGCAATCTGCCTGTTTGGTCATGAGTGATCTAATCCGTATGGGTGACTTTTTGTTGCGAGATAGAAAACTCAAATGACATTTTCCTTTTAGATTCGCCTAAATTCAAGTGAAGGGAAAATAAATATAATGATCATTATAAAAATAAATATTGCCCGTTTGTATCGGTTAATTAAAAATTGATTGCGATTGTGTGACAGTGCTTGTTAATATTTACATGCCAGCTCAGTTTGGCTGGAAATAAACCACTTTATTTGGAGACTAAAATGCAAAAAGTTGAAAACAAAGAGCTGGATCTGCGCAACCTGGAAATCGTTACTGAAGTAACTGAAAAAGCTGCCGGTAATGACACAGAAGAAAGCTTCGAGATCTGGACAATTACTGCTGGATCAAGCATCCACAACTAAGTGAGCTTTCTGTCCAGTTGGTTTGATTAATTGGATGGATAAGAGTTCCCGGTCAATTTCTTGGATTGACCGGGAGCTGACTTCTATGAAGTGTTTGCATGCTTTATTTTAATAAATAATCCTATGTTTTATAGATTAAGAACTCTCTGTGTCTGTATGGAATAAAGTGTCATGTCCCGCTTGGCTAATCGATTGTTCAAAGCGCTATCTGAAGTGCAAAGTATTGAGAAATTCATCCTGCTGAGTGCTACGGTATTCCTGGTATTTTTATTTCTTTTATTAAAAGCCATTCCGGTTGTGGATTATATGGATAACGTAAAAGGCAAGATATCCTCCTCCACGCCGCCGCTACGTATTCTCTCGAATGGCCAGTATCACATCAAGAAAGTCCATGTCGCCGCAGATCAATATGTACGAAAAGGTGATCTGCTGGTGGATTTTGATAATACCCAGATTCTCTCCGAATTCTCGCAAGTCAACACAGAGATGGCACGCCTGCAGCGTGATCTGCAGTTTTCGCGTGATCAGTCTTTGCTCATGACGGAAAAAATTGTCCTCAACGAAAAGGTTATCGCCGAGAAGGAAAGGCTACGAGTAATTGGCCAAAAGAAGAACGCGCTAACCATGCAGTTCGATGCTGAAAAAAAGCTTTCAACCGAACAGATAAAAAGCCTTTCCAACAAATTGCTAACCCAGCTTATTCCCAGGCTGGAAGACACAGATTTTTCAACGATGGAAAAGCTGAGAATTCTGTCAAATGCCCATGCCAACTTGCGCCAGATTAACGATCTGTCTGCGCAGATTCAAAATAACAGCTATCTACCTGAGGAAACGGACAGAAAAGCAGCCATTGAGGTTGCTAATTTACGCAAAGAGAATGTAGATCTGAAGCTTTCGATGCGTAATGGCGAACGCCAGCTGCAGCAGGTGGAATCTGAATTGCTGAAGCTGAAGATTCGTCGGGAAACGCTGCAAATGGATCTGGAGAAAATGTCGATACGATCTCCTGCAAGCGGCTATATCGTCAATCTCTCACCGAATATGCGCCATTCCAATCTGGTGAAATCCGGCGAAGAGATACTGGCAATACATGACGAAGGAGCGCCACTTGAAGCTGAAGTTGTCTTGACTGATGAGCAATATAAAGAGACGCACCTTGGCCAGAAAGTCAACATAGAATTATTTGCCTGGAATCACTATCGACACGGTATTGTGCCTGGAGAAATAACCTTCATCAGTCGCGACAAAATTATCCCTAATACCGTTGAAGCCAAAATCCCGGTGTTTACTGCCAGGGTTAAAATCAGTCGCTCACCGGGGCTGGATATAAAAATGGGCTATGACTTCAGAGCCAAAATTATCCTGGGTGAAATCACCTTGCTTGATTACATGCTGAAGAAACTTAATTTCATGAATTAACTGCTGTCGGCAATCGCCTGGAATCAAAATGAAAAGAATAGTTAATTTATTCCGTGCCGGATCGGAAGGGTTGAATGTTTATGCTGAACGTCAGCTTGGAAGAAATGATTGTGGTATTGCAGTTATCAAGACCATTTTTAACCTGACAGGCAATAATACACCAAAGCATGAAATCAAAGATTCGATTGCATTGGACGAAGAAGGGAGCTCTTTAGAGGATATCAAGCGATATCTGGAAAAAAGCGGTTTGGAGTGCGCTTATCGTGTTATGGAATTGACAGAAATCAGCGCAGATAAACTGGAATCATTGCTGCCATGTATCGCAATCATAGAAAAAAGCCGTTATAACCACTATGTCCTGCTGCACAGCGTACGCAGCGGAGAAGTACTGGTTATGGACCCTGAAAAAGGGTGTTTTGAATACCAGCCCCTGGATTATCTGCAAAAAAATTTACTGCGCCTTGCATCAAACGCCAACCCGGACATTTCATATGCCTATATGGAATCTCATTTGAAACGGGTGTGCGAAGAGTACCGGGTCGAGCTATCCGAGGAAATGGTCAGGGATGAGATTGTCTCGCAATATAACAAGATTCGATATTTTGAATGGTTGCAGACGCAGGTTAAATTTACAGAAAAAGAAGAGGCGCGCAAGTTCATTCATGAGTTGTTTGAATGCCCGGATGACTCGATTATCCCTTCCCGCTTCAAAACCTTTCGCTTGAGTGGTGATCAGCTGAAGGTGAAAAGCCCGGTGGTATTAAAATATACTCCTGGCAGCACCTTTACTGCCAAAGTTGATACGCTCTCCGTCGATCCAGTCAAACGGTTATTGAGCGAAATATTTCGACAGTCGGATTTGCGCAAGCAAACACTGCAATTATTAGTGGTCGGGGTCTTATCATCATTGGTTGGCATGCTGGCAATCTATGCAAATCAGATCTTGATTGATGAAGTGATTCCAACGCGCGAAATGGCCAGCCTATACGCTTTTGTTGCCGCGTTGCTGCTGTTTCGGGTATTTGAGCTGGTTCAAACCGTATTGCGTAGTTTGATTGAAATACGCCTGACGCGGTCGCTTGATCATTGGCTCAGCAGTAGCTTCAATCGTGCGATTATGCAGACTTCCACGGAATCTTTGTCCTCGTATACGCGTGGAGAGTTAACCCAACGTGTTAATGACATTCTGCGTATAAAAGGAGTGGTCACTAATTATATCAATGACTACATATTCAACCTTGTCCTGTTGTCGTTCAGCTTTCTAATGGCCTCTTATCTTGATTTTAGAGTGGCCGCTATTATCATGCTGGTATCCGTATTTTATTATTTTCTACTTAAAAAGTCGGTAGCTATTATCAAAGCGCTCGAAAGCAGAAAATTTTCCCAAAAAGGGATTCTCGTCAACTCGCTGATTCAATTGATTGAGGGTCATAATGTCATTACCAAGAATCGCTCCGAAGCACGATTCCTGGAAGATCAGCAAGGCAAGCTGAATGCTTTTCTGAATACACAGCAACAGAGTATGCTGGCATCGCATCTGCTTTCATATATTCCAAGATTTATCGCTATCCTGGGTGGTTTGTCGGTGATCTTTGTCACGACCAAATCGCATATTGTATCGGGTGACATCTCAATTGGTCAGATATTTTCTTTGGTGTCGCTGGGTGAACTATCATTTCAATGCTTGCGTACGATTTTAAAAACGCAACTGAACCAGCAAGAGCAGGGCGTGGTAATTGATCGATTTTTTGATATTGCAGAATTGGATCGACGGGTTGCTGCGGAATATGAGGTGCCTGCTGTACACAGAGTGGTTCTGGATGGAATTTCCTATACCTATCCCGGGCGGAACTTTGGCTTGAATATTCCGCAGCTGGAATTGCGGGCAGGTGACCGCATTTTGATCAATGGAGCAAATGGTTCGGGTAAATCCACACTGTTGAAACTACTCGCGGGTTTGTTACGTAAGGGAGTTGTTGGCAAGGTGATGTTCTATACGGATGACGGATTGCCTATGTCTTTGGAGGATGGATATTCGAAAGTCAATTTGATTCGTGCGGAAGACAAGATTTTCAATGATACTATTCAATTCAATATAACCTTTAACAAGGCCCGTGGCGGAAAGAATATATATAAATACGCCAGACTAGTAGGGGCGGATGATTTTATTTCGCCGGCACAGAATAATGTTGATTCGGTCATTCATGATCAAGGCAGTAACCTTTCAACCGGGCAGAAGCGAAAGCTACTAATACTGCGCGCATTGGTCAGTGATGCCGATATTATTATTTTCGATGAAATATTCCGGGGTATTGATGCGGCATCAAAGGCGAGAATTGTTGCGACGCTGAATGATATAGCACCGGAGAAAATAATTATTTACACCACCCATGAAGCACTGGATGCATTGTATATAAACAGGGTATTCGAAGTGGAAAATGGTCGGATCGTTCGGGAGGCCTGTCCTCAAAACCCGGTATTGGAGGTGGCATGATGCAGGTTTCTGATGGTGGGATATTTAATCTACCGCTGAGATTGTCCGGATCGGTTGTAATTGATGGGGATGATAAGCAGCGGATTGTAGCATCGGTAACACGAGGGAAGGCGACGAGTCGCTATATTATTGATTCGCAGATTCACTATTTTCTTCAACAATTCGCTCTGCCTCGTAGTTTGAGTGAGGTCGCTGATCAATTGGCTGACGAGGGGTATTCTCGCGACAACGTGCTGCAGTTTGGAAAGAATCTTGTTAAAACTCCCCTGCTGGAATTTTGTGCGGAGGAATCGCAAATTCCGGAAATAGAGCTGATTTGCCAGTATTGGGGATGGCAATGGATGGCGTCATTCAAACACCGGAAATTCGATGGCGTGTATCAGGTAGTGGATTCTTCAGGTTGTGATCGGGTGATAAAAGCTATCCGCTCTCCGCAGTCTTATTCTGAAACCATGCGGATTTCAAAGCAGCTTGAAAATGAGCGGGCGGTGATGCTGCGGCTTCAGGGTATTCCTGAGGTAGTGCGGGTAATCGATTGGCAGGTGTCGCCATTTATGACGCTGAGCATGGAGTATATCCATGGTCGTAATCTCACGGAATGTGTATTGGCGGACGCATCAATTCAAGATCGTCTGAATTGGTGCAGACAGATTAGCCGCATTGTGAGGGATATTCATTCTGCGGGTGTGGTGCATGGTGATTTGCACACTTCTAACTTCATGTGTGAGCAGACTGGGCTTATTCGGGCAATCGATTTTGACAGTTCATTTGTTGCGGGTAGCCCGTATATTCCGCGTATTGGGGGGGCTGCGCATTTCATGCCACCCGAGCGGTGTACCGATCACTGGCATGAATCATCTGAAGCGACGCCTGACTTTGCTTCGGATATCTATCAATTAGGCGTCATTCTGTATTTTGTGTTGACGGGAAAACCTCCATTCCGAGGGGAGACTTATTCGGAATTGATGAAAATGGTCAAGGCAGGCCATTTCAGAAAACTGGAGAGTATCGTCGGCGAGAATGTCCCCATGCCGATTACCCAGTCAATACATGACTGCCTGGCTATTCACCCTGCGTTACGTCCTGCGTCACTGGATAATCTGGTTGGTTTATTCGAGGAGTTCAAATAATGGAAAACCTGCTGCAGATATTACATGCTGAAGATTCGGATCGCTTTGTATTCGAGGGATTCGAGAGTTTGATTGCGCCGATAGACAGTGAAACTTTCTTCAAGGATTACTGGGAGAAGCGGGCATTTTTTATCAAGCGTGCTAAAACGGGATATTTTGATTCGTTATTGTCTCTGGCAGATATTGACCAGTTTATTGGTACTCGTCTTTTCCGCAAGGCGGACATTCGGATTGCCAAACAGGGGAAGATTCGTGACTTCGAGGATTTCTCCAAAGATGGTGCTGCAGATCGGGGGATATTGCTGAATGAGTTTGCCAATGGTTCGACTTTGGTCTTTGAGCATTTGAATCGTCACCATGCACCGTTGGCGCATGCGATTTATCAGTGCGAGGCTGATCTACACGTGCCATTTCGATCAAATATCTATCTGACGCCGGCTCAGTCTCAAGGCTTTGCACAGCATTGGGATACGCACGATGTCCTGATTTTGCAGGTACATGGCAAGAAAACCTGGCAGGTTTTCGATAGTCCAATGGCGCTACCGCATGAGGCGCACAAATTTGATTCGTCGTGGACAGGCAAGGCGAATTTGCTGGCAGAAATCACGCTGGAACCGGGGGATGTCTTGTTCCTGCCGCGTGGATTTGTTCATTCAGCTTCGACCAGTGACGGGACTTCCTTGCATATTACGATTGGCATGCGCAGCCTGACGCTGGGAGATGTCGCCACCAGGGCCTTCGAGAAGGCGGTCAAGGCGAATGTGGCGATGCGCAAGGTGGCGTTGTTCCGTGAGTATCAGGACGAGCAGCGAATCGAGGATGCCAGGGCCTTGCTGCACGACATCGTGGAGGGGATGGATATTCGGGCGGCGCTGGATGAGGTGTATTGCTCCTTTATCCGCAGCCGTTTCCCGCCGCTTGATGGACGCTTGCTTGCCTTGACGGAGGCCGAGCCGATTACTCATACGTCCGCGCTCAAGATAAGGGCGGGCAGTCTGTATCAAACCTTTCTGAAAGATGAAACGTTGCGTCTGGCTGTGGATGGCAAGGTCGTCGTCCTGCCCCGTGGGGTTGAGGAGGCTATCGGTTACATGCAGAACCAGCCGAGTTTTACCCCGGCTGATTTGCCCGGCCTGGAGCAGGAAAGCAAGTTGATCTTGTCCAGGCGCTTGGTTCAGGAAGGCTTGCTGGAGCCGGCTTGATCGGGGTGTGCGTCTGCCAGCGTTTCTATCCGCCCATCCTCGTGTAGCACGACGGTTTGTCCAGTGCGTAATTGCTGGCGTGCGCCGTGTGCCGAGAAGATGGCGGGCAGGCCGAATTCGCGCGCCATGATGGCGGCGTGGCATAGCCTGCCGCCGGTTTCGCAGATGACGCCGGCCACCTGTGGGAACAGGGGAATCCATGCCGGGTCGGCGCTGGCAAGCACCAGTATGTCGCTGGCCTGCAGCGGCGGTACGGCCAGTGGGTCATCGAGCTGACGTACCTGGCCGCAGGCGGCACCCTTGCCGGCAACGCGGATGCCGACAAGCGTACTTCGTGCTTTATCCGGTGTGGTGCTTGGTCGCGCATCCAGATCAAGCGTTTCTAGTGCCGCAATGCTGAGGCTGGCAGGCAGGTGGACCGTCGCATAGGCTGCCCGCTCGGCCTGCCGGCGCGCAAGGAGCGTCTTGACGGGGGGATCGATCTGGGCTGGAAGGGCGATGATTTCTTCGAGCGGTAGCAGGAAGAGGTTTCCGCCTAGCTGCGAGCGGTTGTCGATTGTCAGCAGCAGCCGGCGCAGATTGGCCAGTGCCCGGCAGGTTTCGTGTTTGGCCTCTTCTTTTAACGCCAGAAAGCGTTGCGCCCGCGCCGTTGCGGCGGCGAGCAGGCGGCCGGGTGGCAAGGGTGGCAGCGGCGAGGCCGGGCGTTGTGGGGTCTGGGCCAATTGGCCTGCATATTCGGCCCAGCGCGTGGCTTGTTCTTGGTAACGGGGTTCGGCCAACTCGAAATCGTGGCCGGCGCGGTGACCGAATTCGGTCAGATACTCTTCGAGTGTCGCTTCTCCACGGCCCACTGCCCGCAGAAGATCTGCGGCGCGCACGTCGGGTGTCGGGCAGGCGCTTCGCAACCAGTTGGATGGGTCTAACCCCGCTTTTTCCAGCAGCAGGCTGGCGGTCTGGCTGGAGAGGCCGGCGGCAAGGTTGATGACTTCTGCTTCCACATAGATCACTTCTACAAATTCGCGGCACCAGCGCTCAAGGCATTGCAGTAGTTGAGCATGGTCGAGCCGTTGCAGATCAAGAATGGCGTATAGCTGCTGGTTATCGCGGAATGCGGGCAGAAAGTCCTGCTCAAAGCGTTGCGCCAGTCGTTCTGCCTTGAAGGCAAAGTTCAGCTGCGCCAGCCAGCTGGCGCGCAGACTCAGGGCTTCGGCAACCGGCCGGTTCTGCCGGGTCTGGCCGAATGCGGTCAGCCAGGCGGGCGGATCATCGGGCAGGGCCGGGTAATCAAATCCAAGGCGGCTCCAGGCGCGGTCTGTTGCGCCATTGGCTGCGCGTAGTCGCTGCAGCAGGGACAGACTGCATGGGCTGGCCTGTGGTAGCTCGGCGGCCAGGTCATCCAGCTTGAGCCAAGGCTGATCGACGGACGCATCGGCGCCGATCTGCAATAGCCGCGAGCGTTCTGCCTCCCGCAGATTGACGGGTGATCCACCGTCTGCGACCCGCCGGCTGATGGGCCTGGCCTGCAGCAAATAGAACTGGCCTGCACGATAAGCCCACTCGATGTCCTGCGGCCCTCCGAGAATCTGTTCGACTTGCCGGGCGAGCTGCAACAGCGGTCGCAAGGGTATGGGCGGGGTTTGGGTGTGCTGGGGCTGCAGGCTGTTGCGCCCGAATTGAAATGCCAGTGGCCGTTCGGCGCCGCTGACCACCGACCCCGCGCCAGGGGCCATTTCGATCAGCAGGCTGCCGCTGTGGTCAGGATGTTCGCTGAACAATACGCCGGCCCATTCGGCGTCGATCATTGCCTGCACCAGAATGTAGGAGGGCTCGTCCTCACGGTATTGGGCGGCGCAGACGGCTTCCAATGCCTCATGCAGTGCTGCCGGGGCAACGTGCAGCCGGCTCAGGAAGCGGCCGGCCTGCGCGCTGGATTGCTGGTCTTCACTCCCTGCGGCACTGCGCACCGCCAACGACTGCAAGTGCTGCCGTCGGCAGGTAGTCTGCAGGGCATCCAGCAAGTGGGATTGTCTGGCGGGTTGGCGCCAGTCCTGGCAAGCGATGACCCAGCCTTTGGGTACGGGCAGGCCGGCCTGCATCAGGCGTGATAGCTGGGCGGCTTTGGGGCTGATATCGGCCAGCTGGCCCGCTTCACGAAGTCGGGTCAGTCCGCTGGAACCCTCTGGCCGCCGCTGTCGCAACAGGCTTGGCCAGTGGGCCGGCCCCCAGCGCCAGTGGGCCAGATGCTGCTGGATGATCATGAACAGAATCGAGGCCAGCAGGTAAAGATGGATGGCAGCCGACAGGGATCGACTGCTCCAGCCCAGCAAAGCGGCCAGCCCTACCAGCACTGGCCAGCGCCAACGACCAGGGAAGGTGATGAACTCTGGCAGATAGGCGAGTAAGGCCAAGGTTAGTGCCAACGGCAGCAGATGATAGGGGTCGGGCGCATTCCAGGCTGTGAGCCAGCCCGCTGCACTCCCCCATTCTTCAGCCAGATCGGTGACTGCGGCGAGGCAGCTGGCAAGTAGAAGCAGTTGCATTAGGCCCAGCAGCAGGTTGCGCCAGGGTTTGATCTGCGAGCGCTGCAGCAGGCGTTTTCTCAGGCGCGCGTGTTGTTCCGGGCTGCAACCCTGCGCCCGCCAGTGTTCAAGACGGGCAGCGAGTGCGCGACTGCGCCAGCGATCACGTTCGGCGATCAGGCTGGCAGGAATCAGCAGCAGCCTTAATAGCACTGCCAGCAGAATGACGGCGAAGGCCAGACTCCCGCTACGTTGGCTGATGCCTTGCAGAAAGCCATGGGCTGGCGTCCCGAGAATCGAGATGGTTTGATCCCAAATCCGGTCGAAGTGGGCATAGACCAGCGAACCGCGCAGGCGGCTGGGGGTCGGGTATTCCTGTGGCACGGTGTAGCGGCCGCGAAAATCGGCCCCAGCCCGGCGCAGCTTGAGTCCGATCAACTTGCTGTAAAAGCAGCTGCGGCTGTCGTAGCACACGGCAATCAACGGCTGTTTGGGCAGGGCAGCCAGTGCATTGGCCAGCTCGCGGCTGGGCTGTTCACGCACGGGCAGGTTGATGGCGCCGGCGAGGTGGAACCGGGCAAATTCGGCGGGTGCGCGGACGTCGAGTAGCAGTGCCTCCTGCTGCTGTACCATGGCTTCGACCTCTGGAGTATCAAGCAGCTGATTATCACCTTGATAGCGAGGCAAACCGAGGCGGGGAGCGGCGCCTCTGGCGCCCCCTTGCATCGGCCGGCTTTCCGCCAACCATCGCCCATAACCGCCCTGCACATAGCGACACGGTAGGCCCCGCGCCGCCAGTTCGGTGCAGATTTCGCCGCTACGTAACCCGGAGTCGCAGATCAGGATGTTCGGCATGTCTTTGCGTAACCAGCTGCGATGACTGCCAAACAGATCGGCATAGCGACTGTGCCGGCTACCTGCCAGCCGGCCCAATTCGACCTCTTCGGTTTCGCGGACGTCAATCAGATTGAGCGGTTTGCCCTGTTGTTGCCAGGCATGCAGTTCGGAAGGGGTAAGCGCCAGTCGCTTCTGAATAGGGTGGTTGCCATTGGCGGGTGGGCGCAGCAGATTGGTTTGCAGTCGCCGCGCCTGCGCATCGGCGTGTTGCCAATATTGATAGAGGTTGGCGCCGAGCGATGACAGTAGCAGAGTCAGCAAGATCGCCATCATCAGCTGCCAGCGGCTGCTGTGCGCCACGCTGGGTTTACGCCAGCCCCACCAGGCGGCACCCAGGCTGGCTGTGAGCATGCCCACCAGCTGCGCGACACTGCCAAACAGGTTGATGACCAGATCTGGCGTCGGAAAAGCATGCGCAGCCGGACTGACCAAGGCGGTCAGCATGATCAGGAAAAGGGCGGGGATGGGGCGCATTGGCTCGGTGGCTGGGTAGAAAGGGCTGCCAGTATGCCGTAGGAATACCTCTTGGCGCAGGCATAGCTTGATTGTAGATGCCCGCGTGGTGATCAGCTTTGCCCAGCCGAACAGGACTGGATTGGCGGCGAGGAAGGACGATGTGTACCGCCAGGCACCGCATTCACGGGCCTGCGTAGGTGTATATCAGATAGGTATATATAGATTAGTGGCGGAGAAAAGTCGGCGCTCTGGCCATTGGTGAGTAGAGGCGTTGCGACGAAAAAAGGCCGTGCAGAAGCACGGCCTTTTCTTTACTACGACTAACCCTGTTTGAACTGCCCGGTTGGGGCGGGCAGTGGGTGGGTGTCTGAATCGTCAGGGATATTGACGATTACAGTGCACGCCATGCGCCACCGGCGCTAGGTGTCTCACCCTTGGTGCCACGGGTTGCAGCGTACAGGGCGCCGTTGAACTTCACGCGGGCACCAGTCTTGTAAGTGGTGGCGGTGTTCCAGTCGTCAGCAGCGGACAGATTGAACAGGCGCTCAACCACAGCAGACATTGGCTGGTTGTAACGTGAAGAGTAAGCGGCGTAGTTGGTCCAGTCAGCAGGCATCGGGCTGGTCAGCACATTCCAAGGTGTACCTGGGTTGTAGTACGACTGAGCACGTGTCGTCGGTGCAGGTGTCCACAGGAAGTCAGGGTGACGGTTGGTGTACCACTCGCCGCCGATGATGTTGCCGTTGGCGTCCAGTTCCAGATCGTACATGTACGAAACGTTGGTGATGGCGTCGCGTGACGGGCTGTCAACAGAAGCCTGGCTTGGCTCGGTTTCTACGATGTAGCTCAGGGTCATGCGTACACCGACCACGTTCACGCCATTGGCGCTGCGATACTTGGCGAACTTGTCGTTGGTGTAGTTGGCACGAGCAATCATCGCTTCTTTGGCGGTGGTGAATGCCTTGCCAGTCTGCGGGTTGAAGTAGGTGTAGCTGTAACCCAATACTGGCTGGTTCCATACTTCGTAGTCGTAAGTGGCATCCAGAACGAAGCTGCGCTTGGAAACACCGATCTGGTTGACAACAGCCTGGTGCCAGGTGCCTGGGTTGTTATCAAAGCAGTTCTGATCCTGAATGCGGCCGTTGGTGTCCTTGGCAGGATCCTTGGCGTTACAGCGACCACCGATGAAACGGCTGGAAGGCGAAGAGTTGGCCCACAGCATGGTGCCCATTGCCTTGATGTCGGACGGGAACAGCTTGACCTTGGTGCCGTTGGCGCTGGTTACCGTGATGGTGTTCTTGGGGCGTGGCAGCATGTAAGCGGCAGGGGCCCAGCCATGGCACAGACCCATCCAGCCTTCTACCTTGCCGTTACGGTCGTAGTAACCCTTACCGGAGTTCCAGCCTGCTGCGGTCAGACCAAAGCTGGTGTCGCCTACCAGCAAGTCATACTTTTCTGCCGGGGACAGGAAGTCGGTCTTGCCGCCGCTGATGTAGCCAGCAACAGGCGATGTCTGGTTGTGGGCAGTCCACAGGGCTTTCCAGTCGCTGCTGTTGTTGACGCTGGAATCAGCGTAACGGTTGGAAACCGAACCGTTGTACAGCGGCCAGTAGGTGTCGGACCAAGGCTGCTCTTCCAGGCGTGCGCTCTTCAGGTTCTGGGTGTCCATGTCGAACACGTTGCGAACCATTGCAGAACCGTTGTCTACCAGGCGGGCGGCATCGTCGTTACCGGCGATGGCTGCGGATGCGGCGAACACTTCCACACCACCGGCCATGCGGCGCTTGCCGTTGATCAGCTGGTTACGTACTTCGTCCTTGGTGGCGATGTAGGCGCCAGACTGGATGGCTTGTGGCGAGAACTTGTTGGCAGTCTTGGCGGCGAAGGGTGCAGCTGCCTTCTTCTGTGGCAGCTCGTCCATGGTGCGCTTGGTGTCAGCGTTCAGGCGCTGCAGGTATTCGCTGATGGCTTGCTGGTCGGCAGTCGAAGCGACTCCGGCGAAAGCAGGCATTGCAAAAGAAACGGAAAGGGCCAAAAGGCTAAGTCTGAGTTTATTGCCGGTCATGACGTCTATTTTTCTGAACTAAGTTAGTTGGGTATGGGTTCATTCACATTCGTTCAATGACGATGTGTTTTCACTGCATGCAGGCTGGAAGGCTGGACAGACACTCTTTGCTTAAGGTCATCCTAAAAACCCTCCTGTTTTTTAAGATGATTATTGTCAGACAAGCCAGCAAGCAGGTTGTCGCGGAACTATTCGTTCGGAGAAGAGTCGTCCGCCGACAACGCTGCGCATTGTATCAGCGGCTCTGAAACATTTAAAAAAACTGTTCGACTGTATATGCAGAATTGTTGCGTCATCTGACCGAAAAAGATCTAACGTCTGGCACTTTTCACACTCTGCAGAGCCTTGTACTGCAAGGTTTTGTAACACTTGTTAACAAATATTTAATTGTGCCTACAAGGTTGTAAAAAATTGTTGCGAAAACACCAAAACACTACTGGCTGAATGGTCTAATCTCTTCGGGGTTATGGCTTGTGTGAGCACCTTGGGCAAAACCTCTTGGCGGCAAGAAGGCGCGTTGCCACCCGCTTGGTCGGAGAGGGGGGCCGGCGAGCGGTGGGCTATGGTGTAAATGGAAAGCGTGCCCGGTTTGTTCTGGCGCAAGGTGCTGCATAGTGGATTGGGAGATCTTTGATCAGTGAAATCAATTAGGTGCGCAATGAGATACGCGGGCTTTGGAGGGGTGTGGGGACTTATGCTGGGACTGGCAGGCTGCAACGATTCGCCGCCCGCAGCATGGTCTGGTTATGTCGAGATCGACCCGGTTCGGGTGGCGGCGCCGGCTGCCGGGCGGCTGATGCAGCTATCGGTGGAGAAGGGGGCTGAAGTCAAGCTAGGGCAATTACTATTTGTACTGGATCGTGAAGCAGAGCAGGCCGTGCTTGACGAGGCAGGGGCCCGCTTGCGTCGGGGCGAGGCTCAGGCGGCCAATCTGGAGAGCGGTCGGCGCTCGGAAGAACTGGCGGTGATCACCGCCCAGCAAAAGCAGGCGGAGGCGGCATTGCTGGCTTCCGAGTCTGCTCTGCGCCGTCAGCGTAAGCTGGCCGAACAAGGCTTTGTGAGTGCAGGAACGCTTGAGGGCCTGCTGGCGCAACGTGATCGTGATGCAGCGAAAGTCAACGAGCTTGCGCAGCAGCTGAAGGTGGCGCAGCTCGCCGCGCGCGAGGCAGAGCGGCAGGCGGCTCGTGCCGATACCGATGCCGGGCGGGCGGCGCTTGCACAGGCTAAATGGCGACTGGATCAGCGCTCGGTGTTGGCACCGCTGGCGGCCAGAGTCGAGCAGAGTTACTTCAAGCCAGGCGAGTGGGTGCCAGCCGGCGTGCCCGTTTTGTCTTTGCAGGCTCCCGCAGCAATCAAGGCCCGGTTTTATCTGCCCGAGGCTGAACGGCCAACGCTCAAACTGGGCGACAAGGTACAGCTGGGCTGCGATAGCTGCGGGGCCCCCATTACCGCGACCGTCAGCTATCTGGCCAATCAGGCCGAGTTCACGCCACCAGTCATCTACAACAAGGACAACCGGACGCGGCTGGTGTATCTGGTCGAAGCACAGCCGGCGCCTGCTGATGCGGCGCGGTTGCGTCCCGGTCTGCCGCTGGATGTACGTCGCGCCGGGGCGATGCCATGACTGCGGCGCCGGTGATCGACGTGGAAGCGCTGACCAAGCGCTTTGGTAGCAAGGTGGTTGTTGATCAGCTGTCGATCAAGGTGGCAAAAGGTGAGATCTACGGCTTTCTTGGCCCGAACGGCAGCGGCAAGACCACGTCGATCCGCATGATGTGCGGCTTGCTGACGCCGGATGGTGGGCGAGGGCACACGCTAGGGCTGGATATTGTCAAGCAGGCGGCTGCCATCAAGCGCGAAGTCGGCTATATGACGCAGCGCTTCGGCTTGTATGAGGATCTGAGTATCCGCGAAAACCTGGATTTTGTCGCCCGCATCTATGGGATGGATCGACGTACGCAACGGGTTGATGCGGCGTTGGAACGACTGGGCCTGGTAGAGCGGCAGAAGCAGTTGGCGGGCAGTTTGTCTGGCGGCTGGAAGCAAAGGCTGGCGTTGGCTGCCTGCATGCTGCACGAGCCGCGACTGCTGTTGCTCGACGAACCGACTGCCGGAGTGGACCCGAAAGCGCGACGGGATTTCTGGGATGAGATACACAAGCTGGCGGCAGAAGGGATCACGGTATTGGTATCTACCCACTACATGGACGAGGCCGAGCGCTGCCATCGGCTGGGCTATATTGCCTATGGCCGATTATTGGCGAACGGGACACCGGCTGAACTGGTTGCCCGTTCGGGCTTGCACACCTGGACGATAGAGGGCGCGAAGGCTGGCGAGCTGGCTGCCGAGCTGGAGCAGCACCCGGCCGTTGAGCTGGTGACGCGTTTTGGAAATTCGCTGCATGTCAGCGGTCGCGATGCCCCGGCGCTGCAGGGAGCGCTGGCGCCACATCAACAATGCCCCGACCTTCGCTTCAGTAACGGTTTGCCGGCGCTGGAAGATGTCTTCATCCACCTGATGCGCCAGAGCGCCGACAATTTTCGTTAGAGCCTCGTTGGACTCCGCGTCAACCCATTCTTTTCTGGATCAGGTCAGATTTGCCCATGTTCAACGCCCTATTCGATGTACGCCGCCTCTGGGCAGTGATGTTGAAAGAGTTCATCCAGCTGCGCCGCGATCGACTGACCTTCGCCATGATGATCGGTCTGCCGGTGATCCAGCTCACCTTGTTCGGCTTCGCCATCAATGGTGATCCCAAGCACCTGCCAACCGTGGTGGTGGCGCATGACGCCGGTACGTTCAGCCGCAGTCTGGTCCGTGCGATGGAGAATTCCGGCTACTTTCACATTCTGCGTAGCGATGCCTCCGATCGAGAGGCTAACCGGATGCTGGAGCGTGGCGAGGCCCAGTTTGCGCTGACGATTCCTCCAGATTTCTCAAGAGCCCTGATTCGCGGCGATCGGCCGGTTTTGTTGCTGGAGGCCGACGCGACCGACCCGTCGGCCACCGGCAATGCCTTGGGGGCGTTGGCCGAGCTGGGCAATACAGCCTTGCGGCACGATCTGGTCGGCCCGCTGGCCTATCTGGCCCCTGGCAGCGGCCCACCGTTCGAGCTGCGTACCCATCGCCGCTACAACCCGGATGGCCTGACCCAATACAACATCGTGCCCGGACTGCTTGGGGTGATTCTGACCATGACCATGATCATGATGACGGCACTGGGTATTACCCGCGAAGTCGAGCGCGGGACGATGGAGAACCTGCTGGCAACGCCAATCCGGCCGCTGGAAGTGATGATTGGCAAGATATCGCCGTACGTCATCATCGGTTATGTGCAGGTAGCGGTGGTGCTGGTGCTGGCGCGCTTTATCTTCGGAGTGCCCTTCATTGGCAGCATGGCGCTGCTGATGCTGTGCATTTTGGCGTTCATTGCCGCCAATCTGACTGTTGGCATCACCATTTCGAGCGTGGCCCGCAACCAGACCCAGGCCATGCAGATGACCTTTTTCTTCTTTCTGCCATCAATGCTGCTGTCGGGATTCATGTTCCCGTTTCGGGGGATGCCGGGCTGGGCTCAGACGATTGGGGAGGTGCTGCCGCTAACGCACTTCCTGCGGCTGATACGCGGCATCATGCTCAAAGGCAATGGCCTGACTGAAGCGTGGTCCAATCTGTGGCCTTTGCTGCTGTTTTGCACCATCGTCATGGTGATTGGGGTGTCGCGTTACCGTAAAACCCTCGACTAGCGAATCGGGATGCTGCTAGGCTCTGTTGACCTGTGCAACGCTCAGGTACTGCTTTATTCCCCTTGATTGGAGTGTTTCCGGTGTAACCCCTTGTTTTAGCTGCTTTGAATGCTTCATTGATTGCGAACGGCCTGCTACAGGCGACGTTCGGCAATTGCGTATTGCTGCGCTTTACCAAGGAAACACCTGACATGACGACTTCTACTTTGCCTCAAGGCGAGCTGCCTGCTCGCGCCCACTCTGAACAATATTTCGGCGACTACCGCGACTACTGGTGGAATGCCGACTTTCTCGAACTCATGGCTCGCCGTTGGGGATTGAGCCGGTATCGCACCCTGCTGGATGTCGGGTGTGGGCGCTGCCACTGGAGCCTTCTGCTGACACCATTTCTGGCCCCTCATGCCGAGGTGACCGCGCTGGATCGCGATCCGAAATGGGCGATGGGTGACGCAGCCATCCATCAGCGCTTCGAGGCGCTTGGCGCCAGCGTCCGGTTCGAAGCGGGAGATGCCGCCCATTTACCTTATCCCGATGCCAGCTTTGAGGTCGTGACCTGCCAGACGGTGCTGATCCATGTGGCAGACCCGTAGGCGGTCCTGCAGGAAATGCGCAGGGTGCTCAAGCCGGGTGGCATGCTGATCTGTGCGGAACCCAATAACCTGGCGGGCACCTTGGTGCAAAGCTCGCTAACCGACACCCAGTCACTAGCACAGCGCGTCGATGACTTTCGCTGGGAGCTGGGTTTTCAGCTTGGCAAGATTGCTGCGGGTCGCGGAGATATATCGCTTGGCGATAAGTTGGCCTGGCTATTTCAGCAGGTGGGCTTTGTGGAGGTGCGTTGCTATCTATCCGACAAGGCCAGTCCGCTAATTCCACCCTACGCTGGCGCAGAGCAAACGGCCAATCTGGCGCTGTTGCAACAAATGTTGAGCGATGCCGAGCAACCTTATATCGAACAGGAAGCCGAAGAATATCTGCACGCGCTAGCTTGCCCGGAACAGGCACGATTTACCGCTGAATACCTGGCACAACGTGAGGCGCAACGTCAGATGATTTTGCAGCAGCTGGCTGAAAAGCGCTTCTGGACGGGCGGCGCTAGCGTCACCTATCTGGTTTCAGCGCAACGCTAAGAGGCAGGAAGCGCAAGCTGGCAATAATTACGCGGCGAGTCCAAGCCAGGAACTCGGCACGGGTGGGTCGGTCGCATCCTTTTCTTCACTGATCAGTTGGCTTGTTATGGCAGATGTGCTTTACGCGCACCTTCCCGGCCATCTACCCCAAGGATGCTATCCCTATGTCGTTGATTTCCCGTCTGCTGCCGCTTGGCTTGCTGGCGCTGCCCCCTGTTTCCCAAGCTTATAACGTGATCCAGACGGTATACCCGGCCATCAGTGCCGGGTTTTACCAGCCCGTCGCCAAGGATGGTGACATCCTGTATTCCACCTGGGTCAATCCGCGCTCAGGCTCCAATCATAAACCGCTGGGCTGGGAGGTATTGGCACCCGGAACAGGCCTGCGCCAAGCTGCCTTGGTGCCGCCTGGCGTCAGTATTCTGGTATCGAGTGCCAACTCCTACTTTTTTGGTGAGCAGTGGTGGGGGGCAACCGACAAGAACATCCCGTTCTGCTCAAACCCCGTACGGCGCCCAGTTGGCACGCCATATTGCACCGATTATGGTATCGAACGCAGCGCCGATTACGTCTACTCGAATGATCTGAAGATTTTCAGAGCGCTTAATCACTTCATTTATCCGAGCGATGGAGCAACACCCAAAGCGAACGACAAGGCGCGCTACACCTATCTGCATCTATACAACGCGCCCGATCAAGCGCAAACATTTGGTCTGGGGCAGTATGAAATGCAGATGGTGGTTGCGGACGCCAAGGCCTATAACGCCTGGCTTGCCAAGCGTCCGTGGTCAGGCAGCTATGACGGTACACCCGGCCAAACCATTGATGGCGTCGAGCTGGATCAGACCGTCAGTGCCGAGTGGATGCCAGAGATCAAGGCGCTTGACCTGCCCAAGCTGGAAACGGCGGTGATCAAGGCTTTCCGGCTGCCCGTAGCACCCGTTCATGCCAATACCGCAACCACGTTGTATGTCGCGGCCAAAGTCGATGGCGTGTACTTTTATCTGACCCCGACGGGTTGGCGCGACAGCAACAGCATGCGCGAGGTCGAGTTTGCCCATCGCACCGAGACCACCGCCAGCTATCAGCTGGACATCCTTCCCGATCCGACGAATCTTGCCGCCATGAAAGGTCTGGAGTTGTATATCGGCTATGGGGTGAACAATGCGCCGGGTGGACCGCTGGCCGATCTGGTCAAGCATCAGCGCTATGTGCAACTACTGGGAATGTAAGTTTGTCGTGCGTGCGCAATGACGGGTAATGAGATTTGTTTTGGGTGGTTTTTGTCAAGTTGTTGATTCTATTTGTTAAATGGAAAAACTCAAAACCACACGAAACAATAAAACATCACAAAGATGGGGTTGTCGCTGGTATTGTTGATGACCCCATTTTCAATACACAGACATTCATCATGCGGGCAAACAATCCTGTCGTTTCGTCCCCTATACGCAACGGCTTTTTATTGGCGGGTGCCTACAATATCCTGGGTGTTTTAACCTTTTCCCTGGTATTTACCAATAGCCATCTCAGCGCGCAAAGCCCGGCGATTTTTTCTACTTTCGGGCTCATTTGCATCTTGTTGTGGGGAGCGGCCTATCTGTCGGTATCTCGTTGTTATCAGATGGTACCGGCGCTGCTTGGTGTGTTTGTCATTGAAAAACTGCTCTACTTCCTGAGCTGGATTGTCTGGCTGAAAGACCATGCCGCAGACCTGCCCAGGCTCTATTCCGAATCGGTTTTAACCGGCATGTTTTATACGGTATATGGCGCAGGGGATTTACTGTTCGGCCTGTTCTTTGGTTGGGTCGCCTGGCAGTCATTCCGACGGGGTTGATGTCACGATACGGGTTATTCAGCCCGACTGGGAATATTCCCGGTCGGGCGCGAGATTGTCTATCGGACTGGATTTTTTAGATTATTTTTCCCAATACTGAAATCAGTAAGCCACTCAAATAAGCACAAATCGCGAATTTATCCCGCCGGGCATTTCTTTCGTCTTGCGTTTCCTCCCGATAGGTGTTCAGTGCCGCAGTGTGGGTCGGTTGTTTGATCAGAAATTGCTAATTTGGATGGGAATTGGCTGACAATACTCACGCTGAAGATCGACAATTGAGTGCTTGATATTGCATTGCAAGGACGTGATAGCCGTCCTGAAGATTTCAGCCGACTTGTCAAGCTACCCAAAACAGGTTCATATTCCTGTTACAAGCGATGTAACAATCAAATAAAAAAGGAAGTTTACGACCATGTTTGATATCCAGAACTACGCCAGCTTTGTGGCGGCGATCGTCATTTTCCAGTTGATTCCAGGTCCGGGTACTTTGGCTATTTTGAATGCAACCGCCCGTAATGGTGTCGGAGCTGGCATGGGGGCAGTCATTGGCACCCTGATTGGCGATTTCGTATACATGATTGCAGCTATTTTAGGACTGGCTGCTGTCATGAAAATGTACCCGATTCTGTTTCAGGGCTTGCAATGGTTTGGTGCGGCGTATTTGTGCTGGATGGGTATTCAGTTACTGCGCACCCCGATTGATGCATCGTCTCAAAATAGCAAACCTAGGCAGAGTGCCTGGGTTTTCTTTCGGCAGGCTTTTGCCGTGAGTCTGACCAATCCCAAAGTGGTACTGTTCTTTGTCGCATTCTTTCCATTATTTCTGCGCCCTGATGCCTCTTCGACCACGCTGGCCGCGATGATTGCCCATGTTACGCTGATCAGCTTAGTCTATCAGGCTGGACTGGTATTGATCGGGAATCTCGTCGCCCGCCAATTGGCGGCTTGGCCTTTTGCCCGCAAATTGGCAACTCGCCTGGCCGGCATTGCGCTGGTTGGATTTGGCGTAAAACTGGCGCTGAATAATCGCTGATATCGGATACCGCAACGGATTGCTTTCGAGGTCAGCCAGATTCTTTATCTTTGTCTGGCTGGTTTGTTTAATGAATCGGAGAAAAATAATATGCCCGGAAGAACGCAGCTCACCTATTCTTCGGCCGATTGCCCTTTGGATCGGCAATCCGTAGAAGAATATCTTGACCACGAAGATCGTCATAATCACCACGACACACTGCATTTCATTTGCCGGGCAGATTGCGAAGATCGCCAATACTGGATCTGGTGTTATCACGCTTCTCTGGGCGTGCCTTCCTATCTGGTGATCAGTAAAAAGCCCGATACCAATCAGATTGCGGATATCTATTTGAATTGCAATAAAGTGTCACCACCCGGTGCGCCGCTGGAAGAGTTGGTGGAAGAATTGCTGTCGCAAGAGGCATAAGTCGCTGCTTTAACACTGACTCGCTGCAGATTTACCGGCCTTGTTCTGCATAATCAGAGTGCTTTCGGGCGGGCGGTTTGGCTGATGCCATCCTTTATGGATTACGCCGCTGCCTTGTGTTGGCGGCATCACCATAATGTCTCATCCTCGCTTGTCGGATATATCTGATTCCTTTCTGCTTTTCGTTTCCTTTTTACGACGGTTATTGTTTCGGATGACGGTTTTGAATGCAATCTCCCCGGAGATATTGTGTAATACCTTTGCCTGAAGAAAATAATTTTCCGTTGTAGATAAGGAATCAGTTTGAAAGCTTTTCTGTCAACCTCCGCTTTAAAATCCTCCATTACGCTGGGCGTCATGGTGATTGCATCCACCCTATCTGGTATTGCTTCTGCAGCCGAAGCCGCTAAAGAGTCGAAACTGGAATTTCCTTTGAGTTTGCGATTGCCCATTCTGGGGCAATTTGGCCAGCGTTATGTATTGCTTGATCGGCAAGGGCATTTATTGCATGAGCCGGATGTTTCGAATATCAGCAATTTCAGACCGCTTGGCGAAAAAGTGATGCCGGTTCCGGCGAAATCTGTAAAAGAATTATGGGGTTATATGGATTTGCAAGGTAAATGGGTGATTGAACCCCAATACCTTGAGGCCCGTTCGTTTTCCGAAGATGGCATGGCCAGAGTAAAAACCAAAACCGGCTGGGGCTTTCTGGGGGCTGATCTGAAGCTGGTGATTCCGGCCAAATTTGAAGAGGTGCAAGGCATGCGCGCCGGCCGTGCTGCCTTCAAGAAGGGGGGTAAATGGGGGTTTCTGGATACCCAGGGCCAGGTCGTCATTCCCCCTCGCTTTACTGAGGTTTCGTACTTTGATGATGGCGGGCTTGCTGCCGTGTCGGTCGGGGAGAAGCACGGCTTTATCGACAAACAAGGTAAAGAGGTGGTGGCCATACGGTTTGACCGGGCCGGGCCGTTTGGTGCCAATGGCTTAGCCAGGGTGGCGCTGAAAGAGAAGTGGGGCTATGTCAACCGGCAAGGGGCGCTGGCGGTCCCGATCCGGTATGACCTGGCGCTGGATTTCGAGTCGAATGAGGTAGCGCCAGTCGAAGAAAAAGATAAATGGGGCTTGCTCAATAGCAAGGGCGAATGGGTGCTAAAACCCACCTACTCCCATATCGACGAAGTTCAGGCTGGTGGGCTGGCTGCGGTGCGGGATAGCTCTTTCAATACCGGTTTTATCGACATGCGAGGCAAGCTGGTGGTGCCAATTCAGCGCGGAATTGGCAGGCATGTGTCTGGCGGCTTGATCCGGCAGGGTGGGGAAGGTGACTCCTCTGTCAGTTACCTCGATCTGAACGGCAAACTGGCAATTAAGGGCCCGTTTGACTGGGGTAGCCACTTCAATAGCCAAGGTTTTGCTGTGGCACGACAGAAGGGAAAGTGGGGAATTCTGTCGCGGCAAGGAGGCTTCACGCCCATGCCGCGACATATCGAACCCTATTCCAATGGCGGGGATGGCTACGTCGGCTTCGACGAAGAGGGTTATTCCCCGTGGATTACGACGGATCGGGCGATTGAATGGCTTGATGGCAGTGGCAAGACCCGATTCCGGCTGGAACAGGGGCCAGGTAGCAAGCCCAAGTTGAATAGTCTGCGTCTTTCCAATGACAAAGGTGTGGTGCTGTGGGAAAACAAAGCCGTGGATGGCCAACTGGCTAGCCACCCTTACTTTGATCCCAGCCCTCTGGATCTGCTGTCAGACCCAGCCGATATGACCCAGATTGTTGCCAAGGCTCAGGCTCTATTGAAGGCTGCGCCGCGTCCGTTTGTGGCGCTGCAAGGATGGGACCGCGATCGCGATCCTTATGAGATGCCGGAAGACTCGGATGAGATTGAGGATAACCTTCGCCATGGTGCGATCAGTAATCTGGTGATCGATTACGTATCGGAAGAGTCCTGGGGTGGCTACTACTTTCTCGACGAGCAGCGTAGCGGCCAGGTCAAGACTCTTTACAAAAGCCTGAAAGCTCAGCTCGACAAGGCTTTTGGCCCTGCGGTGGCTAAACCGGAAGCGGAGGACAGTCTGGCCAATGGTGACGGCGGTATGCTGGATGTCTGGCGGATTGGTAATCAGAAGCTGGTGCTGCAATCGACTTATGCCTATGGCGATGGGGATATTACCCATCATCTGGTATTGGCGACCGTGTCGCCAAAGCCCCCTGAGAAGGCCAGGAAGAAGCGCTGAGGGGCCTTGCTGGACTGACGTATTCGTTCACGATTTCTGTAGTCAGATCATGAAAGTTCAACGCTGAAAAGGAGTCAATCCATGAATGCAGCTTCCTTCAAACGTCGGGCCGGTGGGCTTATCGTGGCGGGTTTGGCGCTGGTGGCGGCCTTGCCGGCGCAGGCCGAAATCGCGCCGGGAAGGCTGCAAGCCTGCCCCCTGTCGCCCGCAGAAATCAAGGCGGCGCTAGGCCTGGAAGTCCGTGCTGGTACGCCGACTGATATTACCGTGGGGGCGGGCAATAAGCTCCTTGGTTGCGACTACGTGGCGGTAAACGGTAACCAGCACGTTAATCTCGGGCAGTTCTGGGCACAGGCCAAGGATGTGCCAATGGCGGCTGCTTCGATGGGGCGGCAAGGGGTCGGCATGAGTGTCGAGCATCTGCGTGGCGACCCGGATCATGCCATCGTGTCGATGCGGGCCGAGCAGGATGGCTATATCAAGCTCGAATATATGCGGGAAAATGTGCTGACGACGATTTCAGTTGTCGGTAGTGTTAAAACTGATGAAATCAAACCGCGTTTACTTAAATTAAAACGTATTCCCGAATAAGGCAGCCTGGCGTTTTTGTGCCGGCGAATAGGTGATTGCGGCGCTTTGCGGATGCTTTTCAAGCTTTTGAAATAGCAGCTATTTATCCCAAGCGACTGGAAGTGCAATGTCAGCAGCGATGGGTATTCCTATGCGCAATGCTGCGGATGGGTAGGCATGGCGGCCTCTGTAAAGAGAGGCCGTTTTTATTTGGGGTTTGGTATTTCGATCGGCCAGAATATATGGCAAAGGCGATGGATCAGGCATCAATGCCAAGATGGGCGCTGGCTGAATAAACTATTTATTTAACAATTACTTAAGTGCTCTATATCCGGCATTCACCTCTGGCGAGGGTTAGCCCGGTGGCCGGTTTCAACGTACAATTGCAAGGTTAATTATCAACTGCGCTTAGCGCTTCAGGGCCCGCCGTGACACCGGACCAGTATTGTGAAGATAAAGCCGCAAAAAGCGGTTCGAGTTTTTATTACAGCTTTCGTTTTTTGCCATACGATGCCCGGCTGGCAATTACCGCACTTTATGCGTACTGCCGCGAGGTGGATGACGTCGTCGATGAGTGCCATGACGCGGATGTCGCACTGGCCAAACTCGTTTGGTGGCGGCAGGAAATCAGCCGCCTCTATGAAGGCAAACCCGAGCACCCGGTGACTCAGGCACTGCAACCGCATGTAAAGCGGCTGGATCTGCCACAGGAGCAAATGATCGAGATCATCGACGGCATGCAGATGGATCTGGAACAGGCACGCTATGCCAGCTTCAAGGATCTGAACCTGTATTGCTATCGTGTGGCGGGAGTGGTTGGCCAGTTGTCAGCCCAGATTTTTGGTTTTAGTGACCGCCAAACCCTCAAATATGCCCACGATCTTGGCATCGCTTTTCAGCTGACCAACATCATCCGCGATGTGGGGGAGGATGCGCGCCGTGGCCGCATCTACCTGCCGGTGGATGAGTTGCAGCGCTTCAATGTGCCTGCCGCCGATATCCTTGCCTATAAGGAAACCCCGGAATTTGGCGAGCTGATGAAATATCAGATCGACCGGGCGGAAAAGTACTACCAACTGGCGTTGGCGCAGCTGCCGAAGATCGACCGCAAGCGTCAGCGCTGTGGTTTGGTGATGGCGGCTATTTACCGCACCACACTTGAAGAGATCAAGCACGATGGCGTGACTCATGTCCTGAACCAACGCTTGTCGCTGACGCCGATCCGCAAACTGTGGCTGGCCTGGAAGACGTGGTGGTTCGCCTGATCAGAACCTAGAGTCCAGCCATGCCATCCCTGTCGTTCAGCCCAGCAGCGTTAGCCGTCGGCGTGGTCGTATTGCTGGCGATACTGGTGCATGGCTGGCTGGAAATGCGGCGAACCGATCAGATCATCCGGCGTCGCCGCCAGTTGCGGGCGGCACTGGAGAGCTTTGAAGTCGAACGGAATGTCATCAACGAAAACGGCGAAAAAGTCGGCTTTGTCTACGCCTACCATAATTCCCGCAAGCTGATCGAACTTGAAAACTCGATAACCGACTATGGCTCTGGTACCGCCAAGTGGTTGTTTTACCTGCCAGAACGCAAGATTTTCTTTATTCTCGAATTCATGACCATTGAGCCGCCCGGCCCGACATTGCAGTTTCTGACGACCATTCACCCCATCAAGCCCGATCGTGCCCGCCAGCTGCTGTCGAAGTTTCCTGAAATCTACAAGCGCCTGTTCCGCGAAGAGATCTGACCATGCTGTTACGAATGTCAGAGGGTACTTTTGGCCGGGCCAGCCCGGAAGCCTCGTCAGCCGGTTGAAAAAGGGCGAGCACATCCACCTCCAGCAACGGACCTTTACCCTGAATTCCCTATGAAGCCCACACAGACCTCCCGTGTAGCGATTATTGGTGGCGGCTATGCCGGCATGGCAGCAGCGGTTGAGCTGGCGGCGGCTGGCCGGCAGGTGGCCGTATTCGAAGCTGGCAAGGTACTCGGAGGCCGCGCTCGGCGGCTCGATGTCGATGGATTGGTGCTCGACAATGGCCAGCATCTGGTAGTGGGGGCCTACCGTGAGCTGCTACGGTTGATGACCCAGGTTGGGATTGATGAAGCCAGCGCCTTCCTGCGCCAACCACTGGACTTGTCACTGCATGGTCAGTTCAGCCTGCGTTGCCCACGCCTGCCTGCCCCGCTGCATGTCGCTGCGGCGCTGTTGTTTGCCAGAGGACTCAGCCTGAGTGAGCGCTGGCAGATTGTCCGGGCGATGGAGGCGGCCAAGCGCAGCGGCTACCGACTGCAACAGGACTGCAGCGTGGCGCAATGGGTTACCGATACGGGACAAAGCCCACAGGTTCTGCAGCGGATGTGGGAGCCATTGACGCTGGCAGCGCTGAATACCCCGGTCAACGTCGCTTCGGCGCAGGTTTTGCTGAACGTGCTGCGCGACAGCCTGGGTGCCAGCCGCGCGGCCTCCGATTTCCTGCTGCCCCGGCTTGATCTTTCCACGACTTTTCCAGATGCGGCTGCGCGCTATATCGAACAGCGGGGCGGGCAAGTCCGGCTGGGCGTCATGGCTCGTCATCTGCAGCGGTTGGATGATGGTTGGCAGTTTGAGGGGAGCGATGGTCAAACTTTCGATACCCTGATCTGTGCCTTGCCGCCGCATCGGGCCAGCATGCTGCTGGGCGCTTTGCCCCCGCTTTCTGGCTTGTGTGCGCAACTGGATAACTGGCATTACCAGCCCATTTATACCGTCTACCTGCGCTATCCACCGCAATGCCGGCTACCCAAGCCGATACAGGGCATGTTGGGGGGGTATGTGCAGTGGCTGTTCGATCGCAGCGATACGCATGGCCAACCCGGCGTTCTGGCTGCTGTTATCAGCGCCGATGGGCCGCATGCCCAGCTTGGCAGGGATGCGCTGGCCAAGGCTGTAGCGGCCGAGATCCGTGCGGCGTTTCCTGGCTTTGCCGCGCCCCTGTGGCATCAGGTCATTGCCGAGAAACGCGCCACCTTCGCCTGTACGCCCGGCCTGCAACGCCCGGCCAATGCAACGGGCTTGCCTGGCTTGTGGTTGGCGGGCGACTACACGGCAGGGGATTACCCGGCAACGCTGGAAGGCGCAGTAAGGAGCGGGGTGCAGGCGGCAGGACTCATTCTGCAGTCACTGCAATAGATTGGAGCGGAATACGGCATGCGGGCGTTGAGCGCTGAATAAGCTATTCAGTCTCCCAAACCTCCGCTGCCTCGCCAAATTCCAGTTCCAGCGCAATTCTGACCAGCGCGGGATAGGCAAACCAATATTGGCGGCGCAGCGCATCGCGTACCCATTCGCGGCCATACATTTCAGAATAATGGTCGATTTCCCAGGCTGGCAGTTTCTGCCTGTCCAGCCTTCGTAATTGGCGACGATGGCGCTTCATCATCTTGCTGAATTGGCCTGCGGTATGGATCTCCCAACTCATCAATTCCGGTACCAATTCATCAAAACAATCTTCCGCATAATCGTTCCGTTTCGGAAAAAAGCTGGAAAGGATTTTGTGGATTAAATGGCCGGTTAATGGCTGATTTGCCAACCGCTGGCGGGCCGAATGGTTACGGGCTGCCGCTGGGTTCAGCGATCGAATCTCGATGTTGGCAAAGCGGACAACAGAATTCATGGTCGTATCAACCTCACAACAGAGCCGGCGGTGCTGGGTATCCCCAGTGGGCCGGGTTTAGAGACCGGCCATTTGGCGGTAGATGCAATCCCCAAAACACCAGGCCACAGCATCTGGCAAAAATAGTGCCTAACGGATTTATTTATAGCAGTTGATTTGCAGATCGTTGGCCAATTCAAATAGGCCATATGACAGAGATCGATGCGGGTAATTTTTCGTCAGGCGCGGTAGTAAATGAACGCTTCGGTCAGATCAGTCTGGCGGTATTTTGTGATTTTCAAATGGCCATACGGCAGGTGGTCGCCAACCGCTATCCGCTATTTAGGCGGGTATTTTGTGGCAAGGGAAATCACAGAATTAGCGCCAATCAAATCGTAATCAATGCTGAGTAAAGTTCTGATAAATCAGATGTATACGAAACTTTACGGCAGGGGTGTAATTGCTCGGTTGGTACGTGGCCGGGAGAAGCTTCTCCCTCCCGGCTGCCGGGTTTTACCGGAAGGCGGCCTGGCGCTGCGCTGCAGAGCGCTTGCATGGAATGACTACGCGGCGCGCGACGCCTTGCTCCAGGCCGTCTTCCGACGAAGCCGGCAAAACGCGGCTGCCAACCTCACGTCAACAGAACTTAGAGTTGACCTGCGATGGTCAAAACATCCGGCAGGGGATTGCCTCGCTCGGCACAGTCGGCAATGGCCGCCTGCATCGGTGCGATGTCGATGCCGCGTTCGGCCAGCCAGGCATCGTTGTAATAGCTATGGCAATAACGCTCGCCGCTATCACAAAGAATGGTAACGATGGAGCCTTGTTCGCCCCGTGCCGCCATGGCGTGGGCTAGCAGCAAGACGCCGACGAAGTTGGTACCCGTCGAGCCGCCAACCTTGCGACCGAGTTTGGCTGCGAGGTAGCGCATGGCGGCAAAAGACAAGGCATCCGGGATCTTGACCATGGCGTCGATGATGTCCGGCATGAACGAGGCTTCGTACTTCGGCCGGCCAATGCCTTCAACGCGTGAACCGCAAGGTAACGTTTGCAGCGGGTCGCGGTTACGGAAGTAGTCGAAGAACACCGAGTGCTCCGGGTCGCAGCACAATACTTGCGTGGCGAGTTGCCGATAGCGGATGTAGCGGCCCAGCGTGGCAGTGGTGCCGCCGGTGCCGGCGCTGGCGACAATCCAGGCCGGTACCGGCTGTGGTTCCAGCCGCATCTGGCTGAAAGTGGCCTCTGCGATATTGTTGTTGGAACGCCAGTCGGTGGCCCGCTCGGCGTAGGTGAACTGGTCCATGAAATGTCCACCGGTTTCGCCGGCAATCCTCGCCGACTCGGCGGAAATCTGACCAGGATCGTCCACCAGATGGCAACGGCCGCCATAAAACTCGATGGCGGCGATTTTGTCGGGGGAGGTCGAACGTGGCATCACCGCGACGAAAGGCAATCCAAGCAGCCTGGCAAAGTAGGCTTCAGACACAGCGGTCGAACCACTGGAGGCTTCGACCACCGTGCTTTTCTCATGCAGCCAGCCATTGCACAGGGCGTACAGGAAGAGGGACCGGGCGAGCCGATGCTTGAGACTGCCGGTGGGGTGGCTGGATTCGTCCTTCAGATAAATGTCGATTCCTGGATAGGCTGGTAGCTTGAGCGGGATCAGATGGGTATCGGCGGATCGGTTGAAGTCTGCCTCGATCTTGCGGATGGCTTCACATACCCATTGCTGGCGCTGCGACATACTGTGCTCCTGTCTTGAATTTTTCTGGAAGGTAACCCGCCAAGCTTAACCGGCTGAGCTGCGGCTGACGATGGTGTCGATCCCTATCAGCCTGCAGTGGTGGCGGGTTGGTTTAGCCCCAGCAAATTGCCGAAGGGGTCGCACAGCAGGCACACCTGTTCGCCCAGATCGGTGGTGCCGGGGCCGCGCAACAGGACGGCGCCTGTGGCTTCCAGATGGGCGAGGGCGGCATCCAGCCTTTCGACCTGCCAGTAGACGGCCGCGCCACCCGTACTACTGGCATTTTTGGCGTCGGCGGGATGAAAGCCAAGCGTTACCTCTGGCAGGCGGATAAAGGCGTAGCGGGGGTTCTCGTATTCGACGGCAGCCCCAAACAGCGTGCCATACCACTGCGCCGCCGCATCAATGTCCGCGACAAAATAAACCACTTCCCGAATATGGGGTTTCAAACCGAACGATGTATTCATGATGCCTCTCCTGTTGGGGTCGGGTCATACAGATGTTCGGGTTGATGCAGCGCCATGATGTCGCCACATGGCATAAACCCTGCCCGACCATAGAAAGCCTGCACGTCTTCATCGGCGCGCAGCATGATGCGCCAGACCGGCAGAGCCGCCAGCAAGCGTTGCAGCATCTGCTGGCCCACCCCCTGTTTCTGATAATCCGGGTGAACGGCCACATCGTAGATGAAAGCATGGTATTCGCCATCGCTGATGGCTCGGCTGGCGCCAATCAGCCGGTCGCCATCGTAAGCGAGGGATACCTGCTGGCTGTTCAGGAAGGCACGGCGAATCTTGTCGCCCACTCGGCCACCGAGATCGGCGGCGCGGAACAGGTCTTCCAGTTCCTTGGCCGAAACGTTGAGACTGGTGTTGCGGTAGTGAATGTTGCTACGAGTCGGCATGGGTGTCGTGTTGGTTGTTTTGAAAAGAACGCGGCCAGGATGTTCAGACAAATGATGGCTTCGGGCAAGCATCAGGCAGGCCGCGATACGGGTTGACCTCCTGTCGCCTGCCGCCGTCTGCCCGCTGGCGCGTGCTAGAACAATAAGAACAGCATGAGAAGGCTGCTTGGCGTCTTGTCGGAAAAAGGGGGGATCATGAGAAAGTGGATATTGACGCTGGTGGCCCTCACGTCGGCAATGCTGCAAAGCGTGGCGGCGGAGACGGTCCGGCTATGTTACGACGAAGAGGAGGTCTATCCCTGGCGGATGACAGGCAAGGTCGGACTGGATTTCGTACAACTCAAGCAGCTGGAGCGGCTGACGGCTGTCCGCCTCGAACTGGAACCCTTGCCCTGGAAGCGCTGCCAGCATGAATTGAAGGAAAACCGCTGGGATGGCGCAGTCGCCGCCAGCTTCCGACCAGAACGCCTGGAAATGGGCGTGTACCCGATGAAAGACGGCAAGCCGGATAACAATCTGCGGATGCGGACCGAGAGCTACAGCCTGTTTCGGCTGGTGGGCACCACCCCATCGTGGGATGGCAAGGAATTCAGTGGCATCAGTGGGCCGATCGGTGCTCAGCTCGGATACTCGGTGGTGGAGATGCTGACATCCGCCAAGCTGCAGGTGGATTCCGGCACACGCAGCGCTGACGACAATCTGCGCAAACTGCTGGCCAAGCGGGTAGTGGCCGTGGCGTTGACCACGCAGGAGGGCGAGCAGTCGATTGAGGCAAGAAACGAATTTCGTGGCCGTATTGAGCGGGTAAACCCACCGTTGACGGAAAAAGCCTACTTCCTGATTTTCTCCAAGGACTTCTATGCCCGGAATGAGACCCTGGCCAAGCAGCTATGGAACCAGCTGCCTGCTGCCAGAGAGTCGGAAGATTACAAACGTGCGTTTGCGATGTTCCGTCAGAACTGAACGCCGGCCAGCCCGAGTTGCCGGCCGGCGTGCATGGCAGAGCCTTCGCCGGTGCTGTACGGCGAATGTTTAGCGTGGTGGTTTGTCCGCCACGTAGCCGCCATTGGTCATATCACCCGTCAGGTAGACCGGGCTTTGCTGGCGACGGAAGGTTTCGTTCAGCTCACTCTGCAAGCGGCTGAGCACGGTGGTGTCCATGACCTCGCCGCCTTCCTTTTTGACCACCAGCACGTAGTGCCAGCTGTCAGCGGTTTCGTCGCTGTCGGCATCGTCCCAGACCAGCAGGCGGCTGCCGCCGCTGTTGTCGTTGGTCAGCATCACTTCATTGCGCAGGTTTGAAGGTTGATTACTGGTGGTGAGGTTTTCCACTACCCATTTTTCGGTGATGGCTGCCGCCGCACCGCTACCGAATTCGGTGGGCAGGAACAGCTCAGTCGGGGCTTCGCTCTTGCGACCACGCCACACCAGCAAACCCCAGCGTTGATTGCGGAAGTACTCGCGCCCACCGATTGCCGGCCGCAGGGCCAGCCAGTTCAAGGGCTCATTCCAGGCGCTACGGGCGATGGCGTTGTAATGAAAGGCCATGATGCTGCCCTGTGCCTTGCGCGGGTAGACACGCTCGATATTGCGGCCGTCAATGTTGTACATGACATACCCGACGAAGGTGAGGATGGCCGAGAAATCCTCGTTATTCCAGCCGTCGGTTTTCTGCTGGATCTTGGATGGGTTGTCATTCTGGGCTTCATTATGCTGGTTGTAATACCAGTCCCAGTGCCATTGAGTGCCCGAGAGCGGCGGTGAATAGGCGTCGGCCATGCGATCCTTGGTAGAGCGGAACGCATCGCTGGTTTCCAGACCCTGATACATGGCCGCAATCGTGCGGTTGGTATCCTTGGGGCCCGTCCCCCGGTTGAACATGCCGAATTCCGAAACAAATGCCGGCATGCCCATCCAGCGCGCCTCATCGCGGATCTGGTGCATATGGGTGAGATAGCTGCCGTTGTTGACGGGACGAACGTCCACCCCTTGCCGGCCGGCATCGTAGAAATGCGAATTGAACACAAAACCGCTGGCAGGTTTATCCGTCAAATGGTGGCCGCCCGTTGCCGGTGCCACGATACCGGCATTGGTATTCCAGAACACCAGTGGCTCGGCGTAGACCGGCTTGCTCTGCCAGCCGATGTCATTCATTCTCGCCCGCACCTTGCGGTAGAACGGCCACAGCTTTTCGTTATCCCAGCGCGCGGGTGTCAGCCCTTCCATGCCGCCGTCAATCGGCTCGTTGAGCGGATCAACACCCAGAATGTAGCCAAACTCTGCGTCTGTAAGCTTGCTACGAATGTGCTTGAGTGCCTCGCCCATCTGCCATAGATAGGCTTCCTGTGTGGGAATGAAGCCAATTGGGTTCTGGCTGAGGATTAACGCGTTGTTCCAGAAATTGCGGGCGGCGCGGCGTACCGCTTCGTCGGTCAGATTGTGCTGGCCCCAATGGGCGCAAACGATACCGCAGTATTCCGCTGGATACCCGCCACCCTTGATCACCCAGGCCGGCGCACCATTGCCGGTATGCCAGGAGTTGGCGTTGAACAGGTGGCGCGATTGCAAGTCTTGATGCCAATCCAGCAACACATACATCTTCTGGTCAATGGCGGCGCGGATCTGCTCGGTGACATCATTCAGATACGTGGTGTCGGTCTTGAGGAATGTGGGGTTTACTCCCTCCCAGCTCATCAGAAAGCGGATCACATTCGAGCCGCTGCGCAAGCGCATGGCGGCAAGCGACGCCTTGGCATCGTTGACATGACGAAACGGCTTGAAGCCGGACTCCTTCAACTTGGCTGAGCCCGAAATGTTCCAGCCACGCAATACCGTTTCGCGACCCAGGCCATCCTGCAGCACTTTGTCGGTGACATTGATGCCGCCGTTGTTGTAGGCCTTGTCTACAACCGTTAAAGGAATCGCGCGCGGGTCGCGGTCGAAATCAAGGGTGTGGTTGACCTGTGGTGCCAAGGCCAGGGCGATGCTGATTGCGGCAATACTCATGTCTCATCGGTCCTCGTGGTTATTATGCTTTGAAAGCTTACTGTCAGCTTTCGGCGCCAGTGTGCCAGCATCAGAGAAGCGAGAGGATTGCCCATACGGATAGGTTGGGCCAGAAAACGTGAAATTCTGGAAGATAAATAAAATCAGAAGCTTACTTTGGATAAATCGTCTGACAATATGGGTGATGAATAAGTTGGTTTCGTCTTGTTTTGGACTATTGCCAGACAATTAGCCGGGAGGGGCTTTGACTCGGCTGGCTTCCAATAGGTGGGCCATACGGGTGCTTAGCTTGAGCAAGCGCTCATCCTTGGGCCGGATACGCGACGCATCCTGCAGCACGCTACGTGCCTCGGTAACCAGATCCGCCTGATAACCGTTCTTCTCCAGATGCTCCAGCATGACATGCGCCGTATTCAGCAATACGCGCAGATTAGTGGGCATGGCGGTTTTGGCATTGCGTAGCCACTCCACCGCCTCATCCAGCTTGCCTTCGCGTGCCAGCATCACGCCTTTGGCCATCATGTCGCTGGCTTCCTTGCGTGTCGATTCGACCAGCGCATTGCCCGCTTCTTCCATGCCAGCGCCCGTAAAGACCGACTGAACTTTCTCCAGCAGTTTCTGATCGTCATGATTGTTTTTAACCAGACCCTGCAACAGCGCCTGCGCCTGCTCACGCTGCTCCTGCGTGCCTTCGGCAAACAACAGGGTGGCCAGCTCCAGCGAGGTGTTCTCATCCAGCGGTGAGAAGTGTGTATTCAGCATATGACCAAGCGCTACGGCGACGGCTTTGGCTTGCACTGGTTGTTGATTGCGCTGATAAACCTGCCCCTCGACGATTTTGGCCTGAATCTGCACGGTTGGCCCGGTAAACGTCTTTTGCAGCGTGGTCAGCACCTGTAGCGCCTCTTCGGGTGAGCCCTTGGCGCTACAGGTCTTGGCCAGACCAATAAACGAATCGGGAGACTTGAATACCGAGAATTCGCCAATTGCCACGCTTTTCCGAAAGGCTTTTTCTGCCGATTCCAGATCGCCGGATTCCAAGGCTAATTCCCCCAACAAGCGCTGGCGCGCAGTGGAATTCGGAGATAACTGAATAGCGCGGTCCAGCAATAATTTGGCTTCGGCTGCCATGCCTTGCAACTGCAAAACCCTGGCCTGTAAATCGTATGCTTCGAGATAGGCGGGGTGGTCAATCAATACCGAATGCAATAACTGCTCCGCCTCGGCCAGATTACCTTTTTCCATCAGAATCCGCGCCAATCCAGCCTTGGCCCAGGGGAAGTCACGCCGGTTCAAAATCAGCTGATATAACTCTGCGGCCTGATCCATTTCACCGAGATTAATCAGAATGCCGATTTTCAGCCGCATTAATTCGACGGCATTGACTTTATCGACGGCAATTCGCTCACTGCAAAGGCGCAATGCCTTGCTGAAATTGCGCGCGCGCAAAGCGTAATCAATTTCCTGAAACGCGCTTTTCTTGGCCCAGATTTTTTCCAGGCGGGCAAAAATCAAGGCCGCCGTAACGGGTTTGATCAAATAAGCATCGGGTTGATATTCCACCGCACCAAACACCGCATCGTTGGTTTTCTCGCCGGTAATCATGATCCAGGCACAGGCCGGGCCGATCAGCCCCCGTACCTTGGCTTCTTCCAGCACCTGCTGGCCATTGCGGCCAGGGCCCAGGTTGTAATCACATAACACAACGTCGTAATGATGTTTGGACAGGCGGGAAATGGCTTCGCCGCCATTCACACACAAATCAATGGTCCCGGCATTTTTCTGGTGCAGGATATCGCGCAACATACTGCGCATGCCCTGAAAATCATCCACCACCAGAAAGCTCAGACCTGAGTAATCATCCCCGGATGCCCACATGGCTGCCTCATCCTGCTGACTTCGCCCGATTATCGTGTCTCGGCCATTCGGTGCAGGCCAAGCTTATTTGATTATTGGCGCTGGTGGCCCGATCGCAAGCGACTTGGCAGTTTGTCCGGAAGTTTGACGGCCCCGGCAACATGCCAAGGCGCCAGAATGCTGGAGTGGCGGACGAGGTAATCAGGGAAAGCCGCAGGGTAAAACCTGCACCAGAACCCAGGTTCGGTTGAGGTGTGATTTCCGGATCGCGGGCCGGGTCGATTTTGGGGCGTGGCGCTGTAGGGCTCGTTCATTTCGCTCACCAAACCGCACCCACCCGGTCTGGCCCTGCCCCAAAACCTGGTTCGGCACGACCGGAAACAAAACGTCAACAGAGCCTAAGGCAAAACCAGAATGAATACGCCGCCACCCAAGCTACCACCATTTTCCAGCGCAACCCGCCCGGATTCCGCGCCGTGGCGATGCAAACCCGCCACCACAGAAGCGAAATACAAGCCCAGACCCGTACCGCTATTGTGCTGGCTATTCAGGCTCAGGCTGCCAGGGGGTGTTTCGAGCATGCTGGCCGGGTAACCGGCGCCATCGTCCTCAATCCGCAACTCCAGCCGCCGCGCATGTTCGCGTACCAGTAAGCGGATCTTGCTGCGGGTGTACTTGCTGGCATTATTGAGCGCATGCGCCACCACGCTCGAAATCAGATACTCATCGAAAGTCCAGACAAGATCGTCATCCACCTCCACCTCAATGGCGACAGCCGCAGACCGGAGTACCGCATCCTGATGCGCCAGCACTTCGTCGATGAAGTCAGTTAGCAGGTGATCCTGCGGATCGAACGGATAAGACGACATGCCAAGCTTATAGAGCGTGAGCAAATGCGTGAGGTTGCCATTCATGCGCTTGACCTCATAAAACATCTGCCCGACGTCCCGATAAGCCTCCCCACCCGGCACCCCCGGCGGCGGCAACAACTGCTCCATCGCAGCCGCCAGCACCGTGATCGAGTTCTTCATGTCATGCACCGCCGAAAACAGAAAGGTTTCGAGGTTGGGATCGACGGCTTTCACATCTCGACTCCTAGCTGAGGAATTGTTCGGGGGATGAATTCATGCCTGAATCATAGTTCGAAAATATGAAGTAAGCTGGAGCACGGAAAATGCGGCTAAACGGTAGATTTGGGTGAAAACAGAAATGATTGGTACCTAAGTTCAACTCATGGCTTTTTTAATGCATGAGGTTTTTGGCTTGAGATACCAATCTTCCAGGAGCTAATGATATTTACGTTGATTTACTGGAAAGGAATTTTTGCAGCAGCATGAAATCAACAGAATGTGTCCCTTCGGCAATATAGCGGGTGACTAGTTGATCATAGAGTTTCAAGGGCTGTTTGACCTGGTGGGTAGACTCAATGCCATTCCCCGTTCCAAGCCAAATTGAGCGGTCACTTTGCGCTGAGTCCAGGAAGAATAGGCACCACGATTTTGCATGGTCATGGGCAATTACCACCAGCTCATCCAGTGATTGCATAGATGGGAATAGTTTTTTCAGGCTGGATTTTGATTTCTTTGAAACAAATCCCTCTATGGTGGTTAAAAAATAAGGATCAAATGCACTTGCATAAACATCGGCCAGGGTCAAATTTGCAAAATCTTGCGAGTAATTGATTTTGAAACTGGATGTCAGGTCTGCCAAGCCTTGTAATTCCGACGGGAAGTTCTGGATTCGCTGAGGGTAACTACCCAGACGACTAGCTGTATCGTGCATACAAAAGCTACAAAAACCGCTAGGTGTTTCCAGTATGAGATATAGCTTCCCTGCAGATTCGGGGCTGCTGGGGAAGCGCATATCAACAAAATACGCCGTGTCGGAATACCGTTCCAGTAGGTTGAAAGTGTTGGGAGCAATGGGTTTGAGTGGTGCAAGTCCTGCCACAACGCTTTCGGACAGGCGCGCAAGCGTTTCTGCTGCGACATCGCTGGTAGCGCTGTATAGCGCTACCAGCTCTGGTGTCAGGGCAGGAAACTTTTGCCATAGTGACCACGCATCATTGGTCAGATCAGGTTCCAGTTTCAAGATTTCTCCCATTCGAATCAGGCTTTACCAAGCCCGAGTTTGCTATTGATCAAATCCTGCAGTTGTCGCTGCATATCCATTTGTTGCCTCAGTAAGTCCCTTTGATAAGCAGGATTGATTTGCATGCGAGTTGGGCTTCCCTTGGTTTCCGGGAAGCTGCTCCATGCGTTGCCCAGCAAGTCACCTTTTGATGAGTTGATCCATTTGGGCAGCACTTGCAAGTTTGGCCCGTGGCTGAGGACTTCTTCCAGCTGATTGGGGGTAAGTTTATTCACATTATCCAGACTCAAGATTTTGCTGACCGGGAAGATGTGATCGACGCTCACTGCATCGCGACCAATATACTCAAGTTTGTTTGTTGCGGGGTTGATGTATTTGAACATGCCGCTTGCTTTGTCATAAGCGTTAGCAAACATCTCCTTGGTGGGCCCAGGCAATGAAATTTTGATTGCCCAATCAAGCTCCAGATCTAGCTTCTTCAGATGGGTTTTGCTCAGAATACGCCAAGCTTGTTGTCCCGGCTTTAACTGGAAGGCAACTTCCATCGCACGAGCCCCATCTCCCTCCCCCGAGTACATAGTGGGTTGAGCACTTGCTGATGAGAACATCGAGGCCAGGTCGTTGATGGTAGCCAATCCTTGCAAAGCATTGATTACCTTGCCTACCTTGCTGCCCATCGCAACGATGCTTGCCGCACGTTCGCCAGCGCCTAGTTCCCGCAAGAAGCCAACGGCGGCTTCCGCACCTTGTGCTTCAGCACTGGCTCCAGCAGTCATGAGCATCAGGCCAATCTGGGCAGCCCCCCCTGCACCCCACGCACCCAGCTCAGCCTTGGGGCGCGTGGCCAAGTAGCTCTCGCCAAGGTTGTATACCACCTTTCTAAAGTCAGCATCGGTCCGTAGCTGTTCGACCAGCGGCGCAACGGTCTGATACATCCCCACCAGTTTGCCGGGTAAACCTTCCAGCTTTTCAGGGTGAGTGACGAGATCCCATACCGACTTGCTGGTATCAACGATGGTGTTGTACAGGCCGTTCATTGCACCGCCAACACCAACCCTGGCTTTGTCTATGAGTGACAAAGAGTCGTAGATGGCATCTTCTCGCAGCTTGGTGTCCAGCCATTCATGGGTTTGCGCACTGAGTGCTTTACGCGCCTCTAAAAGCATCGACAAGCGGGCGCGCTCCATCTGCTTTGGACTTACCCCGCCAATCCCAGTAGGCAAGCCATCGTCGTCGGTCAGAACCAGCAATCCGTTCTTGCCGATTGGGCGGTTTTCGGAAGAACCACCCATAGCCATCATGCTGAATTCGGGTTGACCAAATTGGGCAACCTTTCGTCCCCCTTCCAGGTTGGGGCGCATTTGCAGTAAAGACTCCATCCAGCGTTGCTGTTCGGCATTCAGCGCGACACTGGCGGCCTGTTGCGGCAGGGCGCCTGCGCGTCTTGCCTGGCCGTAAACGTCGGCATACTGATCTGCAACCGTCGAGAGCTCGGCCCGCAACACCAACTCATTGGCAATGGCATCACCAAATGCATTGGTTGCGATCTGGGCCATGTCCAGCTTGCCCTTGCCGTTAACGGCAATCTGCGCTACCTGGTTGACTACACCACTTGCCAATCCATTGATGACCCTGGCGGCGAGGGGTGAGCTGGAAGCCAGATCTGATACACCCGAGACACCATTGGCGCCGACGGTGCCGAATATTCCTTCACTGATGCTTTGAGTAACCGGTGCCGCAATCGCCGCAGCAGCCACATTGCGCCAGCTGAAGCTGCCAAGACCGGCGGCAGACAGGATGCCCTGGCTGATGGTGGAGCTGGCGGCGGCGGTGAGCATGGTGGTGGCGGTTTTGCCATAGCCCAAGCCCTTGATGGCATCGCCAAGACCACTGGCGCCAATACCGGCGGTGACACCAGCACTGAGTGAAGCGGTGGCGACACCCTTCCAATTAATGCTGTCTTGTACGCCCATGGCGACGCCGACGGCCTGGCTGGCTACGTTGCCAACGGCGGCTGCGCCCATGGCAATGCCAATATTGCTGGTCATGGCAGCCGCTCCGGCCTGCATCACACTACCGAAGGTGGCGTTCGCCGCAGACAAGGCGCCACTGGCTGCCCCGGCCGTATACACCGTCACCACGACGGCGACGACGATCATGACGATCTGGGCGATACCGCCGCAGCCGCCGCGACCCGGTTGGGGGGGGGGAGGCGGTGGTGGCAGTTCGGGCGTGGTTTCGCCGATGAGCTTCTGCGCGTTATACGGCTTGAAGGTGTCCGAGCGGTTGGCAGCGGTGACGGTGGACGGGATCTTCAGCGTCTGGCCCGGCGTCAGGGCAT
>NZ_JARRAF010000070.1 GCF_030129945.1 Parachitinimonas caeni
CAGCCAAGCCCAGGCGTTGATTGAAGGGATTTCGGCTCAGAATCTGATCGGTGATAAGGCTTATGACAATGACGCTATTGTGCAGCAAGCCCGTGAGCAAGGGATGAATCCGGTTATTCCGCCACGCAGAAACCGGAAGGAACAGCGGCCCTATGATGAGCACCTATACCAGCACAGGCATTTGGTCGAAAACGCTTTTCTCAAGATCAAGCGATGGCGCGGGATTGCAACGCGCTACGCAAAACGACTGAAGTCGTTTGTCGCGGCCGTTCAAATACGGTGCCTTGCTCTTTGGCTGGAAATCTCGTGACGACACTATCTAGGCTCTGTTGAGGTTGCCGTGGGCAGTTCGTCATGAATGGTTGGCAGCCATTACAAAGGGGAAAATATGAAGAATTTGATGTCAGCGGGTTTGTTGCTTGCTGGAATGTACCTGCCCGCCTGGGCCGGCGAGCCGGCGATTGATGTCGCGGTATCGCTCAAGGCGCCGGTGGCCGAAGTCTGGAAAGCGTGGACCACCTCAGAGGGAATCACCAGCTTTTTTGCACCTGAGGCGGAAGTCGAAGCCAAACCGGGGGGCGCGTTTCGTATTTATATGGACCCCTATGGCGCACCGGGCCTGAAAGGGGCGGATGACATGGTAGTACTGGCTGCCGAACCCGAGAAGCTGCTGTCGTTTACCTGGAATGCCCCGCCGCATCTGGCCGAGGCCCGCAAGCAGCGCACGGTGGTGATTGTGCGGTTTGCGGCGGAAGAGGGCGGCACGCGCCTGACGCTGAATCACGTCGGCTGGGGCAGCGGTGGCGAATGGCCGGCGGCCAAAGCCTATTTCGATAAAGCTTGGCCCAATGTTTTGAAGAACCTGCAAAAGCGCTTCGAAACCGGCAAGCCCTACGACTGGACCGAATGGCGCGAGCAGCTGAAGAAATACCACGCCGCACCGCCCAAGACGTCCTGAGCCAGGATGGGGGGCGCTTGGATGAGGCCCTTGATCGCACATCCGGTTGGGGCTTGTATGGCTGGTCTGATTGTCGGCAGGTGTTGTTTGCGGGGTCTGACTTTATGGCAATACCGCAATTTCATTTTTCTGCAAGCAATCGGTAAGTCGCCTGCAATATAAGCCCTCTATTGTCGCGCCACTTTGTTCCCACTTTATGGACGCGACTCATGAACCAGCCTCTGCACACTCTTGACCCGGACGACATCGGTCATAACGACAGCGCCAACCCCAGTTTTGATGCGGTGCTTGATGCGCGCCTGAGCCGACGTGGCATTTTGCGCGGTGGCCTGGGCGGTGCGGCCTCGGTATTGCTGGGGGGATTCGGTCTGGCAGGTTGTAGCAGCAGCGATTCCACACCCACCGGTGGTGGTGCTGGCACGGGGGGCGGAACCGGCAACCCAGGCTCGGGTGGGGCGACTACGCCTGCCCGCTTCAATTTCAATCCCGTCGCCAAAAGCCTGGCAGATGCCCTGGTCCTGCCGGCAGGCTATAGCGCCAGTGTGATCTATGCCGTGGGGGATCCGCTCAAGGCGGGTTTGGCTGCCTATCGCAATGATGGGAGCGATGTCGATTTTGACTGGCGCGCCGGGGACCACCATGACGGCATGGAGTATTTTGGCCTGACCGTTGGCGGCAATGCGCGTGACGACAATGGCTCGGAACGCGGCCTGCTGGTGATGAATCACGAGAATCTGACAACGGTCTTCCTGCACCCGAAAGGCGTGACCAGCAGTAATGGTGTGCGTGTCAATAAGGCTGAAGTGGATAGGGAAGTGGCGGCACATGGCGTATCGGTCGTCGAAATCCGCAAGCAGGCCGGACGCTTCCAGACCGAGCAGGCATCGCCATTCAACCGACGCATTACGCCGCTCACGCCGGTTGGCATCGCAGGTCCAGTGCGCGGCTCTGCGTTGGTGAAGACGGTCTATTCAAAGGATGGCACTGGTGCACGCGGCACCCTGAATAATTGCGCCACCGGGCGCACCCCTTGGGGGACTTTCCTGACCTGTGAAGAGAACTGGGCCGGCTACTTTGCCCGCATCAAAGGCGATGACGCCCGGCGCAGCGCGCGCGAAGTTGTCGCGCTGAAGCGTTATGGTCTGAACGAGGGAAGCAGCGGCAGCTATGCCTGGGCCAGCGCTGGCACAGAAGACGCATACCGCCGTTGGGATCTGGGCCGTAGCGGTATTTCGGCCGATGGCAGTGATGACTATCGCAACGAGGCCAACACCTTTGGCTATGTGCTGGAGCTGGACCCATACAACCCGAGCGCCCTGCCGCAAAAACGCACGGCGCTCGGGCGTTTTGCCCACGAGTGTGCGGTGTGCCCGAAGCCGGTTGTTGGCAAACCCGTGGTGTTCTACATGGGTGACGATTCCAGAAACGAATACATCTACAAATTCGTCTCGAAAGCGGTATGGGATGCGGCCGATGCCCATCGCGGCATGGCGGCAGGCGACAAGTATCTGAACGAGGGCACGCTGTATGTGGCGCGCTTCAATGCCGATGGCTCGGGTGAGTGGCTGCCGTTGAGCCTGAGTAACCCCAAGGTTGCAGGCTATGCCGGCTACCTGTTTGCAGACCAGGCCGACGTGCTGGTCAATGTCCGTCTGGCCGCTGATGCAGCGGGGGCAACCAAAATGGACCGCCCCGAATGGTGTGCGGTCAATCCGAAGAACAATGAGGTGTACTTCACCCTCACCAATAATTCAAACCGGGTACTGGCCGGGGCATCCGGCAGCAAGATCCTGCCGGATGCGGCCAATCCGCGCGCTTATGAAGACAACTTTACTGGCAGCAGCGCGACCAGCAAGGGCAATGTCAACGGCCATATCCTCCGCACCAGGGAAAACGGCGACGATCCGGCGGCCGGCGGCTTCAAATGGGATATCTATCTCTTTGCTGCCGAAGCCGGTGCGCCGGCCTCGGTCAACCTGTCGGCACTGACGGCTGATAACGATATGTCGAGCCCGGATGGTATTGCCTTCACACGCAACGGTCTGTTGTGGATTCAGACCGATGACGGCGCGTATACCGATGTCACCAACTGCATGCTGCTGGCGGCCTTGCCAGGGCAGGTGGGCGATGGCGGCCCTGCCACAGTGGCCAATAAGCTTGGCAACGATAGCCTTGAGGTAGCCACCCAGAAGGGCAAGAATCCGACCGCCGATAATCTGCGCCGCTTTCTGGTTGGCCCCAAGGGATGCGAAATCACCGGTATTACGGAAACGCCGGATGGTCGTACCTTGTTCATCAATATCCAGCATCCGGGCGAAGATACCCGTGCTGCAGATCTGGCCGACCCTGCGAAGTGGCAAAGCCACTGGCCGCATGGTGGCAACCAGCGACCACGTTCGGCAACCGTGGTCATTACCAAGGATGATGGCGGTACGATCGGTATTTGATGCAGCTGGCCTGTGATGTAAAGGGCCCCGAAGTCTTGCGGTGATCCATCGTAATAAGCAAACAGCCACGCCATGCGTGGCTGTTTGCTTTGCTGGGTCTGGATTCGGTATGCGATGGTGAACTGTTTGAATTTTCAGAATATCAGTAAGAAACCTGACGGGGGTTTTGTCCGGTTGGCGGGCAGTGATTGAAGTAATGCAAGGCAGTTTTGATAAAAATTGTTCTTCAAAATGACTGAAATTTGTAACGCTTACGTCATCGAAAGGTAAGATAAGGCTGCCCGCTGGGCTCGCCCATGAGTCACCTGTTGCAACGCCCATCGCTTGCGCGAGCAAGCAACCCCATGATTTCGGTTGATTTACCCAGGTGCGGCCTGGCGGGCTGTCAATGTGTGCCCCGTCTTATTTTTATGAACAGGACTTACCATGAATCGACTGCCCCATCCTGCGATCGACCCAGATGATATGGGTTACAACGACAGCGACAACCCTGATTTTGCCGACATATTGACGGCGCGTCTTAGCCGCCGTGGCCTCTTGCGGGGCGGGCTGGGGGGCGCAGCAGTCACCCTGCTGGGGGGCCTGGGGCTGAGTGGCTGCGCGACACCGGGCACTGGCGGCGATATTCCGACAACGGTGGGTGGATTCAACTTCAACCCTGTCGCCAAAAGCCTGGCGGATGCCATAACCCTGCCTGAAGGCTATTCGGCGGAGGTGATCTATGCCGTGGGAGATCCGCTGAAAGCAGGTCTTGGCGCTTATCGCAACGATGGCAGTGATGTCGATTTTGACTGGCGTGCAGGCGACCACCATGACGGCATGGAGTATTTCGGCCTGAAGGCCGATGGCAGTGGTCGGGATGATGCCGGGGCTGAGCGTGGTCTGCTGGCAATGAACCATGAGAACGTCACGGCGACCTTTCTGCACCCGGAAGGCCCTACCTTGACCGGTGGCCGTCGGCCGCAGCAGGAGGCGGATAGAGAAATTGCTGCGCATGGTGTGTCGATTGTTGAAGTCCGTAAGGTGAATGGGCGCTTCAAGGTGAACGCCGCCTCGCGCTACAACCGGCGCATCACGCCGCAGACCCCGGTCGAAATCCATGGCCCGGTACGGGGCAGCCTGCTGGTGAGAACCCGTCATTCCACCAATGCCACCAAGGCCCGTGGCACCTTGAATAACTGCGCCGTTGGGCGGACGCCCTGGGGGACGTTTCTGACCTGTGAAGAAAACTGGGCGTTTTACTTTGCCCGCGCCAAGGATGACGACAGTAAACGCACGCCCAAGGAGCAGCACTCCTTGCGTCGCTATGGCCTGATGGCCGGCGCAGACGGTATGAGCGGCTGGGCTTCGGTTGGCGAGGGGGATTTCTATCGGCGCTGGGACATGAGCCGCAATGGCAAGTCGGCCGATGGCAGCGACGATTATCGCAACGAGGCCAATACCTTCGGTTATGTGCTGGAGCTGGACCCATACCAGCCAGATTCGGTTCCGCGCAAGCGCACGGCACTTGGCCGGCTTGCCCATGAGTGCGCGGTCTGCCCGGCTCCGGTTGCGGGCAGGCCCGTGGTGTTTTACATGGGAGACGACACGAAAAACGAGTACATCTACAAGTTTGTCTCGAAGGCGCTGTGGGACCCTGCCGATGCCAATGGGGGCGTGGTGGCCGGTGATAAATATCTGGACTACGGCACGCTGTATGTCGCCCGCTTCAATGCCGATGGTTCCGGTGACTGGTTGCCATTGACCATGGATAACAGCCGCCTCACCGGCTATACCCCACATCCGTTTGTGGATCTGGCTGACATCATGGTCAATACCCGGGTCGCGGCCGATGCGGCAGGGGGGACTCGCATGGATCGGCCGGAGTGGTGTGCCGTGAATCCCAGGAACAACGAGGTTTATTTCACCCTCACCAATAACTCGAACCGGGTTCTGGCTGGGGCAAACCACCCCAAACTACTGCCGGATGCGGCCAATCCGCGTGCTTATGAAGATGTTTATGGCGATGGCAGCCGCCGCAACAAGGGCAATGTCAACGGCCATATCATCCGCACCCGGGATAACGGGGACGATCCGGCTGCGGTCAGCTTCCGCTGGGATATTTATGTCTTTGGTGCCGAGGCTGGCGCGCCATCCTCGGTCAATCTGTCTGGGCTGACCGAGGTCAATGATATGTCCAGTCCGGATGGCATCACCTTCACCCGCAATGGGCTGCTGTGGATTCAGACCGACGATGGTGCGTACACCGACGTCAGCAATTGCATGATGCTGGCGGCGTTGCCAGGGCGGGTAGGCGACGGCGCTGCGGCCATTGTCGAAAACCAGCAAGGAAGCGATCGCCTGGAGGTAACGACCTTCAAGGGCAAGAATCCGACCCCCGATACCTTGCGACGTTTTATGGTGGGGCCTCGCGGCTGCGAGCTCACCGGCATTACCGAGACCCCGGACGGCCGGGCTTTGTTCGTCAATATCCAGCACCCTGGCGAGGAGACCCCGGCGAGTGTGTTGGCAGATCCCGCCAAGTGGCACAGCCACTGGCCGCACGGTGGCAATAGCCGACCACGTTCTGCCACCATCGTGATCACCAAGGATGACGGCGGGACAATCGGCATCTGATCACCTTGCTGAAACGGCCGGTTCTCGCCCCCGCTGCCCGGCAAGGCAGTGGGGGTAACCGGCCACCAGACTCCTTCACTATCGGCTGCCCTGCACGGTAGTGCCGGAATCGACGTTGGTGTGGGGGTTACTCTTCGATCAGGCCCTGTTGCAGCATGATTTGCTTGGCGATTTTCAGCCGCAGCGGGGCGTCTTCCAGCTTCTGCATATCCATGTTCATGGCAAAGGCGTAGAGCTTGTCACCCCGCTCCAGATAACCGGTCCACCAGCCTACCCCCGGCGTGGTGGCACGACCGCCCCAGCCGGTTTTGCCATGCAGTACATAACTCGGCGTCCGTTCCAGAATGCTGATCTGCTGCACCATATCAATGGCGCGTGCCGAGAACGGCAATTTGCCGCGTGCCAGCCGCATCACGAAATCCACCTGCTCCTTGGCCGAAATCTGCAGGGTGTTGTCGAGCCAGAACTGGTCTATCTCCCTGCCAATCATCTTGTTGCCATAGCCAACCTGATTCAAGGCGGCCTGCATTTTTTCGCGGCCGATGCGCCGGGCCAGTTCCTGATAAAACGGCACGTTGGAGACGCGGATGGCGTCGCGAATGTTCATGTCGCGGTTCCAGCTGGTGAAGTCGCGCTCGACGCCATCCCAGGCAATCACTTCCCGGTCGTCCTTGAGGGCGCCGGTGTCGAAGGCCACCAGGCTGTTGAACAGCTTGAAGGTCGAGGCTGGCATCTTGCGTTCGCTGGCGCGCTCCAGGTTGTAAACGCTGTAACGGCCGGTCTGGCCATCAAGCATGACGAAAGTCCCCTTGACCTGATACTTGGCAAAGGGCTTGGCAAACTCGGCTTTGACCTCGGTCAGCTGTGGCGGGAATGGCGTGCTGTCGGCATGGCTGAATGCGGTGGCGAGTCCGAGGCCAACCGTTAGCAAGCCCGTGAGAAAAGTACGACGAATCATGGTCAACTCCTTGAATTCATTACAGTAGATTGTCGGGAATGCTCTGTACGTCTCGACAGCCCGCACTGTACCGGGATGCATGCTTCTCTCAGAACTGCCATGATGTCATGTATGCAACATACGTAACGGATGTAACATGACTGATTCGTTTGAGGCTGCACCCAGCCCCTTGCTGCGTATCCAGCTGCAGCAGCCATGCAGTGTCGATGGCCAGCCCGCCAGCCATCAGTCGGTATGGTTTCTGGCGCGGCTGTGGCTGGCTTTGCTGTGTCGGGAGTACGGCGTCGAGGCGGGGGGGCTGGCACAGCGGTTTAATCGCGCTGCCGATGTGCGCATGCTGGTCAGTCGCTGTTTTGCGGATTTTTCCCGCTGGGGCATCGTCGTCGGCTGGGGGAGTGATAACGCCATAGATCCGCGCCTTCTGCCACTGCGAGGCCGCAGTCGCGGACCTTTCTGGCTGACGCCACCCAGCGCTGCGCGACTGACCTTTTGGCTTGGCGAGACAGCACTGGATCTGGCTGGGGTGCAGTCGGCGCTTGGGCTGGCACCATCGGTCGGAACCGCTGCCATCACACGGCACCCGCTTGATGAAGCCATGCAGCGGCTCGATTTCTGGTATCACCTGGCTCTGGGCAAGCGGGATTTTCTGGATGGCCGGCTGGCTGACGATGCCGGCCAGGGAGAGCGAAAGCGCTCTGGCGCGCTCGCCCATTTCGGGCAGGCGCAGGACTACGCCGGTGATGGCTTTCAGCAGGGGCTGGCCTTGCTCAACGCGGGAATGACCTGGCGCCGGCTCGGGAACCTGGAACAGTCGGTCCGTAGCTTGCAGGCCCTGGAACGGCTGAGCGGTCAGCACGGCTCCCCAACGCTGACGGCGATGACACATCTGCTCTATGGCTGGCACGCCTACGCCACGCGGGATGAAGCGACGGTGCGGCGTGAGCTGGTCAATCTGCAAAGCAATGAGGAAACCCGTAACGCCGTCCGTTACAACCCGCGTGTGCGGTGTGAGTTTCATAACCTCAACGCCTTGCTGCACAAGGCTGAGGCGACTCACGAGTCACGTGAGCTGGCCGAGCGGCGCCGTCATGCGCTGATTGCCGTCGGTGACTTCAGCAAGGCGCTGCAAGCTGCTTTCGAGGCGGATTCTCTTGATGCTGCCCAGCATGTTGCGGCCAATCTGGGACTAGTGCTGTGGCTGTTCTGGAAAGAGGGCTTGCTCGACCCGGAGCGGCACTACGATTTGCTGAGCATCCAGCAGCAGGCGATTCGGTGGATTGGCATGAGCGAATGGATCTGTGATCGCTTCGGACTGGGTAGCAACTCCATCTGGAACACGATTTTCCTGCTACGGGTCGTGCGGGGGGCCTGCTGGGCGGGGGACTCTCCCGAGCTATCGGCCTTTCGTTGCCAGCAGCCAATGCCAGTCGCCACATTTTTGGAAGCCGCTCGACCTTTTCATGCCACCTTCAGTCACGCCAAAGGCTTTGGCAGCTGGCCACAGCTGACGGCACTGTTACTGCAGGAACACGACGAAGGCCGGGTACGCTACGAACCCTTGCAGTTGGCCAATCTGCTGTTCGAGCATCTGTGGTTTGGTCTGCAAAGTGGCGAAGATGGCGACGGTGATGCCACCGCTGTCCGCCTGGGTCGGCTACTGCCAGAGCTGGCCGGGCGCGATCGCCAGTTCTTCCGGAGCATCCTGGCTGGACTGCCGCTGGCCACCCAGCATCTGGCCTGCACGGCAGATATGGCTTGAATGCCTCCCACCGTAACCAGCGCTATGCATCATCGCCCGGTGGCCGAAAAGGCTGGGCGCTGGCCAGCAGAGCACGGTAGAGGTCTTCACCTGATACCGACCACCAGTAAGGCCGGGCGTCGGTGCTGTCGGCGGGTGCCAGTGCCTGCTGGACGTTGGCGAGACCTAGGCTCTGTTGACGTTTTGTTTCCGGTCGCGCCGGGCCGAGTTTTGGGGCAGGGCTAGGCAGGGTGAGCGCAGTTTAGCGAGCTAAATAAGCGAACGCTAACGACGCCATGCCCCAAAAAT
>NZ_JARRAF010000071.1 GCF_030129945.1 Parachitinimonas caeni
CGGGCCGGATCGAGTTTTGGGGAAGGGCTAGGCAGGGTGAGCGCGGTTTAGCCGGCTAAATAAGCGAACCCTAACGACGCTCTGCCCCAAAACTCGATCCGGCGCGACTGTAAACCTAACGTCAACAGAACCATAGCGAAAGGCAGCAATATTCCGCCGCCTGCTGCGCTCGCACCAGATAGCGTGGCTCAACCTGCTGACCCAACCAGTCAAGACAGGCTTCACAATCAATAAGATGCATCTGGGTAGCGCTACCGCGACGTCCCTCCTTGCGGTCGCGATAGATCTCCAGAATCAAGCCTTCGTTGAAGCGCTGCCCCGCGATTCCAGCACGTAAGCGGGCGCATTCTGGCGGAATCTCCCGTTCGGAATGGTTCAAATGACTCAATTATCAGGTTCCCTTGTCAGATCCTAGCGGCAGGTGCCACCCCGCATCGGGCCGGTTAGGGCGCACCATAGCGACTTTGCAGCAGACGGGGCGCTCCCTGTGCCGGTAAGCGCAAGGTGATGAGGCGGTCGTATTCAGTCTCGGCAATCGGCTCGATGCGCAAGCCAGTCAGCTGTGCCACCAGATCGGGCACCACATCGCTGTGGTTGACGATGAGGATGGTCTTGCCTAGATGCTTCTCGCGAATCTCGGACGCCAGTTGCTGGGCGTAGCTTTCGGCATTTTCGGCATTGATGGGCCGCTCTTCCACCATCAAACCGTGTGTTTCGGCTACAGCCAGGGCGGTCTGGCGAGTGCGACGATACTGGGAGCTGAAGATCTGCTGCAAACCGGAATACTGCATGACCTTGGCCAGCGCTTTGGCACGGGCATCCCCCTGGCTGCTGAGGGACGGATCAACCGGGTCATCGCTGGCTTTATCGGCATGCCGCACCAGAATAATCTCCGTATCAGCCGGGGCCACATCCGTTGCGCAGGCGAAGCCGATCAGTTGGAACAGAGCAAGCAGGGTAATCAGGTAGGGCTTCATGAAGGTTTGATCGTAAGTTGAAGAAGGATGGCAACCGACTCGCCACAAACAACGCAGCCCGCAGCAACCAACCCTTGTCAGGTCAGCGCTGCGGGCTGCCAGTGCCAATCAATCGCGCTTAACGGCCATGAAACTCGCGCATCTGCTTGAACAGGTAGTTACCGTTCGGCAGGATTTTCACTTCCATATCCAGCGACAGCGGCTTGTCCTTGTCCAGCCATACGTAGTTGCAGTTGCGATTCGGATAGTAGCTGGGCTTGGCCTTGCAGTACGCAATCTCGATCTTCTTGGCGATATCGACAATATCGCTCATCTGCTTCTGGCTCAGCACGGTTGTGGTGCGTACCGGGTCGGTCACCGTCGGTTTGGCATAACGGGTTGTGGTAAACCGGGTGGGGCGCGAGGCATCGGAGAACGCGGCAACGGTGTACTCCGAGATGGTTCCTGGCAACGGGTTGGTTACCAGGTTTTCACCTTGCTGGATCGACAGCGAATACCCGTAGACATCGCTTCCCAGTACACGCGTCACCAGCACCAGATTGGCTGCTTCATCACCATAAGATGGGTTGATGGTGATCCCCATGCCGGCAGTAGCATGATCCAAGCGCGCAAAGCTGCGCTCGACCAATGCACGCGAATTCCACAAGCTGGCGTAAACAGCCTTGATGCCACATTGCACCGTCTTGGGTTTGACCTTCAGCTTGGTCACCACCCCGCCAATGGCATCGCCATCCGGCTCGACCGTACAGGAAAGATCGGCGTTGTCAGCTTTTTCCGGCTCGATCGAGAAGCTGTCATACAGGCCCGCACCGTTGAAATTGGCCACATCTTCCGAGGTCGCGCTGGAACGGAACTTGAACTTGGCAACACCCGGCGTTGCTGCCAGCAGCTTGGCTTTGACGTCGGCAACCAGATTGGCCGGCAGCTTGGCCTTGTAGAACATGCCTTGCACTTCGGCCACCATGGCATTGCGCTCGGCAGGCGACAGGTTGCCCACCTTCTCGGCCGACACCAAGGCATTCACCTTGGCCGCCAACGCGGCGTTTTCCGGCATCGCCATCATGTCGCGATAGAACTGAACCGGAATGCCGATACCCTTTGGTGTCAGGTCGTAGCCATATTGGGTGCTGACCGTACCGGTGGTGTCGGTCCGCCCCATTGCGCGGGCCAGAAAGCCCAGGCCAGTGGTCTTGCCGCCATAGCGCTTGGCGCTATCAAAGCAGGCGGCGTTGGTCAGCGACCTGTTGCATAGCTCGTCAAAGCTCTGCAGGCGACTTTCGTTGACGACGGGCAGCCCGGTCCAGGGGCGATTCAGCTTCTGCGCCAACTTCTGCTCGATGATGGCCGGCGTGGTGGCTTCGATCTTGTAGCCTTGCGCCGTCACCACCAGATGTACCGGCTGATTGGCCCAGGGCTGCAGTGAGGGATGCAGCGGGTTGGCATCACGCAGCACCATGTTTGGCGTGTTGCGCTCTTTGGACTTCAAATTCACGTGCGAGTTGATGTCCTGATACGCCTTGGTGATCACACCAGACACGACCGACAAATCCAGTGGCAGCTCTTCAAAAACCGGAATATCGGTGGGGCGCAGGGTATTCACATCCTGCGGGAATAAGCGCAAATAACCCCAGGCTTCTCCCGGATTCAAACCAATATACTTGATATTACCCAATACCTGATCGATGGTGAATAGATCAATATTCAACGCTCTGGCCTGGGTCGCAATCGTATTGAATGTCTGTTGTGTACCGGTGGCAACAAAAGCGAGTTTCGCATTTGGAATGGTGAAATTGGCCTTAACGGTTTTCAGCGCATCGAGCAGCGTTGCTTCAGAAATCACATCATCAGGATAGAATTGCACGGCATAAATCGGCGTAGCCGAATCACCCTGCAAATAGGTCTGAATCGTTCCGGCAAAGAAACGTTTGTTTTGTGCGTAGTAAGTCGTGTTATTAAAGGTGGCAACATCCTCGCCAATCTGATAACGCTGCACAGCAAAATCATAGTGATAGGTGGCATAGCTAGGCACCCGGCCATTCACTTGATAGTTACCATTGATAAAGCTGATGCTGCGCGCTGCAGGATTGCGATTATCAATCAGAAACTTGATCGAACGGCCGCTATTGCTGAGCACCCCGCCCGACTTGGCATAGCTATTGAAGGTAGTCTCACTATTGAGCGTGGTGGCATATAGCGGCGCAGCTGCCAAAGGGGCAGCAGCCACCGGCGCGGCTTGCTTGGTCAGCTTCGAGAATAGTGGCAGCTCGAATGCCCAGGAATTTGGCGCCGAAATTGCAAATAATACTGAAACTGCTGTAACAGACTTGATCATTCTTTTCACGTTAAAACACTTTTCAATGCAAATTACAACTGATTAAAAGAAACACCTCAGAATATTCGACCTCAAGATTTTCCATGCGATATTCAAATTGAATAGCGCTTCATTTTCCATCCGGCTTGCCACGATGCATAATCAATATGCCTCATGCCAAACAGAGATGCTCGCCAGCCTGCCACACAATCAGCAGAACGAAGGGAATGGCGGGATCTATTTGATCTTCGTATCAGGAGGTTAATTAGATTTGAATCTTGATTGTCCGACAATTATCCTGAATTCTGGCGTCACCTGGGCCGATCGTAACACCGGGTAACCATACGCTTTATTGCGCAAGATCATATCCAGCGGGATATGGTCCGCTTTATGGTGGTAAATCGCGTATTACAGTCAGGCAGAAAGGGGGCGAATTGTATAGACAAACCCGGCCAAGCTCAAGCAATGCCAAAAAACAATTCCCCAATCAGGCAATTGTCATTTTCCCCAAGATAATGCGGATGAATGGTGGAAGAAAGCTTGGTACCTGTGCCGTTCAGGCATTGGCGGCAGGTACCGCGCAAAGTCTGTCAACCGACCAGGCCCGATCCGGGCTTAGCCGCAACAGGCTGGCGGAGAAGGGGGTGCGTCACCGGCCATCTGACAACAGTTTTCCGTCATGAACCCCAGCAGCTCGGACATGGTGGCGTAATTGGCCGAGTAGTGGATGTAGCGACCTTCCTGCCGGGCGACAATCAGATTGGCGTGGGTCAGCTCTTTCAGGTGAAAAGACAGGGTGGCCGGCGCCAGGGATAGGGTCTCGCCGATCCGGCCCACCGTCATCCCTTGCGCCCCCAACGGCACCAGCAATCGGAAGATGGCAAGGCGGGTTTCCTGCGCCAGCGCGGCGAGTACGGTTACGGCAGCTTTATTTTCCATATTTCCATTTTACTTGAAATATTAGACTCTGTTGACTTCGGGGTTTGACGTCGCGCCAGGCCGAGACTTGAGGCAGGGCCTTGTGAGGTCAAGGCCAAACCGCGATCTCCCGCCAGGGGATAGGGCATGTGTTCATCGCACGATCTCCAGCGCGACATTGCATTCAAGCAAGGCTTGATCTACCAAGCCATAGGATGGGCCGGGCCGCAACCGCACCCAGCCTGCCCTACCCGCACCCTTTGCCTCGGCTGGCACAGGCTGCATGGCCGGGTATTCGGAGTCCGGCCACTCGCTCACCCAGGCTTTTATCGAAACAAAGGTTTCTGTCGCATCGCGATGCCAGACTGGCTCGATCAAATCAACGAATTCCGACTCAAGAGGACCCTCATATGATCAGAATATGGCAGTTGTTAATACTTTGCGGGCTGCTGATCAGCCGTGCTGCCGTGGCGCAGTCAAGCCCGCCACCGCTCAATGCCAACGACTGGAATTTCGTTCTGGTGCAAGCCTTTGAAAGCGAGCCGGACAAGGGCAACAACCTGTCGGTAGTCGGACTCAACCATTCGCTGCGCTTCGGCCAACTGCTAAGCAGCCTGACGGCCGGCCGTCTGAATCAGGTCAAACAGGTTTACGCGCTGACCCTGTCGGGCGATGGCGCCAATATGGGGCCACTGGAAAGCATTCAGCCCTATGCCATCCTCAACAACTTGCCGGTCAAAGTACAAAAACTGAGCCCCGGCGACGCCTCGACCTACAACTCGCCAGCGTATTTCGTGCAACAGATTCTGGCCAACCAAGCCCGTGGCACCTACGTCATGGCCATGCCGCTGTCGATGATGTCGCAGATCGTGCAATCGCTGACCGGGTCGTCGATTGCCATTCAAACCACCAATCAATATCTGGTGGTATCCGGCACCAACCAGCCGCTCAGCGTCAGCCTGTACGACGATCAGATTGCCAAGGTCAGCAACTACCCCCGCATCCCCCTGCCGGCCCGCAGCGCCTGCTCACAAGCCCCCGTTACCCTGCAGGCCAAGGTACCACCGGGACTACGGCCCTATGCGTCACAGTCGGTCTATTTGATACGGCACGTCGAGGCCCATCCCAGCGGCAATTTCGAAAACGGCAACTATGTCTGCCAGGGACAGTGGCGAGCCCTGGGGGCCAATGACATCCTGCTCGAAAAGATGGGCAAGCGGAAACCGGATTACATCTACACCTCCAACCCCCTCAACATCATCGACTGCGGCGCCGCATGTTCGTATATCCGCCCCTCGCTGACGGTGGCGCCGTTTGCGATCCAGCACGGCATTCCGCTGACGCTGGCTGCCTTCCAGTGGCAGGATGCTCCCGATCTGGCTCATGCCTTGTTCGATCAGGATTCGTACTATTTCAAGCACCCGGCCAGTGGTTCTTCGATTCTGGTGGGTTGGGAGCATGACCATATCGAAAAAGCCGTGAAATACCTGCTGGCCTCGGTCTACCAGAACCCCGAAGTCGCCGCCAAAGTGCCGGCCTGGAACTTTGACGACTACGACACCATCTGGGAGCTGTTCACCGACAAGGATGGCAACCTCACCTTCAAGAATAGCTGCGAGGGCATTCCAACCAGTGCTTTGCCCAGCACTTGCCCCGCCTTCTTTCAGTAAACCGCCACAGCACCGCAACGGTAAAACACGGGGGCGCGGCGAAATCATCCAGATTTCGCCGCGCCAACAAGCATAAGGGCACACTATGGGAAAAAGTCGGTTGGAAGCTTTCAGTGATGGCGTCATCGCCATCATCATTACCATTATGGTTCTGGAAATGAAGGTGCCTCATGGCGCCAGCATTGAGGTGCTTCAGCCACTCTGGCCGGTTTTTCTCAGTTATGTACTGAGCTTTATCTACGTCGGGATCTACTGGAACAACCACCACCACCTGCTGCATGCCGCCAAACGGGTCAGTGGCGGCATACTTTGGGCCAACCTGCACCTGCTGTTCTGGCTGTCGCTATTCCCGTTCATCACGGGCTGGATGGGTGAAAACCACTTCGCTGCCACCCCGACGGCGCTATACGGCGTCGGCTTGCTGATGGCTGCGCTGGCCTTCTGGCTGCTGCAGCACGCCATCATCGCCAGCGATGGCGGCGAGCACTCGCTGCTGGCTGAGGCGCTTGGCAACAACCTCAAAGGCAAGCTTTCGGTGTTTTTTCATGCCATCGCAATCGGCATTGCCTTCTACCTGCCCTGGCTGGCAATGGCCTGCCATATCCTGGTAGCGCTGATGTGGCTGATCCCTGATCGTCGGATCGAAAACGCCCTGCATCGTGGTGAGCCCTGAGCTCCAGGACTCACCTCACCGATCAACGCCGCAAACCAAGCTCCATCATCTGACTGCGTGGTGCGTCTTCAATGAAACCCAGTCGCTGATGCAGCCGCATCGAAGGCAGATTGCTGCTGGCCACCATGGCCCGCAGCGGCATCCGGCCACGTTGATCCAGACTCTGGGCAAGGCGCTGATATAAGACCTCCGCCAGGCCAAGCCCTCGCCATTCCGGCCGCACTCCAACTGGCTCGACCCAACCATCCCGCAGCAATGCCAACGCACCATAACGGCCATTCGGATCGCGCAAAACCCAGCTGCCTTCCCAGTCCCGATCCCGCCAGTCCTGACGCAGCACATCGGCAGGCGGCAAGGTGCAATTGGGCACATGGGCGAACATCTCGGCGAAGTCCTCTGCCAGCAGGAGCCAGTCCACCTGCTCGTAGGACTCCCTCACCCAGCCGGCTGGCAATGCCTGCGGCAGCCCCAGGAGATTCGCGCGGCTGAAGAATACCCACTCAAAGCGCGGAACGAAGCCCAGTGCCGTCAGCAATGCCGTCTTGATCGGCTCGGTCTGGCGCGCACTCACCCGGACACTCGTGGCACCTTCCGCTATCGCCACACTTAGAATATGGTCTACCACTGACTGCAATGCCGCAGCATCGTGACCAAACAGTGGCGCCATGAAGAATTGGCCGGTACGGGCGAGGTCCAGCGTCACCCACGCACCACAGGCCACGACCTCACCGCCGCGCAATGCCACCACGACGTTCTTGCCAGCTGCCCGCCCTGCATCGTTCAGATCTTCCAGCAGGTGCGCGGCGTCTACCGGCTGCTGCCAGCAGTCTGCCTGCAAATGGGCAAGGGAATTCAGATGATCGGACGCCAATGGCACCAGTTCAATGTGGCCGCTGGCCGAAACCTCATCCGCAACCGGCAAAGCCGTCGCAGGAAAACCTGTGTTCGCAAAGGCCTCATCAGCCGGCACAACAGGCCGGCCTAGACTTGAAAGAAAGGGGAACATGCTAGACCCTCGAGGCAAAATGGCGGATCAGATCCAACCCCACCGCAGAGGGTGCCTGTTCGAGCCGTCGGTACTCCCGACCATCCAGCGTGCGTTCAAGCAGCTTGTAGTTCACCAGCTCGCGCCGCAGCAGCACATGGTCACCCAGCACTTCGCCCAATTTGATGTATTCGTTGACTTCTCGCTCGGTCATTGTGCGATGAGCCGGAATACGCGCCCAGATCGGCCATAGGCATGGCCCCTGCTCGGAAAACTTGCTGGGCCAGCGATGCAATCGGCCGTGCTCGTCAAAGTGCCGCAAAAGCTTGCGTGCCGCAGCGCCGATCGACGGCGGCTCGGCCGATTCAACGAGCGGCGGCGGAGCCAGCTGGATAGCGGGCCTGGCTTCGGCTTCACTACGAAAATGCTGGAAATTCTGATACCCGACAGCCCTTGCCAGCATGTTCAGCATCTGTACATGACCAGGGGGCTCGGTCTGTTCGGCCCACTGCTTGACCAGCGAACGGGCCAGTAGCGAAATATCGTCGGAATGAAAAGGATAGGCAGTGCGTGACATGGTTTCGTCCTTGTCTGTATGCCCCGGTGTACACCGGCTGCCACGATCGCCCTTATGGCCTGGCACAAGAATCGAACCAAGCGTGCGCCTAGATGTGCGCGTTTATTGCCTGGCAGGTTTAGCGTGCTTCGTTGCGAAGCGGCGACGCCTGGGTGAACTGCCGACCGGCGCGCAGAATAACGCCAACTTCGAAGCCGATGCAAGCACTTAGGCTCTACTGACGTTTTGTTTCCGGTCGCACCGGGCCGAGTTTTGGGCCCACGGCCGCGTTGAAAGTCGGGTGGTTTACCGCTAAGCGCTGTGCTTTTCCCCTTGCACCAGGTAAAAATTCGACGAAATGCGAACCCAATTAGAAAACGTCCACAGCTCCCGGCCAGCCCAATGCAAGAGGACGCGGCAACACCAGCGATTTGACTGCGCCCCAAGGTGCAAACGACCTTCTATCCACCCAATCTCCCTCCCCTCACTCATAAGCTATTCGTTTTCCCAGAAAGGAGCGATGCAATGACCATCCTGTTTGACCACCCCATCGATCCTAGGCTCTGTTGACGTTTTGTTTCCGGTCGCGCCGGGCCGAGTTTTGGGGCAGGGCGAGGCAGGGTGAGAGTAGTTTAGCGAGCTAAATAAGCGAACCCTAACGACGCCATGCCCCAAAAATCGAC
>NZ_JARRAF010000072.1 GCF_030129945.1 Parachitinimonas caeni
CCCCCAAGACCCCGCAGAGGGGAGCGATGGGGGACAACAATGGCAACGAGGCCGATATCGACAGCATCGGTACCAATGAAGCCGATATCGACCACCTGCCGGGTCTGGGCCAGCCGGTCGATCCGACCCCGCGAACCGGGCCAGCCGGTGCGGATTGGGCGACACGGCAAACCCATCTGCTGATCGACGCCATGGCAAGCTTCGAAGCCGACAGCTCCGCCAGCCTCAGCCACAACCCGTGGGATCGTGGTCATTACGACGCGATTGTGCTGGCAGGACATGGCGGGCACTAAGCTGACCCGTCGCCCCCAGGGCTGCCTGAAGCAGGGCTAGCCCACCCGCAGTAAAACACAACCCCGGCGCAGTCATGGCCGGGGTTTTGTTTTGTCAAACGCAACTTCTAGTCTGACACAGACAGCATCAAGTGCGTACAACTGACCATTGACCAATGGTCTTGCATCTATCATAGAAAGCACTACAAAATCTCGCCCTTTGCCAAAAATTTGCAAGGCTTAAAAATGTCTTTGGCATTTTTGTGAGCGTTTTGGGCTTCGCTTTGATGAATGCCTTGACTTAATCAGATATTAGCCGACGAGTTGGCTTGCTGGTGTTTTCTTGGTAAGGGTGCCGGCCGTTGCATTTTGTGAATGGAGAAACAAATGAAATCTTTTCCTTATGCTTTTTGCCTAATGAATCTTTTGCTGCTGTCGCAGCAGACCTATGGCGTAGAGGGCCCGTCAATTGGGCCGGCGCCAGTTGAGTTCGGTCAAGCTATGCAGGATGTCGATGCCGTGATCGAAGGGCAAATTGTGGCAATGCGTAGGCAATACAGAAACACAGATTCCGGGAAACTGTTTGGAACCGCAACTGATTTAATGACCACCGATTGCACCGATAGACCTTTCGACAAGGAAATTAAATTTCCATATTCAGATGATCTTATTGTTACGCTTGCTGATGCCAAAGTTTATTTTGGCAGAGATGGAAGGAAGCAAAATCCACAATTGGTAAAAGAGCTGGAACTCCGTTTAAATAATAGACCTTGTGAAGTAGGGATGGAATTCAGAAAAATTCTTAAAAATGATCGTTGGCTGTTTTTAAGTTGGCTCACAGCCACCCCTCATATGGGTAGTGATGAGATTGCCTATGCTTATCTGAAACACACGCCAAGATTTCTGGCTTTGCCGACTTACCCCGAGGGTTGGCGATATGAGCCAAAGTTTTCATTGTTTGCCGATGGAGTACAGCCTGTGTCTTTATTAGATACATTGCTTAATAAGATGAAAGAAGTACGCAAATAAAGGGAGATTGTGCTGAACACAATTTAGAACTCTCACCATATCAATGGAGTGATAGATGAAATCCGTATTTCAGTTTATGAGTCTATTAGGCTTGTTGGCGCTATCCGTCGTGGTGTATGGCGATGAAGGGCCATATATTCCACCGGCGCCGGTCGAATTCGGTGACATGATGCGCCATGTAGATGCGATTATAGATGGAAAAATTGTTTCTATGCATAGGCAATATATAAACCTGCATAATGGCAAATTATTTGGCGATAAAACAGATTTGACAGAAATGGACTGCGTCGATCGCGTGTTTGATTCAAAAATTGAAGAGTCGTACGCAGACGGCTTGATTGTGGTGCTTACTAACGCAAAAATCTTTCATCGCAGTAAAAATACAAGAAATAATCCAGAGCGATCGAAGTTGATTCAACTGCGTCTTTTCCATGATTCACCATGCAAAGTTGCATCCTCATTTAGGAAGCTATTAAAGAGTGAACGTTGGCTATTTCTTAGTCCGAGCGCGGTCACTACAAATAGAGAAGGTTATGGTTTGACTTATGCTTATTTGAAAAAAAGCCACAAATCATACGCTTGGCCAGGTTACCCCAATGACTGGCGATTTGAGCCGAGTTTTTTATCCTTTGCTGATGGGGTTCAGCCCGTGTCTTTGTTGGATGTTTTAATCAAGAAACTGAAGGAAGCGCAGTAATGAAATTAGGCAGTGACGCAATTGATGCAATGAAGCATGTTGCTCCTTGTAAATTTGCAGGAAAATCGGTTGTTTACTATTCTTTTATAGAAACAGTAGAAGATATCCCTCAGGAGTATAGGAGTGATTTTAAAATTCGTCAATGGAATGGCGACTATAAAAACAGGGTAATACCTGATGCGCTAAAGAAGTTTTCAGAATTTCTACCTGTAGATTTCGTTTTTACGAATGATGTAGCTAAGGCAGATATTAAGTTTTGTTTATATGAAAAGTTTAGCACTAGAGGTCAATGGAATATTGAGGCTCAAATCCTGACGATTGATACCACATTGCTCCCGATGGAGCCTTACAACAGAACATTATTGCATGAGATAGCGCATGCGTTAGGTCTTGATCATACTTTTGTGACAATGGGGATGCAACCTAACACCGAACAAGTTGAGAAAATTCAGTTGGCTAGCCAGGGCCTAACTAAAAATGATTACTCGCTACTCTGTTCGAAAGAGCATGATATTGGACCGCAAAGATATGGTGTTCCGGGGTTGGATCAAGTCGCTTTGCAGGATATCTGGGGGGCACGTAGAAACGCGAAGTCTGGAAATGACGTATATCTTATTGAAGAAAAGGAATTTGAGCCGGGAATAAGTAAATCTAGAATTACAATTTTTGATACGGGAGGTGTTGATGAAATTTCCGCTGAAAATGTCAAAGAGAAAGATGTCCATATTTATCTAGAAGGCGGAAAAGTCAGCAAATTGGGAGGTGAAAGCGATATTGCCATTGCTTTCGATAATTTTACCGGGCCTGACCAAATAGAAAATGCCAGAGGTGGAGAAGGCAATGACACGCTTGAGGGAAACGACGTAGGGAATAAACTTCGCGGCGGCAAAGGTAATGACTCGCTGATAGGTGGTAAAGGCAACGACCGCTTGGAAGGCGAAGCCGGTAAGGATGTTCTGAAAGGTGATGAGGGGTTTGATACCTACATTGCCGATACATTCGACCGCATCCGTGACGACGACAAAGGCGAAGGCAAGGTTTATCTGAAGAATGCCGAGTTGACTGGTGGCGTGCGCAAGAAGAGCGACCCGGCGAATGTCTACAAAAGCCGTGATGGCCGGTTCGTGTATGTGCTGGCGGGCGACCAGCTGACAATCAATAACGGTCTGGTAATCGAGAACTTCAAGAATGGCCGGCTGGGTATCAATCTGCGTACGGTCAAGGATGATGACGGAGGGGACACCGGCCCCAGCACTTCGACCGCCGAAGCGGCGCAGTCGCCCATTGTGCTGGATCTGGATGGCGATGGCGTCGAGACAACCGGCCTGGGGAATGCGTATTTCGACCATGATCTGGACGGTCTGGCCGAGAAAACAGCCTGGGTGGGTGCGGATGACGGCTTGCTGGTCAACGACTTGAACCAGGATGGGGTGATTAATGATGGCAGCGAGCTGTTTGGTAATCACACCCAGTTGGCGGGCGGTGCTTTAGCCGAAGACGGCTTTGCGGCACTGGCGGGTTATGACAGCAACCGGGATGGCCTGATTGACGACAAGGATGCTGCCTATAACACGCTTCAGGTCTGGCGCGATGCGAATGGCAACGGGTATAGCGAAGAAGGTGAACTCAGCACCTTGGCGGCGGCCGGGGTGAAGTCGATTGGGGTTCGGGCCAGCAAATCGTCTCAGGTTGATGGCAACGGCAATGCCCACAAATTGACTGCTTCGCTGGCGCTTAGCAACGGCCGTGTCAGCACCGCTGCGGATGTGTGGTTCAAGACCAATCCTGGGCAAAGAACCTTTACCGGGCGCCTCGCACTGACGGCTGCCGAGCTTGCTCTACCCAATGCACGCGGATTCGGCCAGATGCTTGATTTGCGGCAGGCGCTGGTCAACAACCCCAAGCTTAAAACCGAGCTGGACAATTATCTGAGCGAAAACGACCCCACCCGTCGTAACGGGTTGCTCGATTCGTTGATTTATCGCTGGGCGGGTGCTGCGGATGTTGGACCAAACAGCCGCGACTATGGCCCACCATACGGCCATGTGATTGATGCACGGCAACTGGTTACGCTGGAGCGTCTGGTGGGTAAAGGGTTTATCGGCACACGATGTGGGGGGTGGCCGGATGGCCCCAACCCTCATGGCGCTGCAGCACCTTATCTGATTGCCGAGTATTTGAAGTTCAAGCAATACACCGAAGCGCAATTGCTGGTGCAAACCCGTCTTGCTGGTGAACTGGGCGAGGTGTTTCCCAACCTGGCCGGCTATTCGGAAGGTGTTATTTGTGACTGGGATAAGTTATCTGCCGTTTTGAACCGCTTGCAGGGGTCTGGCCAGACCGAGCGACTGCTTGAGGTGATTGGCACGGTGAATGGATTAGGCCGATATTGGCCGGATTTCCAGTCACAGAAAATCGAGCAGTTTGCGGCACTGTCTACGGCCAATGCAGCGCTGGCTCCCTATCTTGATCTGTCTACGATGGTTGGCTCAAATGTCAGCGATGATCTGATCGGTGAAGAGCGCGATACCGTGTTTCGTGGGTTGGCCGGCAACGACCGCCTCTATGGCAAGCGCAGTAACGATACCTACCATTTTGATCGCACCCTGGGGACGGACATCGTTGTCGATTCCGGCGGGAAGGACCGGTTTGTCTTCGGGTCTGGCATCACAGCGGCCGACTTGTCGTTCTCTCGTACCGTTACGGCAGTCGTGATCACCTTGAAACGGCCGGAGGGTGGCCCACCGGGCAGCATCCGCATCGAGAACTTCTTCGAGATCAACGGGGCGATAGGCGCAGGTGCTATCGAAAGCCTGCAATTTGGCGATGGCAGCCAGATGAGCCAGGCGCAAATCATTACGTTGGTTAATCAGTCGATTGTTACGCCGGGCGATGATTTGATTTTTGGCGATCCTGGCAATAACACGCTGAATGGGGATGCAGGTAACGACACCTTGCTAGGTAGAGAAGGTGATGACTTGCTCAAGGGCGATGCGGGCGATGACCAGATTCTCGGAAACGAAGGGGATGACACACTGGTTGGCGGGAAGGGCAATGACACGCTACGCGGCGATGAAGGCGCTGATGTATTCCGGTTTTCCTTGGGTGATGGAAGGGATGTGATTGATTCCTACAGAACTGATGAGCCGCTGCGCGACCGCATTGAATTCGATAACACCATTGATCGATCCAAGCTGCGTTTCAAGGCTGATGGCTTCACGCTGAAAATAGAAATCAGCGAAACCGACAGCATCGAAGTTGAGAATTACTTTCTTAATCTCGAAACGGAAAAATCCAGCGTCAACACCATTTCCTTTGCGGATGGCACGGTCTGGACCCATAAGGAGGTCATCGCTGCGATGCAAGGTGCCTCAACGGATGGGGATGATCAGTTGATGGGCTTTGATGGGAACGACTCCTTGGTCGGTTTGGGCGGGAGTGACACTCTGGATGGGCAGGACGGGGATGATAGCCTTGATGGCGGGGCTGGCAATGACTCCATCCGGGGTGGTCAAGGCAATGACACGTTGATTGGCGGGACTGGTGACGACACGCTCAATGGTAGAGACGGAGGGGGGGGCGTTGAGGTCTACCGCTTTTCTGCCGGTCATGGGAAGGATGTCGTTTGGGGATCAACAAGTGATCAGCTGGTGCCTGATCGTATTGAGTTCGACGCCTCAATTGATAAGGCAAAGATCAGAGTCCTTAAGCGCGGCCCTAACCTCTTGTTGATGACCTCACCGACCGACAGCGTACTGGCTGGTAGCTATTTCGACGGAAGCGACGTTCGTCTGTACGACATCCATTTTGCTGACGGCAGTATTTGGACCTTTGATGATATCAAGGCAAAGCTGCTGGGCAGCGCGACTTCTGGCGCTGACAGCATTCAAGGGTTCGATTGGCAAGACGACTCAATAGTTGGGCTTGGTGGTAACGATATCCTTGAAGGTTTAGGCGGCAACGACACCCTGTCCGGCGACGATGGCGATGACTCGGTGGACGGTGGTGATGGCAATGATTCGCTGCTCGGGGGTAATGGCAACGACACGCTGCACGATATACACGGGAACAATACGCTGCTTGGCGGGGCGGGTAACGATGATCTATCGGGTGGAGAAGACAGCAGCTTCCTGGATGGCGGCGCAGATGACGATACGCTGGGCGGAAGCTCCCGACGCGATACCCTTCTGGGAGGCGCCGGTAATGACAAGCTCTACGCAGGCAGTGGCGACGACAGCCTGGAAGGTGGCGATGGCGCAGACTACCTGAATGGCGATGATGGTGACGACTGGCTGGCCGGCGGGCGTGGCAACGATACACTCGAAGGTGGCCGAGGCGCCAATCAATACCTGTTTGCCAAGGGGGATGGTGTCGATACCATCATCGACCCCTACAAAGAAGCGTTCACCATTTATATCCAAGATCTATCCCTCGACGAACTCTTCTTCCGTCGGGCTGATACCGAATTGCTGGTTGGGTTCGAATCGAGCCTGACCGACAAGGTGATTCTCAGCAAGTTCTTCCGTGACGAGAAGCCGGTCACCAGCATCAAACTGATTCATGCAGATGGGCGGACCCTGACCCTGGATCCGCAACAGCTAATGCGCTTGACCTCGGCAGGCACTAATGGCCCGGATTTGATTGAAGCGCTTGAGGGCAATCAACGTCTCAGCGGCCTGGCTGGTAACGATACCCTTACCACCGGTGATGGCGACGACAGCATTGACGGCGGTAGTGGTGATGACCAGCTGAAAGCAGGTAATGGCAACAACACTCTGATTGGTGGAGAGGGCCACGATACGCTTGAAACCGGTAGCGGTGCCGATAGCCTGGATGGTGGGAACGGGAATGATCGCCTGCTGGCTTCGGCCGGTGATGACACCTTGGTAGGTGGCGGCGGTAACGACACATTAAATGGCGGTCTGGGTGATGATCAGTACGTGTTCAGCGCAAGCTTCGGTAATGATGTGCTGAACGACGAAGGGGGGCTGGAAACCCTAGTCTTCAAGGGAATCAAGCCCGGTGATATCACCGTATCGATTGATGGTAACGACCTCCTGCTACGCCATAACACAACAGGCGATGTCCTGAGGGTGGTCAACCAGCATCAGACCGATCCTCAAGCTACGCTGAATCGTGTGGTGGATAAGGTTACTTTCGATGATGGCACTGTGTGGGATCACAGCACCCTTCAGCGCTTGTCATTACCAAGTACAGCAAATGCCGATAGCCTGCTGGGTTACCTCGACAATGACACGCTTGATGGACAGGACGGCAATGACACCATCAATGGCCTGACGGGTAACGACGAGATTCGTGGCGGTGCCGGCGATGATTCGCTGGATGGTCATTGGGGAAATGACGCGATCTGGGGCGGCAGCGGACATGACACCATAGATGGCGGCCTGGGCGATGACGTTGTGCGAGGCGGTGAAGGTAACGACTCTATTTTTGATTACCACTCCGGCAAGGACACCCTTTATGGTGAAGCGGGCAATGACACACTGTTTGGCGGCTGGGATACCGATGTATTGGATGGTGGGGACGGTGATGACCAGCTGATCGGTGGTGCCGCATCAGATACATTGATTGGAGGGGCCGGCAACGATTTGCTGATTGCGAGCTTCCGTGAAGATGAGTTTGATTGGGACCCGGCCTTGCTTGAAGGCGGCAAAGGAAATGACACACTGTTCGGCACAGGCGCAGACGACATTTACCGCTTCAATCTGGGAGATGGCAAAGATGTGATCACCGAGTCACCCTTGCGATTGTCAGTTGTCGATGGTCAGCCATTCTCCCGCAACGACCGCCTGGAATTTGGGACAGGTATTCAAGCAACAGACTGGGCTTTCCTGCGTGTTGGCGAAGATCTGGTGGCGCGCCATCGCAATGGCACAGATGAGATAACCGTACGTGCTTGGTTCCGAGATTTGCCTGTCGAACTCTATAAGATTGACAACTGGGTATTTGCTGACGGTACGACCTTGGACAGTGCGGCGATTGAGGCCCGCACGATTACACAAGGCACAGATGCCGGTGATCGACTCCAGGGGGATCGCAACACCGCCGACCGCATCCGCGCGGGCGGGGGGAACGACACCGTGTTCGGTCTGGGTGGCAACGACGAACTCAAAGGCGAAGCCGGCAACGACTACCTCGATGGCGGTGACGGCAACGACACGCTGGATGGCGGCAGCGAAGACGACCAGCTCAATGGTGGGGCGGGCGACGACAGCCTGGTCGGTGGCGCTGGCAACGACAAATACGTCTTCAGCGGTGCTTTCGGTCAGGACACGATCGACAACACCGGTGGTGGTCAGGACTGGATCTTCTTCAACGACCTCGACCGCAGCCAGCTCACCTTCAAACAGGACGGCAAAGACCTCATCATCGGCGTGGTCGGCGATACCAGCCGCAGCGTGCGCATCCTCGGCCACTTCAACGGTGGTGCGGCGGCGATGGCCTATGTCCAGCCCAAGGGCGGCAATTCGCTATCGGCCGTAGACATTGCCAAGCTGATCAGCGGTGGCAGCACCCCGACCAACCAGACCCTGACCGGCACCCCCCAAGCCGACAAACTGACTGGCGGCGCCGGCCATGACACCCTCGATGGGGGCGCGGGTAATGACACCCTGATCGGCGGTGCCGGCAACGATGTCTACCGCTTC
>NZ_JARRAF010000073.1 GCF_030129945.1 Parachitinimonas caeni
GCGCCCAAATCAGCAGCGCGACCTTCGATGCCTTCGGCCGGGTACTGACCCAGACCGATGCCTATGGCCGCACCACCACCACGGCCTACGACGACAAGCTGCGCACCGTCACCGTCACCACCCCGGAAGGCATCAAAACCGTCTCCGAGAAGAATCGCTTCGGTGAGACCTTCAAGCTGACCGATGGCGAAGGCAATGTCAGCGAGTACGCTTATGACCGCAACGGCCGCCTGCTTTCCACCAAGCGCCCGGTCAGCAGCGAGGAATATCAGGAAACCACCCAACGCTACGATGCGGCAGGCCGCCTGACCGAAACCGTACTGCGCAGCTACCGCAAGGTGGGCAACGCCTTCCAGGTCATCGACGCCCGGGGCGTGGTCAACCGCTTTGAATACGATGCAGTGGGCCGGGTGCTGGTCAGCCGTACCGATCCGGATGGTGTGAATCTGGCGACCCGCTATGAATTCGATGGCATGGGCCGCACCGTCAAGACGACCAATGCGGCCGGCAATGTCACGGTCACCGAATTCGACGGCGCCAGCCGGGTCAAGGCGACAGTGGTTGACCCCAAGACCCCGACCAATCCAAACGGTCTGAATCTGCGGACCGAGTACAGCTACGACCCGCAGGGCAATGTCCTCACCGTGATCGAAGGCGCCGGCAGCGCCCAGCCCAAGACCACGCAGTATGTCTACGACGTGCAAGGGCGCCGCAGCCAGGAGATCGTCGATCCGGCCGGGCTCAAACTGACCACCACTTACGGCTACGACAGCGACAACCGCGTCATCAGCCGGGCGGATGGCGAAGGTCGCACCACCCGCTATGCCTACGACAACCGGGGCCGGCAGGTGCTGGAAGTCAACGAACTGGGCGAAACCACCGAGACGGTCTACGACGCCAACAGCCGCGTCATCGAGAAGCGCCAGTACGCCACCCGCAACCCCAATCCGGCGGCGCTGCCGGCCCAGATCAAAAACAGCCAGCTACGCGAGTTGCGCAACGAAGCACTCGACCGGCGCCAGCGCTTCATCTACGACAAGGATGGCCGCAACACCTTCGAGATTGCCCCGGATGGCCAGATCACCGAACGGATCTTTGACAAACGCGGGCTGGTCCTCAGTGAGCGCCGGTACGCCAGTGGCGTCTTTGCCGACGTACCCGCCATCCGCGATGCCGGGGGCACGCTGACGACGATCGGCGGCAGTGACTACGCCAACCAGCTGTACTCGCGCCTGCTCAAACGCTCGCCCGATGCCGCGAGCTTTGCCAATGCCATGCAGGCCCTGCGCACCTATGCCGGACTGAACCTCGGCTGGCTGCAAGGCCCGAGCCAGGCGCAAGGCATGCTCGACAGCCCGGAATTCCAGAACCTGTGGGCCAGCCAGAACCCGCCGATCAACGGCGCCGCCAACAACCGCAATTTCGTGGCCTGGGCCTACCGCACCTTGCTGGGACGGGAACCGGATACGGGCGGTCTGGATTGGTGGGCCGGTCAGCTGGGTACAGCGGATACCAGCAAGCGTGGCGTCATCGTCTGGGAATTCCTGCGCAGTGGCGAAGCCATCGACAACGCCATCGACAATGCCACCCAGCGCGAGTGGAACTTCCTGCGCGACTACCGCGACGACAGCAAGGATCAGGTCAGCACCTATGACTACGACAGTATTGGCCGCCTGCGCAGCCAGACGGTCAACGGCGTCCTGAGTGCCACCCACCGCTACGATGCCGCTGGCAATCTGGCCAGCGTGACCGACGCCCAGGGTAATGTCACGCAGTACCAATACGACGCCGCGGGCCGCAAGACCCGCGAGATCGACGCCAAGGGGCAGGTCACCGACTTCATTTACGATGGTGCCGGTCGATTGAAGGAAAGCCGCAAGTGGACACTGCAGGCGCTGGCCTGGAGCGGCGGCCTGTTGCGACGTGAACCCGATGGCAGCGCCACCTTCTACGGGCCGGAAGGCGAGCGTATCCGCCTTACCGCAGACACCCCGCAATTCGAGATCGCCCGTCGCAGCCGCGCAATCGCCAAAGCCTGGGAAACCGCCTATGGCTACAAGATCGGCTATGCCACGCTGGCGGCCCCCAAGGCCGCGCAGCACGCCACCGATCTGGCCAACTTCTGGACTGGCACCAAACCCGGTGACAACTGGGTCTGGGCGCAAGGCAAGCTGATCCGCAACCAGGACGACAGCGCCACCTACTTCGACCCGCAAGGTCAGTCGTTCCGCCTGTCTGCCAGCATGAGCGTGCAGGAAGTCGCCTCGCTCAGCCCCTATATCGCGCAGCAATGGCAGGCCGACTTCGGTCTGCAGCTGGCCACCACGGTGTCGGTTCTGGCTACGGGCGATAGTGCCCGCATGGCGAGTGAATACCAGAATTACTTCACCCAGCCGGTGCATGATGCGAGTCAGGATCGGGTCACCCAGTATGAATACGATGCCGCCGGCCGGCTGAAAACCCTGACCCATGCCGACGGCAAGACCGAGGTGTATACCTACGATGCCGTCAGCCGCAAGACGCTGATGACCAACACCCGTGGTCATAACACCAGCTATGTCTACGACGGTGCTGGCCGTCTGGCTTACGAGCTGGCCCCTGCCGTGGCCCAGACCGCCACGCCGGAAAGCAGTGCCACCACGGCCTCGCTGGTTACCCGCTTTGTTTACGACAAGGCCGGCAACCTCACCGAACGTTGGGAAAACGACTTTGGCGCCGCTGACCAGAAACGCGTCACCAAGTTCTTCTACAACCGTGCGGGCCGTCAGGTTGCACTAGAACAGGCGGCCTTTGCCGGCGCACAGCCCGTCTACAACCTGGGCGACGATGGCCGCTTCAATCAGGCCAGCCTGGACCTGGCTGCCCTGAGCAGCCTGCGTACCCCGCGCAGCGAAACCGCCTACGATGCCTTCGGCAATGCCGTCGCCTATCTGGATGTCGGTGGGCAGTGGAGCTGCAAGTCGTATGACGCCGCCGGCCGCATTCGCTTTGAGGTGGATGCCCTGGGCCAGGTCACCGAACATCGTTACGACCTGCTCGGCAACCAGCGGGAGTTGATTCGCTACGGCGGCAAGATCAGCGTCACGCCGAATGCCACCGGCTACACCACGGCCGAGCTGGCCGCCAAGGTGGCAGGGCTTGACCAGAGTGACAAACGCGTCCTCAGCTACGAGTACGACCGCTTCGGCCGGCAGACCAAGATCACCGAGCCGACCGCCTTCCAGCTTAACCAGTCCGGCATGGCCGAAGCCGGTCAGGCCGCCCGCGAAACCCGCCAGATCTACAATGGGCTGGGCCAGCTGGTAAAGCAGTCGGTCACGCTCGATGCGGGCCAGACCGCTGACAGCTACTTCTATTACGACGCGCTGGGCCGCAAGATCGGCCAGGTCGATGCCGGTGGCTTCCTCACCACCTGGGCTTATGACGAATTCGGCAACAGCGTGGTCGATAGCCAATACAGCATTGCCCTGCGGGCAGGCAGCTATAACGCCAGCAGCAATCTGATGGATCTGGTCGAACAGGTCGCTGGCAAGACCGACGCTGGCAGCAATGGCGTGCGCGTCCATCGCGCGGAATACGACAAGCTGAACCGTCTGGTGACCGATATCCAGGTCAACGTTGCCGGTGGCTATGGGGCAGCGCGAGGCGACGTGATCGTCCGCAGCCAGTACGACGCAGCCGGCAACCCGATCGTGCAGATCGATGCCAGGGGCAACGCCAGTTATCTCTATTACGACGCGATGGGCCGCCTGAGTCTCGAGCTGCGTGCCAGCGGCGACATGGGCGACCAGCTGCGCTACACCGCCATCAGCCACGAGTACAACGCTTTCGGCAATGAAACCCGCACCGTGCGCTATGGCAACACCGTAGCCCGCAACCAGCTGACTGCGGCACCGGAAACCATGACGGTCGATGCGGTACGGGGTCTGGTGGCCGGATCGGGGCAGGATCGGACCGAGCTGCGCCGCTATGACGCGGCAGGTCATCTGATCGAATACCGGCTCGATGCTGTGAATATCCAGGGGGGTGGACAACGCCAGTACTGGCTCTACGACAACTTCGGCCGCAATGTCTTGGAGTGGACCGCCAGCCAGAACGTTGATGGCAGCCAGAACAACAGCGTGCGCAGCTTCAGCTATGACGCCGCCGGCCGGCAGACCGCCACGGTCGAACGCCTGGGCACGATTGGCCAGGCCACCCGTCTCGTCACCACTGGGGCCGAGTACAACGCCTATGGCGACATCACCCGCCGTGCCATCAATGGCGACACCCAGTCGCTCTACCGCTACGACAGCGCCGGCCGGGTCTGGGCCCGCTTTGAAGGCGGCGTCTGGAGCGCCAGCTTCTACAATCGCGCCGGCCAGGAAACCGCCCGGCTGTTCAGCCCGGTTGAAGGCGCGATCCAGAATGCCGGCAGCGCCGAAGCGCTGGCACGCAGTGCGCTGGTCGATGGCAATAACCGCCGCATCACCGCCCCGAACAGCAGCTGGCGCCGTACCTACACCGACTACAACGCGCTGGGTCAGGTCACCCGGCAGATCGACCCGGGTTTCAACACCCGTGTCGGCGGGCTGGGTTATGCCCCCAATGTCGCGGCCGGCACCGCCCAGGCCGAGGCGCCGTTCACGGTCGAGCCGCATATCGAAATGATCTGGGGTGAGAACATCCGGGGACGCTGGGTCGATTATCAAGAGCCGATCGAACGGCAAGTGGGCAATGACATCACCTTCTCGCCACGCTGGGTATCGGTGGCGGATACCGCCGGACTGGATGGCAATCTGACCGTAGAGGTCAGCTACACCCTCAATGGCGTTGCCAGGACCGCCATCGAGACCGTCACCCGCAATGAAACCACCGCCAATCTCTCGGTCTACGACCGGGCACAGTCCGTTCTGGTCGCAGTGACGGGGGTCAAGGTCTACGGCACCGTCAACGGCGTGCGCCAGATCCTGCGCGACAGCAGCCAGCCCGCCGTCGCCACCCTTAATCTGCCTCGCAACAATGCCGATACCAGCGCCAACTGGGTGCGGGTACGGCAGCCGGACGGCAGCTGGCAGGTATTTGCGCCCACTGCGGCCGATGATGGCACCACCAGCCGCCTGCAGATTGATCGTCTGCTCGCCGGCACCAATGGCCCGCGTGACGTTGAGATCGTCAGCCTGATGCCGGGCTTTGCCCTGACCGCCGGCATGGATAACGCCGCACTGGTCAAGCATGCCGTCGGCTACGCCCGCTTCAGCCTGTCACGCGATGGCGGCGGCAACCGCCTGACCTTGCTGGCTGACGGCTTGACCGTCAGCGCTGCGCCGGAGCGTCTGCTGCAGCAGGATCGCTGGGGCAACAAGATCAGCCTCAGCGACAGCCAGGGCAACACCAGCCGCTGGCTCTACAACCGCTTCAACCAGCAGACCCATAGCTTTGGCGCCACCGTCGGTCGCATGGACGAAACCGGCAAGCAACGCCAGGCCGTGCTGGTCAGCCAGAGTCGCTACGACAACTACGGCGCGCTGGTCGAGCAGCTCGATGGCGAAGGTCACCAGACCGTGTTCGATTACGACCGCTTGGGCCGTAATACCGCGCAATGGCACCGCATTACCGACCAGAGCAGCCTCAGCGACCGTGACCGGGCGGCGCTGATCAGCCGGGCCGGCAGCAGCGGCCTGTACTCGCTCGACAGCCGCCGCCTCTACGACTTTTTTGGTCGTCTCGGTTACGAACAGGTGGATAGCGCCGTCGCTGGCAGTGAGTACAGCTATAACGTTGCCGACCAGCTGATCCAGATCCGTCGTTCCGGCCAGGTCTGGCAATTGGGCACGGGTGCGACCAATCAGAGCTTCACCGCCAAGTCGGTCATGGAAGTCACCGATTACCGCTACGACGGCCGTGGCCAGCGGATTCTGGAAAGCCGCTATCGCAACGACCTGACTACCAGCCATCTGCATACCCGCCAGGACTACGACAGCCTGGGCCATGTGGTGGCGACCCAGCAGTACGAAACGCTCAACTTCCAGCCGACCAGCCGGGGCACCCGTCATGTCAGCGGCTACGACGTCTACGGCAACAAGGTGTTCGAGAAGAACGTCTGGTGGAACGCGCAAGGCCAGGAAACCCCGAGCGACATGAAGTACTGGACCTACGCGGCTACCGGCCGTCTGCTCGATCACACCGATCTGGGCAACAACGTCACCCGCTACAACTACGATGGCACCGGTCAGCTCACCAGCCAGACCATCACACTGGGTGGCGGCAATAGCGCGATCAACGAGGCCACCAACGAAACCTACAACACCGGGGTAGTCACCCGCAGTTTCGCCTACGACGAGGCCGGCCATCTGACCGGCACCAGCCAGAGCCGTGACGCGAATGTGCTGGTGCGCTGGCAGGATGACGCACCGCTGTTTGAAACCCGCCATGCCGAGCTCGGGGCAGCCCAGCGCCGTTACGACAGCGAAGGTCGTCTGGTCTTCGAGCGCTTTGATCGGGACACGACGCACTGGGTACAGACCACTGCCTACGACAACGCCGGCCGCATCGACCATGTGGCCGCTACCGGCGTCGCGATGAGCTACTTCTATGATGGTGCCGGCAACCGCCGGGCCATTCTGGGCGCCAGCAGCATCGGCAATGGCGATAGCTGGGAAGGCTATGCCAACTGGTATCGCTACGACGACCGCAACCGCGAGGCGGTCAGCCAGGGCGTGCTCACCGGCACCGGCATTGTGGTCAGCAGCATCCGCCGCACGGCCACCATGCAACGGCCGGAAGTCATCACCGGCAGCAACGGCCTGCCGGCCTTTGCCCAGGTCAGCAGCGAGCGCGATGCCGAACACACCGCGACCGGTTATGTGAACGGCGCCAGCGGCATCCGCTATCTGGGCAGCGGCACCCTGCGCAGCGAAGTCATGGGCAAGGAAAAGCGCGTCATCAACAACGTCAATCAGGAAGTCGCCGTCGGTGACCGTCTGGATTACGACGACTTCGGCCGGGTGATCGCTTTCCGCCACAACAGCAACGCCACGGCCGATGCCAACGACTACGCCTTCCTGAACCAGAGCCGCCGTCAGTACGACTTCGTCGGCCGGGTCGGTGTCGAGGAAACCTTCAAGGACGGCGGCGCCTTTGATCAGCGTCGCCTCAATGGCTACGACGCCGACGGCCGCCTGATCATGCAGGAGGCCTTCGACAAGCAGATCATCTACAACAACCGCAATCGCTGGCGCAACGGCGAGCCGATTGAGGTCGATGACGAGGTCCCCCCGACCACGACGGTGTACAAGCCGATCTCCAAGGTCAGCTACAACTACAACGGCGAGGTGCTGCAGTCCTACAGCGTGCTCGACAACCGCGCCAACCAGACCACGACCTATGGCTTCCAGTACGCCGGGTTTGAAAGCTGGAAGGAGGTTGTGCAAACCGCCAACGGCCCGACCGGCAGTGGCCAGACCACCACCACGCTCGACGACTTCGGCAATGCCCTGCGCATCGTCGATCAGCGCAACACCAGCAGCAACCGCAAGATGGTGTACGACCTCGACGGACGCCTGCTCGACAAGCGCCGCGACTACTATTACTGGGGTCAGCGCTTTGCCTATGCCGGCGGCAGCGTCATCGGTAGCACCATGGGGATGGAGTCAGGCCAGGGAGCGGACTTTGATTACAACTACACCGCGCTGTCGGCCAAATCGCTGCCCACCACCACCCAGAGCAATTACACGGTCAACAACGGCGACACGCTGCAGAAAATCGCCCTGGCCGTCTGGGGTGACGGCAACCTGTGGTACCTGATCGCCGACGCCAACGGTATCAAGGCCAGCGATGCCCTGACGCCGGGCCAGACGCTGAAGATCCCGTCCACCGTCACCGCTGCCAACCGCTCGGACACCTTCAAGCCGTATAACGCGCAGAAGCTCATCGGCGAAACCACGCCCGAACTGCCACCACC
>NZ_JARRAF010000074.1 GCF_030129945.1 Parachitinimonas caeni
AACCTTCCAAGGCCATTGCCGATGCCAGCAAGAAGCTGGCGGAATTGCGCAAACCCTTCCTGAACGGTGCGCGTACCGCGACCGAGGCGGACACGAAGGCGATTGCCACGGCCCAGGCCGAGCTCGACAACCTGTGGAAGAGCGCCAGTACCCAGGCTACCCGCCATCTCTATGATGCCGCCGGCCGCAAGATTGCCACCACCGATGCCACCGGTCATTCCACTTTCTATATCTACGATGAAGCCAATCGCCTGGCTTACAGCGTGGTTCAGGTCAAGGACACCCAAAATCCGTCTAATGACAGCAAGACCACCTATCAAGTCAGTGAATTGCACTACACCACCTTTGGTGAGGTGGAACGTACGGTTACCCATGATGATTCAATCATCCGCAGTGATTTGAACAGTGCAGCGGCAGCAACGTTGGTCGGTCAATTCGGTCAGGCGCTCAACCGCACCCAGATGGCGACGTTGGTACGGGAGGCGTTCACCGACACCAGCAAAACCCATACCGCGAGCAAGTCCTATACCCGGCGTGGTCAGCTTGAATCCAGCACCGATGTAGCGGGCTACATCACCCGCAATACCTATAACGCATTCGGAGAGCTGGCCACCCAGACCACCCCGAGTGTTCGCTATGCCAATGGCTACCGTGGCAACTTTACAGCCCCCACCCCTGGCACTGCCCAGGAAACCGTCACCCAATACCTGCGGGACCAGCGAGGCCTGGTAACCCAGACCATCGTCGATGACGGCGAGAAACAACTCAAGCTCACCACGAAGACTGAATACGACGCCTTTGGTCGTGCCATCAAAGTCCGCGATGGTCAACGCATCAAAACCGGGGCGACTGACTATGCCAGCGAGACCCAATACGATCGCCTGGGTCGCATCAAGTCGGTGAAGGATGGCCTGGGCCATCTCAGCCACACCGAGTACGACAGTTTTGATCGCGTCATCAAGACCATTGACGCCATGGGCAATGTCGTGAGCTATGGCTACGAGGATGCCGTCAAAGACCTGGTTCGGGTCAAGGGCGAGGACTTCAACCTGCCGGTCATCCGCCTGACGACCACCCATCAGAGCCAGGACAAGTCGGTAACGATCAAGACTGTCACCATCAAGGATCTGTTTGGCAATGTGGTGGCCACCACGGATGAGCTGGGGGTCAAGACCCGCTATGAATATGACTTGTCGGGTCAGCTCAAGAGTGTGCGGCAGTATGCCGACGCTGATAGCACGGGCGTTGAACTGAGTCACAACACCTATCTGGCCGATGGCAAACTGAGTGAGAGTATTGATGCATATGGCACCAAGACTCTTTACAGCTACGATGGGGCGAATCGCCTGCTCAGCAAGGTGAAAGATCCGGATGGTCTGAAACTGACTACCCTTTTTGCTTTCAGTCCGGATAACAATAGCGTGACCCAGACCGATCCGGACGGCCAGATTACCCGCACCGAATACGACGCCAAGGGCCGGGTGCAGGCGACAATTCGTGGCACGGGCGATGCCCAGATCCGGACCGAGTACCTTTACGATGCGCAGGGTCAGGTGCTGCGGATTGATGAGGGGGTAACCGGATCGGGTGATAGCTGGCATGCCCAGAAGTCCACCGCGTATGAGTACGATGCTGCTGGTCGCAAGATTGCAGAAATCCTGGCGCCGGATGCCGAACCGGCAGAACAAGTGGTCACACGCTTCCACTATGACGCCTCGAATCGCCTGATCCTGAAGGAACAGCGCGCACAGGATGGCAAAGTCAGCACCGCTGATAAATTTACCGGCTACCTCTACGACGGCGCCGGGCGCGTCATCGTCACGCTGGAACGTACCGGCGCTGACAAACTGGCAGTCCGCCAGAACCTCTACAACGCCAATGGCCAGCTGCAGACCACCATTGCCTTTGCCGATGAGTTGAACGCTGGCGCCATGGCAACCATCTTCGCCCGCACCGGCACGCTGGATGGCAACAACACTGGCGGATTGGACGCCAATCTGGCTGGGGAAGTGAAATCTGCCTGGAGTGAGGCAGCGAGCTGGTATGGCAAAGCCATCAATAATCCTGCCAACCGGGTGGATGCCTATGTCTATGACGACTTTGGGCGCCGGATCTGGCATGTCGATAGTGAAAACCATGCCACCCGCACGGTCTACGATGCGGCCGGTAATGTCGTGCGGACCACGCGTTACGCCACCCCGATCAATTGGGATCGGGCGGGCAGTCACTACCTGCTCTCCACGGCTCCCACGCCGACCAGCAGCGCGGCTGACCGCGTCAACCGGGTGGTCTACAACTCGCTGGGGCAACCGGTCTACCAGATCGATGCCATGGGTTATGTGACCGAATCGCGCTTTGATGTAGCCGGCAAGCTGATTGCCAAGGTGCGCTATGCCGCAGGCCTGCAATTGGCGCCAGGTGCCAAGTCACGTCCGTCAGCCACCTACGCCGACTATGCCGCCGATTGGGATGCCTATCAGGACGCGCATCTGGACCCTAAAAACCCGGTGCAGAACCTCGCAGACTGGACCAGCCTGATCACACCGCTGGTCAATACCAGCAAGGATCGCAGCGAGTATTTGACTTACGATGCTGCCGGCCGTCAGCAATATCACCTGGATGCCGAAGGCTATCTGAGCAAGACCGAGTATCTGAGCAACCAAGGTGGCGAGGTGAAACAAACCCGTTATGACGGGGTACCGGTCAATGCAGGGGGCATCAGTCAATGGTTGAAGCTGGATGCCCCGCAGCGCCAGGCCTTGGCCAGCCAGGGCCAGACCGGCAAGGCCATTGCCACCCGCACGATCTACGACACCGCAGGGCGGGTCAAGTATCGGGTGGATGGTGAGGGTTACTGGACGGAGATCCAGTACAACGTTGGCACAGGAAGTGAGATTGAACGGCGCATGAAAACGGCCGGGCAGCAATTTGGGGATGCCTACGAAGTTCACCGTTATTACGATGCCGCCGGCCGCCTGAGCCGGGAGGAACGACCCGCCGAGCCGGGCAGCGGTAGCGTGGATCAGAAGACCTATTACACCTACGATGGTGCCAATAACCTGGTCACCCTCAAGAGTGGCACCCAGGTTACCCAGCGCCAGTACGATGGCGTCGGGCGGGTGGTGGCTACCACGCAAGGGGCAGGCGCTGACGCCGGCACAACCCGGAAGCTGTATGACGCCATGGGCAACCCGGTGGTGGTGATGGACCCGAATGGCAATCTTGGCTATTTCGTCTACGACGCAGGCAATCGTCCGGTTCTGCATATCGACCCGCAGCGCATGGTTACCCAGACCCGCTACAACGAGTTTGGCGAAACCACTCAGGTGCTTACCTATCTGAAGCCTTTGCCGGCGCACCTGCTGCCAGGGCAGCAAGCGTTGACGACCGAACAGATCAAAGCCATTGAAGACTATCTGAAGCAGTCGGCCCCTGAGCAGAACGGGGTGTCGATGGTTTACGATGGCTTGGGCAGAAAGTTTGAAACGAGCCGGTCTGAGTATAACCAGGGGGGCTGGCAGTTGGAGAAGGTTGAATACGATGCCTTCGATAACCAGCGTTCCGTGACACAGGAAGTCAGGAAGGCGGCCAACACCGATCGGACCAAGGCGGCCGAGGTCGTCCGATTCACCGCTTACGAGTACGACCGCCGTGGCTTGCTGATCGAAGAAACCCTGCCAGTCCGCGTCGATGCGATGCTGAACGTGGTCAGCAGTGGCACCTTGTCAGTCAAGAACAAGTATCTCTACAACGGTTTCGGATTCCGAACCCAGCGTATTCAAGCGTATAACCACCCCACTCAGGCGCGCCAGACCCTGTACAGCCATGACAACCGTGGCAACCTGACGCTGGAGAGCAGCGAAGCCGTTGAGCTGTTCGAGGACGGGGTGCTCAAGACCGGGCAGGTGCAAACCCACTACCGCTTTAACGCCTTGGGTTTGCTCGAATTTGAGCGTCACGGCAATCAGCCAGCCAAGACCATTCAGTATGATCGAGGGGGGCGCAAGCTCGAAGAGAACAATGGAGCCGGGGGGCGCACGCGCTGGGCTTATAACGAAGCCGGCCAGATCAGCAGCATCACCACCTATGACGATACCGCCCAGCTCCCCGCCCAGACGGCCAGTAGCGCAGGTAATCAACGCACGACTCATCTGTTCTATGACACGGCAGGTCGCGTCAGCCGGACCGAAGTCCGCAGCGTGCCCGTCGTCACCCTGACAGATCAATCCGAAGTCGGGTTGCTCAATCTGAACGGCACGATTACGACCTACCGCCGCTACGACCGGAATGGCAATCTGGCGCAAGAAACCGATGGCCGGGGGAATAGCCGCTACCACCTGTACGACGCCGTCGGCCGCAAGCTGGCCAGTGTGGACGCAGCAGGTTACGCCACCGAATGGCAATACGACGGTGCCCTGAGCGTTCGCGAGACCCGTCATGCCCGTGCGCTGACTGTTAGTCAGATTGCCACCCTCAAACAGAGCGACACCAGTCAGTGGCAGGCGCTGGTACAGCCTTGGTTGAACGCGCTGATTGATGGCTCACAAGATCGCAGTAGCGAGATCCGCTACGACGGACACGGCAATGTCCTGTCGCAAACCCAGTTCAATGTCGAGCTGGATCAAGGCAATCGCGCCAATATCGTGCAGCAGTACCAATACGACTTGCGGAATCAGCGCAGTGTCGAAATCAATGCAGAAGGGCTGGTGACCTTCTACTTCTACGATGACCAAGGTCGCGAGACGCTGCGAACCACCGGCTATCAGCAGGAGGCCGACATCGCGCGGCTGCGCATGATCAAGACCCAGTACAACCTCTTTGGTGAGATCGTCCAGCAGGTTGAGGTCAAGCAAAGCCGTAGTGCTGTCGTGGCGCAGTTGCCCACCCCTGAAAATCCCGAGTTGAAACTCACCGAGCTGGGCAAGGTGCTGGCGGGCGCGGCCCACTATCAGGCCACCAGTGAAGATCGCGTCACCACCTATACCTATAACAAGGCCGGTCAGCGTACCGCCGAAACCAGCCCGGTCGGCCGCAACACCGAATGGCGTTACGATGCCGCCGGCAACCAGGTCTGGCAGCGTATCTATCGGGTGGCACAGATTGATGCCGACCGACGCACCGAGTACACCGACTTTGTGCTGCGCGGCTTCGATAGCGCCGGCCACGAGACCACCCGCTTCAACGCCAGCTATCAAGGCTTGGTTGCCGACCACAACGCTGCCGGCAAAGCCGCCCTGCAAGGCCAGGTCGAGGTCATGCGGCAACGTTATAACGGCCACGGCGACCTGATCAGCCGCCAGCAAGCCGGGGCCGACAGCATTGCCCAGATCAATCTGAGCCAGTTCGACCTTGAAGCCAACCGCCAGCGCTACACCATCTATGATGCGGCCGGTCGCGCCATTGCTTCCAATATGGAGGATGGCGTCGAACGCATTACGCTGCGCGATGCAGCGGGCAATGCCGTCTACACTATTGAGTCCAAGGAATCCGGCAATGCAAATTGGGTCAAGCAAGGGCTCGACACACTGGATGAACTGATCAGCAACACCAGCCGCTATGCCCAGTTCATTTCGCGCTTCGATGCGCGCAACCAGATCACCGCGACGTTGCAACCCAAGATGGCGCTGGAGTCGATCACCGACAAGACTGCCGACAAGACCCCCTCGGTGACCGGCGTCAAGTTCAACGTGCCGCAGACCATCGATGCCGCGAGCTCGCTGGGGCAAGGTCGTTACATCAGTAATTCCCCATCCAGTGTCACGGCGAGTGTGTCGGCGGAGGTGGATGCCGATACGCACCCGACCAATGAAAATGATGGCACGACTGTTACCGACTACCTGCTGCGCAATGCCTCGGTCAGCCTGCCGGCCCAACCGGAATGGTATGGCAATGATCGGTATACCTTCCGCGTCAGCGGCAGCACCCGCGAGCGCAATTCCTCGTTCTACACCGACGTCAGCCAGGACTTCCCTATCGTCCCGACGGGAGGCGGTATCTATCGGCTCGATCTGCCGGCCCACTGGCGGGTGAGTCAGGCCAAAGTCACGTTGTATCGCAATGGCAGCGCCATCGGCGATTGCACACTCGACGCCACCTCGCCTATCAAGCCGCTGACGCTGCTTCTCCCCGCCACCCTCAAACCCGGCCTGCACCTGACCGATGTCCCGGCCAAGTCGCAGTCGCTGTTGCTGCGCTACTGGCGCAAAGGCGCCGATCTGCTGGCGGACAGCAAGAACGGCCCGTGGACCGAAGTGCTGGACCCTGCCAGCCACCGCCTGGGCGATGGCTGGTTCTGGAGTGATCTGGCGCAATACGATCGCAGTGGCCGGCGTGACCCCGATTGGCTGGTGGTGGAATACGAAGCCTTCGAAGGCCCGATCGACAACCCGACCAGCAGCCTGGGCATCAGCCGGGTCAACGTTCGCTTCAGCGCACAAGGCGTCGAGGTGATGCCGGGCGAATTCGGCACGGTGTCGACGGGCGCAGCCGGTGGGTCAGACAAGCATCTGCCGATCAGCAATGGCGGCGTGCAGATTGTGGGCGCCGGCAATGGCCAAGGCATACGGGCAGAGGTTGATCTCGACCTGTTCGCCTGGCGTGAGTATCACGACCCCAAAGCGGGCACCTATTACGAATTCAGCAGCCAGGCCGCCTTGCGGACACTGACCTTGAATGCGCCGCCCGAGCTGGATGGTCAACCTTCGCTGATGCTGAAGCTGGGCGAGCTGACCCGAATTGCCCATCGCAACGCCCAGGGCCAGTACGTATTCACTCTGCTGGCAGACCTCAGTACCCGGACCAGTGTTCTGGGCGGCTGGCTGATCGACAGCCGCACACCTAAGAAGCTGGAATTGGGCGTGCCGGCGGACGACAAGACCTTCAAGCCCGGCCTGCCGCTGTTTGATGTGACCTATGCGCCGGTCGATAACGCTTGGGGCGGCATCCGCTATGGCGGTAAAGAAGGGGGCACTATCCGCAACCCCACGATACCGGTGGGTCAGAGTCATGCCTTCCATGTGGCCCAAGGGCCGACGGCGATCTACTTTTCGAAGCAGACCGTGCAAACCGATGCCCCGACTCTGCTGTTCACTGGCCAGGATCCGAACACCGCCGAAGTCTGGCTCGGTATCCGCTCGACCACCGATACCAGCAGCCTCAGCTATCACCGGGTGGCGCTCAAGCAGGTCGGCAGCAGCGGCCTGGATCGGGCCAACTGGTCGTGGGAGATCGAACCGGATTTCCGCTCGGATGTCACCTTCGAATACCAGCTGTTGGCCCGCAGCGCCGATGGCAAGCTGCTCAACCGGCAGGTGGGTTACTTCAATCCCAAGACTGGCCAATGCACCCAGCGGCCGTTGCCCATCGGTGGCAATGGTGCTTCGTTCATGGAGCAGAACTGGAACCTGCATCTGATCGATCTGCCGGGAGTGACTAACAGTGATCTGCTGCTGGTGCTCACCGGCGAGAACGGCGAAGTTGCGTCGGTCAACGCCAAGGCCAATGCCTGGGGTGGCCTGGTGTTCGAAC
>NZ_JARRAF010000075.1 GCF_030129945.1 Parachitinimonas caeni
ATTTGGGCCTGCTGCGGTGTTGAAAATCGCTTGCTTAGCCCACTAAGCGGCGCGCTTTTCGCCTTGCATCAGGCCCAAATCCGACGAAACGCGATCCGAAAACAAAACGTCAACAGAGCCTAATCAACCCAGAAGGATATTGACGATGATTTTCCGCGCCCTCTTGATGGCGACCTGCCTGACCGCTTCGACAGCCTGGGCCTGCCCGACCCCCGAGCACCAGATCAAAGCCGTGATCGGCCAGCAATACGACCAAGCCGAGCTGAAAGTGGATACCTGGCCGGTGGTGGTGGCCGGCAAGCATGCCATTGCCGGCTGGACCCAGGGCGAGCGGGGGGGCCGAGCCTTGCTGCAAAAGCAGGGCGAGCAATGGCAGGTGATGCTGTGCGGCGGCGCCGGGTTGCGGCAGCGCGCCGGGCTGCTCGACGCTGGCGTCGGGCGCGCGACCGCGGACAAGTTGCTGGCACGCCTTGCCAAGGCCGAGCAGGCGATTCCTGCCGAACGTCGCCAGCGCTTTGATAGCTTCGATGCGATGGCCGGTCAGCCTCACGCCGCCCACCACGGCCAGGCTGCGCATTAACCTCATATTCAACGTAACCATTGCTATGTCATTCAAAACAAAAAACCTTTGCCTGGCGCTGGCCGTGGCATTTCCCGGCACAACCTTTGCCGATGTCAACCGTGTCGATGCCGTTGAAGTCACGGCGCGTGCCGTGGTCGAGGAGATTCGCCTCGATGCCTTCGCCAGCACCGCTGCCGTGGTGGGCGAAGCGCAGCTGCGCGACCAGAATGCGCTGGATCTCACATCCGCCCTGCGGCGCACGCCAGGCGTGCAGATTTCCCGCTACAACCCGGTAGGGGCTTTCGGCGGTGATCAGGGTGGCGCGGTCTTCGTGCGCGGCATGGGCCTGAGCCGCCCCGGCAGCGAGATCAAGACCAGCATCGACGGCATCCCGTTTTACATGGGGCTGTGGAACCATCCGCTGCTTGATCTGCTACCAGTCAGCGCCATGCGCAGCGTGCGGGTCGAGAAAGGCCCGCAGCCGCAACACAGCGGCAATCGCTTTGCTTCGATCAATCTGGAAACCCGGCGTGCCGGTGCTGAAGGGGTGCAGGGCGATATGCGCCTGTCGGCTGGCAGCCATCGCACCCTGTCCGAGCAGGCCAGCCTGAGTGGCCGCCAGGGGCCGGTGGACTTCGTGCTGGTGCAAGGCCACGCCGAATCGGCCGGGCATCGCCCCAATGCAGACGGGCGGCTCGATAATCTGCTGGCCAAGGCCGGCTGGCAGCTCGACCCGCATTGGGCCATCAGCGGCACCCTGCTGGCGGTTGATAACCGCGCCGGCGATCCTGGCGATGCGCGCCTGCCAGCGCCCGCGCAGGCTCCGCAATACCGGACACGCGCCCATCTGCTGAGTGCGGCGCTCAGCCACCAGCATGGCGATTGGCAAGGGCAGCTTAGTGTCTTTCATAACGAGGGGGATGGCGACTGGCTGTACCAGCCAGCGCCCGATGGCGATGGCTACAACCACTTCAGCCTGAGCGGCCTGCGCTGGCAGGAGCACATGGCACCGTGGACCGATGGTCGCCTGTGGTTGGGGCTGGACATCGAACGCCTCGGGGGCGATGCCCGTTTCCAGCGGGTTGCCCCAGCGCCGAGCAGCCGGTTCGATGCGCCGGGCTTCCACCTGGTATCACCTTATCTGGCCATCAGCCAACGGCTGGCGCTGAATGCCGACTGGAGCCTGCAGCCCTCGCTTGGCCTGCGGGTCTACCGCCACAGCGAATTTGCCAGCGAAACGGCCCCGCATCTGGGCCTGCAACTGCAGTCCGGCACGCTGACCTGGTTTGCCAACTACGCACGGGGCGTCAGCTACCCCGGCCTGGAAACGCCCTTGCTGGCCTCGCTGATCCCGCCTCTTGGCAATAGCTGGAAAAGGTTGAACGCCGAGACGCTCCATCACACCGAAATCGGCCTGCAGTGGGCAGCGCAGGCCGCTACCCGGCTGGATATCAGCCTGTTCAGCGACCAGTTGAATAACCGCTACGTCTTCGGCTTCCCGCCGGATGTACCGCCCCCGCCGCAGTTCATCAATCTGGGCGATTACCGGATGCGCGGCGCCGAGCTGGCCTTGCAGCATGATCTCGATCGGCACTGGCGCCTGTTTGGCGGACTGACCCTGCTCGACCCCAGCATCGACAATCTGCCCTACACACCACGCCGGGCCCTGACACTGGGGCTCAATGGTCAGATCGGCCCGGTGAGGCTGGCGCTGGATGCCCAGTACCAAAGCGAAACCCGCGCCCTCAACCGGGCAAGGGTTGCGGGTGCCAGCAATCTGCAGACGGTCGGCAGCTTCGCCGTAGTCAATGCCCGCCTGGGCTGGCTCTTGCCACGCCTTGGCAAAAAGGGGGAAGTATTCCTGGCGCTCGACAACCTGCTGGACCGTGATTACACCTACCGGCCGGGTTATCCGATGCCTGGGCGCAGTGCCCAGCTGGGTTTGGCGGCGAGTTTTTGAGGGGGGTGAAAGGGAATGCGAGAAAAAAACCGCTCATCCTTGATGAGGACAAAGGAAGTTTGAACTGTGTAGGGGCGGGCTTAGCCGCGAAAGTCAATCAGCTCGGGGCTAAAGCCGCTCCAGTGGTGAAAATTTCAAATGACTGGATCAACTGAGCCAGGAATCACAGCACGAACTGTGCACAATGTGCACAGTAATTTCAGTATTGATTGGCGTGCCTGGATTAGCTACTTACTATGAGCTTTCAAGTGCATGCTTCAAAACAATCAATCCAGGAGAAACCATGATTAGCACCCCCTTGAATCTGAAAAATGGCATCGCCCTGCTTGCCCTGCTGAGCCTGTTTGGCTGTGCCTCGACCTCGCAGAAGCTGGCAAGCAATGACGATGATGATGAGAAAATTGAATTGACCGGCAGCGCCATCAAGCGCAAGCCGCGAGACATTATGGCGGGTGATGTCAAGACCGTATCGATAGAAGACTTTGCCAAAGCCCAGGCGCAGGGCCCGGTTTCTGCAGAAGTTAATACCGGCCGTAAAAATTGAAAGTCACAATTTGAATCTTTGTAAAAAAGAGAGGTCGGGGACGGCCTCTCTTTTTTTGCAAATTGCCAGCGTAAATTGAATCTGACTTATGAACTGTTGGCAGTCGGTGAGCCGAGATTTTGTTACGGCATCTGCCTACGGTAGACACGCGGCTCAATCCTCCTCAACCACCCCCTTGTAACCAGCGGCCAGTTTTTGCTGGATGTCCTGAGGGACGGCGTCGTAGTGGCTGAGGCTGATGCTGTAGGCGCCCTGGCCGCCGGTCAGTGACTTGAGGCGTCCGGCGTAGCCATCCAGCTCGGCCAGGGGAACCTGGCCGCGTATCAGTGCGACGCCGGCAGACAGGGAGTCGGTGGCGGCGACGTGGCCGCGCCGGGTGGTGAGGTCGGCGGTGATGTCGCCCAGCTTGGGTTCGGGCACGGTGATTTCGATGTTGACGACCGGTTCGAGCACGATGGGCCGGGCGGCGCGCAGGGCTTCGAGCATGGCTTTGCGGCCAGCGGCCTGAAAGGCGACGTCCTTACCATCCACAGAATGGCTCTTGCCGTCGTAAACCGTCACTTTCAGGTCTTGAACCGGGAAGCCGGCCAGGGTGCCAGCGGCCAGGGCGGCGCGCACGCCTTTCTCTACCGAACCAATAAACTGGCCGGGGATGGCCCCACCATAGACTGCATCGGCAAAGGCAAAGCCCTCACCGCGCGGCAGGGGCTCGATGCGCAGGAAAACCTCGCCAAACTGGCCAGCGCCACCGCTCTGCTTTTTGTGCCGGTGATGGCCTTCGGCACGCTGGGTAATGGTTTCGAGGTAGGGGATGCGTGGCGGCTGGGTCTGCACTTCAAGCTTGTAGGTGACGGACATGCGGTCCAGCAGATAGCGCAGATGCAGCTCACCCAGCGCTCTCAGCACGGTTTCGTGAGTGCCTGGGTGGTATTCGATCTTGATGCAAGGGTCTTCGGCCTGGAGCTTGTGCAGTACCTCGCTGATTTTCTGCTCGTCGCCCCGGCGCTTGGGTTCGATGGCCAGGCCGAGCATCGGCGCTGGAAAGCGCAGGGGGCGCAGGTGGAGGTGGTCTTCATCATGCGAGTCGTGCAATACGGCATCGAACTCGATGTCATCGACTTTGGCGACTGCGCCGATATCGCCGGGCAGCAGGGCCTCGACTTCCTCATGGCGCTTACCCTGCAGGCGGAACAGGTGGCCCACCTTGAAGGGATTTTTGCCCAGGCCGACAAAGAGCTGGCTGTCTTTCCTGAGCGTGCCCTGATGGACGCGAAAGACCCCCATCTTGCCAACAAAGGGGTCTGAAACCACCTTGAAGACATGGGCCAGCACATGTGCGGCGGGGTCGGGATGCGACAGGAATTCCACGGCGGCGTCCCCTTCGCCTTTGACGAACAGCGGAGGATTGCCTTCAAGCGGGTTGGGGGCCAGACGCGCCAGGACTTCCAGCAGCTCGGTGATGCCAGCACTCGTGCGCGCTGAGACAAAACACACCGGAATCAGATGCCCCTCGCGCAGCGCAGCTTCGAAGGGTGCGTGCAGGGCTTCGGCCGAGACTTCTCCTTGCTCCAGATATTGGGCCATCAGGGCTTCATCCACTTCGACGACCTGATCGACCAGCGCCTGATGGGCAGCAGCCACTGACGAGAAATCGGCATCCCCAGCCGGGTTGAAGAAACAGTCCACGACTCTGCGATGCCCCTCCGCCGGCAGGTTGATCGGCAGCACTTCCTTGCCGAAGGCGGTTTGCAGACTGGTAAGGAGCGCAGGCAGATCGACACGCTCGGCGTCGATCTTGTTGATGACGATTACCCGGCACAGCTTGCGCTCGGCGGCCCAGGCCATCATGCGATGGGTGGTCAGTTCGATGCCGGTCTGGGCATTGATGACGATGAAGGCGGTTTCGACTGCGGCCAGTGCGCAAATGGCATGGCCGATGAAGTCGGGATAGCCAGGGGTATCGAGCAGACGGACTTCGGCACCCGCATGACTGAAATGGACGACGCTGGTACTCAGTGAGTGCCGGTAGTCTTTTTCCAGCGGATCGAAATCGCAGACGGTGTCACCACGCTCAACCGTGCCGGGCGCCAGGATAGCACCGGCCTGGTGCAACAACGCTTCGGCCAGGGTGGTTTTGCCGCTGGCAAAGTGCCCAACCAGTGCAACAGTTCGCAGCGAATCGACGGTGTAGTGGGGCATTGGACTCTCCCTGAGCGTTGATGGTTTTTGGCGCACCTGCGTGAAGTGAGTATAGGCAGCGCTGGCGCTGATGCCGTGTGGGAGCGTGGACAGCGCTGGCAAACGGTATTAGCGGGAACCAGACCCGTAAAAGGCGGTCGATAGCGCCTTACTCAGTTAAGGAAGAGAATGCTATGCAATGGCGTGACGGGATGGTTTTAGGACTTCTATGCCTCTGCGCGGGGTGTACGACACCCTTGCAACAGCCTACCCCGCTGGCGGACTGGAAGGCAGAAGGCTGCTACGGTCGGCATCAGGCTGAGGCCCGCTGCCAGCCGGATCAAAGCGTGCCGCTAGACCGCGACACCGATAAGCCTCACACCGCAAAGCCGAGCAGCCGCTCGCTGTCTTGATCGCAGCCGTGATCAGCGGGCATCAGCGCCCGGCGGTGGCGCCTGGGCTTTGCCAGTCCCGCAGGCCGTAGCGGGCCAGAATGGCCGCCAGTTTGCCGTTCTGGCGCAGGGTTTTCATTCCATCGGCAAGCACCTGGGCATAGCTACCGGCATTCGGGGCGATGGGTGAGAAAGGAATGTAGATATTGCTGGCCTGCTTGGCGCACCCGGCTTGGCGCAGCTTGTTAAAACCGGATTCGGTTTTCATTTTGTAGGCAATGACGGCTTCGTATTCGACAATTGCATCCAGTCGCTTGGCCTCCAGCTTCTTGACATTATTGATCAGCGCCTGGTCACCATAGCCGGTCGAGACAACAGGGCCGGCTGCGGCAAGGGCTGTGTCCAGCTCGGCGCCATAGACATAGGTGTTTATTGTGCCGATCCGCTGCTTTTTTAGTGATGCCTGATCGGTGTACCGCCAGGTTGAGGTTTGGCTCGTGTAAAAACAGGCTTTCGCCTGCCCCTGCTCGACTTTGGGAAAAATCAGCCCGGCGCGCTCGGGCACCTGCTGCTCGCCAACCAGACCAAAAGCCTTGCCTTGTTCCACCTCGGTGACGGCACGGGCAAAGGGCATGATCCGATATTCCACGCTATGCCCCATCGGCTCGAAGACCGCCTTGGCCAGTTCGATCATGTAGCCGGGGCGATCACTGTCGGGCTGGCAGGCATAGGGGCACCACGGATCGGTGACGAGGCTGATCGTCTCAGCCGAAGCGCAGCCCAAACCGGCCAGACCGCCGATGGCCAGATAACGGAGAATTGTCTGTGCAATGGGGTGTGGGTTACGGTGCATGGTATGCCCCCTGAGAAGACCTGCCGGTGTCATCACGTTTTAGACCATTTTGAACCTTCTGGCGGAAGCGCCCCGCAGCGGCTGCGTCCCCATCTGCCCAAGTGCCCGTCAGTCGAATTTACAATTACATATGAATAAAATAGACTCGCTGCCGGCAGGTTGGTCAAGAATGAAGGTGTTGGCCGAATAAATGTATTTTTGTCGAACAATTTGTGCAATTAAGTGTTCGATTGGCTGGCGAGTGACTGCAGAGGCGATCATGCCGTGATGGTTTGGATATATCAGTTAAAAATCAATATCTTGTGATTTTTTGAAATGGCCGGAAATAGCTGGTGGATAGACATCCAAAACCGGTGGCTTATTAGTAACTTATTGAAACAGAATAATATTCAAGTAAAAGAGATACTTCTGACTGATGGTTGGTTTTAGGCTCTGTTGACATTTTATTTCCGGATCGCGTTTCGTCGGATTTGGGCCTGATGCAAGGCAAAAAGCGCGCCGCTTAGTGGACTAAGCAAGCGGTTTTTAACACCGCAGCAGGCCCAAATCCGGCGA
>NZ_JARRAF010000076.1 GCF_030129945.1 Parachitinimonas caeni
TGAATCGATGGTAGAGCCAGACCGCATGGCCGATGATTTCAGCCGGGAAACGGTGGCGGTGGTAGAGATCCTTGTCCATGCCAACATCTTAACCTGCCGCCAAGTTCGAAGTTAACTTGTCAGTACCTTCAAAAACCATGTCACTTTCTCGTGCAAACTACCTGATGTCATGCGCTTTGGTTCTTACGTCATTTGCGAATGCAGAATGCCTCAAATACGAGCCAGAAGTGGTCACGCTCTCAGGGAAGTTGGTTCGCAAAACATTTCCGGGCCTTCCTAATTTCGAAAGTATCAGAAATGGTGATGATCCCGAAACAGGATTCTATTTGGTAGTCAGGAATCCCATTTGCACCGTAAGCGACCAAAGCGAGCCAGGCAGTACGCCAATGACAGGTGTTTCTTTGGTGCAACTATTACTAAGACAAAAGGAATACCAGGAGCTTCGGCCTTTATTGGGTAAATCAGTTAAAATCAAAGGTACTCTTTTTTCGGCATACACTGCGCATCACCACGCACCGATTCTTCTAAATTTTCTCACAGTTGAGAAATAGGGGATTTTCAATTTTATGACTATTGAGTCCTGCCAGAATTCAATACCTAGCAATGCAATAGCATTACTGATTTATTTTAAATAATTGTCAATATATTAATCCGGCAATTTAATACCCCAATTCCGCTGCATAAGCGATTTTGGGATGGCGAAAATACGAACGAATACGCTCCGGCCGTAATTGCAAACGTTTGAGCACCGAGCGCACGCGAGATTCCAGCTCCTCACGACTGAGTGCTGCCTGACCACTCCGAACCTGCTGCTTCAGATCGCCGTTCAGGTACTCATCCGGGTTCAGCTCAGGTGCATACGCTGGCAGGTAGAACACCTCTATCGCTTCTCTATGCTCGTCCAGCCAGGCGCGTATCAGCTTGGCATGATGCACGCGCAGATTGTCCAGGATCAGGAACACCTTGCTGTTGGTCTCCTTCACCAAGCGCTTCAGGAACGTCAGCAGCACCTTGGTCGTCAGCGTTTCCCGATACAGCATGAAGCGCAGCTTGCCGCGATTGGTGACACTGGAAATCATATTGGTGGCGAAGCGGCTCCCCGATACCAAGCGCACCGGGGTTTGGCCCGCCGGGTTGTAGCTGCGACCTGCATGGTTATCGCTGCGCAGGCCCGTCTCATCGCCCCATTGAATCTCGGCACCTTCCTCTTTCGCACGTTGGGCGATGCCAGGGTAAATCTCCTGCAACCACCGCTCGACCAGCTCGGGCTTTTGCTGATACGCCCGTTTGAGCGGACGCTGCGGGGTGTAGCCCCAGCGGCTCAGGTATTCACCGACGGTACGAATCGGCATATCCAGTTTGCACTTCATCCGGATCAGTTCACGCACGGCATCGCGGGTCCACAAGGCAAAGCCTAGCTTAAGCTGGTCGGGTGTCAAACGCAACCTCAAACTGATACAGCCTCAAGCGCAAACGCAATTGCAAATTGATACACCCACTCATGTGCTTATGTGGGTGGGATTAGCGAGTGATGACTCCTTCCTTATGTCGTAGGCTGGGCTTGCGTTGCATCTCCTGCGGTGACACCGAGGCCCGATCCATGACGCCGGCCTGGCGCTTTTCCTTCAGGCGGTACGAATCGCCCAGGATCGGGATGACGTGGGCGTGGTGCAGCAAGCGGTCAAGCAGGGCCGCGGTCAGCGTCGCATCGTTGGCAAAGGTCTGATCCCACTGACCAAACGGCAGGTTGCTGGTAAGAATCAGGCTGCCCATCTCGTAGCGCTTGGCAACGACCTGGAACAGCAGATTGGCCTGTTCCCGATCCATCGGCAGGTAGCCCATCTCATCGATGATCAGAAGCCTGCACGGCTTGACGATGCGCTTGAGGGTTTCTTCCAGCTGATTGCGCCGCATCGCTGTGATCAGCGTCATCAACAGGTCGGCCGCCGTCATGAAGCGTGTGCGGATGCCCGCCTGGGTCGCCCGGCATCCCAGAGCGATGGCCAGGTGGGTCTTGCCCACGCCCGAGGCACCGAGCAAGACGACGTTCTCTGCGCGTTCCACAAAGGCCAGGCTACCCAATTCCTGCACCAGGGGCTTGGGCACCCCGCTGGCGAATTCGAAGTCAAAATCGTCCAGGGTCTTGATGGCCGGGAAGCCCGCCAGGCGGGTCAGCATCAGGCGATGCCGCTCGGTACGCGCCATGGCTTCGCCGCGCAAGGCGTGTTCGAGGAAGTCGAGGTAGCCCAGTTCACGCGAAGCCGCCAGTTGGCCCAGATGTGCCAGTTGTCCGGGCAGGTGCAGCAGGTTCAACTGCTGGCATAAGGCCTGCATCCGTTCGAGTTGCGGATTCATGGATGGCCCCCCTCGCTCGCTGGAACCGGTAGGTGGCCGAGTACGTCATAGCGGGCCAGCGACCGCTGCAGCGGGATGTCCCAATCCGGCTGGGCGTGGCGCGATACCGGCTTTGCAGCGTCCTGGGGCGGGGCAACGGTGCGGACCGTGGTGCCGAGCCAGACCGGTGGCAGCGGCTGCAGATGCGGCCTTTCCTCGATCAAGGCCTCGGCCGGCACACATTGGGTGGTCGCGTGGACACGCGCATTCGCGACCTCGCGCAGCCAGCGCTTCACCGCCAGATTGCAGCTGGCCCCATCGACAGGCAGTCGATCATGACGACGCTGGCTGGCCAGTGGCACCCAGAAGCTGTAGCGCAGATAGCCGTTCATGCGCTCCACCTTCCCCTTGGTCTTGGCACGGTAGGGCTGGCACACCCGCGGCGCAAAGCCGTAATGCCTGGCAAAATCGGCGAACGTCGGCTGGTACTGATGCTGGCCCTTGTCGTAGGCATCGCGCTTGAGAATGACGGTCTTCATATTGTCATACAGCACTTCGCGCGGGACGCCGCCGAAGCAGTCGAAGGCACGCTGGTGGCAAGCCAGCAGCGTTTCCAGACGCATGTCCGTGACAAACTCCACGAAACTGGCACGGCTGTAACCCAGGGTTGCCACGAAGGCGGCCAGCATGCCTTCCGCATGGCCCGGCTTGCGGAATTCGATCCAGTCAACCTGCATCTGCTGGCCGGGCGCGGTCTCGAAGCGCACCACCGGATCGGGTCGTGCGGCAGGCCGCAGCGTGCGCAGGTAGGCCTGCAGCATACGTAAACCGCCCGGATAGCCTTGCTCGCGTATTTCGCGCAGCAGCACGGTGGCAGGTATCCACTGCGGACGGGCACTGGCGACGCGTTCCTGCAGATAGCCGTGATAAGCCGAGAGCTTGCTCGGCTTGGGCTCACGCCGCCTGCGCTGCGGCGGCCCGGATTCCAAATGCTTGCGTACGGTGTTGATGGCAATACCTGTCTGCACCGCAATCTCGCGCAAACTGTGTCCTTGACGGCGAAGTATCTGAACTTCCATGTAAACCTCGTAGGTGATCATCGGTGCCGCCAAAAGGCAGCAACCTTACAACGAGGTGTATCAATCTCGGATTGCGTTGGTGTATCAATTTATGATTGCGTGTGACACGGGCATCTTGTCTACCATGAGGTGCTGGATCATGAGTTCCTGTTCGGGTGTCAGGCTGCGGCTATCGCCCGTCTTTCGGCCACGTCGGCCGCCTTCGATCGCGGCTTCAACGCCTTTGCTGCGTGCCTGCTTGATCCATTCGGCAATGGTTCTGGCGTGTACTGCAACCGCCTCGGCAATGTCCTTCTGGACGTAACCTTGCTCCCACATTCGCAGGGCAATGCGGCGCTTCTCGCGTTGGGCTTCGGGGGATAATTGGCGGGCATCGGTTTGCATGCACTGATTATCTCATATTGCCCTATTTGTTTGCCGGATTAATAATCTATAAATAAGTCATGGAATGCACGCGCGAAACAGATGGCCGTAAGAATGACTCCCTGACCCAGGAATACATTCGAAATCAGGTTGTCAAAGCCATAAAGGCTGGTCGCCACCCAAGGGACGTTGCCGAGATATTCGGCATTAGCGAACGTCATGTTTACCGGATTTTAGCGGCTTACTTCAGCGGTGGAAAAAATGCCTTGCTGACCAAGAAAAGCACCGGGCGTCCGTGCAAACTCTCTGTAGATGAAATCCAATGGCTGGAGCAGGCTATTCGGGAACAAACACCCTGTCAGTTCAAATTCGAATTCGCCCTCTGGACACTACGCACGGTTCAACAATTGATTCGGGATCGATTCGATAAAGAACTGTCGATCAGCGCAACACGCCAACTCCTGCATAGTCTGGGCTTCACGCCGCAGAAACCACGGCTCAAAGCCTGGCAACAAGATGATGCCCTGGTGCAACAGTGGCATCAGCAAGACTTCCCTCACATTCAACAACAAGCCAAAGCCGTTGGCGCAAGCCTTTACTTTGCGGATGAGGCCGGTATTCGTTCAACCGATCGACTCGGTAGAACCTGTGCGCCCGCAGGAGAAACCCCCGTCCTGCAAGGTTCGGGGACTCGTTTTGGTATCAATATGCTGTCCGCAATCGGTTCTCGGGGTGAGTGCGAATTCATGATTTGCGATGGCCGGATGAATGCCGGTATTTTTCTGGACTTTCTCAAGCGCTTGATGACCGGTAAATCCAAGCCTGTTTATCTGATTTTCGACGGTCAACCGATCCATCGGGCCAAAATTGTGGAGGAATACGTTGCCTCTACCCAGGGCATGCTGCGCTTGTTTTATCTTCCCGGCTATCCCCCTAAACTGAATCCCGACGAGCAAGTCTGGGCGCATGTCAAACGCGAAGTCACCGCCAAAATTAATTTCCTCATTTTTCCGACACCCAGAATGCCCGCCGATTATCTGCGAACTTTCCTAAATGACAAACTTTTCTGGTATATCAGTAACTTCAAAAATGTGACGGTCTCGGCAATGGGAAAGAAGCTAATTTTTTTATTTTTTTTATCCCACTTTTCAATGGCTCTAGGAGGTGATGCAATTATCAAGCATAGAGTGATAGCAAAAAGCGCAAATACTCCTAAAGTAGGTGTGGAGCTATATCCAACTGAAATTGTAGAAGTTATAGAGAAAAAAGATAGGTTCTCAATAATTAAGAGAAAGGATGAGGGGCTTCGCTACTTAATAGATATCCCCGTAAGGCATGAGCACTATGCGGCTGGAAAAATTGAAATTAGCAACTCAGCACTGGTAACACTTGGAGAATTTAGAAGAATAGCCAAATGGGGTGGTGTAAAGAAATTGGAAATGCACGAAAAAATTGACTCAGAAGAAACGTGCACAATTTCAGAGCTGGGCATAGCTAAATGCGTAGATTCTGGCAATGCCAATAGTCCTTTGGGAGAGAGGAAATATAAAATGTTGAGATATAGGGAGTTAATTGTATTTGCCGAAATTTCAAAGTCAATGCAGGAAATATCATCAATTTCTCAAGATGAGATTTTTCTTGAGGTTAAGCCTGGTAAATTGTGCCACTTGGCAAGTATAAATGATGATGAGTGTAGTGAATTTATTTGGAAAAATGCAAAGCCCGTTATTTTCTTCCATAAATAAGGTATTGACTGGTACTGACAACTTAACTTCGAACTTGGGGGTGTACGCCGGAACCGCCGATTTTTCCGTCATACACGCAAAGCTAGGATTGGCGCCGGTTGTCGGGAAACAGTTGTTTTACGACACTGGCCCACTGCTGGCGTAAACACCCTGTTTCCATCCACAAAACATGAACGACAAACCATGTCGGATAGCTTCGGTAGCCGGAAAAAGCGCTCACGACCTTTCCCGACGGAATTTTCGGCGGTTTGGGCTTACATCCCCTTCTAGGTACTTTCTGCGGAACGCTGCAATTGAAATGGCGCAGGCCAGCAATGTTGGCGTTTCAAAACAACCTCGTCTCTTTTCATCGTTCGTTTTCGGTAACCTGCCCTAATTGTTTCAAGACAGGCGCGCCAACCAATGAGCGCATCTGATTTATGGCAATACCATTCAACTGCGCCAGGCGCTCCGGCGCCGGCAGTCCTTGATGGATCAGCACTGCGTTAATGCTCTCCAGATTGGACAGCACAACCAGTTGTTCTAGCGTTGCCACGTCCCGCATATTGCCCGGCTGGTCGGGATTTGCCTGACGCCACTGCGCGGCCGTCATGCCAAACAGTGCGACGTTGAGCAAATCGGCCTCACTGGCGTAGACAATGACGGTTTGTGCCTTGGTCAGTTGTAACGGGATCAGCCGCTCCTTGATGGCATCTGTATGGATACGGTAATTAACCTTGGCCAAAGTGCGCTGGAAGTTCCATTCCAGTGACGTAGCGCGAGCCTCTTCGTCCTTGAGGCGTTGGAATTCTTTGATCAGGTATAGCTTGAACTCGGGGCTGAGCCAGGAGCCGAACTCGAACGCGATGTCTCGGTGCGCATAGGTTCCACCGCCCCGGCCGGCCTTGGCGTAGAGACCAATAGCGCCTGTGGCTTCGATCCATTTCTTCGGCGATAGAGAGAAGCTGTTGAGGCCCGCTTGGCTTTTAAACCTCTCGAATTCGATAGGTTTAAATGCTGGGTTGTAGATCTGTTCCCAAATACCTAAAAATTCGATAGTGTTGCGATTCCGCAGCCAGCCATACAAGATTGAGTCATCGCCAAAGCGCTTTACCATATCAGTCAGCGAGATATAGTCTTGTTCGTGCCGAGTGGTGACGGATACGTTAGCACCGTGTACGGTGATGATCTTGTTTTTCATTTAGGCGGTTTAGTCGTGTTGGGAGTTATTTGTTGGAGGGCGCGGCAGCCATAGTCAAGTGTAGTTATTCGCGGTGTAACGCATTATG
>NZ_JARRAF010000077.1 GCF_030129945.1 Parachitinimonas caeni
AGTTGAAGCGTTCGTCGTTGGCTTGCAGCAGGCGGCCAGCCGGGTCGTAGTGGTAGCGGGTCGGGCCGGCCAGGGAGTCGTGCAGGGTGAGGAGTTCTCCTGCCCGGTTGTACTGGTAGCGGCGGCCAAGTCTGGCCTGGCTGTTGGGGCCGTAGGCAGCATAGGCGATAAGGCGGCCGACGGCGTCGTAGCCGAAGCGGGCATTGAGTTGCCCCTGGCTGCGGTGGGTTTCGCGGTGCAGGGCGTCGCGTTCGATGTCGCTGATCAGCCGGCCATCAACGCTGAGCTGATGCAGGTGGCCGCTGCCGTAATACAGGGCTTGAATCGTCCGGCCGGACGGCAGGCGGCTACTCAGGCGGTTGCCGAGGGCGTCGTAGTGATGGTCAAGGCTGGCTTCGCCTTGTTGTTCGCGGATCACGCGGCCCAGGGCATCGTAGACGAGCTGGCAGCGGTGGCCGGCCTGTTCGGCTTCGGTCAGTTGGCCGGCGGCGTCGTAGGCGAAGCGGGTCGGGCCGTCGGCGGTGGTTTTGCGGACGAGGCGACCGGCCGGGTCGTAGTGGTAGTCGCTGACGAGGCGCGGTTTGCCGTCGGCAGTGAAGCCGTGGGGGGGCCGTTGCGGTTGGTCGGGCGGCGGTTGCAGGCCGATGTGGCCGGAGCGGACTTCGGGCTGGTACCAGGCGGCAATGTCTTCGCGTTGCGCCAGCCGGTCGCTCAGGGCTTGATAGTGGTAGCGGTGGAGGATGCCATCGACGGCTTGTTCTTCGATCAGCCGGCCGACCGGGTCGTAGCGGAAGCGGTAGGCGGCGCCGTTGGGGTTGATCAGGGCATCGAGCCGGCCCAGTACGTCGTAGCGGTATTCGATGGCGCGGCCAGCAGCGTCGAGCCGGTGCAGCGGTTGGCCCTGGCTGTCGTAGCGGTAGCGGGTAACCCGGCCTTCGGCGTCGGTGTAGGCCAGCAAGCGGCCTTCGCGGTCGAGGTCGTAGCGTTCCTGGCTGCCGTCGGGCTGGGTAACCTGGGTCAGCCGGCCCAGCGGGTCGTAGGTAAAGCGGGTGGTCTGGCCCAGGGCATCGGCCAGGGCGGTGAGGCGGCCCAGCCGGTCGTATTGGTAGTGGGTCTGCCGGCCCGAGCAGTCGGTATAGCGTTGCAGCAGGCCCCGGTGGTCCCATTCGAGCTGTTTGCGTTTGCCCAGCGCGTCGGTGATGGCGATGGGCAGGGCCTGATGGTCGAGTTCGTAGCGGGTGCGGTGGCCGAGGGGGTCGGTTTCGGCCAGCAGGTTACCGCGTTCGTCGTATTGGTAGTGCCAGACGTGGCCCAAGGCATCGGTGATCTGTTCGGGCAGGTCGAGGGCGTTGTAGCGGGCCAGACTTTGCGCCACGCCGGCGGCGTCGATCTCGGCCAGGAGGTTGCCACGCTCGTCGTACTGGCTGCGCTGCTGGCTGCCATCGGCCGCGATGACGGCCAGCAGGTTGCCGTCGCCATCGCGTTCGTAACGGGTGATGCGGCCGAGGGCATCGACCACCCGACTCATCTGCAGCCGGTCGTCGTAGTGGTATTCGGTGACATCGCCCAGCGCGTTGCGGATGCGGGTGAGTTGCTGGAACGGCCGGTAATCAAACTGCAGTTCGTTGCTGCCGTCGTCACCAAAGGTGCGGCTGACCCGGCCATGCGGGCCGTATTCGGCGTTGTTGCCAAAACCCAAACGGTCGGTGTAGCGGGTCAGGCGGTGTTGCGCGTCGTAAGCGTAAGTGCGGCGGTAGCCGGCGGCATCGGTGGCGGCGATCAGCCGATGCTGGTCGTCGTAGTCGTAGCTGACCAGCAAGTCAGGGCCGTAGTGGATCTGGCCGATCAGGCCGGCCGGTGTCAGATGAAAGCTCAGCACCGTGCCCGCGCTGTCGGTGAGGCCAACCCAGCGGCCTTCGGCATCGTAATGCCAGAGTTGGCGCGCGCCGTTGCGATCCTTCAGCTCGGCCAGCCGGTGAATCGCCGGCTGATCGGCCATCGGGGCAAAGCCGAGTTGGTCGCCATTGGCTTGTTCCAGCCACCACTGGCCATCTTCGGCCCGGAGCAGGGTTTGTTTCTCGAAGCCGTCGTAGTGACGCTGGCCGGGTGTCAGCGACGGAAAGGAGATGGCACGGCCACTTTCGTCGATCAACCTGACCTGGTCGGGCTCGACCAGCAGCCATTGCGACTGCTCAACCGTCCAGCCCCGGCCCAGCGGGCCTACTGTGCGGTTGGACGAACGATAGAAGCGGCTCCAGCGCAAGGGCAGCAGGCCGGGCAGGTCGAAGTCGAGCGCGACCAGCAGTTTCTCGCCGCTGGCGATGAATACAGGGCTCTTGGTGGCGCCACAAGGCTTGCTGCAGTGCGAGCCCTGGCTTTCCTGCTGGGTATTTTTTTCAACGTGGGTGTTGTCCTGGGTCTGGCCTTTGCCTTGGCGCTCTTCCGGCTTTTCGTGCTGTGGTTTGGCCTCCGCTTTCTTGCCATCCGCTTTGGGGGCCTCGGTATGCGGCTTGGGCGCATGGCTGGCTTCTTCTTTCAGCACCTTTGTCTCGACCTTGGTGCCGATTTTCATGCCGGCTTTGGCGGTAGACAGCGCCGCCTTGGCTTCGCCGATGCCAAAGAACAAGCCCACGACTTCCGGTAATCCCCGGCCAATGGCCTGACCATACTCCCCGGCTTCCCACGGCTTGCCGAACTGTTCGTGGAAAGTCTGTTTAACGTTGTCTGGAAAGTTGGAAACGGTCTTTTTGAGCTCTTCGTACTCTTTCTTCAGCGCTTCCAGCTCTTCTTTGCCAAGCTTCTGCAAGTCAGCCGGGCTGCGGATCTGCATCAGCCGGCCAAACTGTTTGGGCACCCGGATCACTTTGCCAACGGTGTTGGCAGGGCCGTGATAGGCCAACTTGGCGGCATCGCCTGTGGTATCGATCGCCCATTCCACAATCCCGGTGCCCAGGCCGGTACGCTGGCGATTGGCTTCATGTACGGCTTTGCGCAGTGGTTCGGGCAAACCCGATGCCAAGGCATCCACCATCTGCATATCGGCCTGCCGGGCAGCGGCCAGCTTGTCCTTGAGATAGGTGCCGGCCTTATCGACATAGCCGTCGGCCTTGGCGACTTTGTCATTCAAAGACTTCTCAACTTCGCCAGCCTTCTCCTGCAAAGCCTGCCCGGTCTTGGCAAGGCCATCCCCCACGGCTTGGGCAATCTTGCGAAATTTGGGGCTAAGGCTGGCCAGCGGCGCATTCATCCAGACCAGATCGCCATCGCGAATGGTCTTCTGGCGGGCAATCTTGACGGTCTCGCTACTGGTCTTGGGGATGGCGATCTTGGCATTGACCTGCGATTTGACACCCCCGCCGACGCCCGGCTGGTCGCCGATCACCTGCGGGACATGGCTCTGCCCATACGCCCAGGCTTCGATCTTGTTGTAACGCACCGAGGGCGCTGTCTGGTTTGAGCTGCCAAACCGGGCAATGATCATGTAAGGCACGGGCAGCATGCTGCTGCCCACCGGGGTCTTGCAGACATCCGGGGTCATTGATACGGCGATGACCGTGTCGGTCTTATTGGCACCAGGGCGGGTTGTCATGCGGCAGCTCCCGGTACCAAGCGGCGATCTGCCATGTGAATCGCAACATGATCGACTTCAGGCTGGGTGGGAAACGAAGTGCGCCAGACGCAAACCACTTCGCGTTGGTAGGTGTCGATAATGAGGGTATCCAGCACCGGTATCAGCGATTCGGCCGGTTGATCGGCATAGCGGACAAACACCAGCGGCGCCATCGCCGGCAACTGGCATTGCAGACGCCCCTCGGGCGTCAAATGCGCCAGGACGACCGTCTCGTCACCTTTGAGATAAGGCACCTGCAAATCCGGATGAGCGCTGTTCCAGAACGCAAAGTCGTGATCCTGTGGCAGATGGGGCCAGTGTTTCTCCAGCCACGCCTCGTCATACGTCCCCGCCAGGGCCAGCCGGGGTTGCCAGGCGCGGGTGATCAGGCCAAAGCCTTGGGCCGCATAGGCTTTACCAAACTCGCGGATCGGGTCATCAGGGGATTCAATCTGCGGGGCCGCAATCACTTCGGGTTTGTTCTGGCGCAGCCAGTCTTCGTGGGCAAAGCCCCGCCCCACCGGATTGCTCATGCAGGCTTCGTGCAGAAGGGGGGGTAGATTGGGCTCGGCAGCGTCGATCCGGTTTTCGCCCCCCCAGGCCCATTCGTAACGCAGGGCAAGCCGGTCGATCTTTTCCGGCTCGCTCAGGCTGTATCCACCCATCAAGCCCCGCCGCCACTCGCGTGGACCGGTGACATTCAATATCTTCCGATGCGAACCAATCTGCAGCCCCACCTGCCATTGCCGCAAAGGCTCGCCTTCTGGCGCGTAAGCATCCGCCAGCACGATGATGTCGGTCTTGGGCTTATGCGGTGCCAGATCGCTTTCCTGACGGATACTGCTGCGATTCATCTCGCCCCAGTATTCATCTTCAACACAGAGCGGGCCTTGCTCGGCAGTCGGCTCCAAGGTGCCATCATCACCAATGCGATAACTGGCGCGCAGTACCGCCACATGAAACTCCTGCTGGTGTTGGTCCAGCACGTCAAACACCAAGGCAGGGTGAGGGGTGAAATTGAGTGTTTGCATCAATGGTCGGTGAGGTGGGCATGCCACCTCTGGGCAGATAGGTTGGACAGGATGCGGAGCCGGCTCGACATCAGTTCAGATCAGTTCAGATCAATCACTTTGCCGACGATCTGAACATCGCCACCGGCCTCAAAGTGGAACTGCGTGCCGGAGATCGTGATCTTGCCGTCTTTGGTCATGCGGAATACCGCCTTACCGCAGACCACCTCAAATTCATCGCCAGCATTGATCTTGAATGCCTTGCCAACTGTCACGGTCTTGTTCTGGCCAATCTGCTCGGTCTGCGACATCATCACCGTCGTATTCATGGTGGCGCCCACCGTCACCGCATAAGCCCCACCTACCGTCGTGGTCTTGGCCAAGCCCACGACTTCATTCGACATCATCCCGACCAGCTCGTTTTTCATCATGCCGATCTTGGTGGACTGGTTCTTACCCACCTTTTCACTGCGGTTCTTGCCGATATTCACGTCCTCATTCTTGCGGACGGTCTTGTTGCGGTTGCCACCGATGGTCACCGACTCATTCTTGCCCACATCCTCATTGCGGTTATCGCCAATCGAGATGGTTTCGTTGTGATCGACCCGTTCCTTGCGGTTCTGGTGGATGGTGAGGGTTTCATTCTGGTCCACCGTCTCCGTGCGGTTCTGGTGAACGGTGATGGTTTCATTGCCATCGACGGTCTCAGTGCGGTGGCGGTGGACAATGGTGGTCTCATCGCGGTCGATGGTCTTGCGCCGGTCATTGCCCACCCAATGGCTCTCATCATGCTCGACCTCGATCCGCTGATCCTTCTCGGCGTGCAGCCAGACTTCTTCGGCGCCCTTCTTGTCTTCGAAGCGCAGGGCGTTGGCGTGGTCGTAGTGGCCGCCCTGGCTGGAGCGGCTGAGAATACCGGACTGGGTCTTGTTGCCGGGCAAGTCCCACGGTGGCATCTGGTCGGCGTTGTAGACACGGCCGGTGATCAGCGGTTGATCCGGGTCGCCCTCAAGGAAGCTGACCACCACTTCCTGACCGATGCGCGGAATCGCCACCATGCCGAAGTTCTGGCCGGCCCAGGGTTGCGACACCCGTACCCAGCAGCTGGACTGATCGTTCTTCTTGCCGCGCCGGTCCCAGTGGAATTGCACCTTGACCCGCGCATGTTCGTCGGTCCAGATCTCTTCGCCAGCCGGGCCGACGATGACGGCCGTCTGTGGGCCTTGCACGATGGGTTTCGGCGTGCTGCGCTCGGGCCGGAACGGCAGGTTGGAGGGCAGGGCCTGGATATCGACCTGGGCTTCCCACTCGCCGCCACCCGAGCGGTAGTCGGATTCGGATAGATGCAGGGTGGCTTGGGCCACCAGATATTGCCGGTTCTGGTCGCCACGCGGGTGCTCGGTCAGGCTGAACAGATAACCGACCGGCAGGCCGCGTACCGGGCCTTGGCCGACCACCCGTTCATGCCGGGCCTGCAGCTCGTCGATGCGGACGCGGGCGTAGTGCTCGCCGACGCCGGGGTCCACGTATTGGCCGGGGTAGTCGTAGATTTCATGTTTAGCCTGGGGGTGTTCGCGGTCGACGATGGCTTTGACCTTGAGGTCGGCCTTGGGCTTGAGGAAGTCGTAGTCGTTGAGCACGTAGTCGGCTGGCTGCACGGATTTCTCGGTGCGCCAGTGGGCCATATGCTCGCGGTTGACGGTCATGCCGCCATCCTGCCCGCCCAGATAGAACGGGACTTGTTCAAAACCGGGAGCCGGGCTGTGGCTGGCGATGCCATCGGCCAACACCAGGGTATGTTTGCCGCCCCCATGTTCGAAGTAATAGTAGATGCCTTCTTCTTCCATCAGCCGCGACACGAAGTTCAGGTCGGATTCGCGGT
>NZ_JARRAF010000078.1 GCF_030129945.1 Parachitinimonas caeni
GTTTTGGGGCAGGGCGAGGCAGGGTGAGTGCGGTTTAGCGAGCTAAATAAACGAACCCTAACGACGCCATGCCCCAAAAATCGACCCGGCCCGGAGGGTTTCTTCGGATTTGGGCCTGCTGCCGCGTTAAAAATCGCGTGGCTTATCACTAAGCGGCGCGCTTTTCGCCTTGCATCAGGCCCAAATCCGACGAAACGCGATCCGGAAATAAAATGTCAACAGAGCCTAGGCTTCTCCAACCATAGGCATTAACCACCTAGTCCGCCACCGCGACCTGATCCTTGCCGGCCGCCTTGGCTTTGGTCAGGGCGTGCCCTGCCATCGCCAGCAGATAACTCGCCTGCAGGGCATCTGCCGGAAAGCTCGCCACGCCAATCGACACCGTGGTGGGCACCACAAACCCCGCTTGCAGGGCGCTGGTCGCCGAAATGCGACGCCGCAGATCCTCTGCCTTGGCTTGTGCCTCAGGTCTGGAGGTGTCTGGCATACAGACAATGAAAGAACCATCCTCAAGCAGGCAGACCACATCCCCGCGCCGGCAGCCATCCCGCAAATAGTCGGCCAGATTCTGCAGTAGGCTGTCTGCCCTCAGTCGGCCTTGTCGTTCAATCACCGCCGTGAGGTTATCCAGTTCGATACGTAACACCGAATAGGGCAATCCACGGCGCCCCATGCGGATCAGCTCACGCGGCAGCATCTGCCCAAGAAAGCGCTCATTGAATAACTCTGTCAGGCCATCGTAGATCACGATGTCGGTCTGATGGCATTGCGCCAGCAGCAGCGCGGCCTCCAGCCGCTTTACCCTTCGCCGCCAGCGCCAGCCAAGCCAAGCCAGCAACAGCAGCGTCAGCCCAAGCACGCTGCCGCCCAGCAGCCACCGGTCTGGAGGGGCCGGCACACGCGGAACATTGGCCGAGTACAAGAAGCCTTCCATATCCGGTTCGGCACCAATCAAGCCCAGCTCGCGATACACACTGGCAATATGCAGCCAACGGCTGGGACTCATGTAACCGACCTCGACCAGCTCGGGCATCATCAGCTTGCGCATCTCATCTGCCTCATAGCGCAGGGCATCCAGCGACTTACGCTGGCTGTACTGGTGGTAGATCAGATTGATCGCTTCATCAGGATGCTCCAGCGCATAGCGCCAGCCCTTCATGCTGGCGGCGACAAAGGCTTTGACCAGCTCCGGCTCTTTCTGGAGCAGATCCTGTCGGGTGAACAGGTTGTCGCCATAAAAGTCGATGCCTTCGGCACGCGGCGAGAACAAAAAGTATTCAATGCCCCGACGCCTCGCCTCGAAGGGCTCGTCAGTCGAGTAGATGGCCTGCGCCTCGACCCGTCCACTGAACAGGTCGTCCACTTCAAAACTTGTTGGGATCAGCGTGATATGGGGTGGCGTCAGCCCCTCCCGCTTCAGATAGGCCAGCAACTCGGCCGCATCGCGCTCCAGCATCAGGCGTTTGCCAGCCAGACCATGCACATGCTCGATGCCAGACCGGGCCAGCGCCATGATGGCCAGCGGCGAATGCTGCATCAGAACCGACAGCACCACCACGGGCTTGCCCTGTGCCCGCTGCAAGACCAGATCGGTGGTTCCGGTGCCGAATTCGGCTCGACCTTTGAGCACTTCCGATACCGGGTCATGACGCGAATCGGCCTCGACCATCGCCACCGTCAAGCCTGCCTCGCGGTAGTAGCCTTTGGCCTCGGCCATGTAGTAACCAGCAAACTGGAACTGATGCTTCCACTTCAGTTGCAGGGTGACAGCGCGCACAGGCTCCGCCCTCGCGCAGGCAAGCCAAGCCAGGAGCAGCCAGCACAACGCCCTGCGAAAAGCGAGCATGGTCACAAGTCCCCTCCTGTGCGACCGCGATCAATCGTTATCCCGACCCCATTTTGAATGGCCGCTGCAAACAGTGGGCAAGGTTCACACCGCCCAGGCTCTGCTGAGGTTTTGTTTCCGGTGGTGCCGGGCCGGAGAGTTCTGCTGGTTTTCGAGCCAAGCAACTCCGAATCTGGTGCGCCCCGGCGCCCTGAATACCGCCGCACAGCCTGTTTGCAAACAAGCGCTTATCTGCACTCATCATAGGTGTTTCTGCTCGGGCTTTCTGGTTGCGCACCGGATTTTCAGTAGCAAAGCCTGCCCGCAAAGCCCAAAATGGAGCATTCAACCTCGTACAACTCGAAAGGAATACTGTGCGCCAATTCATTCTTGCCGGCCTGATCGCCCTCCTCCCCCTGTCTGCCCTGGCAGCCCCACCCAGCGACAAGTCGGTAGAGAAGCTGCTCGAAGTCACCCAGACCAAACGTCTGGTTGACTCGATTTCCAATCAGGTGAACGGCATGATCAAACCCATGTTCACCCAGATGATGGATGCCCAGAACCTGCCGCCCGAAAAGCGCAAGGATGCCGAGCAATACATGGATAGCTTCGCCAAGAAAATGGCCGTCATCATCAAGGACGAGCTGACCTGGGATAAGTACAAGCCCATCTACGTGAAGATCTATAAAGAGTCACTGACCCAGGAAGACGTAGATGGCCTGATCACTTTCTACCAAAGCCCCACCGGTAAGGTCGTCATCGAAAAAATGCCGCTGCTGATGCAAAAGTCGGTAGCCGAAACCCAGCAGCGCATGGGCCCGATGATGCAGAAGATCCAGAAGGCCGCAGAGGAATCCGCTCAGGAATTCAAGGCCAAGCAGGCCAAGAAGTAAGCTTTTCAGCAGAGTGGGCTAGGCTCTGTTGACGCAAGATTTGCGGTCCGGAAAAAACGTCAACAGCGCCTAGCAGCCTTTCGGACCTTCGGGCGCGCAGGCGGAAACGCGGGAGAACGAGACCCGTTTTGCTGGTTTTTGAGGCGCATAGTGAGCCTATGCAACAAAAAAACCAGCAAAACTGGGCTGTTCAACCCGCGAATTCCGCCCGCGCATCGAAAGTCCGACAGGCCGCCAGCCCTCTTTGCCACCTCAGACTCTGTTGAGGTGCTTTTGTCCGCACAGAAGCCCGTCAACAGCGTCTCAAGCCCATCAAGAATAAGACAATGCATAACACTGCCTATCTGCGTTACCCCACCTTGCACGGTGACACCGTTTATTTTGTCTGCGACGACGACCTGTGGTCGGTCCCTGTCAGTGGCGGCTACGCCCGACGCCTGACTGCCGGTCTGGGTGAGCCCGCCTACCCTGCCGTCTCGCCGGATGGTCAATGGCTGGCCTTCGTCTCGCGTGACGAACGCCACCCCGAGGTCTACCTGATGCCAGCACAAGGAGGCGAAACCCGCCGCCTCACCTACACGGGTGCCGATCTGCGGGTGCGCGGCTGGACCAGCGATGGCCGCATCCTGTTTTCCAGCACCCACGGCCAACCCTTCTTCCGCTTCTACCAGATGTACAGCATCAGCCCCGATGGCGGGTTACCCCAGCTGTTGCCATTCGGGCTGGCCAGCGATCTGGCCCACAGCCCCACTGGTGCACGCGTGATCGGCCGCAACTGCGAAGACCCCGCCCGTTGGAAGCGCTATCGTGGCGGGCGGGTCGGCACCCTCTGGACTGCGCCGCCCGGTAGCAGCGAATTCCAGCGGCTCGATCAGCTGGGTGGCAATATCGCCAACCCCTGCTGGATCGGTGATCGGCTCTACTTCATTTCAGACGTCGAAGGCGTCGGCAATCTTTATTCCTGCCGCGAAGATGGCAGTGACCGGACCCGCCACACCCAACATACCGAGTACTACGCCCGTCAGGCCCGCAGCGATGGCCGTCGCATCGTCTATCAGTGTGGCGGAGACCTCTGGCTGTTCGACCCGGCCAGCGGCACCAGTCACAAGCTTGATATCCAGGTCGCCACAGCACGCGCACAGGCCGCACGCAAGTTTGTCGATCCGGCCGAATTTCTGGCCAGCTGGTCGATTCACCCGCAAGGCCATAGCCTGGCCCTTGAAATTCGCGGCAAGTGCTTCAGCCTGCCCTGTTGGGAGCAAGCGCCCCGTCAGTACGGCATGGGCGATGGCGTGCGCTATCGCCATCCGCAGTGGCTGCATGACGGCAAGACCCTGATTGCAATCTCGGACGAAACCGGCGAAGAACGGCTCGAACTTTTCAATACCGATGGCAGCCGCGACGTGCTGGATGCCGATTTGGGCCGGGTACTCAACCTGCAGGTATCCCCCAAAGCCAATCGACTGGCGCTGACCAATCATCGCAATCAACTGCTGATGGTGGATCTTGATACACGGCAGACCACAACCCTCGACACCAGCGCCTTTGGCCGCATCAACCACTTTGCCTGGTCGCCGGATGGGCTCTGGCTGGCCTATGAATTTCCGGCCACGGCCCGCACGCAGTCGATCAAACTGGCCGAGCTGGCCACCGGCCACACCCGGCTGATTACCCGGCCCGAATTCAAGGATTACTGCCCGGCCTTCGACCCCGAAGGCAATTTCCTTTACTTCCTGTCCTATCGGACTTTCGATCCGGTTTACGACAGCATGTATTTCGACCTGAATTTCCCACGCGGCGCCAAACCCTATCTGGTGGCGCTGCGGCGCGATGTCCCCCAGCCTTTCGAGCCCCTGCCGCATGGTCCCGACGAGGCCAAGTCTGACGACGAGGAGGAAGAGTCGGATCATCCCATCGCCATAGAACTTGATGGCATCGAAGGTCGTATCGCCGCATTTCCGGTCAAGGAAGGCATCTACGGGCAGATTGCCGGCATCAAGGGTAAAGCCCTCTGGACGGTATTTCCGGTTGCAGGAAGCACCGGGGAAGGAGGCCACGGCGAAGACGACGCGCAGGGCGTGCTGGAGTGCTATGACTTTGCCGAACAGGAACGCAAGCGACTTCTCGATGAAGTCGATGGCTTCATGCTGTCACTTGATGGCAGCACGCTGGCCTATCAGAGCGAAGACCAGCTGCGCGTGCTCAAGGCCGGCGAGAAACCCGATGACGACGAAGACGATAGCGATGATTGCAACCGCAAGACGGGCTGGATCGACCTTGATCGCCTGCGCGTATCCGTTGATCCGCGCGCTGAATGGCGACAGATGCTGCGTGAAGTCTGGCGCCTGCAGCGTGACCAGTTCTGGGTGGCCGATATGTCCGGCATCGATTGGCCGGCGATGTACCAGCGCTATGCGCCGCTGGTCGAACGCATCGGCAGCCGTGGGGAGTTCTCCGATCTCGTCTGGGAGCTGCAAGGTGAACTCGGTACCTCGCATTGCTACGAATTTGAAGGCGACTACCGCGAGCCCCCCTATGTCTCGCTGGGTCATCTGGGCGCCGATTTCTTCTGGGATAGCGATGCCGGCTGCTACCGTGTCGATCGCATCGTGCAGGGCGATGGCTGGAAGCCCAAAGCCGGCTCGCCCCTGGCCGGCATCGGCGTTCAGATCAAACTGGGTGATCGCCTGCTGGCAATAGGCGGCCAGCCGCTGGATGCCCATACCCCACCCGGCGCACGGCTGGTTAAACAGCGCGGCAACAAAGTGGTACTGACCGTTGCCAATCACGATGGCAGCCAGCCACGCGACATCGTCGTCAAAACCCTCAGCGACGAAGTCCCTGCCCGTTATCGCGACTGGGTCGAGGCCAACCGGGCTCGGGTGCACGCCGAAAGCGGCGGCCGTATCGGCTATCTGCATATCCCCGACATGGGCGCGCAAGGCTTTGCCGAATTTCACCGCCTCTATCACACCGAGATCGAACGGGAAGCCCTGATCGTTGATGTGCGCTTCAATCGCGGCGGCCATGTTTCGCCGCTGCTACTCGAAAAGCTGGCACGCAAACGTCTGGGTTATGACCTGCAACGCTGGGGCGCCCCGGCACCCTATCCGCACGATTCGCCATTCGGACCAATGGTTGCCATCACCAACGAGCATGCCGGATCAGACGGCGATATGTTCTCGCACTGTTTCAAGCTGATGAACCTGGGCAAGCTGATTGGTCGCCGCACCTGGGGGGGCGTGATCGGCATTCATCCTACCCACGACTTGGTGGATGGCACGGAAACCACGCAACCGGAATTCTCTTTCTGGTTCCGCGATGTGGGTTTCAGCGTCGAAAACTACGGTACCGAACCACAGATCGACGTGGACATCGCGCCGCAGGACTACGCTGCCGGCCGCGACCCCCAGCTCACAGCCGCCCTCGACGAAGCCCGCCGCGCCCTGGCTGCCGACCCACCCCGCATCCCCGACTTCGGACCCCACCCAATCCTGGCAGGGCCGACACGGTTGCCTTAGGCTCTGTTGACGTTTTGTTTCCGGTCGCGCCGGGCCGAGTTTTGGGGCAGGGTGAGGCAGGGTGAGTGCAGTTTAGCGAGCTAAATAAGCGAACCCTAACGACGCCATGCCCCAAAAATCGACCCGGCCCGGAGGGTTTCGCCGGATTTGGGCCTGCTGCCGCGTTGACTGCCAGGCTGTTGGCTTGCGATGCAAGCCTTACAGCCTGTGCGCCCAGACGGGAAATCGCGTGGCTTATCACTAAGCGGCGCGCTTT
>NZ_JARRAF010000079.1 GCF_030129945.1 Parachitinimonas caeni
GCCTGGCCATGCTGGATCTGCTGCAAGACCAGCTCAAGGACACCGACGCAGGCAGCGCCGACCTGCTGTTCGATGCCACGCTGACTCTGCTGGTAGGGGAGCTGCGGGGCTTGATGACCGATCTGGTTGTCGCGCTGGGGGGAGAGGAAGGGCATTGATATGACCATTGACATGGAAATCCAACACGGTTTGCACCGACCACCAGACCAGCTCAGGGATCAACTGCGGACCTGGATCAGGGCTCACTTTGATTTGGACGAGTCCGCGAATTTGATCAATGAACTGGGTTTTGTGAATCGTCACTCAGGGTCAACCATCGATAGTCAGTTCCGAGCAGATCTCGCCTTGGTCAGCAACCAGCTGATTGCTTACGAAATCAAGTCCGGGGCGGATTCACTTCGCCGTTGGCCCGCCCAATGCGCGGCGTATCAACGGGTCTTCGACGCGACCTGGTTGTGTGTGCATGCCTCGCATCTGACTGAGGCCTACGACATAACTCCACAGTCGGTGGGGCTGATCGTGGTGGATGATCTGGGTGGTTTGGTGCTTTTTCGGGCGGCTGAGGCTAATCCGCGAGTGGACCCCTATGACCTGTCCGGCTTTCTGTGGCGGGAGGATCTGGATTCTTTGTGTCGGCAACACGGTATCGTAGGCAGGACCCGTCAAACCAAGACACAGGTGCGGCAGCGCATTGCGCACGATCTGCCTTTAGCTGTGATCCATGCGAGCGTGCTGGAGAAGCTCAAGCGCCGCGGGATGGTGGAGTTCGCGGGCTTGCCTAATCAGTGTGCGACCAAGCGATCAGCAAGCTTACGTGCCCGCTTGCAGTCTAAGGAACAGGCAGAAACGTGACGATTTGTCATTGTCGAGGTAGAGTCGGCAATTTTCTGGATGACCCATGCCTCGCAACCCCCTTCTACCCCCTTATGCCACTTTGCGACTGACACCCGAGCAGTTTCAGTGCTGCTTGACAGGGCGTAGCGCTGCGGCCTCGGATGCCGCTAGGTTGGTTCTGGTCGACGGGTTTCCGATCAAGGTCGCGGCAGAGAAAATCGGCCTAACGGAGAAAACGGTGACAAATGCAATGGGCCGTATAAGGAGGCGCTACCTACAGATCTGTAAGGCGGGGCCTTGGCCGTTGATTTGATATGGATGAGGCCCTGATTCAATGGTCTGTATCGCTACCTGCGGCTGGCGGTGGCGGGAGAAGCGCGGTTTCAGGATTACCCGGACAAGAATCAGGTTTCGCATCCGCACGATGCCTTGCAGTATGTCTGCCTGGGCCTGACCGAACCTGTTGCGCCCCCACCGCCGCCCACCAAACCGAGCTGGCGCGAGACCTTGCAGCCACAACGGCAACGGTCAGGGATGCGGGCTTAGAGGGCACACGGGCGCTAGTACGGTCAGAGGGAATGGCGCCTGGCATCTCGTTGCCGCACTTTCTGAGAACGCTACAGTGGCACAGCGTCCTGCGGGTTCAGCGTGAGTTCCTTGCGTTCCTCTTCAGACTTTTCCTGCCATGCTTTCCATCCTTCAGCCTCAGTCTTGCTGACTGCCGCTCTGATTTTTTCAAAATAACCTTCTCCATCACCCGTCATTTCCACAAAGCGTGTGCTGGAAATCCAGGATGGAAAATTCTTATTCTGAATCGTGTAGTCCGATGGGCCTGAATTGCGCAACGGCCTAAGCTGGAACCCACGGCCGTAGATAAAACGAACCAGTACATAGTAACGCTTGCCAGCTTCGACATTGGCGTCCAGGAAATGTGCAATCATGCCCGAGTGATTTGCCATGAGCCGATGGTGTCCCGGTGTCAGCAGGACTGCAGCTTTGCTTTGGGCCCCTGTGATAGCAAGCAGTGCTCGACCGTCATCTTTGACATCATAGAGTCCGACGGGAACGAGCCCTTGAATCGCGTTAATGGGCTCAAGAAAAACAATCTGCGCCTTATCTGCAGGTGGTGGAAGCAAGTTCTGGCGGGCTGATTCAACAATGAACGGCTTAACCGGTTCAGTCGCACAACCACCGAGTGCTAATAGGAGAGAAGAGGTGATAGCAAGAAAAAATTTGTTCAGCATAGCAACATAACTGGCGAAGAAAATGGAGGGGCAAGCACTTTGGGTGCCTACGTTGCGGGACTCTTGAGATTCACATCTCGAATTGTAAAAGTTCAGATACGCATTCGCTAAAACATACCCGGCCAGGCCACACGCCAAAGACTTACTCAAACAGCGTCACCAGCCTGGCCAGGACTTCATCCATGATGTCGGGTGGGACGGCTTCCAGCTTCCGGCCCTTACGCGCCTTGAGGTCCAGCGCGCGCGGCTGATCGCAACGGACCACGCCCGTGGTCTGCAGGCCGGACCCGGCCAAATTGACGGCAAAGCCGGCAGTCCGCGCGAAATTTCCGCCGCTGGTAATGGGCAGGACCACCGGCACCCCGGTCAGCTGGTTGAAGGCTTTGACGGTGACCACCAGCACTGGCCGGCTACCTTGCTGCTCGTTACCGAGCACCGGGTCGAGCCCTACCAAGTAGATGTCGCCGCGCTCCATCACAGCAGCTCATTGCCAATGGGTCGATCCGACAGCCAGTCTTGATCGGCCTCGACCGCCGGGGCGGCAGCATCGCATTGCGCCAGCAGTTGTTCGAGCGTGTAGCGGGGCTTTGCCGAGGGGGTGACGACCAGCTTGCCCTGCTCAATGCTCAGGGCCACGGTTGAGCCAGCCTGCAGATCGAGCTGATCCAACATGGCGGTGGGCACGGCCATCATGACCGAACCGCCGACTTTGCGCAGATTGGTAGCACGCATGGTGGGATAACCTCCTAAAACCTTATTTGCAGGACTTCAACTCATTGAAGTGGGATGCCTTGCTCACCAAGGATCTTAACTCAAATATTATACAAAAGTATAATTTATCTTATTTCCCGGTCAGCCCCGCCACGCGCATCCAGCAGGCGTTGCGGCTTGATCCGGCTGGCTGTGGCGGGAAAAGCGCGGTTTCAGGATTACCCGGACAAGAATCAGGCTTCGCATCCGCACGATGCCTTGCAGTATGTCTGCCTGGGCCTGACCGAACCTGTTGCGCCCCCAGCGCCGCCCACCAAACCGAGCTGGCGCGAGACCTTGCAGCCACAACGGCAACGGTCGGGGATGCGGGCTTAGGGGGTGTATCCTGCGCATAGTGAAATCCATGGGGCGGGAGGTCGTCCATGCAGCGTGATCTGTTTTCCGAGGTCGTTGAAGGGTTCGAAGCCCTGGCGTCGCAGCGTCGGGCAGACGATATGACGCCCCGCCACGAGGCATCACCAAACTTACAGGTGTTTGCTGATAGGGTATTGCGGGATGGGCGGGTAGTCGTGGTGAATCATGCATCGCGTGACATACCACTGAACACGGTGTTTACCCGGCTCTCAACGGTCAGGCGGCCTCTGGGGAATGGTCCGCAGACACTGATCCGTGCCGACGCCATTCAGCTGACGATAACGGAAATCCATTTTTTCCGGCACATGATTGATGCGCTGCCCAAGGGACATAATGCAGCGTTGCGCCTAGCTGGTGTCGGCCTTGATTGTTTGCTGGCACATTTGCAGGACAAACCTGTGGGCGCCTTTGTATTTCTGGATACCTGACCGCCCCCAGTAGCACCCGTTCAGCGCTGGTACGCGACCTCGGTTTTCATCCTGGGTGCTTGCGGTCCAGTTCTTTGGCAAAACCATACCGAGCAAGGGCATGGGAAGCTTCTATCACCCAATCAAAGTCCTGCCCTCCCCGTGGCGTGCGGATCACCTCTCTCAATACCTCTACGGTTTCCAATTCCAGTACACCTTGCGCGGTCAGGGCACGTATGGCCGCAGCACGGCCTGCTTTCACCTCTTCACGAATCGCTGGCGCGAGTGGCAGGGCAACCGCCCCCAACGCACCGGCAATGTGCAGCACGCTTTCGATAACTGGCCCAAACCGCCGATAAGGCACTCCAAACCGGTTGCAAGCCGTCCCATCCAAGATGCCCGCGAGAATCGGCAGAGCGGTCTCTCCCATGTTGATCAGCATCTGCCCCGCCGACAGCCTGCTCCCCACGTCAGCGAGTTGTTCACCCCAGCGCCTGAGCACTGTTGCAGGCAGGCTCTCCGATTCGCTCATCATCAGGCTGCAGCACTGATCCGCAGTTCAATGTGCAAGCCCGCAGCCACCGCCATATTCACCAGTGCATCCAGGCCGAATAGATTGATTTTGCCACGCATCAGATCGGACACCCTGGGCTGGGTCACTCCCAGCAGGCGTGCTGCTTCTGCCTGGCTGATTTCCGTATGGGTCAGGTGGTTTTTCAACGCCATCATCAGTTCAGACCGAAGCTTCATGTTCTCTGCCTCGGCCGGTGTGTCTTCCAGCGCGTCCCAGACATTGGCAAAACGTTGCTGGCTCATGGTTTGATCTCCTTTAGTAAATCACGATAGCGGCTCGCTGCCAGATCCAGATCAGCCTTGCTTGTCTTCTGGGTCTTTTTCTGGAAGCAATGCAGGACATAAATCGCATCAGCCAGCTTGGCCACATAGATCACCCGGAATGCACCGCTGGCATCACGAATGCGTATTTCTCGCACGCCTTGACCAACGGTATGCATGGGCTTCCAGTCATCCGGTTCCAAGCCATGCTGCACTTGATCCAGTTGATGCCCGGCTTCCCGCCGGGCAGCTAGCGGAAAAGCTCGCAAGTCATCCAGGGAATTGCCGCAAAATTCAACAGGTTTGGGAGCGTTCATCTTAAAATTATACAATTTTTTGTATATAATAAACCATTCGATTCCAATAAAACATATCAAATCTCAAATCCTGCTCAGGAGGAAACACAGACCATGTCAACTCAAAACATACGCAGTGTGGACATGTTTTTTCTGGATGAGCTCTTTAGAATGGGGAGCGGCTATGTCCTTAATTTTTCAGATCGCACTATGGCGGAGTTCTTCGCAAATGAACTGAACATTGATATTGATGACAACTTATATAAAAAGAATGGAACATCCAAAGCCAAGCGCTTGCGCTATTTTCTGCAAACCGTAGATAAGCCTACAGTCGTCAAAACGCTTAAGGCACTTTGGGAATACCGTGAAGCAATACGTCAACAATATGACGAACCAGAAAATGTTCAGAACGCGCAGGGCCGCCTGTTAGCTCTAATCAGCCAGCTGGAAGGGCCAACAGTCGGTTCCACAATACCGAAACCATCACCCGTACCCGCCTACAATCGACCAATGCTCGACGAATTGATGGAAGCGCTAATGGCCATTCCAGCGATAGATAACCCACAAAGGCGAGGCTATGAATTTGAAAAATTTCTTCAACAGCTTTTTAAAACCTACGGACTAAACCCACGTGAGCCCTTCCGTGTCAGGGGCGAGCAAATCGATGGCAGCTTTCAATTTGAAAGTGAAACCTACTTAGTTGAAGCGAAATGGCAAAACCCACCTGTAGGTGTCGCGAAATTACATAGTTTCCAAGGAAAAATCGACCAAAAAGCTGCTTGGACCCGAGGTTTATTTATCAGTAACAGTGGCTTCACAAATGAGGGGCTTGATGCGTTCGGACGTGGAAAGCGAGTCATCTGCATGGATGGTCTTGACTTGTACGAGGCATTGCAACGAGAAATTCCGCTTAACGCGGTTCTAGAGAAGAAAGTTCGACGAGCCGCCGAAACCGGGCTTCCTTTTGTCCGCGTTAGAGACCTATTCCCTGGTTAGTGCCGATATTCCCCCAACTAAGAAGTTTGTCGCCCAAATGACGTTCGCTCTTTATTTTATCTAGGACCATTCACCCCGCCCAACCCGCAGACTGCGCGCCATTGTTGAGGGAGGGTGGGTCATGGCGGCGTCTTCTTCGCTGGCTTTGCAGAACTGGCAGCTGCTGCATGAGGCGCGGCAGCGGGGGCATGATGCCTATGTCGAACAGGCGTTGCGGCTGGAGCAGTATTACCTCGGAGGCGGTCTGCAGTGGGATCCGGAGGACCGGGTGTTTCTGGAGGGAGAGGGCCGGCCCTGCATCGAGATCAACCAGATCTGGCCAGCGATCCATAACGCGCTCGGCCATCAGATTCACAACCGCATGGATATGGCATTCCGGCCACGGGGTGGCGAGGCGGACGGCGAACTGGCCGAGGTGTTGAGCAAGGTCGCGATGCAGGTGGCCGACCGCCAGCAGCTGCACTGGCTGGAGACGCAGTGCATGGCCGATGGTCTGATTCAGCAGCGCGGCTATTTCGATGTGCGGATGGACATGAACTCTCCCACAGCTAAAGCCGTTGGCTTGTAGCTGGGGTTTCGCGGGTCGTTGATTTAGGCTTGCGCGCATTCGCTTGCAGAGGCTTCTGTCTCGCCGCCACGCCCGTCCCAGGCGTGTGCGC
>NZ_JARRAF010000007.1 GCF_030129945.1 Parachitinimonas caeni
ACCCGCTTTGCCAGTGCGGCAGAACTCGAAACGACCCTGCGCGACTACCTCATTGCCTACAATCATCACATCCCACAAAAAGCCCTCAACTTCTTGTCTCCGATTGAGGCTATGAAACAGTGGCAGGTTAAACAGCCGGATCTGTTTACGAGGAAAGTTTATAAACAGGCGGAACCTGACACCTAGGCTCTGTTGACATTTTATTTCCGGATCGCGTTTCGTCGGATTTGGGCCTGATGCAAGGAGAAAAGCGCGCCGCTTAGTGGACTAAGCAAGCGGTTTTCGACACGGCAGTAGGCCCAAACCCGGCGAAACCCTCGGGGCCGGGTCGATTTTTGGGGCATGGCGTCGTTAGGGGTCGTTTATTTAGCTCGCTAAACCTCACTCACCCTGCCTAGCCCTGCCCCAAAACTCGACTCGGCGCGACCGGAAACAAAACGTCAACAGAGCCTAGCTCTCGGCCTGCCGCTTGGCTAGCCATACCCCCAGCAAGATCACCGCTGCACCGATGAACTGCTGAGGGGAAAGTGCCTGCCCGAACAGTATCCAGGCCGCCGCAGCGGAAACCACTGGCTGAATCAGCAAGCCCAGCGAAGACAGACGGGCCGGGAGATGTGCCAGGGCATAGGCGATCAAGGTTTGCCCCAACACCTGCGGGACTAGCGCCAACCCAATCAGCACCCACCATCCCTGCAGGCTGGTTGGGAACAGGACTTCCTGGCGAATCAGAGCAAAACCCAGCAGAACCAAGGCTGAGACAGCGCCACTCCACAGCATCAGCCGGCTGGCATCCAGAGATTGCCGGGCGCGCTGTATGGTCATCAAATAGCCGCAATAAAACACGGCGGCAACGATGCCGAGCAGGTCTCCGGGGACACGCGCCGGGTGAAAGGCCAGATGCTCACCTGCCAGCAGGGCTGCGCCGCTGACGGTGATCAACAGGCTGACCAGAAACGCCCGGCTGATCGGTTCGCGCCATAGCAACCAGGATGCCAAAGTAACGAAAATCGGTACGCAGTTGGCAAGAAGGGTGGCGTTGGCAATGGTTGTTAAACTGAGCGAGAGGTGCCAGATACCCAGATCCAGTGCGAAGAAGACCCCTGCTGCGGCAATCAGGCGCCAGTGTGGCTGCCAAGGTGGGGCTTCCTTGGGCAGGCGCAGGCTGATCAGCAGGAAAAAGGGCAGGGCCAGCGCGAGTCGCCAGAAGGCGGAGGCCACCGGGCCGACTTCCGAGATGTGTACCAGAATTCCGGCAAAACCAATCGAGATGCCACCCCCAAGCAAAGCGGGGAAGGCGAAGCGAGCATGCGACATTAGATTTCCTCTTGCCATGACCCGGCCCGCTCAAGCGGCCCGGCCAAAACCAGTATTGTGCCGTATCGCTCGCCAAATACCTGCTTACGCCTGTTTGGCGTACAGATTCAGGAAAATCTGTATGACTGGACATGGCTGGTTACCGCCAAGACTTGATAAGGTGGCCCCCAAATCGGGGGGGATGGCGACGGCGCTGTGTCGAATCCCTACTGTCAGATCATGAACTGTTCCAGGAGCAAAGCATGCAGCTAACTGAAATCTACTCTCACCCACTGAAGTCGGGCCGTGGCAATGCGTTGAACGCAGCCGAGATCGGGCCGATGGGGCTGGCGTTTGATCGGCACTGGATGCTGGTCGATGGGATGGGCAAGTTCATCACCGGCCGGGCTTTCCCACGCATGGTGTTGATCGAAACCCAGCCCGATGCGGCATCGGCCTGCTTTTCTGCGCCGGGGTGCGAGCCATTGCAGGTGAATGTGGTGGACTTCACGGAAAGGCTGGCGACCAATGTCTGGAATTATCAGTTTGATGCCTGGGCCGGCTCTGATGAAGCCGATTTCTGGTTTTCCGACTTTCTTGGCATCCAGTGCCGTCTTGTCTACATCGGTGCGCAGAGCGAGCGCAAATTGCGCATCCAGCCCGATATTCCGATGTCGTTTGCTGACGGCTACCCGCTGCTGCTGATTGGTGAGGCCTCGCTGGCTGATCTGAATGGCCGGCTTGCGCAACCGGTAACCATGCGGCATTTCCGACCTAATCTGGTTATCAGTACCGATGTACCGTTCATTGAAGATCAATGGCAACGATTGCGGATCGGTCAGGTGGAGTTTGAATTGGTGAAGCCTTGCACACGCTGCATTTTCACGACGGTTGATCCGGCCAGTGGTGTTGCTGCTTTGGACGAGCAGCCTTTGCGCACCCTGAATGACTACCGCCTGCTGTCGATGGGTACCTGTTTTGGCATGAACATGCTGGCCCGTACGCAAGGCATCGTTCGGCTGGGGGACTCGGTTACTCTGCTGGCCTGAGGTGGGGAAAGGTTTTTGTTTCGGCGGCGGGGCCTTCTACACTGATTGAATCAGGGATATTGGCTGTTGACAGGAGTCGTCGATGCAAGCCCCCGCGCAACCGAAAGAGGAGGAAGAGCGCATTGCCCGGCTGCTGGCGTTGCGCATTCTGGATACACCCCCGGAAGACCGCTTCGACCGTCTGACCCGGTTGGCAGCGGCTTTGCTGAAGGTGCCGATCGCACTGGTGTCGCTGGTAGACCGCGACCGGCAGTGGTTCAAGTCGAAAGTCGGACTGGAAGCGAGCGAGACGCCGCGTTCCATCTCGTTTTGCGGACATGCCATCTTGCAAAGTGATGTCTTCGTGATTGAAGACGCCACGCAGGACCAACGTTTTGCAGACAATCCACTGGTGACGGGGGCGCCGGATATTCGTTTCTATGCCGGTCAGCCGCTGATGACCAGCGATGGCTTTGCTATGGGCACGCTGTGTGTGATCGACCGGGAGCCCCGCCGGTTTGGCCCGGCCGAGCGCCAGCTGTTGCGTGATCTGGGCACACTGGTTGAAGATGCCCTTGATAATGTCACCCTCAGCAAAGCACTGCGGGCCGAGCGTGAGGCGACCGAGGCCCGCAAGCTCCTGACCATGGCGATTACCCATGATCTACGCACGCCATTGACGGCGATTCGCGGGGCTTTGGGCTTGATCAGCCATCTGCTTGGGCCGACTGGAGATAACCAGGCCCAGTTGGGTGAGCTGCTGGCGATGGCTTCCGGCAATGCCGAGCGCATGAATCGCATGATTGATGACCTGCTCGACTCGGAAAAAGCGGCCAACGGCCAGATGCAATTCGATTGTTCGGCGCAGGACCTTGACGGTATATTGACCCAGGCACTGACTAATATGCGTGGTTATGGTGCGGCAAGCGGTGTCGAGCTGGAGCTGGCTTCGTCAGCGACGGGGCTCAAGGTTGTGGCAGATGGCCAGCGCCTGTTGCGGGCGCTGGATAATCTGATCAGCAATGCGGTGAAGTTTTCGCCGCCTCAAGGCAAAGTGGTGCTGTCTGCCCAAAGACAGGATGGATGGGCCGTGTTGTCGGTGCGGGATTTCGGGCCGGGCATCCCCGCTGAATTCCAGCCCCGTCTGTTTCAGCGTTTTGCTCAGGCAGGTGCTCAGGCATCAAGTTCGGGTCTGGGCCTGTTTCTGGTCAAGGCGATGATCGAAGGCATGGGTGGTCTGATTGGTGTGGAACCCGACCTTCAGCCCGGTGCCTGTTTCACGCTGCGATTGCCCATAGTGGTTTGATTGGCGGGAGTGGTTGTTCGGCTTGCGATGTGTAACCGTATAGGCGATGCCGATGATGCCAAGCACCAGCAGAATGGCACCCAGAATTTTCCAGATACTCCACGGGCGCTCGCCCTGAACTTCGCCGGTCTGGCCATTCACCAGAAAGCGATAAGTCTTGCCCTGATAGCGATAGGCCGATAACCAGATCGGCAGCAGGATGTGCTTGAAGGTAATGTCATAAAACGCCGGGTGCATGGTGGCAATTTGCTGATGATCGCCGCCGATGTCCTGATTGATCGCAATCCTGATATCCGCTTCCATGACTTTCTGCGCCTTGGCAAATGCGGGCTCCAGGCCCACTTGATACGCCTCGACGGTGAATCCGGAAATATAGTCGTCGCGATAAGGTACGAGTGCAGACAGATTCCAGTTTTGCAGGCGGTCTGCCAGTTCGGTTGGCAAAGAGGCGGAGCCATTGATCAGGACGTCGTCAAAATCTACGGCAACATTGCCGGAAACCGGCGTCCAGCGGGTCTTGCGCACCTCCCGCGTGCGGGTGACGGTATCGCCATTGACCTGCTCGGTGTAGCGCTCGGTAACATAGTAGTCATCCCCCCTCGCTCCGGTATAGCGGGTTTCGGTGTGGCTATCGTAAGTCCAGTAGGGCATGTAAATACCCCGCATGCCATTGTCAGCGCGATAGGCATTCTTCAAGGCATTCGGTGCAAACCACAGGCTGTCGATCCAGGCCTTGAACTGCTGCATGGCCTGCTTTTTCTCGATCTGGAACGGCATCAGCGACTTGGGCCGGATCTGCCGGCTGACGTAGGCGTTGGCTGCGATAACCGGCCGGTTGCAGAACGGGCAATTGCCGGCGGTGGTGTTGGCTGGCAGGGTGGATGCCGCACCACATCCCGTACACTTGATGGCCTGCGCCTCCAGCAGTGGTTCGTTACCAGCCCGATTGCGCAGGAAGGTGTCGTAGTCGAGTTCTTCGACGGCTGCTACAACCTCTTCAACCTCTGCTTCGGGAATCTTGTTTTCACTACCGCAATAAGGGCATTGCAGGGCTGATTTGCCGGGTGCGAATTCGAGCTTTGCGCCACAGGCGGTGCAGGGAAATGTCTTGGTGCTCATCTGGCTTGTCCGTCAGTATTTTTAGGGTACGGTTTGTTGGCTGGCGTAGGGGGCTGAGGCGGTATGTTCCGGATAAAGCTTTAGGCTCTGTTGACGTTTTGTTTCCGGTCGCGCCGGGCCGAGTTTTGGGACAGGGCGAGGCAGGGTGAGCGCAGTTTAGCGGGCTAAATAAGCGAACGCTAACGACGCCATGCCCCAAAAATCGACCCGGCCCGGAGGGTTTCGTCGGATTTGGGCCTGCTGCCGCGTTAAAAATCGCTTGCTTAGCCCACTAAGCGGCGCGCTTTTCGCCTTGCATCAGACCCAACTCCGACGAAACGCGATCCGGAAACAAAACGTCAACAGAGCCTAACTGGCTGCCAACTCGAACACCGCTTTATAACGGCCGAACCGGTAAGCACAGCTCACAGCAAAACTCCCCCGTGACAGGATCCTGGCCGCTAGAGGGCGTGAAGCGCTCGAAAACCGGACGTTCGTCGCATTGCAAACCGCTGGCTGGAAGCCACTCACGCATCAGTTGCATCCAGGCATCGCCCAAGGCCAACGCATCACCTTTAAAGCGTGCAACCGCATAACGACCACCGGGCAAGTCATACACCCCGGTCTGACCACCGGGCAGAAATGTCTCAGGAACCGTGACGCAAGCGTCGTAGCGGCATTTATCAGCTGGCGTCACCGCCGGGTCATCCCGCCCGATTCCATAACAAATCGGGTCATCCAGCCCATGAGCCCCTATCCACGGCGCCACGACCTCGCGCCAGTAAGCATTCACCTGCGGCCCATAGCAGCCGATATAGCGGTGATACGCCACGCGAACCCGAGGCAAAGTTGTCATGATGACGTCCATATGCATCTCACTTTCTGGTTGAAGAGAAGGCATATGGTCGTCAATACCTGCCATCGTCACCTGATCAGGCTTGCGGACAAGCTGATCAGGATTGCTGCCATACGACTGTCGCCCTGCCCGCCATTGCGCCAACGCCTGCTGCCGTCTGGACTCGGCGCCCGTGCGCCATGCGCTGGGGCTAAGTCCGTATTTCCGCTTGAAAGCATGGGCCAGCGCTTCGCCCGACCCAAAACCCGTTGAAAGCGCAATCTCCAGAACGGAGACCCGGGTACAACTCAGCCGCATAGCTGCCGTTTCCAGGCGGCGCCGTTGCGCATAATCTCCGACGGTTTCCCCCATCCAGGCGACAAACAGTCGATGAAAGTGGAAGCGCGAAAAGTGGGCGACATCCGCCAATAGCGCCAAGTCCAGCTTGCCGTCCAGATTCCGGTCGATATGGTCGAGGACCCGATTCATACGCCGGTTGTATTCAGCCAAATGGCCATGTGCCTCGGCGGTTAAGTGATTTGCTGTCATGGCACGTAGTTTAGGTTCTGTTGACGTCAGGTTTACAGAACCTGGCTGTAATAGGCCGATTTGTTCGTCGAGCACCGCAGCCCCCGGACGCTCAAGATGAATTGCCTGCAGTAGCAATCAGGGCAATTGACCTGGCCATTGCGGTGAATTAGTCCAATCGAATAACGCCATACCGCAGCGCATCAATTTTGGCAGAAATTGCTGGGGTTATTGCGCCGCAATAAATTTCTCATCCACATACAAATGACCAACAGTCTTTGAAATTTTCGGGTATTGCTTTCATCCCTCGCCTGACAATCATCCAGCTTCAATCAGTTTTATTGCTTCCGACCATAGAAAAGATGGTCATTGCTGTGACACCATCAAGATAAATAAATCCGGCCGAATTTAATAAATACCCGGCATTTTCATCATGAAACAGAATTGCGATGCAACATGAAATGTTAGGCGCGACCACCCATTCAGCTATAACTGAAAAATACCAGCCTCCCTTTCTTTTATTTGCCAATCAGGTAAATCACAAAAAACAAAAGCGCAGACCACTTTCGTAGCCTGCGCTTTGTCGCAACGTAAACTCAGTTGCTGATTAATTCTTTGATAGTTGATCAGTGCGCCAGATCAGTCCCACCATTGCTACCTGGCTTATTCATGTTGACCGGACAGTAACCATCGACCTGACTTTTTTCTTTCTGGAAAAAAACAGTCAGCATGCTTGAAGCGGCCGTGAACATCCAGAAGGCAAAAAAACCGAGCGAATAAGCCAGCAATCTGCTGGTGAATAGCGGCTCGCCGCTAACGGTTAGTTCCAGCGGATCAAACAAGGCAAAAAACAGGCAATTGAGTGCCCCAGCCGCTACAAATGATGGCCAGAGTATCAGGATCAGGCGCTTGGCTAACACAAATATCTCCTTTTCTTCCTTTGGATGGAGAAGTCGTAGTGGCTTCCCTCGAAATACGAGTCTGAGAATCGACGTTCCACTCTAGCCGGCACGCTTTAGATTACTAGCTCATTATTGATTCGCGTCAAGGCGATTTATGAGCTGCATCCTACTCCGAGCTTTTGTTGCTGAAAACCCCTAAATAAAACTGGTCAAACAATGCGCCAAATGCTGTACAGCAGGCGCCATTTCCTCTTCTCTGACGGCGGCATAACCCAGCACCAAACCCCTTTGTTTTTCGGGGCTCAAGCAGTATTCAGACAAGGGGGGCGCAATGATGTCTTTTGCCAACACTGCCAGGCTTATCGCCCGGTCATCACACGCTGCCGGCAAAGGTGCCAGCAGGTGAATGCCGGTATCTCCACCGGTTAAAGGCACGGCATCGCCCAACTCGGCTTGCCAGTGGTCGCGCAGCAACTGCTGTCGTTGCGCGTAGCATGCGCGCATGCGCTTGATGTGCATGGCAAGGTGGCCATCAGCAATGAAGTCCGCCAGCGCCAGCTGCTGGGGGTAGGCCGTCTCACGGTACAACCTGGCCAGCATCCGCCTAGCCGGTTCGACGAGGGAGAGGGGTAGCACCATATAGCCGATGCGCAGGCCCGGAAACATCATCTTGCTGCAGGTGCCAAGGTAGGCAACCTGCCCGTTACGGTCTAAACCTTGCAGCGCCGCCAGCGGCCTGCCGCCGTAGCGAAACTCGCTGTCGTAATCGTCTTCGATGATCCAGGCCCCCGTTTCGGCAGCGTATTCAAGCAAGGCCAGACGCCGCGCCAGACTCATGACGCTACCCGTTGGGTACTGATGAGAGGGCGTGATGTAGATCAGCCGGGGGCTTGGGCCTGGGCTGGCTTGCCAGTTCAGCCCCTCGCCATCCACCGGCATGGCTTGCAGCCGCAGGCCATTGGCCTGAAACGCCGCCACCGTGCCAGGATAGCCAGGCTCTTCGACCCAGGCCCGATCGCCCGCATCAGCCAGCAGCCGCGCCAATAGATCCAGTGATTGCTGTGTACCGCTGGTCACCACGATCTGTTCTGCCGCGACATCAACCGAACGCGCCAGCTTCAGATAGTCCGCCAATGCCCGCTTGAGGGCGGAATGGCCGCCAGCAGACAGATAATCCAGTTCTGCCGGGTTGGTTTGCCGCCAGTGGCGCGCCAGCAGGCGCTGCCAAACCGCCAGCGGAAACGCCTGAATGTCCGGCCGCCCCGGAACAAACGCATGACCCGAGCGGGGCGCCCTCTCCCCCCGAGTCGCCAGCGCCACCAGCCACTGCGAAGCCCGCCTTGATACCCCTCCCATTGCTGGCGCTGCAGGTTTCGGCTCGGGCCGGCGCGCTGCCGGTAAAACCGCCGACACATAGCTGCCAGAGCCATGCCGCGTCTGCAGATAGCCTTCTGCCAGCAGCTGTTCGTAAGCAAACAGCACCGTATTGCGCGCAATCGCCAGCTCCTGCGCCAAGGCACGCGACGAGGGCAGGCGACAGTCTGCGGTGAGTTGCCCGGCCAGAATCATTTCGCGTAAGGCGCGATAGATCTGGCGATTTTGCGGCACGCCATCTTGCCGGATGCGGCCTTGCAGCGCCTCGGCCAACCAGTCGGCCGTAAAAGTGGCTCCATTGTTCATTACGCTATTGGCTCTTTTGATATATCCACTTCCATCTTAGGCTTTGCAAACCTTGTTTAACTAGATGGGCGTCAGCGCCGATATGCCAGATTGCTTCCCCCCTACCCTACCTACCGGTTCAGGCCATTCCCACCTGTTCTGGACGGCAAGCTCTGCTACAACAAAAGAAACGCTTGGGCTCGGCTTGTCGGCTTTGGTGCGGACGGCATGGTGCCGGCAAACAATCAGCGCTCTGGGCAAAGAAATCTGGCATGGACAAGACCGAACACGTCAAAGACTGGCACTCCGCAGCCGAAGGCACACAGCTACTGGTGCGCTCCGCTGTGGAAATTGCCCAGATTCTGGAAACGGTGGTGGCGCAAAAAGCCCCTGTCAGCGCTTACCTTCAAGAGCAGGATTTGCTGTTTGTGTCGCGACTACGCGATGTGAATCGCGCCAAGCAGACGCTGGTGCTCGATTACTGCGAAAACCGGGCAGCCAATCTGGCGGTGCTGGAGCAGGACAATCTGAGCTTTCACAGCCACTGCCCTGGCGGGCAGGTGGAATTCACGGGTGGCAAAGCCAGCGAAATCGTCGTCGGCCGCAAACTCTATCTGCGGCTGAATTTTCCGTCTTTTGTCCTCGTCACCCAGCGGCGCCTGCACCGCAGGGTACCCACGCCACCCGATATTTCGTTGCGCTGTCTGGCCGATGCCGGGGGCATCCTGTCATTCGAAGCCCGCATCATCGACATCAGCCTGTCGGGTTTCAGTGCCTTGCTCTACGACGAGCATATCCAGCTACCCGAGGGAACCTTACTCAGGGGCTGCGAAATCGTTCACCCCCAGGGCAGCCTGGCCAATATCGATCTGGAAGTGCGTCACTCGATGGCGGTCACCCTGCCCGATGGCAGCACTGCCCGGTGCTCGGGCTGCCGCTTGCTGGGACGCCCCCTGGCAATCGAAGAGCTGATGCGGCTGTTCATCACACCCGCCAAGCCCGGCAGCTGAGCAAGCCGCCCATCCGCCCCCCACATCCGGCAATCAACCATAACCAGGCTCCCTGCAGCCCGCAGGGTGCGTTATATCTACGCTGAAGGCATTACCATGAATCCATTTGCCCCTACCGCCAACACCCGAGTCCGGCGCCACCCCGAGCGCGCCAGTTACGACCCCGCCACGGTCTACGCCATTATTGATGATGCCTACTGCTGCCAGGTGGCATTCAACCTGGGCGATGACATCCATCAGATTCCGACCGCCTGCTGGCGTGAGGGTAACTATTTATATATTCACGGCAGCAATGGCAGCCGCATGGTGCGGGCCCTGGCATCCGGCAGCCGCTGCTGCGTCGGCATTACGCATGTGGATGGGCTGGTACTGGCACGATCCGCTTTCTCCAGCTCGATGAACTACCGCTCTGTATTGATCTATGGCCAGTTCGAGATTGTGGAAGACCCCGGTCACAAACTCGAAGCCCTCCACCAGTTCATGGAATTTCTCTGTGCCGGTCGCTGGCAAGAGGCGCGACAACCCAATAGCAAGGAACTGGCCGCCACGACTGTGCTGCGAATACCCATTGAAGAAGTCGTCGCTAAAACCCGCAGCGGCCCACCCAAAGACGACACCGAAGACTATGCCTTGCCCATCTGGGCAGGGGTGCTGCCGCTGCAAGCCCAAGCAGCTCCACCCATTGCCGACCCCCAGCTTGCCAGCGACGTACCGCTTCCCGCATACCTGAGAGCGCACTGCGCCGAGGCCCACTGATCATCCCAAGATTGGGCGGAATCCCGTCGAGACTCGCACTATGCTGAAGCATTGGCACTCGACGGGTAAGCTTCGTGGGCATTCGCGGAAAAATTCTGATCTGGTTCGGGCTGTTGTTTGTCTTGCTGGCCAGCGCCAACCTGTACTTCCTGCGTCAAAGCGTGTTGCCCAGCTTTGTCGAACTGGAACAGAAATCTGCGCTTGATAACGTCAGCCGCGTTGTCCAGAGCCTCGATAACGAACTGGATCATCTGGACAACCTGCTCAATGAATGGGCAGCCTGGGATGACGTCTACAACTATGTCGTGACCCACGACGTCAATTTCGCCCGAGGCAATCTGAACGATGACACGCTGGTCACCGCCAGAGTGTCGTTGATGGGCTTATACGACGGTCAAGGCAACACCTTATTTGAGCGTGCTCTTCAGCTCGAAACGCGAGAACCCCAAAACATCTCGTCGCTGTTTGCTCGTAGCAGTCCCTACTTCAAACCTCTGATCACCGATAACCCCATGGCCAACGGCTGTGGGGTACTCAAAGCAGCCCCTGGCATCTTCCTGGCCTGCTGGCGTCCCGTCCTCCGCTCTGACCGTACCGGCCCCCCACACGGCAAGGTTCTGATGGGGCGTTTAATTGATGCGCAGCTGGTACGCCGCCTCGAATCCCAAACCCAGATCAAATTCAACTTGCAGTTCGAACACCCGGCCAGCATGCAGCATGGCAAAAAGCCGGACCAGTGGCATGGCGTTGCCACCAGCAACCGACTCGGCAACGCGATTGTTGATGTTCAAGACCGGAAAAGAGAATTCGTGCTCGATTGGCATATGTACGATGCCCTGCGCCAACCCACCGGCCATCTGGTTCTGATTGTGCCGCGCCGCATCACCCTGCAAGGTGAAGAAGCCCTGCATCTGGCGTTGGGGCAGATCACCGCATCGGCCGCCATAGCGGTATTGATCCTGCTGGTCCTGATCCACTTCACCTTGATCCGGCGCCTGAGTTCATTGGCCCGCACAGTCGCCACCATCAGCCGCAATCATCATTGGGAGCGCCGCACCGGGGTACACGGCCGTGACGAAATCGGCCACCTCGCCGATAGCGTTAACGGACTGCTCGCTGTCATCGAGAAACATGTTGCCGAATTACGTGATCTCTCACTGGTCGATTCTCTTACCGGCATTCCCAACCGACGCAGTTTCGACCTGCGTCTGGATCTCGAAATCCAGCACCACCACCGAGCATCGACTACCATGGCCCTGATCCTGATCGACATCGATCATTTCAAGCCATACAACGATCACTATGGCCACGCATTGGGCGATACCACACTGAGACAAGTTGCTCAGGCGCTTGCCCGATCAATACGACGTTCAACAGATTTGATTGCAAGATATGGCGGCGAGGAATTTGTAGCGATCCTCCCGCACACAGACTTTGCCGGAACTCAGCTAGTAATTGATAAAATGCGTCATGCTGTAGCGAGTCTGTCGATTCCTCATGCCTGGTCAGACACCAGCGCGCAGGTAACTATCAGTATTGGCGCAGTTGTGGGCGTGCCGGAAGACCATACAACCTCAACTGAAATGATCGAAGCGGCAGACAATCAACTCTATTGCGCCAAGCATGGAGGACGGAACAAAGGTGCTATTGGCACTTTTCCAACAGTTCAAACAGCAAGACAATAGAATTGAAGCTATATATGGTTATATCGAATGGTCATTATTTGAATCAGAATCAACTCGCTTATTCAAATAATTGCGGCTATTAATCAGTAAAAAAGGGTTTCTACTAATCGCATATGACAATAGCTTTAGTTACCATAGCCGGCTCGCCGAAGGCTTCAATCGGCACGGTTGATTACAGAGCAAGGAACGAGTCATGAGAATTTCGCTGGACGCCTTGATGGTATTGGATGCCATCGACAGGCGCGGTAGTTTTGCCGCTGCCGCCAACGAGTTGCACCGCGTTCCGTCCGCGATCACCTACACGATACAAAAACTCGAACAAGACCTGGACGTGCAGTTATTTGACCGCGGCGGACATCGCGCCAAACTTACCCAAGCCGGTATCGAGCTGCTGACCGAAGGTCGCACGCTGCTCGAAGCGGCTACCGCGCTCGAAGCGCGAGTAAAGAGAGTTGCCACCGGCTGGGAGGCCGAGCTGAAAATTGCCATCGGCGATCTCATCCCGATCGACTACGTACTCGACCTTATTGGCGAGTTCGATACCATGGGCAGCGATACCCGTATCCGCCTGGTTCACGAATCCTATGGCGGGGTTTGGGATGCACTGGTCAGTGGCCGTGCCGATCTGGCCATCGGCGCACCCGATTTCGGCCCATCCAATGGCTTCCGCTGGCGCAAGCTGGCCGAAGTGGAGTTCGTGTTTGTGGCAGCGCCCTGGCATCCATTGGTCTCAGAAACCCAGCCGATTCCCACGACCGTCGTGCGTAAGCACCGTTCGATTTCGGTAAGCGATAGCTCACGTAATCTGCCACCGCGCACCTCGGGAGTAGCCTCGGGCCAGATCACCCTGTCTGTGCCAACGCACGAGGCTAAGCTGGCCGCTCAGCTGGCTGGATTGGGGGTAGGTTTCCTGCCTCGACGCATGGCAGCACCGTTTATTGCCAGTGGAGAGCTGGTTCAGCTTGAGGTCGAAGAACCCAAGAGCACCGCCTTGCTGAATACCGCATGGCCTACCAAGCAACGCGGCAACGGTCTGAAGTGGTTTGTTGACCGTTTGTCCGATCCTGAAGTGCAGGCACGTTTTGCCTGAGTCTTTCAATGAGTCCGGGCCCGGCCCGGATTCGCAACCGCCCTGCCTGCTGATCCCGGCTGCTGGCGGTAATCTGGCCGGCCAGCTCATCGGTCGGTTGCAACGAGGCGGCTTCCCAGTCTCCTCGGATCAGGCGGAGTGGTTACAAGCACCCCGTCGTGCGGTCTGGCTTCTACCCAACCTGCCAGACCAACTCCCGCCCTTACCCGGTTGCGAGTTGATCATCGACTCGCGTCCCCTCCCCCCTGCACTGGCCATTGCGCTCGCTAGCGATGCCGCCAAGCTGGGCATGCGTTATCTTGATCTCGCCGTACAGGATTCCCCCTTTGCCGCACTGCATGGTTATGCCATGGCGGTCGGAGGCTCCCATGCGGTGGCAAGCTTTGCTCGCCCCTGGCTGGATTGCCTGGCCCCCATCCGTGGAGGCTGGTGGCACTGTGGCGAGGCCGGAGCGGCCTCGTTTGTAACCAGCCTGCTCGGCCAATGGCAAGGCAGCCTGGCGCAGGCACTACAAATCAGCTCCGCCTGGCTTTCCAATCCAGCCAGCGTGATGGCGGGGATCACCGCCTTGCATGGCCGGCACCAGGTTTTGCTGAATACGCTGGCAACCATGGCGGCCCAATATCTGGCCAGCACCGAGGGCGAAGTCTTCAGCGGCGAGGTATACCCTAGCCAGCTGCTTGCCGGACTCCCCAGCTTCGACGCCCCAGCCACAGATTCCCCCGCACGCCGTCTGGCCCGATTTCTGGTCTGGTTAGGCAACCAGGGCATGACGCGCCCAGCCTGACACCCCTGGCGCTGTTGACCAAAAAAATGGGCCGGTTGGTGCCGGCCCGATAACGCTTCACTGATACGACGGATGAAAATCCTGTACAGCCTGTTCAAGGCCAGTTGCAGGGGTCGTCAGAGGAATGGCGCCTCCTGACCCCTGCCGACCGTCCAGGCTGGCTTTCAATCGTTGGCAAGCACCTCCCTCAATGGCTGTACCTGCCAGATGTCTCGCGCGTATTCACGGATCGTCCGGTCTGACGAGAAGAAGCCCATGCTCGCCACGTTGAGGATTGCCTTACGGGTCCATTCCGCCTGATCACGGTATTGCGTGTCCACCTTGTCCTGGCAGGCCACATAGTCGGCATAGTCGGCCAGCAGGAAGTAGCGATCGCCTTGATCCAGCAAGGAATACACAATTGGATGGAAACGGTTGGGTTCTTCTGGCGAGAAGAAGCCCGAACCAATCTGGGTCAGCACCTGCCGCAGCTCGGCGTTCTCGTCATAGAAGGCACGCGGCTGGTAGCCATTGCGTTCCAGCTCCTGCACCTGGGGCGTGGTTTTGCCAAAGATGAAGATGTTGTCCCAACCGGCATGGGCACCGATCTCGATATTGGCACCATCGAGCGTGCCAATGGTCAGGGCGCCGTTCAGCGCCAGCTTCATATTGCCGGTGCCCGATGCCTCGGTACCAGCGGTGGAGATCTGCTCGGAGAGGTCTGCTGCCGGCATCAAGGTCTCGGCGACCGAGACGCTGTAATTGGGCACGAACACCACTTTCAGCTTGCCACCGATGCGCGGGTCGTTGTTGACCTTGTTGGCGACATCATGGATCAGCTTGATGATCAGCTTGGCCTGGAAGTAAGCCGACGCCGCCTTGCCCGCAAAGATCACCGTGCGCGGCACCCAGTCGGCATCGGGGTTGGCGAGGATGCGGTTGTAGCGGGTGATCACATGCAGCACATTCAGCAGCTGCCGCTTGTATTCGTGGATGCGCTTGACCTGTACATCAAACAACGAGGCCGGGTTCACCGCCACGCCCGTGGTATCGGCAATCAACTTGGCCAGCTTCTGCTTGTTGGCCAGTTTGATGGCGCGGAACTGTTCGGCAAACGCGGCCTCGTCAGCCAGCGGCTTGAGCTTGGCCAGCTGGTCCAGATCCGTCCGCCAGCCACGACCGATCTTGGCGTCGATCAGTGCCGACAAGCCTGGGTTGCATTGGGCCAGCCAGCGGCGCGGGGTCACGCCGTTGGTCATATTGGTGAAGCGGCCGGGGAAGATACGGGCGAAATCGGCAAAGATGGTTTCCACCATCAGATCCGAATGCAGCTTGGAGACGCCATTCACCTTGTGGCTGGCAACGATGCTCAGATAACCCATGCGCACCCGCTTGCCGTGCTCTTCGTCGATCAGCGACACCCGGCGCAACAAGTCGTTGTCGTCACCAAAACGGCGACGGACATCCTGCAGGAATTCGTGGTTGATGCAGTAGATGATTTCCAGATGACGTGGCAGCAGAGCGCCCATCATCTCCACCGGCCAGGTTTCCAGTGCCTCGGGCATCAAGGTGTGGTTGGTATACGAGAAGATACGGCTGCACAGCGCCCAGGCGCGGTTCCATTCCACGCCATAGATATCCACCAGAATCCGCATCAGCTCAGGGACCGCGATGGCCGGATGGGTGTCATTCAGGTGGACGGCTACCTTGTCGGCCAGACCATCCAGACTGACGCGACTGGCTTCCGCACCGGTATGGTCCATATCTGCATGGCTTTGCAGATGACGGCGAACGATGTCCTGCAACGAGGCCGAGCAGAAGAAATACTGCTGCAGCAGCCGCAATTCACGGCCCTGCTGGGTGCTGTCATCCGGGTAGAGCACCCGTGACACGTTCTCGGCGCGGTTCTTGTCTTCGGTGGCGGCCAGATACTCACCACGGCTGAACAGCTTGAGGTCGATTTCATCCGCTGCACGGGCCGACCACAGACGCAGGGTGATCACGCTATCGGTTTCATGGCCGGGGATGATCGTGTCGTAGGCCATCGCTTGCAGCGTCTTGGCACCCACCCAGCTGGCACGGCCCTGCGCATCGTGTTCCACCCGACCGCCGTACTGCACCTTGTACTGCACCTCGGGACGGGGGAATTCCCACGGGTTGCCGGCAGCCAGCCAGTGGTCCGGTGTTTCAACCTGACGGCCATCCTGAATCTTCTGGGCAAACATGCCGTAATCGTAACGGATGCCATAGCCAAAGCCGGGCAAACCCACGGTTGCCATCGAATCCAGAAAGCAGGCGGCCAACCGACCGAGGCCACCATTCCCGAGGGCCGCATCCGGCTCTTCGGCTTTCAGCTCTTCCAGATCGAGCCCCATTTGCTGCAGCGAATCACGGCACTGGTCGTACAAGCCCACCGCCATCAGGCCATTCGACAGCGCCCGGCCAATCAGGAACTCGGCCGACAGGTAGTACACCCGCTTCACATCATGCTGGTATTGCAGGCGCGTGGTGTTCATCCAGCGCTCGACCAGACGGTCGCGCACGGTATGCGCCAGGGCGTTTTCCCAATCACCGGGCTTGGCGGCAATCGGGTCTTTGCCCACGGTGTACAGCAGATGGTTGGCCAATGAATGCTGGATCGAAACAGTGTCACGGCCAGGAGGATCGTAATCGAACGCAACCGGACGTGCAGAGGGCTTGGCTTGGGTCATGGCTAGAGTTTCTCGCGGGGAATTTTTTATAGTCGGATAGGTAAATCAGGCGCAGTGTCAGTCAGCCTTGCGCGGCAGTTACCAGACGCTGCGCCCGGCATCAACCGAGGCGCTGGCATTCTGCCGTCATCTGCGCCAACCAGTCGGCATGCCAGTCCACCAGATGGCTGGCGTCGTAGCGGTACTGCCACTGGTGTTCGGCACGGCCGGGGAAGTTCATGCGGCAGTCGCTGGCCTGTGCCAGAACATCCTGCATCGGCACAATGGCGATAACGGAGCGCGACGCCCAGATGCGGCGAACCAGATCCCGCACGATCGACACTTCGTCTGTGGCCTGGCTATAGCGGCAGACAAATTCGCGCACCGACTGCGCCGAAGCGCGATACCAGCCCAGCGTCGTGTCGTTGTCGTGGGTGCCGGTGTAAGCCACGCTGTCTTCCTCGTAGTTCTCGGGCAGGAAGGCATCTGCCGGATTACAGCTCTCGATGCCGAACTGGAAGATCTTCATGCCGGGGAAGCCGAAAGCACGACGCAAGGCCGTGACTTCTTCGGTAATCGTGCCCAAGTCTTCGGCAATGATCGGCTGAGGACCAAAGCGCGCCTGCAGGCGCTCGAACAGCTCGTGGCCATTCGGTTGCACCCAGCGGCCATGTTCGGCGGTCGGGTCACCACCGGGGATCTCCCAATACGCCTCGAAACCCCGGAAGTGGTCGATGCGAACGATGTCGTATAACTCGAACTGCTTGGCAAAGCGGTCGAGCCACCAGCCCAGCACCGCCTCGCGGTTATCAAACCAGCGGTAATGCGGATTGCCCCACAGCTGCCCTGTCGGCGCAAAGCCATCGGGCGGACAACCCGCCACAAACAGCGGCCGCGATTCGGCATCAAACTGGAACAGCTGCTTGTTGGCCCAGACGTCAGCTGAGTCATCACCGACGAAGATCGGAATATCGCCTACGATGCTGATCTGCTTTGAATTGGCGTAGGCACGCAACGCGGCCCATTGTCTTTGGAATTCAAACTGGATGAAACGGTGGTAATCCAGCTCGGCCCGGCACTCGGCCAACAGCACATCGCGGCGGGCTGGCGAGCAGAACTTGTCTTCGTCCGGCCAGTCGCGCCAGCAACGTTGGTCATGCCGCTGTTTAAGTGCCATGAACAGCGCAAAGTCATCGAGCCAATGGCGGTTCTCGGCCAGAAACTTGTGGTAGTCCTCGGCCAAGGCCCCCTCGCGCCGTGCCGGAAAACGCTCGTAGGCTTTGCGCAGCAGACGATTGCGATAATCCATCATCCAGCCGAAATCGACAGTCTGTACCGGGAAAGCCGGTGGATTCGCCACATCGGCGGCATCCAGCAGTCCATCCGCCACCAGCCGGTCGAGGCTGAGCAGCCAAGGATTGCCGGCAAACGCTGACGCTGCTGAGTAGGGTGCATTGCCATAGCCTGTCGGCCCCAAGGGTAATACCTGCCACAGCCGCTGGCGGGCCTTCGCCAGAAAATCAACAAAGCGATAAGCCTCCTCCCCCATATCGCCGCTGCCATAGCGGCCAGGGAGTGAAGTCAGATGCAACAGCACACCTGAGCTGCGGCGAAACGGGGTGGTGGTCATTGCCTGCTCTCCAATACATAAACGGCGGGTCCGGCTGGCCGTTTCAGCCGTGACATCAAAATCTTGCCACCCCGTCCTGCGAGAGAAAGGGCTAGCGGTTGGTCTGGCACTTCGGCTTACTTCGCCGTCATCAACGCCTTGGTGGCATCCAGCATCCGGTTGGCGTAGCCCCACTCGTTGTCGTACCAGGCCAGAACCTTCACCAGCCGGTTGGGGCCAACCTTGGTCTGGGTCGCATCAAAGGTGCAGGAAGCCGGGTTGTGGTTGAAGTCGATCGAGACCAGCGGCTTGGTGTTGTATTGCAGGATGCCGTCCTTTGAACTCGCAGCGGCGGCCTTAACAATGGCATTGATCTCATCCTTGGTGGTGTCACGCCCTGCGACAAAGGTCAGATCAACCAGCGAGACATTGATGGTGGGCACCCGCACCGCCAGCCCATCGAGCTTGCCGGCCAGTTCCGGCAATACCAGACCAATCGCGGCAGCCGCCCCGGTCTTGGTCGGGATCATCGACTGGGTCGCCGAACGGGCGCGGTGCAGATCGCTGTGATAAAGATCCGTCAGAACCTGATCATTGGTATAGCTATGGATGGTCGTCATCTGCCCGGTTTCAATGCCCACGGCGGCATGCAGGGCCTGCGCCAGCGGGGCCAGACAGTTGGTCGTGCAGGAGGCGTTCGAGATCACCGTATGCTCAGCCCGCAGGGTGTCGTCGTTGACGCCATACACCACGGTCGCATCGACATCGTTGCCGCCCGGCGCGGAAATCACCACCTTCTTGGCGCCGGCAGTGATATGCGCGCTGGCTTTGGCCTTGCTGGTGAACAGGCCGGTACATTCGAGCACCACATCCACCTTCAATTCCGCCCAGGGCAATTTGGCCGGATCACGCTCCGACAGGTAACGAATACGGTCGCCATTCACCAGTAGAAAATCGCCATCCATGCCCACTTCGGCCTTGAAGCGACCGTGTACCGAGTCGTACTCGGTCAGATGGGCATTGACTGACAGTTCGCCCAGATTGTTGATGGCGACAATTTCAAACTCGTTGCGGCGCTGGTATTCGTACAGGCCGCGCAGCACGTTACGGCCGATACGGCCATAGCCATTGATTGCGATACGGATAGTCATGCTGGTCTCCTGGGTACGGGGTCTACGGTTTCTGAATGTGGATTCAGGGCACGGGGACGCCGCGAGCGGCTTCCCACAGTTCAAACCAATGCTGGCGGTCCAGCGCAATCGATTGCGCGGCCACCAGCTGGCGGATGCGCTCGATCTTGCCGCTGCCGATAACCGGATGAATCCGGGCCGGGTGGCGCAACAACCAGGCAATCGCCAACTGCTCGGGGGTGGCATTCAACTGCTCGCCGAGCCGTGCCAGTGTCGCTGTCAGCACCTCGCTTGCCGCCGCCAGACCACCGCCCGCCAGCGGTGACCATGACTGTGGGGCGATACGGTGCTGTTGGCAGTGGTCGAGCGTGCCATCGGTCAGCGCTGCAGACTGCCGCAGTGAAATTTCAATCTGATTGGTGCGCAGGGGTTGATCGAGCCGGCTCTGTAGCAGATCGAACTGGGCCGGGGTGAAATTGGACACCCCGAAACTCGCCACCTTGCCGCTCTGTTGCAGACAGTTGAAGGCTTCCGCCACCTCATCGGCATCGAGCAGGGGGTCAGGCCGGTGAATCAACAGGCACTCAAGCTGCTCGGCGCCCAGATCGGCCAGCGACCTCTCGGCCGACGCAACGATATGGGCCGCGCTGGTGTTGTAGTGCTTGACCCGATGAGCGGGTCGCGCCTCGGCCTTGAGGGCGATGCCACACTTGGAAATCAGACGGATGCGTGCATACAGGCTGGGCCGGCGCTTCAACGCTGCGCCAAACAGCGCCTCACAGTGATAGCCGTGATAGATGTCTGCCAGATCGAAGGTATCAATGCCCTCATCCAGACAGGCCTCGACCAGATCAGCCACTTCGGCCGCAGACTTCTGCCAGTTGCCGATACGCCAGATGCCAAGAATCAGACGGGAAAATGGGGTGTTCATCTTCTATCCCTCTACCGTTGGCCTGCTGCTTCCAGCAGCACGGTCCCTGTAGCCACCAGTTTGACCTGCCCCTGGCTGACCTTGGCCGTTGCACCGCTGTAGGCATCCCGCACGGTTTCGCCCTCACGGAACACACCGGCCACCGGCAGGCTGACTTCGCCACTGGCTTGCGGTGCCGCGACAATACGATCGGCAAAACCGGCATGACTGCGACTGAAGACATAAGGGGTATCGGCCAGCTTGCGATGTTCGCCTCGGGCAATGGCCGGATGGCGGCGGCGGAAGTCACCCAGCTTGCGCCAATGCGCCAGCAGCTCGGCATCCATTGCCTGCCAGTTCATATCGCTCCGGGTTGCCTGCTGCGGATCGCCGGCTGTCGCCGGGCCTTCCTTCCGGCCGCTTTCGTCACCGTAGTAAATCTGTACACCACCCGGTGCCAGCATCAGCGCGGAGCCCGCGTTTTGCAGCTTGCTGCGGTCAAACAGACGGGTGTCGTGTGAAGACAGATAGGACAGCACATCAAACCGGCGTGGGCCGAGTTTGCTGGCGTAGTCGCTATAAATCGCCTCCAGCGAGGTCGCGCCGACGCGATCCTGAAATTCAAAATTGATCAAGCTATCGAAGCCATGATCGAAATATGCATTGCGGCTGACGTCCTGCCCCCAGACCTCACCCGTCATCCAGAACGGGACATCGTCAATCTTCTTGCCGGGGTTACGGGCTTTCCAATCCGCCAGGGCAGCGGTGGCCGCTGTCTTCAGGTCTTTCCAGGCATCCAGCTCGACATGCTTGGCGGTATCGCAGCGGAAGCCATCAATCCCGTAGTCGCGCACCCAGTCGCTCAACCACTTCACGAGGTAGCCCCGCACCGTGGTATTGGGCAGCTCGACGGCCCGGGTACCGGGCTTGTTTTTCAGGAACTTGGGCAAGCCGACGAATTCCTTGTTGTCGGTACGGAAGTCCGGCAGGTAGGCCAGCTGCATCGTCAGATCGTCGCGGCCCCCTTCGCCATAGCCGGGCAGGCCGGCCCGCACCCACTTGCCACCCCACCAGTCACCAAAGGCGAAGTTGTTGTAATCAATCCAGGAGTGATAATCCTTGAGCGTGTATTGCTGCCAGCCCTTCCACAACAAGCCCGGCACAAACTCGGACAGCGTGTTGATGTCGGCATAGCCAGGGTGATTCATCACCACATCGAACAACACCCGCACCCCCTGGGCGTGGGCGGTATCAACGAACTCGCGCAGCTCGTCTGGCGTGCCCATGTTCTGGTCAAGCACTGTGTAGTCGAGCGCGTAATAGCCGTGGTAGGAGTAGTGCCTGAATTCGTTCTTGCCACCCACCACCCAGCCGCGAATCTGCTCATACGGCGCGGTGATCCAGATGGCGTTGACGCCAAGCTGAGTGAAATAGCCTTCCTTCAGCTTGGCGGTCAGCCCTGCCAGATCGCCCCCATGAAAGGTACCGATCTCCTGCTCGCCATCCTTGCGGCGGCCATAGCTGCCATCGTTGGCCGGATTGCCATTGGCAAACCGGTCCGTCACCACGAAATACACAATCGGGTTATCGGCAAAGCTGGCCGCCTGTGCCACGGGTGTCGCGGCAAGCGGCGCGGGCTGGGGGGGCTCCGGTTTCGTTTGCGGCGTTGTGGCACACGCAGCCAACAACAGACTGGTGAGAAGAGGCAGGGCAAGTTTTTTCATGGATTTTCCAACGCATGCAGTCAGTCTTCTGCATTGCCGAAGGCAGGGGGCGTGGCCCCACCTTCACCAACACAGTAACCGCTGCACAGGTTATTTCTTCACGGCTGCCAGCGCTTCTGCCTTGCTGGGGTAGATCTTCACATCGCCCGAGATGATCCAGACTTCCTTATTGGCCTTGCCGTCAAAGCTCATGTCCTTGCCGTTCTGGTCTTTGCTGTCACCCTTGTGGATGATGTAGTTGACCTGACCACTGCTGCCGAAATCGGACAACTTGAGGTGCCAGTAAGGGCCGAAGTCATCGGTGCCGGTCGGCATCATGGGTGAGCCCCAGCCCACCAGACCAATGTTCGGACTCTTCCAGATATGCAGGCCCCAGTTGTCGTACTTGCCATCCGGCCGCTGGTAATGCACGGCAACGTGTCCTTCCGGTGGTGCAACGTAATCCCCTGCCAGTGCAGGCATGGCGGCTGCGAGCAGTGCCGTGGCGGCAAGTTTGAGCAAATGGCGTTTGTTCAGCATGAGCATGTCTCCTTTGTTGCTCGATTTACCGGCTGATGGATTCAGCCTGTCATTCCTGTCATTCCAAATTAAGCAGGGTTAGCCCTTGACCCCACCCGCCGTCAGGCCCGAGATCATCCATTTCTGCGCCAGCAGGAAGACGGCAGTAATGGGCAGGCCTGACAGAATGGCTGCTGCCGCAAAATCGCCCCAGCGGTAGTGCTGCGGGTAGAGAAACTGTTTGGCGCCGACGGCCAGTGTGAGATTGTCTTTTTCGTGCAGCAGCACCGAGGCAATCGGGTATTCGATGATTCCCTGAATGAACGCCAGCAGGAACACCACCATCAGAATCGGCAGCGCCATCGGCAGCAGCACATAGCGGAAAGCCTGGAACGGGGTTGCGCCATCTACTTTAGCGGCCTCTTCGATTTCGACCGGAATCGTGTCGAAGTAACCCTTGATGGTCCAGATATGCAGGGCGATACCCCCGGTGTAGGCCAGTACCAGGCCGCCGTGGGTGTCGATGCCCAGCGCCGGCACATGACTGCCAATCCGGTCGAAGATGGCGTAGATCGCCACCAGCGCCAGCACCGACGGAAACATCTGCATCAACAACAGGCTGTTCATCATCATGCGCTTGCCCTTGAACTGCATGCGGGCAAAGGCGTAAGCGCAGGTGGTCGACAGCAGCAGACCAATCGCGGCCGACATGGCGGCAATCTTGATCGAGTTCCACAGCCACAGCAGGACCGGGAACTGCGGTTCGACCAGTTGGCCATCCAGTCCCTGATACGAGATACCCAGTGCGAGTTTCCAGTGTTCCAGGCTGATTTCACTCGGAATCAACTCGCCCACCGCATAGTTGCCGGGCCGCAATGAGATCGAGATGATCATCAGGAACGGAAAGATGATCGCGGCAATGAACGCGAGCAGAAACACATGCGCGGCAATCACGCGCCAGCGATGCGATTTATCCAGAACGACTGCCATGACTAGCCCCTTTAGCGTGCTTCCTGCTGGTTGACCTTGGTCAGCCGCAGATTAACGATCGACAGGATCGCCACCATGATGAAGATCACCGTCGAGATCGCGGCAGCCAGCCCGAACTGCTGGCCCGAATCCTCAAACGCGATGCGATAGGTGTACGACACCAGCAGATCGGTCTCTCCTGCCGGCACCGTCGTGTCAATGAAGTCCGGCCGGCCGCCTGTCAGCAGGGCAATCAGCACAAAGTTGTTGAAGTTGAAGGCAAAGGCCGAGATCAGCAGTGGCGTGATCGGTTTGGCGATCAGCGGCAGGGTGATCTTGAAGAAATTGGTGAGCGGTCCGGCCCCGGCAATGGCCGAAGCTTCATACAGATCGGACGGAATCGCTTTGATCAGCCCCATGCACAGCACCATCATGTAGGGGTAACCCAACCAGGTATTGACGATCAGCAGCATGGAGCGGGCCAGCCACGGATCGGAGAACCAGTGCGGGCTGATGCCGAACAGGGCCTTGAGCATGGCATTGATCTCACCCGAGTTCTCGCTGAACAGCCCCTTGAACACCAGAATCGAGATAAACCCCGGCACCGCATAGGGCAGGAACAGCATGACCCGGTAGAACGCCCGGAAGCGTAAGGCTTCCCAGTTCAACAACACCGCCAGCACCACGCCCACCGCGAAGGTGAACACGACTGTCAGGCCCGCAAACGCCACGGTCCAGATGAAGATGCGGATAAAGGGTTCGCGGAAAGTCGGCTCGGTAAAGATGCGTTTGTAGTTATCAAAGCCCACGCCAACCTTGAATCCCGGTTGCAGCGCCTCGCCATTGGCCTTGGTGAAAAAGCCGGTTTGCTGGTCAGCACGGATCACCGTGCCATCTTGCTGATTGGTCAGGCTGCCATCAGCGTTGGCCTTGTACAGCAAGCGCACTGGAGCGAACTCACGCAACCCGGACAAAGTAGCCTGTTGGGTATCGGGCAGCGTTACGGTGACTTTTTTCAGGGCCGGCAAAAGCGGCACCAGCTGCGGGGTCTGCAGTTCGGTGGCACTCAGCGCAGCATCGGTCTTGGCAAGCTCCTTGGCTTCAACCGTCAGCGGCTCGGGCTTCTTCAGTGCCAGCGGCGCGGTGGCAAACACTTTGCCGTCCGGCCTCTCCAGCCGGATGCGATACGCATTACCGTCGTCATGCAGCGAGAAGGCATAGCTATCGCCTTCTACTTGATAGGTTTCTTCAAGGAAGTACTGGCGGGCCCGCTCGTAGCTCAGCAGGTTTTTCGAGCTGTAATTGGTAAAGCCGATGGCAAAGGTGTAGATCAGCGGCAGCAGCACAAACACCGCCGCCGCCAGCATGCCGGGAAACAGATAGCGATAGGCATAAGCGCGGCCCGAGGTGTAGACATAGATGCCAATGCCCAACACCGCCATGCAGCCAAGCGCCAGCGAAGGCTGGCCTGCCACATAGATTTTCATGACCATATAGAGCCCGAACAGGGCGGAAATCACCGCCAGCAAGGGTTGCCAGACTCTTCCCAAGTTACGTCGCATGCCGACCTACCTTTGTATCGTTTGGCTGGCGGGTATCACACCCGCTCAGCCATCTGCACAGCCACGCTGTGCGCAGCGCCCGGCCTGGCATTGCCAGACCGGGCTCAGACGGGCAAATACCTTATTGGCCCTTGATGCGCTTGGCTGCGCCGTCCAGACCTTCCTTCACGCTTTGACGCCCCTGGGTGATGTTCTGCAGGGCAGACTGCATCGACGACCAGAAACGCCCCATTTCAGGAATGTTCGGCATCGGCGCACCTGCCTGGGCCGATGCCATGGTGGCCTTGATGTTCGGATCGTTCTGCAATTCCTTGAAGAAGGTCTTGTTGGCGGGTGTTCCCAGCGGTACGTCGGCATTGATGGTCTTCAGGCCATTGAGCGCAAGCACATGGTTTTCGAGGAAATCGACGGCCAGTTCCTTGTTGGGCGAAGCACGGTTGATCATGCAACCCAGCACGCCTACAAAGGGCGCAGCCTTCTTGCCATCCACGGTCGGAATCGGCGCCACACCGAAGTTGATCTTCTTTTCCTTCAGGTTGTCCCACGACCAGGGGCCGTTGATCATCATGGCGATCTTGCCCTGACCCATGCCGGCTTCCATGTCGGCGTAGGAAGCCCCCTTGGGCATCGCACCGGCTTCGATCAGCTTCATCAGGGTTTCAACGCCCTTGATCGAACCCGCGTTGTTCACGCCAGTGTCGGCTGCATCATAAGTACCATCAGCCTTGGGCTTGAACGGGTAACCGCCACCGGCAGCCAGCAATGGCCAGGTGAAGAAGGTATTGGTGTAGTCCCACAAGATGGCCTTCTTGCCGTCCTTGGCCAGTTTTTTGTCGAGGGCGATCACCTCTTCAAAGGTCTTGGGCGGAACAGGCACCAGATCTTTGTTGTAAACCAGTGAAACGGCTTCAATCGAGATGGGATAGCCCCAGACCTTGCCGCCGATGGTGAAGGACTTCCAGGCCAGCGGATCAATATCATCCTTGATCTTTTTGGAGGGATTGAGCGGGTGCAGCAGACCGGCGCCTACCCATTCGCCTGCACGGTCATGCGGCCAGCACCAGACATCCGGGCCTTTGCCGGCTGAGGCAGCCTGCTGGAACTTATTGGGGGCGTCTTCCGGGTGCTCGACAGTCACCGGCACCTTGGTTGACTTGGCGTATTCGTCGCCGACTTTCTGCAGGCCGTTATAGCCTTTGTCGCCGTTGATCCAGACCAGCAATTTGCCAGCATCGGCCGCGAAAGCATTCGCTGAAAATGCCTGCGCCAGTGCGACGGTGACAGCGGCGACGGTGAACTTGCTACGGGTAATGCTCATATCCATTGGCTCCTTATTCCTTCAGGGATGTGGCACAACAATTTTCCTGGCCCGTTGCCTGCCAGCAGGCGGGCCGGTTTTCTGACTACTTGCTCAACTCGACTGCGGCGCGACGTTGATAGGCCAGGCCAGTCTCGTTGAAGAGGTAACAGCGCTCGGCGGGCAATCGCAGCTGCACGGTTTCGCCACGGCGGGCCGGATGCGCCGCATCGGCCCTCACTACCAGCATGTCGGCCGCGCCTTGCACTTCGAGGTAGAGATAAGTCGCCTCCCCCAGCTGCTCGACGGCCATCACACAGCCGCTGATACGGTTGGTGGCATCCTCGGTATCAAAGCAAAAATGCTCAGGCCGGATACCCAGCGTCACCTTGGCGCCCACGCTGGCCCCCGCCGATTCGACCGCAGCGGTCACGCTGCTGCCATCTGACAACTGCACGGTGATGCCCCGCTGCTCGACGGCCGAGATGCGGGCATCGACAAAATTCATCTTGGGCGAACCGATAAAGCCCGCCACAAACAGGTTGGCCGGGTGGTGATACAACTCCAGCGGCGCCCCAACCTGCTCCACCTTGCCCGCTTGCAACACCACGATACGGTCGGCGAGCGTCATCGCCTCAACCTGATCGTGGGTGACGTAGATCATGGTGGTGGCCAGCTCGCGATGCAGCTTGGTGATCTCGATCCGCATCTGCACCCGCAACGCGGCGTCGAGGTTGGACAAAGGCTCATCGAACAAGAAGACATTGGGCTTGCGCACAATGGCACGACCAATCGCCACCCGCTGCCGTTGTCCACCGGACAAGGCTTTCGGCTTGCGGTCCAGCAGGTGTTCGATCTGCAGGATCTTGGCCGCACGCTCAACCGCTGTGCGGGTTTCGTTCTGGCCCACACCGGCAAGCTTCAATCCAAAAGCCATGTTGTCGTAGACCGACATATGCGGGTACAGGGCATATGACTGGAACACCATCGCCACGCCGCGTTTGGCCGGTGGGGTATCGTTGACCCGCTCGCCCCCGATCAGCATTTCGCCCTGGGTGATGTCTTCAAGGCCGGCGATCATCCGCAACAGCGTTGACTTGCCACAGCCGGAGGGGCCGACGAACACGATGAACTCGCCATCGCGGATATCGAGGTCAACCCCGTGTATGGTCTGGATCTCGCCGTAAGCCTTGCGGATACCGCGCAATACCACGTCTGACATGCATCTGCTCCTCGCCGTCCGGACATGCCGGGTCGGGCTGTCGTTGATCGCCTGGATACCCTGACCAGGGTCTACCAGGGCTCCATACCTATCAGCACGCTCGGCATGGTGATGGGTATGCATCCTGTAAAAATCCGGCGATGGGAGGAGATGAACCCATCGCCGGTCAATGCTTTGTTGTCGCTTCAAACTACCCAACCTGTCCGGTGCCTTGCTTGACACCGGGCAAGTGCTTGCCCTCCCTTGCGGGAGGTCAATCTTCGGGTTCGGTTGACCTCGGTTTTGTCGATCACTTTCCGGTGAAACGCGATGGCAAAACCAACGTCAACACAACCGAATTCCAGCACATGGCGGGCGAGCGCCACCTTGCCGCAACCACCCGCCGGTGACGCATTACCACCAGGCTTCCATCTGCACGCCGTAAGAGGCACCGCTGGTCTTGCCGGCAAACGCGCTCATGCCGACACCGCAGTCGCGGCCAGTACATACCGGGTTGCCCGCTGCCTTATCCCAGCTGGCAAAAGTGGCATAGGCACGCAATACCGGGCGCGCCCAGAAGCCCTTGCCAACGGCCAGTTGTGGTGCAATCGTCAGCTTGTTGAGGTAGTAGGAATCCCCCTTGTTTGGCGAAACGCGGGTAGTACCCGCTTCGACAGCCAGGCTGTAAGCGTCGGTGAAGTGGTAAATCGGCCGTGCCACCACCGAGAACGTCCGGTCGTAGCCGGCATCGCCATACTTCTCGCGGCCGTAGCCAACAAACAGGGCACCGTTCCAGTTGCTGTTCTTGGGTTCGAATACCCAGTGGTCAAACAAGCGCCAGCCGGTGTATTTAAGGCTGCTGTCGGCCCACCACTTGCCCGAGCCATCGAGGTTGGCGGCATCTTTGGCGTACTGGAACACCACGTTATTGAAACCACCCAGACCAAACATATCGTTCTGGTTGTGAACCGCCGTCATGCCCCAGCCATTCTTGCCGCTGACGCCGTCGGCCGTGTTTTTGGCGATGTAGTTGAAGCCGAAATCCAGGGTTCCGCCCGGATTGGCATTGATACCTTCGAGACGGAAGTCATGCCCGGAAATCGATTTCTTGCCATCCTTGGCCACTTGCGGCCGATAGCTATCGGTACCTTTCTGGTCCCAGTCCTGATCGCCGGTGCGAATCAAGGCATACGACAGCTTGCCGAAGCCCAGGTCGATGTTCTCGATACCCGCGCCAGGGCCGGTATTGGCCAGCCAGAAGAAGTCGGTGATATGCACGTCGCGACGCTTGTAGTAACGCTTACCCGCCCACAACGTGGCATTGGCCAGCGCACCGGAGCCGACATTGCTCGCCTCGACCCAGGCCTGGCGCCAGGACGGGGTGTTCTGCTCCCAATCGCCCTGCTGCTGGGTACCGAAGGCCACCATGGTGTGCAGTTTGAAGTTGATACCGTTGTTGTCACCCAGGCCGGCGTCGAAAGCCAATTCGCCGTAGGTGTCGCATTCATTGCCCAGGCGGCCGGAACCGCCCGTAACACCACCAAATGCCGGTGTGCCGATGCGGAAGCAGGCTTCCTTGCCGCCCTGCGAATTCGAGCCTGAGCCCGAACGCAGATATCCGTGGAATTCTGGGGTGACAGCCAAAGCAGATTGCGCAGCAAAGGCTGCAGTGATAGCGGCTACAGGCAACAGCAACTTGAACTTACGACTCATCGGATTGTCTCCTCTCCGTCTGGTTGAGATAAATCGGAATTCCCTTTTTCCGACTCAATAAAACCTTCCATCCTGTGTGGCTTTTTGCTTTTCTAGACTTCATAAAACGGTTCGCGTACCACGTAGAAGCGGCAAGCTTGAATGAGGGGTTTCTGGTTCAGCGACGTAATTGAGCCGCCTCTGCCGCCAGCCGGGTAATTGCCGCCCAATCGCCTGCGGCCAGCTTGTCTTTCGGCGCCAGCCAGGAGCCACCCACGCAACCGACGTTCGCCAACGCCAGATAGTGGCTGGCCAGATCCAGCGTCACCCCGCCAGTCGGGCAGAACAGCACCTCGGGAAACGGCCCGGCCAGCGCCTTCAGCATGCCGATGCCACCCGCCTGTTCGGCCGGGAACAACTTCATGGCATCGAAGCCAGCGGCGCGGGCAGCAATCACTTCCGATGGCGTCATTACACCGGGCAGCAGCGGCAAGCCTGCGCCACTGGCTGCATTGGCCAGCTGGCTAGTCAATCCCGGGGTTACCGCGAAAGCCGCACCGGCAGCCTTGGCCGCAGCAAACTGTTCGGGGCGGGTAACGGTTCCAACGCCCACGATTGCTTCCGGTACTTCCGCAGCAATCCGTTTAACGGCATCCAGTGCGGCATCGGTGCGTAGCGTGACTTCCAGAACCTTGATGCCGCCAGCGACCAGCGCACGCGCCAGCGGTACTGCCTGCTCTACCCGCTCAACCACAATGACCGGCATCACTGGCGACGCCTTCATGATTTCCCTGATCTGCATGCCACCCATCCCTTGTTTTGTTGTCTGCCTTGCTTACTTACCGTTTTGTTGTACGCACTTTTTTGCTACATCCTGCTTTGCTCACGGCAGCAGGAAACTCATGGCGCCTTCTTCGGCGCCGGTCGCGTTCTGCCGGAATACCTCAAACAGCTCGCGGCCGCCGCCAAAGCGGTTGGCGTCCAGATGGGCAGCCTGCGCAGTGCGCTGCGCCCACTCGGCCGCATCGACCTTGGCCTCAAGCACCCCGGCCTCGGCATCGAGCCGGATCAAATCGCCAGTGCGTACCAAAACCAGCGGGCCACCGTTGACGCATTCCGGGGTAACGTGAATCGCGGCCGGCACCTTGCCGGAAGCACCAGACATCCGACCATCGGTCACCAGTGCGACCTTGAACCCACGGTCTTGCAGCACGCCTAGTGCCGGGGTCAGTTTGTGCAGCTCGGGCATGCCGTTGGCGCGTGGCCCCTGAAAGCGGACAACCGCCACAAAATCACGCTCCAGCTCACCCCGCTTGAATGCAGCCAGTAGTTCATCTTGCGAATCGAGTACCAAAGCGGGGGCCTCGACAATGCGATGCTGGGGTTTGACGGCAGAAGTCTTGATCACGGCGCGGCCGAGGTTGCCGCGCAGCAGCTTGACGCCGCCGTCAGCACTGAAGGGCTGGGCTACTGTTGCCAGCACGTCGGAATCGCCACTGACGGACGGCGCCGGACGCCACGCCAGCTTGCCCTCGTCAAGCCAGGGCTCATGACGGAAAGCCGCCAGGCCCTTGCCGACAACGGTATCGACATCGGCATGCAGCAAACCGGCATCCAGCAACTCCCCCATCAGAAAGCCCATGCCGCCTGCAGCATGGAAGTGATTGACGTCGGCCGAACCGTTTGGATACATGCGCGTCAGCAGCGGCACGGCGGCTGACAGGTCGTTGAAGTCATCCCAGTTGATGTCGATGCCGGCGGCACGGGCAATGGCGATCAGGTGAATGGTGTGGTTGGTGGAGCCCCCCGTAGCGAGCAAACCGACCAAGCCATTGACGATGGCACGCTCGTCGATCATGCGGCCGATGGGGGTGAATTCGGTGCCTAATGCAGTGATGGCAGCCGCTCGCCGCCCCGCCTCTGCCGTCAGGGCGTCGCGCAAGGGAGTGCCTGGATTGACGAAGGCCGAGCCCGGCAGATGCAGGCCCATGATCTCCATCAGCATCTGATTGGAGTTGGCAGTGCCATAGAAGGTGCAGGTGCCTGCACTGTGATAAGACTGGGACTCGGCCTCAAGCAGCTCGGCACGACTGAGCTTGCCCTCCGCGTGCAGCTGACGTACCCGGGCCTTTTCACTGTTCGACATTCCGGAAGTCATCGGCCCTGCCGGGACAAACACAAAGGGCAAATGGCCAAACTGCAAGGCGCCGATCAGCAAGCCGGGTACGATCTTGTCGCATACGCCCAGGCAGACGGCAGCATCAAACATATTGTGGGCAAGTGCTACGGCTGTCGCCATGGCGATCACATCACGGCTGAACAGCGAGAGCTCCATGCCGACATGGCCCTGGGTCACACCGTCACACATCGCCGGCACGCCGCCAGCAAACTGGGCGGTCGCCCCTACCTCCCGCACCGCCGCCTTGATGATGTCAGGGTAGTGCTCAAGGGGCTGATGCGCAGACAGCATGTCGTTGTAAGCCGAGACAATGCCGATATTGGCGCGCCGTTGCTCGCGCAGCCAAAGTTTGTCGCCACCAGGCGCCGCAGCAAAAGCATGGGCCAGATTGGTACACGACAGCCCCTTGCGCACCGGCTCCTTGCCTGCCGCTGCATCGAGCCGTGCCAGATAGGCAGAACGCCTTGCCTGACTTCTTGCGGCAATGCGTTCGGTTACCTCTACCACACGTCGATTCAAAGCCATTTGCGCACCCACGTGGCGACTGGCTCGCCACGCCTTTCCTCGAAACCCGCACCCGGCCAACCGCCACCCACGCCACTCAGGCAAACAGCGGCGAGAAGATCTTTTCAGTCATTCCGGCAAGCACTTGCGTGTTTCTTTGTCATTTACATCGACCAGCCGACAGCCTATTTCCTTTAAAGACGACCCAGCATTTTGCGTAACTTATGCACTTGCCTGCTTTCGTCCATTGAGATAGCGCCTTCAAACCCAGCCAGCCCCCTAATCGTCCAACAATAGTAGTTTTACTACTAATAAAAAGCAACAGAATTGAAATCCTATTTTCGACTACATATCTAAATCTTAAATGACCATCAGGCATATTTAAACATAACCAATTGTTTTATATGAAAAATATGCAATATAAAGCCCGCTTCATTTGTTGCAATGCAGCATTATGTGTAGACAAGCTACATTTAATAAAACTACATTGCAGAACCAACAAAATCGTAGTAATGTTACAGCAAACCTATTCCATAGCAGCGGCCTATTCCCAGGCACGGAAGGATTCAAAAAATGAAGTCAATTCAACCATTTGACATGGTTCTGTTTGGTGGTACTGGCGATCTGGTCATGCGCAAATTACTGCCCGCCCTGTATCGTCAGCACCAAGATGGATTACTTCCGCCCGCCGGCCGTCTGTTATGCCTGGGCCGCACCCAACACGATGACGCCAGCTATCTGGCCACTGCCGAGAAAAATGCCCGTCAGTATCTGGGGGCTGCGTTCCGCGATGCCGATTGGGCAGAGTTCGCCCGGCGCATCAGCTACCTTCGGCTCGACGCACAAAACACCGAGCACTACCCGCTGCTGGCTGGCAAGCTCAATGAGCAGCCCAATCATGTGCGGGTGTTCTATCTCGCCACCGCCCCCAATCTGTTTGCCAACATCTGCCAGAGCCTTGCCGCAGTCGGTCTGAACAAAGACGGGGCCCGCGTGGTTCTGGAAAAGCCACTCGGGCACGATCTCGCCTCTTCGCAGCTGATCAACACCGAAGTCGGCCAGTTCTTTGAAGAAAGTCAGATTTACCGGATCGACCACTACCTGGGTAAAGAGGCGGTGCAAAACCTGCTGGCGCTACGCTTTGGCAACACCTTTTTCGAGCCACTGTGGCGGCGGGAATGGATACGCGATGTGCAGATCACCGTCACCGAGCAAGTCGGGGTAGAGGGGCGCGGCGACTTCTATGACAAGGCCGGCGCGCTGCGCGACATGATCCAGAACCACCTGTTGCAGCTGCTGTGCATCATCGCAATGGAACCCCCGGCGTCGATCGACCCGGATGCCGTGCGCGATGAAAAGCTGAAGATCCTGCGCGCCCTGCGGCCGTTTACCCCGCACGAAGTCGCCACCAAGACCGTGCGTGGTCAATACCGGGCCGGCGCCAGTGGCGGCAAGCCAGTCGTCGGCTATCTGGAGGAGCCGGGCATCGGCCACAACAGTCACACCGAAACCTTTGTGGCCCTCAAGGCCGAGATTGATACCTGGCGCTGGGCCGGCGTGCCGTTCTACCTGCGCACAGGCAAGCGGATGCAGGAGCGGCTGGCCGAAATCGTCATCAATTTCCGCGAAGTCCCGCACTCCATCTTCGGCCGTCCGGCAGGCGTGCAGACCGGTAACCGGCTGGTCATCCAGCTGCAGCCGGAGGAGTCGGTGAAGATGCACCTGCTGGCCAAGGAGCCCGGCGACCGCATGAAATTGCGTCCGGTGTTTCTCGATCTGGACTTTGACGACGCCTTCAAGACCCGTCGTCCCGATGCTTACGAACGCCTGCTGACCGATGTAATTCGTGGCCGCCTGACCTTGTTCATGCGCCGTGACGAGCTGGATGCCGCATGGCGCTGGGTCGAGCCTATCCTCGACGCCTGGGAAGCCAGCGAAGACGCCCCCAAGCCCTACACTGCAGGCACTTGGGGGCCGGCAGCCTCATCGGCCTTGCTGTCACGGGATGGCTATTGCTGGCATGAGGAAGGCTGAGTCATGGCCGCTATCGAATGGCACGATTTTGCAAACCGCGAAGCACTTGATACCCTGCTCGCCGCTTCGGTGGCCAAAACGCTGGCAGAAGCCATCGCCACCCGTGGCGAGGCCAGCCTGGTGGTATCCGGTGGACGAACCCCGGCCGGCCTGTTTGCGCATCTGCGTCAAAGCCCCATCGACTGGGGCAAGGTCTGGGTAACCCTGGCCGATGAACGCTGGGTTGATGCGGAACACGCCGACAGCAACGAAGCCCTGGTCCGTCAGCATCTGTTGCTCGACAAAGCGGCCAAGGCCCGCTTTGTCGGCCTGAAAAGCGGCGGCAACACGCCCGTTGAGGGCTTGGCAACCAGCACTGCACAGCTCGCCGCGATTCCAGCCCCTTTTGATGTGGTGATCCTTGGCATGGGAGACGATGGGCACACCGCCTCGCTGTTTCCACAAGCCCCCGAGCTGGCAGCCGCCATCGATCCGGCAGGAATGGCGCGTCTGGCGGCCATCAGCCCGATCACGGCGCCGCATGCCCGTATCACCTTCACCCTGCCGGCACTGGCCAGCGCCCGCCGGTTGATTCTGCACATGACCGGCGAAGCCAAGCGCGACTTGCTGCTTCGCCAATTCAGCGCCGATGCCCCTGAAACCCTGCCGATCCGCCGGGTCATTGACGCTGCCAAGGAAAATTGCCATGTCTACTGGGCACCCTGATCACTACCCCCAGCTACTGGCCGATGTCGGTGGCACCAATGTCCGGTTTGCGCTGGTCCGGTCGGCCGACGCTGCCATCAGCGATGAACACAGTTTTGCCTGCGCCGATTTCGCCAGCCTGCTTGAAGCCGCCCGCCACTATCTGACCAAGGTAGGCGCCAGCCCACGCTGGGGCGCTATCGGCATTGCCACGGCCATTTCTGGCGACAATGTGCGCATGACCAATCTGGGCTGGCAGTTTTCGATTGCCGTGCTGCAGCAGGCATTGGGTCTTTCCAAACTGCTGGTGATCAACGACTTCACCGCACTGGCGCTGTCACTGCCGGGTCTGGATGCAGAGGAACTGATACGGGTCGGTGGTGGTGCAGCCACCGCTGGCACCCCCATTGCACTGATCGGCGCCGGCACCGGCCTCGGTGTTTCCGGCTTGATTCCTGCCCACCAGCGCGGCGAAGCCGAGCGCTGGATTCCGATTCAAGGCGAGGGCGGCCATGTGTCGTTTTCGCCGTTCAATCACAAGGAAGATGAAATTCTGCGGATTCTGCGTCGCGAATTCGGCCATGTATCAGCCGAGCGGCTGTTGTCCGGTCCCGGCATCGTCAACCTTTACCGGGCGCTGGCCGAACTGAATAACGCCCCTGACCAGAATCTGTCGGCCGCACTCATTGCTGAACAAGGGGTCGCCAACGCCGATGCACTGTGTCGCGAGGTCATCGACACCTTCTGTGGCATGCTGGGCACGGCGGCCGCCAATCTGACCATCTCATTGGGGGCCCGTGCCGGTTTGTATATCGGCGGTGGTATCGTGCCCAAACTGGGCAGCTACTTTGCCGAATCGCCCTTTCGCAGCCGGTTCGAGCAAAAAGGCCGCTTCTCGGAATACCTGGCCAATGTGCCAAGCTACGTGATCGTAGCCGCCAACCCGGCCTTACGCGGCGCCCGCGCCGCCCTGCGCCAAGCCGAACTCAACAACAGCGGAGGCTAAGGTGCTCGAAAAAATCAAATCGCATTTATCAGACCTCTCAAAATCTGAACGTAAAGTCGCCGAGCTGGTCTTGGCGCAACCCAACCTGGTGGCCCATGCCCCGATTGCCCAGATCGCCGATCTGGCCGGCGTTTCGCAACCAACGGTCATCCGTTTTTGCCGCTCGGTCGATTGCAGCGGCCTGCAGGACTTCAAACTGCGGCTGACCCGCAGCCTGGTGTCTGGCGTACCCTATGTGCATAGCGCGGTCGAGAGCAACGACACCGCACACGATCTGGCAGCCAAGCTGTTTGATAACACCATCTCCAGCCTGATGCGCACCCGCAACGAGCTGAACCCGGAAAGCATCGAACAGGCGGTCGATATTCTGGCCGCCGCCAAAAAGATCGAGTTCTATGGCCTGGGCAACTCCGGCATCATCGCCCAGGATGCCCAACACAAGTTCTTCCGGCTGGGTGTGCCCTGTATTTCGTATTCCGACCCGCATATCCACGGCATGTCAGCCTCTTTGCTGAAGCCGGGAGACGCAGTGGTCGCCATCTCCAACTCTGGCCGCACCATCGACCTGATCCGCTCGGTCGAGCTGGCTCGCGAGGCGGGCGCTGAAGTCATCGGCATCACCCACAGCGGCTCGCCGCTGGCCAAGCGTTGTTCGGTGGCATTGTTTGCCGATACCCCGGAAGACCCCGACTTATATTCGCCGATGATCACGCGGATAGTGCATCTCGTGGTGGTCGATATCTTGGCCGTTGGCGTTGCGCTGCGGCGCGGGCCGGAATTGATTGATCAGCTGGAAAAAATCAAACGTAATCTGAAAGAGAGACGGGTGCGAGGTTACGAGGATCGCTGACCGCGCACCAGGGAGAACCCAAGATGTCAGCGCTGACCGAATCCCCCGCCTGGCAGGCGCTGGGCAAACATTTTCAGGCGATTTCCGGCCTGCATATGCGCGAGCTGTTCGCCGCCGACCCAGGGCGTAGCGACGTCATGTCGATCGAAGCCTGCGACATTCTGCTCGACTACTCGAAAAACCGCGTCACGCCGACCACGCTGAAGCTGCTGATCGACCTGGCACTGCAGGCCGGGCTGCCAGATCGCATTGAAGCCATGTTCAATGGCGAAAAGATCAACGTCACCGAAAACCGTGCGGTTCTGCACACAGCTCTGCGCAACCGCGCCAATACGCCGGTCATTGTGGATGGCGAAGATGTCATGCCCAAGGTCAACTCGGTGCTCGAACGCATGGGCAATTTCTGCAATGCCGTGCGCAATGGCGACTGGCTGGGCTACACCGGCCAACCGATTACCGACATCGTCAACATCGGGATCGGCGGTTCTGACCTCGGCCCGTTGATGGTCTGTGAGGCGCTGAAGGCATTTGGCCACCCCCGGCTCAACATGCACTTTGTATCGAATGTCGATGGCGCCCAGATCGTCGATACCCTGCGCAAATGCCATACCGCCACCACCCTGTTCGTCATCGAATCGAAGACGTTCACGACCTCGGAAACCCTGACCAACGCCCACACGGCCCGCGACTGGTTCTTGCGGTCGGCACGTTACGAATCGACGATCGCCAAGCATTTCGTCGCAGTATCAACCAATGCCAAGGCTGTCGCTGAATTCGGCATTGATACCAACAATATGTTCGAGTTCTGGAACTGGGTAGGTGGGCGCTATTCATTGTGGTCCGCCATCGGGCTGCCGATTGCCCTGTATCTGGGTCGTCAGCACTTTCTCGATCTGCTGGCCGGCGCGCACGAGATGGACCAGCATTTCCGCCATACGCCGCTTGAGCGGAATATGCCGGTGATGATGGCGTTGCTGGGCATCTGGTATGTGAATTTCTTCGGCGCGGCCAGCCACGTCATTACGCCCTACAACCAGAGCCTGCACCGCCTGCCGGCGTATATGCAGCAGCTGGACATGGAATCGAACGGCAAATCGACCGACATGAATGGCCATGCCGTCGATTACCAGACCAGCCCGATTATCTGGGGCGAAACCGGCATCAACGGTCAGCATGCCTACTTTCAGATGCTGCATCAGGGCACCCAGCTCAGCCCGATCGACTTCATTGCCTCAATCGAAAACCCTTCAACCCTGCCGCGCCATCACACCATTCTGCTGGCCAATTTCTTCGCCCAGGCTGAAGCCTTTATGCGCGGCAAGACCGAGGCCGAAGCACGCGGAGAACTGCTGGCGGCCGGGATCGAAGGTGAGCAGGCCGAGCGGCTGTTGCCCCACAAGATTTTCGGCGGCAATCGCCCCTCCAACACCTTGCTGCTCGGCCAGCTCGACCCGACCACACTAGGTGCCTTGATTGCCTTGTATGAACACAAGATTTTCTGTCAGGGCGTGATCTGGAATGTGAACTCGTTCGATCAGTGGGGGGTGGAACTGGGCAAGCAGCTGGCCAAACAGATACAGGCCGAGCTCGACATCGCCGCGCCCACGCAGAGCCATGACAGCTCGACCAATCGGCTGATCAACTTTTACAAGCAGCGGGCCCGCAACGGATGATCTGAAGAAAGCCGGCCGAAATCCTGGGCTTGCAGGCAGATTTTTTCAAAATCCTGACAACCGGCTAAATCATGAAATTTCAAAGCCTTAGCTGTAAATCCCGCAGCACAGCAGGGGTTTCGCGGGAATCCCGAGTTTTTGCTCTGGCCCGCTTGGCGGCAAAATAGAGTTTTCTGCCTAGGCCAAGAGTGCCAATTGCTTGATCCGCATGCAGGCCAACGCAGGGGAATGCCGTATAGATTCACCTGTTTGTCTGCCTGCTGCCCCCGGAAGCCGGTCAAACCGACCGATTTGCCAAGCAGACTGCCCCTATTTGCTGCATGGGTGGTTTCCGGAATCCCTATCCGCTACTCGAAGGAACCAAAGCCAATGCGTCCATTTCGCACCCTCGTCGCACTGACTGCCCTGCTGGCAGCCAGCTCGTCATTCGCCGCGACCCGAATCTGGAGTGATGGTCTCGACGCCGTTCAGCTTGATACTGCGGCCGGAGCAAGCAATCTGCACCCATTCCAGCTCCCGCCAGAACAGGTCATGAAGCTGGTGGCAAACCTGCATAAGCAGGTCAAGGGCACGCCCGCTCCCATGCTTGACAAGGATGCCATCGCCCCCTTGGCAACCGCGCTATCCAAAGCGCTGGCGCAAGCCAAGCCCAATGAGGATGTACTGTTCCAGTTTTCGTATCGGCCAATGGGGATTCTGATTGCGCCACGGCAGCTGGCAGCCGGCCGGGCATTTATCGAAAATGGCCAGCTCAATCTGATCTTCGGGATGTGTGATGACGAGTTCGAGGCCTATCAGCTAGGCACCAAGCGCAGCAAGCCAGTGAATTACGGCAACCGGGCCAAGGCCAGCGGTCTGGATTGTGTGCTGGCCCCGGTACAGGGTGTCACCCTGGCCGCAGGGCGCAATGATTGGCTGCGACTGGATCTGACACCCGTCAGCCAGCCCAGCCCGGTAACCGCCACCCTCGCCCCCAGCCAGGTCGAGGCACCGCAACCTGCAGCCAGCTTGCCCTTGCCCGTGGCGACACAACCGATTGCCCCGGTTTCCAAGCCATCGCCTTCGGTCATGCCCAGCCCAGCTTCGCGCATTGAGGAGCGGCTGGTACTGCTGAAGCGACTGAAAGAGAACGGTTTGATCACCGATGCCGAATATCAGGAAAAACGCGCCGCAATCCTGAAAGAACTGTAAAGCAACTGGTTTAAGGTTACGTCTGCCAGAGCTAGCCCCCTATACAACCAATCACAAGAGTCAGACGGCCAGCCTGCAGCAACCCTGCAGATGCTGGCCGCAAACCCATAAAAAATGTCCAAGAACCCACCTACAACTCACAAGGTAAACGAGATGGCAGAGCACCACGACGACATCGATCCACAAGAAACGCGCGAGTGGCTCGAAGCACTGGATGGCGTCATTGACGCAGAAGGCCCCTACCGCGCCCACTACCTGATCGAGCAGCTGATTGAAGAAGCCACCCAGAAGGGGGCGAATATTCCTTACAGCGCCACCACGCAGTACATCAACACGATTCCCGTCGAGTCGGAGCCGCCTTTCCCCGGCAACACCACCATTGAGCACAAAATCCGTGCCTACACCCGCTGGAATGCGATGGCGATGGTGGTGCGCGCCAATAAGAACACCAATGTCGGCGGCCATATCGCCTCGTTTGCTTCAGCCGCTACCCTTTACGACGTGGGCTACAACCACTTCTGGCACGCTCCAAGCGACCAGCATGGTGGAGACCTGATCTTCGTGCAGGGCCACTCTGCACCGGGCGTCTATGCGCGTGCCTATATGCTGGGCCGCCTCTCCGACGAGCAGATGGACAACTTCCGCCAGGAAGTCGGCGGCAAAGGGCTGTCGAGCTACCCTCACCCCTGGTTGATGCCGGATTTCTGGCAGTTCCCGACCGTATCGATGGGTCTGGGGCCTCTGATGGCGATCTACCAGGCCCGCTTCATGAAGTACCTGCAAGATCGTGGCTTTGCCACCACCAATGGCCGTAAGGTCTGGGCCTTCTGCGGCGATGGCGAGATGGACGAGCCGGAGTCACTGGGCGCCATCGGCATGGCGGGCCGCGAAAAGCTCGACAATCTGGTGTTCGTCATCAACTGTAACCTGCAGCGGCTGGACGGCCCGGTACGGGGTAACGGCAAGATTATTCAAGAACTGGAAGGCGATTTCCGTGGTGCCGGCTGGAATGTGATCAAGCTGATCTGGGGCACCAAGTGGGATGCGCTGTTCGCCCGGGACAAAAAGGGCGTTCTGGCCAAGCGGATGATGGAAACTGTCGATGGCGAATACCAGACCCTCAAGTCCAAAGACGGCGCCTGGGTGCGCGAGCATTTCTTCAATACGCCCGAGCTGAAAGCGCTGGTGCAGGATTGGTCGGACAAGGACATCTGGGACTTGAACCGTGGCGGTCATGACCCAGCCAAGATCTACGCGGCCTTCAAAGCGGCCAGCGAGTCAAAAGGTCGCCCGACCGTGATTCTGGCCAAGACCGTCAAGGGCTACGGCATGGGTGCGGCTGGCGAGGCGATGAACATCACCCACCAGCAGAAAAAGCTCGATATTGATTCGATCCGCCAGTTCCGCGACCGCTTCGAGATTCCAGTACCGGATGATCAGCTGGAAAACGTCCCCTTCATCAAGTTCGCCGAAGGCTCGCCAGAACTGGAATACATGCGCGGTCATCGCATGGCGCTGGGCGGCTATCTGCCGCAACGGCGCAAAACCGCCTACCCGCTGGAGATCCCGCCACTGGGCAGCTTTGACGCCCTGCTCAAAGGCTCGGGCGAAGGCCGCGAATACAGCAGCACCATGGCCTTTGTGCGGATGCTGACGCAGTTGCTGAAAGACAAGCATCTGGGCCGCCATATCGTGCCGATTGTGCCCGACGAAAGCCGGACCTTCGGCATGGAAGGTCTGTTCCGCCAGGTAGGTATCTGGAACCAGGAAGGCCAGAAATATGTGCCGCAGGACGCCGACCAGCTGATGTTCTACAAGGAATCGAAAGACGGTCAGATTCTGCAGGAAGGCATCAACGAAGCCGGCGCCATGTGTGACTGGATTGCCGCCGGCACCAGCTACAGCACGCATGGCGTGCCGATGATCCCGTTCTTCATCTACTACTCGATGTTCGGCTTCCAACGGATTGGCGATCTGGCCTGGGCAGCGGGAGATATGCGCACCCGTGGCTTCCTGCTGGGCGGCACCGCTGGCCGGACCACGCTCAATGGCGAAGGCTTGCAGCACGAAGACGGCCACTCGCACCTGATCTCGGCCACCATCCCCAACTGCGTCAGCTACGACCCGACCTTCGGCTATGAAGTCGCCGTCATCGTGCATGACGGCATGCGCCGCATGTATGCCGAGCAACAGGATGTGTACTACTACATCACCCTGATGAACGAAAACTACGAGCACCCCGCCATGCCGGCCGGTGCCGAGTCCGGCATCATCAAGGGGATGTACAGCTTCAAGAAGGCCAACGAGGGCAAGCTGCGGGTACAGCTGCTGGGTTCCGGCACCATCTTCATGGAAGTCATCGCCGCGGCGAAGCTGCTGCGTGACGATTGGGGCGTCGAAGCCGACCTGTGGAGCTGCCCGAGCTTTACCGAGCTGGCCCGCGACGGCATGGCGGCCGAGCGTCACAACCTGCTCAACCCGGCGGCCGAGCCACGCAAGGCCTACGTCACCGAACAGCTGGAAGCCACTACCGGCCCCATCATCGCCGCCACCGACTACATGCGCGCCTTTGCCGAGCAGATTCGCGCTTACGTGCCCCGCAAATATGTGGTGCTCGGTACCGACGGTTTCGGTCGCTCCGACACCCGCGAGCAACTGCGCAGCTTCTTTGAGGTCAACCGCCACTTTGTCGTGCTGGCCGCGCTCAAGGCGCTGGCCGATGAAGGCCAGATTGACCGCGCCAAGGTTGCCGAAGCCCTTCTCAAGTACGGTATCGACCCGGCCAAGCCAGCCCCCTGGACCGTTTGATACGGGTTCAGCCCCTGCCCCGCCTTCGGGCGGGGCCCCGGCCGCCGCAGGGCGTGTATTGACGGGATCGGCCCGCTGCCAGGACAGCGGCCGCACCCAAACAGGAAAACACAGATGAGCCTGATTGAACTCAAAGTACCCGACATTGGCGATGCCAAGGATGTCGATGTAATCGAGGTGTTCGTCAAAGTTGGCGACGCCGTGAAGAAGGATGATTCGCTGATTACGCTGGAAACCGACAAAGCCAGCATGGAAGTCCCCGCCACCGCCGCCGGCGTGGTCAAGGAAGTACGCCTTAAGGTAGGCGACAAGGCCAGCGAAGGCGTGGTGATTGTGGTGGTCGATGCCGTCGCAGCCGGCGCCAGCGCACAACCCGCAGCGCCAGCCCCGGCCGCCGCACCGGCACCCGTTGCCACTCCGGCGCCTGCCGCTACGCCAGCGGCCACCAGTGCCGTCATCGAAGTGAAAGTACCCGATATTGGCGATGCCAAAGACGTGGATGTGATTGAGGTCTTTGTCAAAGCCGGCGATGCCATCAAGCAGGATGATTCGCTGATTACCCTGGAAACCGACAAGGCCAGCATGGAAGTCCCCAGCCCGGCCGCCGGGGTGGTCCAAAGCGTCAGCGTCAAGGTGGGGGACAAGGTATCGGAAGGTCATCTGATTCTGACCTTGGCTAGCAGCAGTACCGCCAGCACACCCGCGCCACAGCCGGCCACCGCACCCGCCGCCGCGCCGGCAGCAGTCGTTGCCCCGGCCCCCGCGCCAGCCGCCGCCTCCGTGGCAGCCCCGGCACCCGCAGCCGCTCGCATCGACGAAGCCGGTTTCCGGGCAGCCCATGCCAGCCCTTCTGTTCGCAAATATGCGCGCGAACTCGGCGTCGATCTGGGCCGCCTCAAAGGCACCGGTCCCAAGGGCCGGATTCTGGCCAACGATGTTCAGGCTTTCGTCAAAGGTGTGATGAGCGGTGCCACCGCCTCCCCAGCCGCCGTACCGGCCAATGGTTCGGGCGTTGGGCTGGATCTGCTGCCGTGGCCCAAGGTGGACTTTGCCAAGTTCGGCCCAGTCGAATCCAAGCCGCTCAGCCGCATCAAGAAGATCTCGGGTGCCAATCTGGCCCGCAACTGGGTGATGATTCCGCACGTCACCCAGTTCGACGAAGCCGACATCACCGAGATGGAAGCCTTCCGCAAGGAAATGGGCGAAGAGCTGAAAAAGCAGAACCTCAAACTCACCCCGTTGGCCTTCATCATCAAGGCCGTGGTCGCTGCGCTGAAGAAATTCCCCGAGTTCAACGCCAGCCTTGATGGCGATAACCTGGTGCTCAAGCAGTATTTCCACATCGGCTTTGCCGCCGACACCCCGAATGGTTTGGTGGTGCCGGTGATCCGTGATGCCGACAAGAAGAGCCTGATCGAGATCGCCACCGAAACCGGTGCGCTGGCCGCCAAAGCCCGCGATGGCAAGTTGCTGCCCACCGAAATGCAAGGTGGCTGCTTCTCGATCTCATCGCTTGGCGGCGTCGGCGGCACGGCGTTCACGCCTATCGTCAACGCACCGGAAGTGGCGATCCTCGGCGTTTCCAAATCCAGCATCAAGCCCGTGTGGAATGGCAGCGAGTTCGCCCCCCGCCTGATGCTGCCGCTATCGCTGAGCTACGACCATCGCGTGATCGACGGCGCCTCGGCCGCCCGCTTCACCACTTACCTTGCGCAAGTGCTGGGCGATATCCGGCGGTTGATGTTGTAAGCCCTGCGCCGGTAAGCGCCATCTCAGAGGGCGCCTACCGCTCGATCCTCGCCCCTGCCGCTGCTGCGGTGGGGGCTTCTGTGCGAGAAAGGTCGCTCCATGCTCCAGCTTTGTTACAGCCCCGGTACCGCCAGCATGATTCCGCACCTGCTGCTGCGCGAAATGGGGTTGCCCTTTGAGTTGCGCTTGTTTGATACCGAGCAGCAGGCCCATCGGTCGGCCGAATACCTGCGGCTGAACCCCAATGGTCAGATCCCGACCTTGATTGACGACGATCTGGTCATCTACGAAACCGCTGCCATCTGCCTGCACCTCGCCGACCAGCACCCAGCGGCCGGCATGGCCCCGGCTCTGGGCAGTGTCGAGCGCGCCCACTTCTACAAGTGGCTGATGTGGCTCAACAACACCCTGCAAACCACGCTGATTGTCTATTTCTACCCCGACCGCTGGGCCGATGACGAAGCCGCCATCGCGCAAGTACAGCAACACGCCGAAGCCAAAGTTGGCAAGCTGCTGGATCTGCTGGATGCCGAGCTGGCACGCCACGGCGGGGAATGGCTGCAGGGTGATCGCTACAGCGTGCTGGATGCCTACACCTTCGTGCTCTGTCGTTGGACCCGCCGCTTCGCCCGCCCGGCGCGCGATTTGCCGCACCTCGGCCCCTATCTGCGGCGGATTCTGGCGCGACCGGCCACGCAGCAGATGCTGGCAGGTGAAGGACTCCCGGAACCCTGGATCTGAAACGCCAGCGCTTAGCCCCCTCACATACTGATTGCCGCCGGCTGTGGCGGCATAAACGGATACACCATGAGCACAATCGAACTGAAAGTACCCGACATCGGCGACTACAAAGACGTCGATGTGATCGAAGTTTTCATTAAAGCTGGCGATCAGATCGCCAAAGACGACTCGCTGCTGACGCTGGAAACCGACAAAGCCACCATGGAAGTCCCGGCCAGCGCAGGCGGCGTGGTGAAAGAAGTCAAAGTGAAAGTTGGCGACAAGATCAGCCAGGGCACGGTGATTGCCGTTGTGGAAGCCAGTGCTGCCGCCACGGCCACTGTCAGCCAGCCGGCGCCGACAGCAACCGTTGCACCAGCACCAACAGCCAGCCCGGCAGTTGCCCCCCAAGCCGCCACCCACACGGGCAGTGCCGATGCCGAATACGACCTGCTGGTACTGGGTGCCGGCCCCGGTGGTTACTCCGCCGCATTCCGTGCGGCCGATCTGGGCCTGAAGGTGGTACTGGTCGAACGCTATGCCACCCTCGGTGGCGTCTGCCTGAATGTGGGCTGCATTCCCTCAAAAGCCTTGCTGCACAACGCAGCCGTGATCGACGAGGTTCGCCATCTGGCCGCCAACGGTATCAAATACCCCGAGCCGGAAATCGACATCGACGCGCTGCGGGGATACAAACAGAAAGTGATCGGCAAGCTGACCGGCGGCCTCGCCGGCATGGCCAAGGCCCGCAAGGTCGAGGTGGTACGGGGCCTGGGTCAGTTCATTGACCCTCACCATGTTGAAGTCGCACTCACCAGCGGCGAAGGCCAGGCCACCACTGGCGAAAAGAAGGTACTCAAGTTCAAGCAGGCCATCATCGCTGCCGGTTCACGCGTGGTGAAGCTGCCCTTCATTCCGGAAGACCCACGCATTGTCGACAGCACCGGCGCGCTTGAATTGCGCGAAGTCCCCAAGAAGCTGCTGATCATCGGTGGCGGCATCATCGGGCTGGAAATGGGCACCGTTTACTCCACGCTCGGCGCCCGCCTTGATGTGGTGGAAATGATGGATGGCCTGATGCAAGGCGCCGACCGCGATCTGGTCAAAGTCTGGCAGAAGATGAACGCCCACCGCTTCGACAACATCATGCTCAAGACCAAGACAGTAGCCGTCGAAGCCCGAGCCGATGGCATCTGGGTAACGTTTGAAGGCGATGCCGCCCCCAAAGAACCACAACGCTACGATATGGTTCTGGTCGCCGCCGGTCGCGCCCCCAATGGCAAGCAGATTGGCGCCGACAAAGCCGGTGTCGCCGTGACTGACCGTGGCTTTATTGAAGTCGATAAGCAGATGCGCACCAACGTGCCGCACATCTTTGCCATTGGCGACATCGTGGGCCAACCGATGCTGGCCCATAAAGCCGTCCACGAAGGCCATGTCGCCGCAGAGAACGCCGCTGGCCATAAAGCCTACTTCGACGCACGGGTCATTCCTGGCGTGGCCTACACCGACCCTGAAGTGGCCTGGGTGGGCGTCACCGAAGACGAGGCCAAGAAAAACGGCATCAAGATCGAAAAAAGCGTGTTCCCATGGGCCGCCAGCGGTCGCGCCATCGCCAATGGCCGCGACGAAGGCTTCACAAAGCTGATCTTCGATGCCGAGACACATCGCATCATCGGCGGGGCCATGGTAGGCACCCATGCGGGCGATATGCTGGGCGAAATCTGCCTGGCCATCGAAATGGGCGCCGACGCCGTCGATATCGGCAAGACCATTCACGCCCACCCCACTCTGGGCGAATCGATTGGCTTGGCTGCAGAAGTATTTGAAGGCAGCTGCACCGACCTGCCACCGCAACGCAAGAAGTAAGCGGCTATAGTGAAACAGACAGGCTCCCGCCTGTCTGTTTCACCAGTGAGGCCGCCATGACCAAGCGCACCCGGACGCTTTATTGGATCGCCGTCATCCTGTCCCCGATTCTGGCTTTGTGCATGCTGATGGCTACCATTGTCTTCGCCCGCCTGAATGCCGCAGGAGCACTACCTGCCGACAGGGCGGGATACTAACCATATGCAAGTTTTGTTTGATCGATATTTTCTACTACACTTAATCTCAAACATTAATCAAAATGAAATAACCAAGCATATGTCACTTCCACCAATCAACACAATCAAACAAGGAGCCGCAAGAAATGCGAATAACTAATTTAAAAGTATTCGGCTTTATGAATAGAACACCACCCCTAGAGATAAAATTTCAAAATGACTTAAATATAATAACCGGAAGAAATGGATCTGGAAAAACCAGCTTACTGAAATTAATTTGGTACATTTCCAGTGGAAATATATTAATGGCATTAAGGGAAATTGATTTCAAAGAAGCAACACTAGAGACAACTGAATACGAATGCAAAATTACAAGACAATCCTCTCAAACATGTAAAATTTTACTTAGCCATAACGGAAAAACAGAAGAATTCAGTGACAAATATGACCAAGAAGGAAATGTAACTGACAATGCTGAAGACTTTGTAGACACCATTCTACAGGAAATAGGTTCATCTATTTTCTTCCCCACTTTTCGACGGATAGAGGGTGGATTTGGACTAACCACTAGCAACACAAGACTTTCACGAGCAAGAATTGAGTTAGAAGAATCCCTATCTTCTCTAACACATCAGCTCAGCAGCAAGAAGCATAAACTTATCTCTGCACTCAGTACATCGGACATTGTGAATCTCATTGCCCAACAATATAGCGACCTATCAGACGAGTATGAAAAGCGACAAAAGAAAAATTCTCAATCAATAATAAAATTAATTAAAGATTTCAAAAAACAAGAAAAAGAAGAACAAAACAGCACAGCAATAGATCTAATTGAGAAAATAAATGAATCCATTGAAAAGATGGACCAAGAAAGAGAGGAGATTATGAAACCACTATCATCCGCAAAAAATTATGCCCTTAAGCTTGTGCGCCCATCTGGCATCAAAATTGCGAAGCGTTTTTGCTTTGGAGATATTGCATCAGCAATTCAATCCGAAGTCCTTTCCTCAGGAGAAAAACAAATGTTTAGCTTTATTTCTTACAATGCCTTTTACAAAGACTCTCAAATATTTATTGATGAACCGGAGTTAAGTTTGCACGCAGACTGGCAAAGGCAACTGTTTACAACCTTAGCCAATCAAGAATCATCAAATCAATTTATAGTTTCGACACACTCGCCATTCATTTACAGTAAATATCCTGACAAAGAAATTCAGATTGAGTCCTCTCGTGGTGACGAGGAACTATAAGATGAGAAAAAAGGAAGCAATAACCCTTACTGAACTACTCTCAACTTTAGAGCATTCCAACCTGCCTACAATTCTCGTCGAAGGCGACGATGACCTCATCATATACAGACGACTTGAAACCATATTCAGCGACAAGGAAGTATCGGTTCTCTCGGTCGGCGGAAGAGAAAATATAATCAGCATATTCGACCAGCAAGACAAATTAAAATTAAGTTACAAAATTGGATTTATTGCCGATCAAGACACGTGGATAGTCACAGGAATACCTGAGCAATATAAAAATAAGAACATTATCTTCACCACGGGCTACTCTATTGAAAACGACTCGCTTATAGATAGCAATTTACTAGAAACCCTCACAACAACAGAGAGAAATATTTTCTTTCAAAACCTAACAAATTTCACAGCATGGTATGCAACTGAGCTAAATCGCCACATTACCGGAGAAAGCGCATCAATAAAAAAACATCCTAATGATGTCTTAAAACAATCACATGAACCAACCATTAAAGCAAAACCACTATATGACCTAATTATTGAAAAATATCAGACCCATATTAGAGGAAAGTCATTGCTAGCTCTTTTCCTTCTGAGTCAAAAATGCAAAAACCCCAATATCAAGCATCACCACACAACAATACTTGCAACAGTAGCCGCAAGACCTGGAGAGTTAATACAAAAGATATATAACGAAGCAGGAGAAATATTTAAATAAAAGCAAAGAAAATATTTTCAACCAAACACAGTCCATCTTATACGTCAGACACCCCCACTTAAACCACCCCATAACAAACATCCCGTTCGAAAGTAAATATAAATCTTATTATCACATAAGTATGATTGTCATTACACACCTCATCGAGAGAATATTCCACCTCACTTTTACTAGCAATTAAACAAGAAACTTTGCGGCATATTAAAAACGAATCTGACGAATTTGATTAAATTGCCGAATGGTAAAGCCAGTCTAATTTTAATACATCTAACCCATTCCAAATGACCAAGCAGAACTTTGCCAGTTTCGCAGCGTCGAACAGGCCCCTCTTTCACTGGAATCCCCTCTGATGCGCACTTTCATGCTGACCGCTGCAATGTCTCTGGCTTCTGTGTCCGGCAACGCCGCCGGGACGGCTGAACCATCTGGCGCCCAGGCCGTGCAAGCGATCTTGAACCGAACCCTGGCGGCGCATGGTGGCGCCGAACGTCTCCGTGTGGCGGCTGGGTTCAGTTTCGAGCTATCGGGCGGGTTTTATGCGCCCCTGCAAGCGCGTGGCTACCAACCGCCTTTCGAGCCGATGCCGTTTCAGGGGCGCTATGTGTTTGACTGGGCCGGCAGTACGAGCATGGTGGAAAGCAAAACGGTGTTTCCCGGTGGCTATACCGTTCACACCCGGGAGTTAGGGGGGAAGGAGCCTAAGGTTTTCGATCTGCACCGGCATGCTTATAGTCGAAGTGCTTCGCTCGGCCAGACTGCCAATGCCTTCCGCTTTCACCCCTTGCTGTTGTTGCGCCAGCTTAGCCGTAGCGACGCCGAGCTGACCGATGGCGGCACTGACACCTTCTTTGAGCGTCCGGTACACCGTCTGCAGGCACGCTGGCCAGGGTTGGCATCTGCCATCGAGGTGATGATTGATCAGGAAACCATGCTACTGGCGGGCTACCGACTGCCCCGCAGTTATGCCTTGCAACCCCAGGGCATGAATAAGGTCCGCTTTCTGGCGTATCAGGATCAGGCGGGCTTGCGCTTGCCGACGCGGATTACCGGTGAAACCCTGGCCATGCCCAGGCTGGGTTTCGAGATGACGCTGGCAGACCAGAAGCTGGGGCCGGTCAGCTTGGGCGATTCGGCAAGCAGCGCTGCCGGCTATATCGAGACCCCGCCCGAATCAGCACTCGCCCCGCATATACGTGAGCTGGCGCAGGATGTGTATCTGGTCGAGCATCTGGGCGGTCAGGATTATGCCTCGCTGGTGCTTGTATTCGATGACTGGGTCGCTGCGGTGGAAGCCCCTCTCAACGAGAAGGCCACGACCGAGTTACTGGCTGCCATCCAGCGCATCGCCCCTGGCAAGCCACTCAAAACCATGATTCTGACTCATCACCATGACGACCACGCCGGCGGTCTGCCTGCTGTCGTGGATCAGGGTATCGGCGTACTCGCCCCCCAAGGCGCAGAAGCCACCTTGCGGGCAATTGCGACGGCCAACCGCCCTGGCCAATCGCTGAGTTTTGACGGCATCGCCCCAGACAGCAAACGGGTGCTGGCCGACAAGCATCATCAGGTGGAAATCTACAACGTCAGTGGCAATCCGCATGCCGAACAGATCCTGACGATCTATCTGCCCTCCGAGAAGTTGTTGTTTCAGGCGGATATGTTCACCAACCACGAACTACAACAGAGCAATGGCCCGGCCAACGCTGGCGGCATCGCCTTTGTGCGCTGGCTCAAGGCCAAGGGCCTGGCGCCAGAACGCATCGCCGGCGCACATGGCACCGTTGCCAGCCGCGCCGACATTAATTTGATGCTGAAAGCGGCGGGGGAATCGTTACGCCTGTAATGGCAGGCAGGGTATTTGCTTCATGAAGCGCAGGCTCGGTAGCCCATTGGTTCGCCGAGCCCGTGCATCAGAGCGGCAGAAATGACGCTTTGACCTACACTGTGTATGACAGGAGGGCTTATGAAGAGGTTATGGCAAATTTGCGCCGCACTGGCGCTCTGCATGCCATTGGGCAGTAGTTATGCGGCCTACACGGTGAAGGTCACCATGTCGATGCCTAAAGGCACGACTGGTGAAAAGCCTGCTGCCAACTTCCCCACCAACACCAAGATCATCCCCTGCGACGGTCCCGGCTTTGATGCGATTTCGTTCAGCGTGACCTACGATGCCTCCAACGCCAACAAGACGGTTGATCGTGATCTGTTCATTTTCCTGCACACCCCCGATGGTTCGGGCATTCCACGCTTTCTGGTCGCCAAAAAGCAAAATCTGGGGTCCAACTTTATTTTTCTACCCCGTGAGGACGTGAAATCCTTGCAGCCTAAGGGCGACTACTTTATCCCGCGTACCGAAAACCTCACCGGTGGCGGCCCTGTCACAACCGTCTTGATGGATACCGTATCGGTCCAGGCGGCAAGTTCTGGCATCTGGCAGCTGATCGCCATCGTCGGCGATGGCAACTCGCCAAAATTCAGCTTCGACAACCCCAGCACCTGGGATGCCTGGGACGTCGCCACGGTAATGTTGCGCAAGCCCTGGGTCGGCTTCTCTACCCAAACCTGCCAGTAGGGCGTCGTTGTACAAGGCTGTGGCCTCCCACAGCGGCAATTTCCGCCACCCTACCGGCCAGAATTGCAAAAGGGCCGGCAATTTGCCGACCCTTTCTTACTTATCCATCAAATACCGGTGCAGATCAGCGACGATCGGCAATACGCAAGATTTTCATGGTGTTGGTGTTGCCTACCAGGCCCACGGTATCGCCGACGGTAATTACCACCAGATCCCCCGGCTGCACCCATCCTTGCCGTAGCAACTCAACTTCAGCCGCCAACAGCAACTGCTCCCGGTCGCGATCATGCGCCAGCATCAAGGGATAGACGTCGCGGAACAAGGCGAGACGGCGATAAGTCTGCACTTCGGGGGTCAGAGCATAGATGGGCACACCACAGTTCACCCGTGACATCCAGAGCGCCGTAGCGCCGGTCTGAGTGAGCGCCACAATCGCCTTGACCTTCATATGATTGGCCGTAAACAGCGCAGCCATCGCAATGGATTGGTCGATACGTGTGAACTCGCGCTGCAAAAAGGCGCGATCCAACACATAGTCGGACGACTTTTCGGCTTCCAGGCAAACACGAGCCATCGCTTCAACCGTCTCGACCGGATACTTGCCCGCCGCCGTCTCGGCCGACAGCATCACGGCATCGGAGCCATCCAACACGGCATTCGCCACATCCGAAACTTCCGCCCGCGTAGGTACCGGGCTGTTGATCATCGACTCCATCATCTGTGTGGCGGTAATGGTGAGCTTATTGCGCTCACGCGCCATGCGAATCATCCGCTTCTGCAACGCCGGCACGGCCGCATCGCCTACCTCCACCGCCAGGTCACCGCGCGCCACCATGACACCATCGGAAGCGTCGAGCACCTCTTCGAGGTTATCAATCGCCTCGGTCCGCTCCACCTTGGCAATCACCTGTGCATGACCGCCCGCTGCTCGCAGCAAGGTTCTGGCCATATACATATCCGCACCGCTCTTGGGGAAGGAAACCGCCACGTAATCCGCCTCCAGCTGCGCCGCAACCTTGATGTCATCCATGTCCTTGGAGGTCAGCGCCGGGGCCGACAAGCCTCCCCCCTGCCGGTTGATGCCCTTGTTATTCGACAGCACACCCCCAACCCTGACGCGACAATGAATCTCGGGCCCAGCGACAGAAACGACTTCGAGCACAATACGACCATCATCCAGAAGCAGCACCGCGCCAGCCTCCACATCACGCGGCAGATCTTTGTAGTCCAAGCCGACCCGCTCGGCATTTCCTAACTCGCAGGTGGCGTCGAGAATGAAGCGATCACCATTGTTCAGCGTTACTTTGCCTTTCTCGAATTTACCGACGCGAATTTTCGGGCCCTGCAAGTCAACCATCACCCCAACCGGCACCCCAAGCTTGCTACCCACTTCGCGAACCACTCTGGCACGCTCGATATGATCCGCCGCACTGCCATGCGAGAAATTCAAGCGAACAACGTTGACGCCAGCCGATATCAACTTCTCCAGCACGGCTTGATCATTGGACGCTGGCCCCAGCGTTGCGACGATTTTGGTACTGCGTTGCATAATGTTGTTGTCCCCTAATAATCCATGCTTTGCCATAACGACCCAACGCCAGCCACATTCGAGCAAAGCCTGCGCTAGATCAACATGCGTTCGTAGCCCATTTTACACACCAAACCCATAGTAGCCCGGTATCTCATGTAGCAAAACTACATATAAGCCTTCCCGCCAGCCACCCAACACCGCGCATAAAAGTTTTTACACAAAACGCTTGACACACATTTCAGATCACCTATAATTGCGGCTCTTCGATCAACACGAAGTCTGAAACAAAGCGGGAATAGCTCAGTTGGTAGAGCACAACCTTGCCAAGGTTGGGGTCGCGAGTTCGAGTCTCGTTTCCCGCTCCAAAAAATCAGGCTTTTGTTGCAAAGACGCGGGAATAGCTCAGTTGGTAGAGCACAACCTTGCCAAGGTTGGGGTCGCGAGTTCGAGTCTCGTTTCCCGCTCCAAATTCTTCATGCTTCGTTGCCAAAAATAATTACCCTAGAATTCTGGCAACAGAGTAAACCCTATCTAGAATTAAGCAGTAATTGGATAGCGGCGGGTTAGCAAAGTGGCTATGCAGCGGATTGCAAATCCGTAGACGTCGGTTCGATTCCGGCACCCGCCTCCAAATTCCTGCCATCCGCCCGGGTGGTGAAACTGGTAGACACAACGGACTTAAAATCCGTCGGGCCTAAAACGCCCGTGCCGGTTCGATTCCGGCCCCGGGCACCAATACCTCTTCTTACAGCTCCATAAAATCCCGCCAAATCCTTGCTGCACAAGGGTTTTTAGGGATTTTCGATTAGCGCCACCCCTCGCATTTTTCTGTACTTTCTCGCCACTATTACGCCTTTTTTACGCCAATGGCTACTTGTAGAGAGCGCGGGAGGCGGCAGAATAATCCCCCCGAAAGCCGCAGAGATCATAAGTAGAATTTTCTCGAATAGAGGGAGTCCTCACAGATGAAGAGATCAAGGTTTTCGGACAGCCAGATCATCGCGGTACTGAAGCAGGCGGAAGGACACCGTCCGCTATGATTGACTGGGCCATCACCTGTTCGAGCGATCTCCGAGGTTCAGGAGCACGCAACTCGCTGGCTCTGGCTTCGCCATCATGAACTCCCGAATATAGCCTTGGGTGGCATCATTCCAAAACAGCGGCTGGCTATGGCCACTTGGCTCTACTTCTAACCCCCATTAAAAATGGGGGATTACCGTTACAATTCAAAGCGCATGGAGAGGTCTACGGCTTGCACATCTTTGGTGAGGCGGCCGATGGAGATGCGGTCTACCCCGGTCTCGGCAATGGCGCGAACGGTGGTTTCGTCTACGCCGCCCGATGCCTCCAACAAAGCCCGCCCAGCGGTACGCTGGACGGCTTCGCGCATTTGTTCCAGCGACATATTATCAAGCAGGACCGACACTGCGCCGGCGGCCAGGGCCTCTGCCAGCTGAGTGAGGGTTTCCACCTCCACTTGGATGGTGACATGCGGTCGCGCCAAGGCATTTGCGGCTTGCATGGCAGCAGTGATGCCGCCGGCCGCCATGATGTGATTTTCCTTGATCAGAATGCCGTCGTAGAGGCCGATGCGCTGGTTGTCACCACCGCCAACGCGGACAGCATATTTCTGCGCCAGTCGCAGTCCGGGCAGGGTCTTGCGGGTGTCAAGAATACGCGCCTGGGTGCCAGCTACGGCATCAACGAAGCGGCGGGTGATAGTCGCGGTAGCAGATAGGGTCTGCAGAAAATTCAGCGCACTGCGTTCAGCGGTCAGCAGCGCCCGGGCAGGGCCTTCGATCTCGCACAGAATGGTTTCAGCCGCTACGGCATTGCCCTCTTCCGCTCGCCACTGCACCTGGCAGCGCGCATCCACCTGCCGAAAGCACTCATCAAACCAAGCCTGGCCAGCCACCACGGCATTCTGGCGGGCAATCACTCGAGCCCGACCGATCCTGTCTTCGGCAATCAGGCGAGCAGTCCAATCCATCTCTCCAATATCTTCATTCAGAGCTTGCGCAACATTTGCGGCGATGACGTGATGGGGAGGAAGCGGGATCATGGCGTTCTCTCAAAACTGAAAGCCCGATTTTACCCTGCAACGATGTGGCGCTGCCGGTTGGATCCGGTTACGCCCAGACAAAAAGAAATGGCGGCCAGAGGCCGCCAGAGTCAGGGAGAGTTACTACCGAGGAAAAATCTTTGCCTGTGTGGCATCGGAGCAGCCAGGTTACCACCCCGCAAATCTGTCTGATGACACGTCTTATGCGCTCAAGACCGATCCTGCGTTACCGGTGCTGCAGCCACTTCGGTATTACGTGGAGTCTTGGCTTTGGCAACAGCGGTGACCTGATCCCCTTCACCGCGAACCAGCATGGCACCGTAGGTGACTTCAAAAGGCGTTGCAAACTTGCTTACTATCAGCGACAGCCCCAGGAACAAGCTGCCTGATATCGCCAAGGAGGCGAAAAAAATTGCTGTTCTGCTGGGTTCGCGGGTTTCCATGATCATTTCCTTTTAGCAAATTCAAGCTCGAAGTTGGGGTGGCCTGGCGATCAGGATTGACGTGAGGCCTGCTTTACTTCAGCCAATTGCTTGTTTTGGCTTGCCATGTCGGAGCCTTCTGCCTTGGCGGTAACCTGGGCGTAGGTTCTTTCGATCGGCATTACGAGTGCTTGTACCGTAGCGGCGATTCCCAGGAACAACCCGCCGGCGATGACGACCGAAGCAGTGATCTGGGCGACCGGGTTGATTTCGCGGGTTTTCATGTTGCGCTCCTTGGTTTGGCGTTTGTTGCAAGTCTGGTTTCAGAATCTGTTGCCGTGTGTCGTTCGGCGTTGAGTGAAATTTACGCCACCTCATTTCAGGTCTCGACCGGCTTGCGACGAATTGCAGATTCCGGGGGATCAACTGCCAGAATTGGCGACGAACTTATTCCGCACTGCACCGAAAACACATGAAACAAAGACCCGAACACTTGGTATAGAACGCGACCCTGCCAGTACGAATACTCGTTTTCCCTAGGTTCAGACCATTTCTTACCCCCAATTCCGAAAATTAAGTATTTTATTAATTATCAATAGGTTACATAAAGTAATCTAAGCAGTTTTAGTCTAGTGAGATAGAAAATCTGTATTAATGCCTGATGACATGCGTCACTTGTCTAGTTGTCTGAACAGGTAAAATTCACTCGAAAACAAGCATGCTGCAACGCAGCACAAACAGGTTCACCGCTCGCCTGTCTGCGTGATGAAATGCGGTTATTGCGGGATGAGTGGGGACAAATGTGGCGTGAAATGCAAGCAGACGAATTGCCGCATTGCCCGATAGCAAGGGATGCAACAGTTGCCAAAAATAATGCCGCGCCTTCGCAGGATGCAAAGGCGCGGCATTTGGGATCGACGTTAAGGAAAGCTTATTCGGCCAAGCCAGCGGCCGTTGTGCTGTAACCACCATCAACGTGAGTGATCTCGCCGGTAATGCCGCTGGAAAGATCTGACAGCATAAAGGCGGCTACATTGCCGACCTCTTCGATCGTCACATTCCGGCGCATCGGCGCATGGGCTGCTACATGGTGCAGGATCTTGGAGAAGCCTGAAATGCCGGCAGCGGCCAAGGTCTTGATCGGTCCAGCCGAAATGCCATTGACACGAATCCCTTCCGGCCCCAGTGAAGACGCCATATACCGCACATTCGCCTCCAGGCTGGCTTTAGCCAGGCCCATCACGTTGTAGTTCGGTACCGCACGCTCGGCGCCCAGATAGCTGAGGGTCAGCATCGACGCATTGCGATTCTGCATCATCGGGCGAGCCGCTTTGGCCAGTGCGGCAAAGCTGTAGGAACTGATGTCGTGGGCAATGTGAAAGGCTTCGCGGCTGACCGAGTCGAGGTAATCCCCCGACAGGGCCTCACGCGGCGCAAAGCCAATAGAGTGGACCAAGCCGTCCAAGCCATCCCAGTGGCTGCCAAGTTCAGCGAGCATGGCTGCGATTTCCTCGTCGCTCGATACATCACAACGCAAGATGATGTCGCTGCCAAACTCGTGGGCCATATCAACAACACGGTCTTTGAGCTTGTCGTTGACGTAAGTAAACGCCAGGGTCGCACCTTCGCGCTTGCAGGCTTCTGCAATGCCATAGGCGATGGAGCGATTGGAGAGTAAACCGGTAATCAGAATTTTTTTGTTGGCTAGAAAGCCCATGCTGAGTCCTTCCGGTGGTTCCTTGGGTAGAAGCGGCCGATTATAGCTCGCCAGCGCGCCAGTGGCGCTGCCTGCCAAAGAAGCCCTGCACAGACAGGGCGGACTCAAGCCTTCCTGCCGGACTATTCAAGCCGGAAACGTGAACTCGCCTGATGCAATCCGGCAGCCAGCTGTTCGAGTGTTCTGACCGAATCGGACACCATCACCAGCTCCTGATGGGTAGACTCGATCATGTCACCGATCTTGCCGATGTGGGTGACGATGCGGCGGTTGGCCTGATCATTGCGCTGGATCTCTGCAGCAATTGACCGGGCACTCTGATCCGAGCGCTGTACCAGACCTTGTGTCTGGCCAATCGCTTCCGCGACCTCCTGCACCACCGCCTGGCTGCTTTCGATAGCGCTCGAACCCGATCCAATCGCCGCCAGAACCTCTTTCGACTGCTGCGCCAATGCCGCTGTCACCGTGTTGATCTCACTGGCAGATTGAGCAGACTTCTCGGCCAGTTTGCGCACCTCATCAGCCACCACCGCAAAGCCCCTGCCCTGCTCGCCGGCCCTGGCCGCCTCAATCGCCGCGTTCAGTGCCAGCAGATTGGTTTGATCAGCAATTTCCCGAACCTGCTGGGTCATCAGGCTGATCTTGTCAGTATTTTGTACAAACACCCCCACCAGATCGGTGATTTCACTGGTCGATGCCTTGATGATCTGCATCTCCTGCATCAACTGGCTGGCCTTGCCGGCACCGGCATTGCACGATCGCAAGCTCTCCTCCGACATCGCCGCCATCTCCCGCGCCGAATCGGTCATGGTGGAAATACTCTGCGCCAAGGAGCCCGCATCAGCAGTGGTCTGCGCGGCTTCGCTGGTCTGTTCACGAGAGGTGGAAGTTACCACCTGCGCGGCATGGGCCAAGCCCTTGGCCGACCCCAGCACGGCGTCCGCCCCTTCATGCACTTGCCGTACGGTTTGAGTCAGGCCCGATACCATTTCCTGCACCACCCGTTGCAAACGCCCGATCTCATTCTGCCGATCAACCTCGATCCGCACGCTGAGATTGCCGGCCGCAACCGCCTCCGCCACGTCCGTCACTTGCTTGAGGGGATGAGTAATGCTGCGGGCAATCAACACCCCCGCGACTACCGAGGCGCCAATCGCCACCACACTTACCAGCGAGACGACGACGGTAATCGCCGATACCGAATGCCAGATGGTGTCCGTTGCCTGCTTAATCTGGCTGCCATGAAACTTCACCAGTTTTTCCAGTTCGGTCTGGATAGCCTGCATATCCGCCGTACTCGCCAATACCGTATTGGATGCCTCCATCCGGTCGAACTTCAGCGCTAGATCAATGGCTTTCTCTACCACTGGTTTGATTTTGGCCGAAAGCGCCTTGATCGTGGTCACGCTAGCGCGCGTCTGCGCATCGTCAGCCGCTTTTTCGAGTGCTGCGATGCCCGATTCAAATTGCTGTTGCCGGCTTCGCAAAGCGGCAATCTCTGCTTCCAGCTGCTTTTGCTCATCAATCATCAGCAAATTGCGAACACCGATGCCAATAGCCATTCCATCCGCCTGCACTGCCACCACCCGCTGATTCTGGGGCACGACTTCATCCTTCAGCGCATCGACGCCACTTTTGATCCGCCCCCCGTTGGCAATGGCTGTCAACGCAACAATCAGCAGGCTGACAATGGCCGTGCCAAAGCCAATACCCAGACTAGTACCAATAGAAAATGACCTGAGCATTGAAGATTCCTCCGTATGACTACTTATATATAACGCAGTCCATTAGGTTCTGTTGGGTCTTGCGGACATGACATTCACCAATCCCCCGTAAATCCGCCCTAATTAGTCACAGAACGCTATCGGTTGCCCCCACGGCGAGTCACGGCAAGGGCATTGGCAAAAATAAAAAAGGACCGCCCTATCTGGGACAGTCCTTGCAAATTGGTATTGAACCGAGGTTCACGTAGCGGGTGGTTAGTCCCCGCTAGCCTTCCCAAACCGGATCACCCCTTCCTGGCTATCCACCTTGATGGTATCGCCCGGTGCATAGCGGCCTTCGAGGATGCACTTGGCCAGCGGGTTTTCGATTTCGGCCTGAATGGCGCGCTTGAGTGGGCGGGCCCCATACACCGGGTCGAAACCAGCTTCGGCGATCTGCGCCAACGCGGCTTCGGTCACTTCCAGCCCCATTTCCATACCACGCAGACGTTGCTCCAGCCGTTTGAGCTGGATACGGGCGATGCCGGCAATGTTCTTGTCGGACAGTGCATGGAACACCACCACATCGTCGATCCGGTTGATGAACTCGGGCCGGAAGTAGCTCTTGACCTCTGCCAATACCGCCAGCTTGACCACCTGATAGTCATCATCGGCCATGGTCTGGATATGCTGGCTGCCCAGATTGGAGGTCATCACCACCACGGTGTTTTTGAAATCCACCGTGCGCCCCTGCCCATCGGTCAGGCGGCCGTCGTCGAGCACCTGCAGCAGTACGTTGAAAACATCGGGGTGGGCTTTTTCCACTTCATCCAGCAGGATCACCGAGTAAGGCTTGCGGCGCACGGCTTCGGTCAGATAGCCGCCTTCTTCGTAACCCACATAGCCGGGTGGCGCACCAATCAGGCGGGCCACGCTGTGCTTCTCCATAAACTCACTCATGTCGATACGGATCAGGTGCTCTTCCGAGTCAAACAGGAAGTTGGCCAGCGCCTTGCACAGCTCGGTTTTACCCACGCCAGTCGGCCCCAGGAACAGGAAAGAACCATAAGGCTTGTTGGGGTCGGCCAGCCCGGAACGCGACCGACGGATGGCGTCGGAGACCAAGCGCACCGCTTCATCTTGGCCAATCACACGGCGGTGCAATTCGTCTTCCATCCGCAACAGCTTGTCGCGCTCACCTTGCATCATCTTGCTGACGGGGATACCTGTGGCGCGGCTGACAACTTCGGCAATTTCCTCGGCGCCCACCTGCGTCCGCAGCAGGCGGTTGGGTGATTTGCTGCCTTCAGTCGCTTCAGCCGCTTTCAGCTTGCTTTCCAGTTCAGGCAACTTGCCGTACTGCAGCTCACTCATCTTCTGCCAGTCACCCTTGCGACGGGCGTCTTCCATGGCCTGCTTGAGCTTGTCGATTTCTTCTTTGATGGCCTGCGACCCCAGCACAGCGGCTTTTTCGGCTTTCCAGACCTCTTCCAGATCGGCGTATTCGCGTTCGAGCTTGGCCATCTCCTCTTCCAGCAGCGCCAGCCGCTTCTGCGAGGCATCGTCCTTCTCACGCTTGACGGCTTCGCGCTCGATCTTGAGCTGGATCACCCGCCGTTCCAGCTTGTCCATGCTCTCGGGCTTGGAGTCGATTTCCATCTTGATGCGGGCGGCCGCCTCGTCGATCAGATCAATCGCCTTATCAGGCAGGAAGCGATCCGTGATGTAGCGGTGGCTCAGCTCGGCGGCAGCCACAATGGCCGGATCGGTAATTTCCACCCCGTGGTGGATTTCATATTTTTCCTGCAGGCCGCGCAGGATGGCGATGGTGTCTTCAACGCTCGGCTCATCAACCAGCACCTTCTGGAAGCGGCGTTCCAGCGCCGCATCTTTCTCAATGTATTTGCGGTACTCATCCAGCGTGGTGGCACCGATGCAATGCATTTCGCCCCGTGCCAGCGCCGGCTTGAGCATATTGCCGGCATCAATCGCGCCTTCGGCCTTGCCGGCGCCCACCAGCGTGTGGATTTCATCGATGAACACGATGATCTGGCCTTCATCCTTGGCGATTTCGTTCAGCACCGCCTTCAGCCGCTCTTCAAACTCGCCACGGTACTTGGCACCGGCCAGCAAGGCAGCCAAATCCAGCACCAGCAGACGCTTGGATTTGAGCGATTCGGGCACCTCGCCATTGACGATGCGCTGGGCCAGACCTTCGACGATGGCGGTCTTGCCAACACCCGGCTCGCCAATCAGCACCGGGTTATTCTTGGTGCGACGCTGCAGCACCTGAATCGCCCTGCGGATTTCATCATCGCGGCCGATTACCGGATCGAGCTTGCCTTGGCGCGCCCGCTCGGTCAGATCCAGGCAATACTTGGCCAGCGCTTCGCGCTTTTGCTCGACATCCTGCGAATTGACCGCCTCCCCCCCACGCACGGCCGTAATCGCTGCGTCTAGCGCGTCTTTCTTGCCGCCATATTCCTTGAGCAGACGGCCGGCCTCACCTTTGTCATCCGCCAACGCCAGCAGGAACAGATCAGACGAAATAAACTGGTCCCCCCGCTTGCTGGCGGCTTTGTCGGTAAGGTTGATCAGATTCGTCAGCTCTTTGGATAGGGTGATCTCGCCCCCGGTGCCTTGCACCTGCGGCAAGCGCTTGATGGCCTGATCGAGTGCTGTGCGCAACGGGTTGACGTTGACCCCGGCCCGCGCCAGCAACGAGGCGGTACCGGAGTCTGCATCGGCCAGCAAGGCCATCAGCAGATGAACCGGTTCGATATAGGGGTTGTCATTGGCCAGGGCCAGGGATTGCGCCTCGGCAAATGCCTGCTGGAATTTGGTAGTGAGTTTGTCGAATCGCATGGCGCGTCCTCCGCTAGATGTCGTGTATGCAGCTTAGTTGGGGCAACGATCCGGGCATTTCAAGCCGGGGAGACTTCGTGTTGAACAGTGTAGAGCGGTCATCTGCATGGTTTTTGAGCCAACGCAAATTCCGGCCAGCCTTCGGCCCGGTTAACCGTCTTTCGTCTCCTTCTTTTCGTCATTGGTCGCAACCGAACTGGGCAGACGGCATCTGCTGCGGCATGCTCACTTCAAGCACCACAAGGAAAGAGGCGCCGAAAGACAAACGCTGGCCGGGGTTATCCTGGCCAGATGGGGCAGATAGCACCCTGCGCCATACAATCGTTTGAAATCAAAACAAATACCGTCTGGGAGACGTCATGAAGCCATCGCAAAGCAGCGGGAATACCGCTTTCAGAATCCGGAGAGTCTGCTTGTCCTTTATGTTGGCCTTGGGGTCTGTCGGAATTTCCCGACACGTGCTGTCCTGGCTACAGGTAGCCGGTGCCTCGTTCGAGCTGGCGGCGGCGTTGTCGCTGTTGGTCCAGCTAGTAAGCGGCTTGCTGGTTGTAGGGTTACTGCGCCCATTATTGCAACGCCCAACCACCCGGCATCGGCACACCGACGAGAATACCCCAGCATGAAAATCTTGCTTGTGTGCACCAAACAGCGCTTTGGCAACAAGCCTTCCTGCGGAGGCCGTGGCAGTGAGGTACTGGCCGATACGCTGGCGCATCAGATCACCATGCGGGGACTGGCGGACCGGCTGGTTGTGCAGCGCTTTCCCTGCCTGGGTAGCTGCGAAGAGGGGCCGAATGTGCGGATTACAGGTGGTGCGCTGTTCCACCATGTCTGCACCGAGCAGCTTGAGCAGATCCTCCGATGCGCGCTCGACGATGCCGCATCAGAACAACAAGATGACTGATCCGCACTGATGAAGTTTGAAGAACACCCATTGCCCAGATCAAAAGGAGACCCATGATGTTAAGAAGATTGATCAACGGCTATCAGCGCTATGAACTGGAATTGCTGGCCGCCATTGAAGGGCGCGTGCCAGCCGGAGACTGGCAGCAGGTCGGCAACCGTACTCGCCATGCTTTCGCCGACCTCAGCCAGATTGAGCGACAACAGCTGTCATCTCTGGTCAGGCGTTATCAGGGCTGGCAAGGGGTATGGTTCCTGATCCGGCTGATCGCGGCTGCGAGCCTGATCGGCCTGTGTATTCACCTGGGATGGCCCCAGCTGTTTGGATTGCTGGAGGCGATTGCCATTGCCAACGCCTTTGCCCTGGTCACAGGCATGGCATTGCTGGTGGGCTGGGTGGACTATCGGCGGATCATGGCGTATCGCTCCCGTCGATTGGTGCTACTAGGCATTCTCTGGGCGGCCGGTGTGCTGGCTGGCGCCACCGGGGTTCTGCTGCTTCTGGGCAAATCGCCATCAATCCTGTTTGGATTGGTTGGCCGGGTTGTACTGATCGGCGGAACAATAGGCGGCCTGGCTTACATTGGCCTGACCATGCTGGTCAGCATGTTGCGCAACCGCGAGTATCAAGCCTTGAGCGAGCAGCTGCGTGCAGAAGCCGAACACGAGCGGCTGGAACGCCAGCTCAGCGACTCGCGCCTGAAGCTGTTACTGGCCCAGATTGAGCCGCACTTTCTGTTTAATACGCTGGGTGCCGTACAACAGCTGGCCGAGCACGGAGCGCCACGCGCTGCCGCGCTGACGGCAGACCTGATCGTATTCCTGCGCAGCAGCATGACCCAGCTACGCGCAGACAAAGTCAGCCTGGCCGACGACTTCAAGCAGGCCGAAGCCTACTTGCGAGTCATGCAGGTGCGGCTGGGTAACCGGCTACGGTTCGAACTCCACTTGCCTGAAACGCTGGCATCGCATCAGATTCCATCCATGCTATTACTGACACTGGTTGAAAATGCCATCAAACACGGCATTGAACCCGCCTTGCGTGGGGGAGCGGTGATCATCACAGCCAGCCAGCAGGATGCGTGCCTGATCCTGCGCGTTGAAGATACTGGCGTAGGCCTGAAGGACAAGATCAGCGAAAGCGGGGTTGGCCTTGCGAATATTCGCGAACGGCTCCATCTCGTATATGACAGCAGCGCCGACCTGACCTTGGCAGCAGGTGAAGAAGCAGGAGCCATTGCCACGCTGAGCCTGCCTCTCCATCACACAGCCTAGGTTCTGTTAGCGTTTAAACATGAAGCAAGGCGCCAATTAATCGAACCAGCCGAACTGAAACCAAGCGGCTAACGGAGTCTGCATGAACCCGAAAATTCTGATCGCAGAAGATGAACCGCTGATGCGCGAGCGATTGTCAGCGATGCTGCGCGAGCTGTGGCCGGAAGCGCAGATTGTGGTCGAGGCCGAAAACGGCAACGACGCCTGGGATGGCTTTCTGGAGCACGAGCCGGATGTGGTGTTTCTGGATATCCGCATGCCAGGGCTCTCCGGGCTGGAAGTGGCAGAGCGGATCGGCACCAACGCCCATCAGGTCTTTGTCACCGCTTATGACCAATATGCTGTCGATGCCTTTGATACCGGCGCCGTGGACTACCTGCTCAAACCCGTGCAGGTAGAGCGGCTGGAAAAAACCATTGAGCGCATCAAGCAGAAGCTGACAGCACCGCCGGATGATCTGGCGCAGATTCTCAGCCAGCTCAAGGCCGTTGTACCCCAGACCCGACCCGAGAAACTCACCTGGATCAAGGCCAGCGTCGGCAAGCAGATCAAGCTGATCCACGTTGATGACATCCTGTTCTTCCAGTCGGACACCAAATACACCCGCATCGTGCTGACCGACTTCGAAGCGCTGGTGCGCACACCCCTCAAAGACATGCTGGAGGGACTGGACCCGGATCTGTTCTGGCAGATTCATCGCGGCACGGTCGTCAATGCCCGGCAGATTGCGGCTGCCGAGCGACTGGATGCGGAGCGTATGCAGGTGTTGCTGAAAAACCACCCGGAAAAGCTGCCCGTCAGCCGGGCGTTTACGCATTTATTCAAAGACTGACGCCGCCACGAAACGGCCCGCATGAACTACCTCGCCCATCTGTATCTCTCCGAGCCGACACCGGCTTTCCGCGTCGGCAGCCTGCTGCCGGATGTACTCTCGCTGGCACAGTTGCAGCAGTTGCCTGATGCCTTTCATGCCGGCATTGCCCGCCATCGCCAGATTGATGCGTATACCGATGCCCACCCGCTGGTCAGGCAAAGCATCCGCCGCATCAGCCCTGACTATCGGCGGTTTGCGCCGGTACTCATCGATATTTACTACGACCATCTGCTCGCGCAGGCCTGGCAGCGTTATGCGCAACAACCGCTTGAGCAGTTTGCGACCGAGGTCTACGCCGCGTTCGAGCGGCATCTGCACGAACTACCGACATTCTTGCATGAACGATTTGAGGTCATGGCCGCAGAGGACTGGCTGTGCCATTACCGCGAGCCAGCCGGCATCCAGCAAACCCTGGTCCGCATTGGCAACCGGCTGCGCCGACCCGTTGATCTAGGCGGCGCCTTTACCGCGCTTGATCAGCAACGCGAGCGGCTTAGCAGCGACTTCGCCGAATTTTTCCCGCAGCTGGTCGCCCATATCCAGGCACGCTGAGCTGCCTGCACATCGAGGCAGGTCAGCGTCACGTCACACCCGATCGGTCATTGCATTATCAGAAGCGACTGGTGGGCGAGAGGGGGAAATAACGGGATGCGAAAGTACACTTGCCCCCTCAGCAGCGAAGCCCCCGAAGGCCAGGCATGCCGGACATTGCAGCGATTGGGAGATCGGGCGGTTGAGCTGAAACACGAGGAATCCCTCTCTGATATGTGACAGTACGTTGGGCAAAAAACGCTCTGTAACCATGGAAGAGGGTTGGCAGGGTGATTCCGCCGGAGAAGCATGCGGAGTTTGTGGCGTGCGTGGAAAAGGTACTGGATGTTTCACTCAATACGCACACGCCCGTTGCATTGTACGAAGCCTTCGAGCCCGCTACGACCAAGGCCTTATGGGGTGGATTTGAGTTTGTCTCGACGCCCAAGCATCGAAGTTGCAGAGACTGAGCTGAATGTACTGATTACACAGTGCCTGAACCGTCGTATTGGCGACTTCGAGACCCTGTGTAGCGAGGTCGCTGCTTGGCAACTTCATCATGACCGGCAACAGCGCCCGCTTGGAGTGTACGGGGTCGGCAGGAGAAATTCGATTCGTGTTGGGTGCCGGCAGGCTTACGGAGAGGTCAATTCCCTCGCCGTTGCTTCGAAGGCATTGATCAGCGCAGCATCGAAGCGAGTGTCGAGGCCGCCATTGACGTCGAAAACCGTACGCAGGACACCTCTTCGATAGGCATCGCCGGTCTGGCCCGCCACATGCTCGAATAGCAGGTCGGCACAGGCCAGCATCTGAGCACCGGGATGCGGCGGGAGGCTGTAGTCCGGCGCGGGAATCCCGGCGCCATTCGCCCAGAGATGATGCTGGCGAATAATCTGCGCCGCCTCGGCACAGTCGGGCGAGACCGCCAGCAGCCAGCTGGCGGCGGTTTGTGGATGCTCAGCCCAAACAGGCCAATCATCGGTCTTGGGCTTGGGAGGGGTGAGCAATAGCCGGTCTGGCAAAGCCAGCAGCCCGACATCATGCCAACTGACGGCAATCGACAGCAGGTCCGGGTTGCATGGCTGCAGGTAGCGCTGGTTCAAGGCCAGCACCAGCGCCCGCTGGCTGGCTAGCCGCCCCTGCCAGGCAGGCATGCGTCGCTCCAGGGCATCGGCCAGTTGATCACCCACCGACAGGGCACGGGCCAGACTGCCCGGATCAGCTTCCGGAGTATCAGCCCCCTCATCGCCCTGCCAGGCACTGTGCGCCGCCATCAGGATGTGCCGTGATAGCTCATCGGCCTGTTCCTGATCGTTGGCCTGCGATAGCTGCTGGATCAGCCGGGTCAGGGCATCGCGGGGTTTTGTATCGAACTGGTGGGTCTGTACCAGCACCATCATCATTTCCTGCACCTGATCCATGCTTTGCAGCAACGCTTCGGCAACCAGGGCCGAACACAGAAAGGTGCGGTCGCGCAGCTTCTGCATGACATCTTCGAGATGGTGAACAAACTGCATGATGGGGATGGCATTGCAGTAGCCAAAGTCCCCCTTGATGGTATGCATGCGCCGAAAGGCACTCGATAGCAGCTCGACCGAGTGCGGTGCCTGAACCAGGCGGTGCAGATCGCTTTCCAGCAGCGGCAGGTGGTCTTGTACCTCAACCACCACATCTGGCAGTAATCCGAAATCGACATCGGCAGCGTGCATGGTCCACCCAACTGAGTTGAAATCCGCCGCACCAGGCCAGCCAGCATCCATGGCTACCGGATAGGGTCAACCTTCAATATAGCTGACAGATGAAGGCACCGGTTTCATAACCGCACCTGCACACGCTCCTGCCCTGCAAACCACTCGCTGGCAAAATCGATCAGCGCCCGCACCTTGGCGGGTTGTGGCTGGCGATAGGGGTATACGAGGTAGATGGGGAAGTACGGCAGATCGTAGTCCGGCATCACCCGCTGCAGCCGTCCGGCCTGGACATCGGGCTCGACTCGATAACGCGGCAGGCAAGCAAAGCCGGCACCTTGCAGGCAGAGCTTCTGAATCAGCTGGTAATCGTTGATCTTCAACCAGCTACAGACCTCGACACTGGTGGACGCATCTGCCAGAAAAAACAACCAGCGCTCTGCATCACGAAAATGGCCATTGACGATACACGGCAAGGTCGCCAACTGCTCCGGCCGGGTGGGCGCCCCCACCTGCGCAATCAGTGCCGGCGATGCCACCAGCCAATCCCGCCGCACGCCTACCGGCTTGGCAATCAGCCGATCGCTCTGGCCTGGGCTTGAGCGTATTCCCAAGTCAAACCCATCGGCTTCGAGATCGCGAAAGTTGAGGCTCAGATCAACATCCACCTTGATCGCGGGGTAACGCTGCTTGAAGGCAAGCAGAAAGTCCGCCAGGAAGACTTCTCCGAACGTGGTTGGTGCAGTGATGCGCAGCAGACCACTCACTTCCTGCCGCACATTGGTCACCGCGCGACCAGCCGCTTCGAGCGTCTCGCGCAGCTGCTGGCAATAGCCAAGATAAATCTGCCCTGCTTCGGTTACCGTCAGCCGCCGGGTTGTTCTATAGAGGAGTTGCACCCCCAGCGCGCTTTCAAGCTGAGCAACCTGTTTGGACACATGCGCCTTGGAACAGCCCAGCTGTTCTGCCGCCCGCGTGAATCCTCCGGCTTCAGCCACGCACAGATAGGCCATGGCCCAGTCGATATGAGAAGCAATTGTTTCCATATAGTTGACGATAATTCCAGTTTCACCCCGATTATCCCAGCCGGGCAAAGCGCTAAGATGCATCCATCAACTGTTCACCATCACTCGACACCAAGGAGCAAGTCATGAAGATCATCGTTATCGGCGCTAACGGCACAATCGGCAAAAGCATTGTAAATGAACTCTCTTCCCGCCATGAGATTATCAAGGTTGGCAAATCCAGCGGCGACTTTCAGGTTGATATCACCGACATCAACAGCGTTCGTGCCTTGTTTGAAAAGGTCGGAAAAGTCGATGCGATTGTTTCTGCTGCAGGTAATGTTCACTTCGGACCACTATCCGATATCACTCCTGAGCAATACGGCATTGGTCTGCAGGACAAATTGATGGGCCAGGTAAATCTGGCGCTGGTCGGTCAGCACTTTTTGAACGATGGCGGCTCGATTACGCTGACTAGCGGGATTCTCACCCGCAACCCGATCCGCTACGGCAGCAGTGCCTCGATGGTCAACGGCGCGCTCGAAGCCTTTGCCGTCGCCGCAGCCATCGAACTGCCACGCGGCATACGCATCAATGTTGTCAGCCCGAACGTTTTGCAGGAGTCCATGGATGCCTACGGCCCCTACTTCCGTGGCTTTGAGGCCGTGCCTGCCGCCCGGGTGGCCCTGGCCTTCTCACGTAGCGTGGAAGGTGCGCAGACCGGCCAGGTTTACGAGGTTTTCTAAGTTCAGATTCAGTAATCTGCCCCATTTTCCTCGATGACTCCTGTTGCCAATCCGCCTCACCCATCTGGGGCGATTGGCAATTTTTCTTGCCAGCGACCGCTGTCGAGCGCGACACTGGCCGTCCTTTCAAACCCGATTGTGGAGGCTGCCATGCGTACATCTGATCTTGCCCCCCTTTCGGCCGCCTGAACCCAGGTTCATCAGCTCGCACCCATTTTCCCAGCATTTCAGGCTGTTCCGGTCTTTGACCGACGTGCATTGATTCGCCTTTTGGCGGCCGATTTCGTTCCTCGCGCGCTACTGCGCCGTGGTTCTACTCGAACTCATTGCATTCGGACATTTCAAGACCATGATCCATTTCGATTTCGCTCGCCTCGCGAGCATCGGCCTGACTCAAACTTTCGTACAACAGCTCTACACCCAGACTTACCCAGACAACACTCAGCTGTATCGCGTGGTAGATGTCCAGCGCGAACACCTCATGCTGCACGATGGCTGCGATAGCCATTTTGCGCGCCCCCACCCTAGCCTGATCCGCAGCCTGCTTGATGAATTCACAGTCTTGGCAGTGGGCGATTGGGTACTGGCTGAGCGCCGGGACCACCAGGAACTCTGGGTCACCCGGCGTCTGGACCCAATCAACCACCTGTCTCGCCGAAATGCAGACGGCATCAGTCAGGCGGTTGCCAGCAATATCGACACCGCGCTGATCGTCATGGGGCTGGATCTGGACTATAACCTGCGACGGCTGGAGCGCTTTCTGGCCATCGCTATCACGGCACGCATCAACCCGGTTGTGGTACTAACCAAGGCGGACCTCGCTACAAACCTGGCCAGTCAGGTCGAGGCGGTCCGCCAGCGAGTCCCGCCCCACATTGAGGTGCTGGCCATCAATGGCCTTTCCACAACAACGCGGCAACAACTCGTGCCCTGGCTGACGCCCGGCCAGACCCTGGTATTGATTGGCTCAAGCGGTGCCGGCAAATCCACGCTGACCAACACGCTGACCGAATCCAATCAGCAAAATACCGGCAGCGTCAGAGAGGACGATGGGCGCGGCCGCCATACCACCACCAGCCGCTCGTTGCACCGTTGCCCCGGTGGCGCTTGCATCATTGACACACCCGGCATCCGCACTCTGCGCCCAGATGCTGACGAAGCGACCGTCGGCGCTTCATTTGAGGACATCACCAGCCTGGCCGAGCAATGCCGTTTCAAGGACTGCAAGCATCTCGAAGAACCCGGTTGCGCCGTGCGGGATGCGATTCCGCCAGACCGGCTGCGCAATTACCACAAGCTTTTGCGGGAAGTCCGGCGCGATCAGATGACCGCACTCGAATATAAAGAGCAGGTCGCCAAGTGGAAGGCACGCTCGCGCGCCAGTCGCGCCACGATTCGCGCCAAAGGACGCATCGTCTAACCCAAGCCGGGGCGGTCTGACCGCCCCGGCGCAGAAACCACACCTGCCACGGCCACAACAGAACCGACGCACGTCTCCCTCTAAACAATCTTCATGCCATCAAGCCTGGCTCCGCTAACCCATTTTTTTGTTTTCGGAAAATGCCCGATTTAATTCCCGCCAACCGGGACATTCATCCTGTTATTCAAATAATAAAAATGTGAAATTTTACCGAAATAGCTTCTGGTCATTTCCAACCCAGCCATACAAGCGCTTTATTTTTCAAGATATTTCCGCAAATAGTCCATTCGGCCATACTCCAAATGGCTAACCGCACAATTACCAGCGCAATTGCGCAATGCATTTCATGCAGATAAATTCAATAGCGATGGATGCGATAAATCCATCAACCCATTCAAACCGCAGGTAATCAATTTGGAGCCGTCATGAGCAATACCATCAAAACCATGCCAACAGCCTTGAATGTCGAAGAACTGGATGCCGTACTTGGCAAGGCGACCGCCCGCGCCAAGCAGGTGCGTGAACTAAGCGAAACTGAGCTTGCGGACATCTCAGGAGGCGCAACGCTGGCTGTCCTCAAGCCTATCGACATTATTGGACGCCTGGAGCGTCCTGGCGTCATTGATCAGATCAATAACGGCGGCATCATCATTATCGGCCGCCCCTGATCTTTATTTGGCCTTCGCCAGAGCAAGCTGATCCTGGACATCGCTGCCGGTATGGAAATGGGACATCCATCCCATACCGGCAGTGATTTTCCATACAAATGATTCATACAAACCGGAATGCACACAGACGTTCGCTTTTTAATCAACCAATCCACCCAATAAGTATCCAGAAAACCAACTTATCCATTCGATTTTGATTTACCCAATGGCTATTTATGCTGGCATTCCGTTTTCAGGGTAATTACCCCCAGCCATTTGGCAGCTTTCCCATCGGCAGTCTGGTATTCAATACATTCTGATTTGAGGTGATATAAATGAGCGACAAGCCCTTGATGTGCCCAAGCAGCCCCTGGGAAACACCTAACGCCAAGGTATTTGGTGTCGTAGCCGGCACGGTGGAAACACCGGAAGTTCATTATCTGAAAGAAACACTGGATGCGACGCCCGAGCTGGCCGCCAAACTCAACGGCGAAAACCCTGGGGAGGTATTTCGCGTTGCCGCCCCATGCGGCAAAAGCTCTTGCCAGCATCACGACGGGACAGCGCACAAATGCACGCTGGTCAGCCGCATTGTCGGCACAGTGCCAATCATGTTCGTTGGGCGGGCACCGTGTGCCATCCGTTCAACCTGTCTCTGGTGGGCACAAGAGGGCGCCGAAGCCTGCAAGCGCTGCCCCAAAGTCATTACCAACCCTCGCGTGATAACCGAACGCGAGCTGGCCATGGCTGCCCAGCCACCAGAAGCCCCCCATGACTGAGATGCCCCCCTTACCGCCATCATCAAGGGGCCTGCCGTCTTTGGCCCCGCCAGGTGAAGACCTCGAACAAGCCATTAAGCGCTCGCCGCAACCAATAACCATTTTCATAACCGGTATTTAAGCCAAAATCCCCTCCAATTTTGAATCAATTACTACAAATATACCCGCAGAAATATTGCAGGTTTTACTCTTGGCCTTCTGCTCACCAGCCACACACAAAACCCCGTCGCAATTGCACAGATCCATTTCAACGGATAAATTAGGGGCTGATGGGGTAGGTCATTCCATCAATCCATCAAAATTTTAAACAATCAAATCGGAGCAAAAATGAATACAACTAGCAAAATCACCCCGACCAGCCTGAATCTTGCTGAGCTGGATGCGACACTGGCTCAAGCCACCTTCCGTGCCAAGCAAGTCCGTGAACTGGGTGCCGCCGAGCTCAACGCCATTGCTGGCGGCTTAAGCGACGCTTTGGAGGGTGATCGTCGTGTTGGACGTATTGCCGTTGAAGAAAATCAGTTCTGAGCGGAATGCGATTACCCAGGACACTCTTCCGATTTGGTCGAATTCTGCAGCCAGATTAAATGAGTAATGCCTACCAGTATGGAATGCAGATTTCATACTGGTTACAAGCCACTGATTATTTGATCAAAATTTAATCAAGAAACCCACCATTTATTCGATCTCAAACCAGCAGACTCCCCTCCATATACTGATCTATAGCCTGCATTAAAATCCTCAGCAATCCATGATCAGGATCGCAAAAGTCTATTCTGGGCTTCTGTTGACATTTCGTTTCCAGGCAGGCCGGACGAATATGGAGATATCGCCTTACCCATGAGAGGAAAATCGTTGCCGGCAAGGAGCTGAATTGGCTACCTCTACTGACGCCACACCCCAGAATTGACACAACCTTGTCATGGCTGCAGGGGCATGGCACACCGCCACGACATATCACCATCCGGGCCGGGTAGCGCTTCCCATTCGTAATTTCGAGGAAAAACAAAAATGAACGACACCCCCTTGATGTGCCCAAGCAGCCCTTGGGATACGCCAGATGGCAAGGTATTTGGCATAGTCGCTGGCACCGTGGAAAAACCGGAAGTTCACTATTTAAAGGAAACACTGGATGCCACGCCGGAACTCGTAGCCAAACTGAATGGTGAGGATCCTGGTGAGGTGCTGCGTGTCGCCGCGCCTTGCGCCAAAACCGCCTGCAAGCATCACGATGGCGAAGCACATCAGTGCACGCTCGTCAGCCGTATCGTCAGCACAGTACCCATTATGTTCGTAGGCCGCGCACCATGCGCCATCCGTTCCACCTGCCTCTGGTGGGCGCAGGAGGGCGCCGAAGCCTGCAAACGTTGCCCCAAAGTCGTTACACATCCTCGGGTGATTGCCGATACAGATCTGGCATTGGCGGCCGCGCCTCCAAAGCAGGTAACGGATCTGTCAGCCTGAGCGCCGAGCCAGCCACGATGGCGTGTAGCCATCATCAGAAGCCAAAAAAAAAGCCAACCACAGGGGTTGGCCAAGGAGAGGTTCTGCTTGATTGCACACAGATCTTTCAGTTGAGCTGCAGGCAATACGGGAATATCGGAACCGATCACCGGCGCTATTACGCAAAGTGTCGGAAAGACGACAATCCTACCAAGCAAAAGCGGTTTTGAGCACAAGAAAAATGACAAACAGTTTTAAGAAAAACTTAAAGCTGAATGTAGCGTAGATGAGGAAAAGGCAAAACCCCTATCAGAGGCAGCCCTCTGATAGGGGGTATGACGCTTACTTGACGTTCACGCCGGTGAAGTTATTGTTGGTAAACGGCGAGGGCACGAAGCCTGTGACGTTCTTTTGCGATACCACAGTCATCATCGGATGAGCCAACGCCGACCATGGCGCCTCTTCGGCAAAGATCTTCTGGGCTTCTTCGTACATCTTGGTGCGCTCTGCCACCTTGGTCACCAAGCGGGCACGCTCCAGTAGCTCATCGAACTTCTTGTTACACCATCGAGCGCGGTTTTCACCACTCTCTGCTGCCTTGCAGCTCAGGTTAGGGGTCAGGAAGTTGTCCGGATCGCCATTGTCGCCAGCCCAGCCATTAATGGTGACTTCATGCTCGCCAGCCTTGGAGCGCTTGAGCAATTCCGCCCACTCCATCACAACAATCTTGGCCTCAACGCCAACCTTCTTCCAGTCAGCCTGGATCAGCTCGGCCGTCAACTTGGAGTTAGGGTTCGACCCGCCGCCGCCAACACGCACCCAGATGGTGGTCTCGAAACCATTTGGAAAACCTGCCTGCTTGAGCAAGTCCTTAGCTTTGGCATAGTCGTGCGCCAATGGCTTGATCGACTTGTTATAACCCCACATTGACGGCGGGAAAGGCAGGTGCGCCTTGGCCGCACGGCCTTCGTAGACGGTCTTGATAATCGCATCCTTGTCGATCGCCATCGACAGGGCCTGGCGCACGCGCTTATCAGCAAGCGGCTTCTTCTGGGTGTTAAACGCCAAGTAGGAAGTCACCAGCGCTTCGGTAGTCTGGACATGCAACTTGCTGTCAGCCTGCAAGCCCGGTACATCAGCAGGTTTCGGGTAGGTCATGAAATTGCACTCACCCGCCTTGATTTTCTGGGCACGAACAGCGGGATCAGCCGTGATGGCAAATACCAGCTTGTCGATAGGTTGCTTGCCGCCCCAGTAGCTTGGGTTCGCCTCATAGCGGACAAACTCCCCCTTCTGATACTTTTTGAACACAAAGGGGCCAGTACCGACTGGCTGGGTATTGATCAGTTCTGGCTTGCCGTCTTTGACCAGTTTTTCGCCATACTCAGCCGAAACGATAGACGTGAAGCCCATACCCAGATCCGCGAGAAACGGGGCATCCGGGCGGCTCAAGACGAACTTGACCTTGTACGGATCGATTTTCTCGATACTCTTGATCAGATCAGGAAAGGACATATCGTTGGCATACGGCCAACCTTGCTTGCTGGCGGTATGGCCAGGGTGATCCTTATCCAACTGGCGCTTGAAGCTGAACAGCACGTCGTCTGCATTGAATTCACGGCTTGGAGTAAACCATTCCGTGGTGTGGAATTTGACGCCACGGCGCAGGTGAAAGATATAGGTCAGGCCATCGTCACTGATCTCCCACTTTACAGCGAGGCCAGGCACAACCTTGGTGGACCCCTTCTGGAAATCGACCAGGCGGTTATAAATGGCTTCCGATGAGGCATCGTTGGTTGTCGCCGCTGTAAACATGGCGGAGTCAAAACCTTCCGGCTCACCGTCCGAGCAGAAGATCAGCGGCTTAGCCAAAACTGGTGTCGTGGCCAATGCCAGTGCCAACGCACTCAAATGGAAAACAGATCGCATACCTTGTTTCATTTTTTCACCCACAATGATTGACTGTGCTGGCTTCGCCAGCTTTCTCACTCCGCAAACACGTAAAAAAGGACAGGCATGCCTGTCCTTTTCCCGGAACGATCCATCCGTTTACTTCAGGCTGACTCCGTAGAAGGAGAACAGGCCGAACGGACTTACCTTGAAGCCATCCACTTCCTTGCGCATCGGCACATGAACGGTCGAGTGTGCAACGGTAGTAAACGGTACTTCCTTCTTGAACACTTCCTGCGCCTTCATGTAGAGCTTGGTGCGCTCCTTGATGTCGGTAACCTGCTTGCCCTTCATCACGGCGTCGTTGAACTCCTTGTTGCACCAGCGCGAGTAGTTGTTACCGCCAATTGCATCGCAGGACAGCAAGGTGCCCAGCCAGTTGTCCGGATCTCCGTTGTCACCGGTCCAGCCCAGCAGAATCACATCATGCTCACCAGCCTTGCCGCGCTTCAGGTACTCACCCCACTCATAAGTGGTGATCTTGCCGTTGATACCGATCTTCTTCCAGTCAGCCTGGATCATTTCAGCCATCAGCTTGCCATTGGGGTTGTAGGGGCGTTGAACTGGCAACGCCCACAGCGTCACTTCAGTGCCCTCGGCAACACCTGCCTTCTTCAGCAACTCCTTGGCCTTTTCCGGGCTGTAAGCAGCATCTTTGAGCGTGGTGTTGTATGACCACTGGGTCGGTGGCATCGGGTTGGTTGCAGCCTGGCCTGCACCTTGGTAAACCGCATCCAGAATGGCCTTCTTGTTGATCGCCATATCCAGCGCCTGACGTACCATCAGATTATCCAGAGGCTTCTTGGTGGTGTTGTAGGACACATAGCCAAGGTTAAAGCCAGACTGGGACATGATCTTGAGTTTGGCGTCTTCCTTCAGACCTGCCAGATCAGCAGGCTTGGGATGCGCAACCACATCGCACTCGCCAGCTTTCAGCTTTTGAGCACGAACCGCTGCATCGGAGGTAATCGAGAACACCAGGCCATCAAGCTTCAGGTCGGCTTTCTTCCAGTAGTTCTTGTTGGCAACGTAGCGGATGACCGAGTCTTTCTGGTAGCTCTTGAAGATGAAAGGACCGGTACCGATCGGCGCAGTGTTGATTTCGGTGGGCTTGCCTGCCTTCAGCAGCTTGTCAGCGTACTCAGCAGAAAGAATCGAGGCAAAGGACATTGCCATGTTCTGAAGGAAAGGCGCATCAACCTTCTTCAAAGTGAACTTGACGGTGTAGTCGTCCACTTTCTCAACCTTGGCCAGGTTGTCATCCATGCCCATATCGGTTGCATATGGGAATTCTGTCGCGTAGGCCTTACGGAAAGGGTTCTCCTTATTGACCATCCGGTCAAAGGTGAACACCACGTCATCGGCATTGAAGTCACGCGATGGCTTGAAGAAATCGGTGGTGTGGAACTTCACACCCTTGCGCAGCTTGAACGTATAGACCAAGCCATCCGTGGAGACTTCCCACTTTTCCGCCAGGCCGGGCTCAACATGCGTGCCACCCCGCTCGAACTGTACCAGTCGGTTGTAGATGGTCTCGGCCGATGCATCAAACGTAGTACCGGATGTGAACTGACCCGGGTCAAAACCTTCAGGACTACCCTCAGAGCAAAAGCGGAGGGTCTTCGCAGCATGTGCATTCATGCCAACAGCCGCAACCGCAACAGCCACAGCAACCTTCAGCAGCTTGAAATCCTTCATCGTCATCCTCTCAACGTTGTAGAGCAATTACCCCGATCTGGGACTGGTTGACTATACGTCTTGCACGTATGGCGCGGAACGGTAGCACAAGCGCTGGCGGCAGGGCTAGCCGCGTTGCAACATCTGGATGCATTCATCCAGATGTCATGCAATCTCAGCGTTTTCGCACGATGACGCTACCTACCGAATACCCCGCGCCAAACGAACATATCACCCCTACTTCCCCAGCGGTCAGATCAGCGCGATGGAGGTGGAAAGCAATGATCGAACCAGCTGAGCTGGTATTGGCAAACTGGTCGAGAATAACCGGGGCTTCAGCAGGCTCAGGATCACGTCCCAACAGCTTGCGAGCGATCAGCTGGTTCATATTGAGATTGGCCTGATGCAACCAGAAACGACTGACAGATTCCGGATTCTTATCAATACCTTGCAAATGACCGGCAATGTGTTCGGCCACCATCGGACAGACCTCTTTGAACACCTTACGGCCTTCCTGTACAAACAGCTTATCCCGCTTACCAATACCCGCCTCATCCCCCCGATTGAGGAAGCCAAAGTTGTTGCGGATATTGTTGGAAAACTGCGTGGCCAGCTTGGTACCAAGCACCTCGAAGCCCGGTCTACGCGCCAAGTCGGCACGCTCCAGCACCAGAGCCGTGCAGACATCACCGAAGATGAAATGGCAATCACGATCTCGCCAGTCCAAATGTCCGGAACAAATTTCTGGATTGATCACCAGCACCCGTCGCGCAGTGCCCGCCTTGATGGCGTTAGCGGCCTGCTCAATGCCAAAAGTCGCCGATGAGCACGCGACGTTCATATCGAACGCGTAGCCACCAATACCCAGCGCCTTCTGTATCTCAATCGAAATGGCGGGGTAGGGTCGCTGCATATTGGACGCCGCACAGATCACCGCATCAATCTCTTCCGGGCTGCACCCCGCGTTGTCGAGCGCCTGCCGAGCGGCTGCTACCGCCATTTCTGCCATTAATGACAGCTCATCATTGGTCCGCTCAGGAATGGAGGGCGCCATGCGTTTGGGGTCAAGTACGCCAGCCTTATCTACCACATGCCGCTGCTTGATGCCTGACGCTTTCTCGATGAATTCAACCGAAGACTCCTGCAGCGGCTCAAGGGAACCACTCGCAATGTCTGCAGCGCGCATAAGGTTGAAATCCGCCACGTAGCGGTTGTAAGACTCAACCAGTTCCTGGTTGGTAATGGTACAGGGAGGGGTATACAAGCCTGTACCAGAAATGACAACGATAGGGAGCATACGGAGAACCATCCATGAAGGCGCCACGCCCAAGGCGCGAATGAAGGCGGATAATAGCCCAGCGCGCTTTCAGGGCGAAAGTAGAGTGCATACTCTCGCCGAAAAGCCTTGCGAGCCAAAACCTCTTGGCGGCGGCAAAACAGCGAAACCGGCGCACCAATGCAAAACGGCTCGCACAAGGCGAGCCGTTTTGTTTATTTCTGGTGCCGGCGAGAGGAATCGAACCCCCGACCTTCTGATTACAAGTCAGCTGCTCTACCTACTGAGCTACACCGGCGAAGAGCGCGCATTATATCTAACTTTTACCGAAACACCACGCTTTTTTTCATATTTTTCTCGATCAGCAAGTAAATTTTTCGCAAATTTCCTTAAAAATCCTTACCAATCAATGCAATATCTACTTCAGATCTTTAGCCAGAAAGAATGCGTCAGAGAAAAACTCTTCCTGCGGCAACCCTCTTGCAGTGAACGTGGTATGAGCAGCTTCGACCATAACCGGCGCTCCGCAGGCATAGACCTGAAAGCCCGATAGATCGGCAAAATCATTCAAAACCGCTTCATGCACCAAGCCCACACGCCCTGGCCATGACTCCTCAGGCTTAGGCTCCGATAAAACAGGAATAAAGGTAAAGTTGGAATGCGCCTGCTGCCATTGTGATGGCAGAGATGGCATATACAGGTCCGCCATGGAGCGACACCCCCAGTACAAGATCATTTGGCGCTGCATGCCTTTGTGCAAGGCATGCTCGACCATGCTCTTGATAGGTGCAAAACCCGTACCGGACGCAATAAAGATAATCGGCTTGTCCGAATCTTCACGTAAAAAGAAACTACCTAACGGCCCGTTAAATCGCAGGATCTCTCTTTCCTTCATGGTAGAGAAAACATGCTCCGAAAATTCACCACCAGCAACATGGCGAATATGCAGCTGCAGAAATTCATCATCATGCTGTGCATTCGCCAGAGAAAAGCTTCTTTTCTTACCATCCTTCATCAAGATATCGATATATTGACCGGCAAGAAATTGCAGGCGCTCATTGGTTGGTAATTTCAAAGACAATACCGCTACATCGTGAGAGACAATCTCAATTTTTTGGACACGACATGGCAGCGTTTTAATTTGAATATCCTTGGTTGCGACAATTTCGCGGCACTCAATCGTGATATCCGCTTGCGGATAAGCACAACAGAATAACGCCAACCCAGACTCGGCATCAGCCGCACTCAAGGCAGTAGCCTGATTGGGCTTGTAACTCACTTCTCCGCACAGCAATTTACCTTTGCACGCCCCACAAGCGCCATTGCGGCAGCCGTAAGGCATATTGAAGCCTTCTCGGAGCGCCGCCTGCAGGATGGTCTCGTCATCCTGCATGGTGATCAGCTGCTTGCTGGGTTCAATGGTAAGTTGTTTCGGCATGATGGATTCTTTCAAGTACAAACGTAAAACGTATAAATTTCGCTACAATCGCAAATTATGCGAAGAATTCTAATTGTAGGTAGCGGGGATATCGCCAAGCGGGCCATTCCATGGCTATGTCGGCGGTTTAAAGTATTTGCGCTGATTCGGAGCCAGGAAAATGCTGCAGATATACGCAAACTCGGCGCCATTCCGATATTGGGCGATCTAGACCGATTCTCAAGCCTGAAGCGTCTTAGCGGTTTGGCGGAAATCGTTCTGCATTGCGCTCCGCCCAGCAATACCAGTCTAATCGACCATCGAACCAGACGGCTTTTGGCGTGTCTGTCGGCGGGCGGCAGTTTACCATGCAGAGTGGTGTATATCAGCACATCCGGGGTGTACGGCAACTGTGGCGGCGCGCTAATCCCCGAGACACGCCCAACCCACCCGGAATCGGACCGTGCCGCACGGCGGGTTGCCGCAGAACAGCAACTTCGTAGCTGGTCGAAGCATTCCAAGGCTGCGCTGTGTATTCTGCGGGCCCCAGGCATCTACGCGGCAGACCGCTTGCCGCTTGCCAGGTTAGCTGCGCGCACACCAGCCCCGATCGCTGAGCAAGACAACTACAGCAATCATATCCATGCTCAGGATCTGGCCACGGCACTGTGTTTGGCGAGCTTTCGCGGACGCGGCGGGCGGTCGTTCAATGTCAACGATGACAGCAAATTGAAAATGGCCGAATGGTTCGATCTAGTCGCCGATGCCTTCGACCAACCCAAGCCCCCCAGAATGCCCCTGACGCAGTTGCGCGAGGCATTGAACCCAATTCAGTGGAGCTTCATCCGGGAATCACGAAGGCTGGACAACCGCCGGGTAAAAAAAGAACTCGGCCTGAGGCTGGCCTACCGCACGCCTATTGATTTATTGAAGGAAATCCAGGCGACTATTTCTTCAAAAGTTGATGACGTTCACGCTCCAACTGAGCAATGAAGCGCTGCAGAACATTTTCATACTGCCTTGGCAAGTCAATAAACTGGAAGCCGACCAAACGTTGCACCGTGCCATTCTTCTGAGTGATGGTGCGCTTGCCACGCACCTCCAGTTTGACTTCAAGCAGACCAAATGCGCCCAAGTCGAGCTTGCAGCCAGGAAAAACGTCCATAACATCAAGCCCATCCACGCCCACTGGTAGCCAAGCGCCAAGCCCGCCCAAGCTGATGTCGTGTAAGGACAGTTCAAGCACCTTGCCTCCGGCCAGCGGAATCTTGCACTTGAAGGGTTTGCCCATCGGCGTATCAAGTCGAAAATACTCTCTTCTCTGCAGCTTGATTAAATCTGCAGGAAAATCCGACTCCAAGGCAGTCAAGCCCTGATAGCTTGCTTTGCGAACGCCGCGCACCGAAAACTGAATTTTGACGCCATCGGGTGCCGCCACGAATACGCAACGATCACTGGCAAGCAAGGCACGGTTGGTTGACTCAACTGCGCTGTTATCAAAAATAAAAGTCCCTTGCTTGGCATCAACATCCAGCACCGTGGTCAGCATGAATTGCTGACCATTGGCAAAATAAACCGACACAAATTCGTTACTGGCAGAAAGGCTGCGCAGCACGTAGCCAATCTCCAAAGGAGAGCGCAACAGATAAGGGCCGACATCGACCCCATCTGGTATCAAGGTAACTGTATTTTTTAAATCTTGTTCAGCCACAGCAGCAGAGCCCCAGAAAAGACAGCGAAGGGTGTCGCCACCTATTATTGGTTCAACAATAGAGAAATATCATGACTAAAAACAGCGTCACCTGCACCATGACTGACATACAAACGCAGACGACCTGTCTTATCAAACACATAGCTGCCGGTGCTGTGATCGACGGTGTACTCGCCAACCTGTGCGCCGGGTGACTTCTGGAACACCACCTTGAATGCCGAAGCTTCGCGCTGAATTTCTTCCAAACTGCCAGTCAACCCAAGAAACGACGGGTGAAATGCTGGCACGTATTGCGAAAGAATCGCAGGACTATCACGCTCCGGATCAAGCGACACAAACAGCACCTGTACATTTGCGGCTGCAGTACCCAGCTGTTTCATCGTTCGGCCTAAATCTGCCATGGTGGTCGGGCAAATATCCGGGCAATGGGTATAACCAAAAAAAACCACCACGACCTTGCCCTTGAATGACTCAATACTGACAGCACGACCATTGTGATCTTTAAGCTTCAACGCCCCGCCAATAGCACTGCCCGTTACATCAGTAGCCTTAAATTGCAGTGGCTGGGCACCGCATGCAGCAAGAAATAAAACCAGCATACATGCCCAGAACCTTAGCAGCGACGATTTCATGAATTTTGGTTACCTCAACCGAATACCACAAGCTATTCAGCACCCATACCAGCTACCACCGCACGCCAATCGGCAAGTAATGATCCACCAGCAAAGCTGCGAACAATAACGATAAATACAGAATGGAATAGCGAAAAGCACTCCTCGCCAGCTGGTCGCTATAACTGCGCATCAACGACACTGCATACCAGATGAACACACCATCCAGAATCAAAGTGGAACTGAGGTAGACCCAACCGGACATCTGTGTCGCGACGGGCAGAATGGTAATCGCACAGAGGATGAATGTGTACAACAACACATGCAGACGAGTAAACCACTCCCCATGTGTAACCGGTAGCATCGGCAAACCCGCCCTGGCGTAGTCATCACGCCGATACAGCGCAAGCGCCCAAAAATGCGGGGGCGTCCAGGCAAATATTATTAGAAACAGAATGATGGCCTCGTGGCTCAACTGACCGGTCATTGCCGCCCAACCCAGCACTGGCGGCATGGCACCGGAAGCCCCCCCAATTACAATATTCTGTGGTGTCGCCGGTTTCAGAAATACCGTGTAAACAATGGCATAACCAACAAAGGTTGCCAGCGTCAACCACATGGTCAAAGGATTCACCCAGACATACAACATCCACAATCCCATACCGCCCAAAGCAGCTGCCAATACCAGAGTCGAGCCATTGCTGACCTGACCTCTTGGCAAAGGCCGGGCACGGGTTCGCGCCATGCGGGCATCAATATGCTGCTCGACCAAGCAGTTAATGGCTGCAGCTGCTCCAGCCACCAAGCCAATGCCAACTGTTGCAGCGAGCACCAGCCCCGCAGGCGGCAAACCCGGAACCGCAAGAAACATCCCGATCACCGCACAAAACACGATCAAGGACACCACTCGCGGCTTGGTCAGCGCCAGAAATTCCTTGAGCAGAGCCAAGCTGAAATAACCATCACGCTGGATATTGCTGGTCGCCATCTATCATCCCCAATCAAACTCGAACCCTGAAATTGATCGTCAACATAACAATCAACAAAAATGCAGCACCGGCATTATGCGCAACAGCCAATAAAAGCGGTAACTGCAGCACTACATTTCCAACTCCCATCGCAATTTGCAGTGCCAGCGCGCCAAGCAGCAAATAGCCCAAAACCCGGAAAAAGCCTGTCGAAACCAATCGAAAAGCGAGCCAAACGCCATAAGCCAATACGCAGCCAGCCATTAGGCGATGCAAATAATGAATAGCCGTCACATTCTCCATGGTCAGATTTGCACCATTTGGCTTCATTCCCAATTCACGGAAAATATGGAATGCGTCACCAAATTCCATTGCCGGCCAAAATGACCCCTGGCAAGTTGGAAAATCGGTACAAGCCAGCGCCGCATAATTCGTACTCACCCATCCACCAAGCGCAATTTGAATCAAAACCAATATCAAACCAACCAAACTAGCCGTGCGCAAATTACCCGCATCACGCCCACCAGATGGGAAAGACATCTGGCGTAACGCCAACCAATACAGCAAGCCTAGTGTGGTCAGCCCACCAAGCAAATGCGCTGTCACAATTGCCGGCTTTAATAGCAAAGTAACGGTCCACATCCCCAATGCTGCTTGAAGCAATAAAACGCCAATTAAAGAAGTTGCAAGAACGGGAGATTGACCGATATAACGTTGCTTGGTAATCGCCAGAAAAACAATGGCGAGAATCAAAAAACCCAGGCCTCCGGCAACGTAGCGATGGATCATCTCCTTCCAAGCCTTGGCTGACTCTACAGGGCTATCAGGATGTAACTGCTGGGCCCTGGCTAATTCATCAGGGCTATCCGGCACACCAATATGACCATAACAACCCGGCCAGTCCGGACAACCAAGCCCTGCGTCCGACAGCCGGACGTATGCCCCCAAAACAATCAGACAAAATGTCCAGAAAACGGCTATCAAGGTCAGCCGTTTAAAAATTCGCCGAAAATTATTTGAATTATTCATTAGCCAATTGCCTCATTATATTTAAGCAATTTTGTTAGCTCGCGGATAATCTTCATTTTATCGGCATCTCTTGCGTAGCGCATGACCTGATTACCCAATGGGTCAATAAGGTAAATATATTGACTGGCAGCCTCCCCATCCTTCACGGGCAATGTATTCTCACCAGACAAAGAGAGAATCTTGGCACCGTGGCTAAAATTTTTCATAGCCGGAGATATCTGACCTCCGTCAGTTATCAGCCATACCCTTTCAACCCTCTCCATTTCTTTACCTTGGGCCAGCCTTAATTGGCGGATTGCAAATAGCGCATCCTGACATTTCTCCTTACACGCAGCTCCATCCGCTACCAGTAATAGCCACTTACCGCGCAAGCCAACCAGCGAAGCAGAATTGCCGTATTCATCCTTCAATGGCATGGGCTTTAATGGTTGAGTCGGTAACAGCTCTCCATAAGACAGGCCTGTTTTCGGCTTCCAGAAATAGTAAGAAAAATAGGAGAGCGCGACCGGCGCTGCACTGATCAGTGCCAGCATCAAAAAAAAACGACGCCCCCGCTTTATCGCATCACCTTGCATTTGTTCCATGATTTATCTATCCAGCTTTACATGAAATTTCATAAAAATAATCAATGCGACACAGCCCAGAAAAAACCACTGCAATGCATATCCAAGATGTTTAGCCTCATCGGATTTAGGATCTTCCCATTGTCTTGTCAGCCCATCATGTTCTTCAGCAACCTCCTGCATAAATACGTGTTCGAGATCGCTGCCAATTTTTTGCCTATATTGATCAAATTCAAAATGTTGCCAAATATCACCATTTCTATTTTCCGGTGTCAGCATATATGGCTTATTCTCAGCCCCTATCAAACGGGTCTGAATCGCTACATTGCCCACCACGTCCCGCCCACGCCACTCAGGCTTGCCACTTTGGCGAGGAAGCCACCCTCGCACTATTGGAACGAGCCGGCCATTACCCGTGAGCTGAAATGGCTGCACCACCCAATAACCGGCCGTACCACGAAAAATCTTGTTATCTAAATAAATGGTTTGATCGCGAATCCAATGGCCATTCAAAACAAACCGCCGGAACTGATATTCGGAACCACGCTCACCATGCCAGACAGACGGCGGAATGCTACGGGCGACCACCTGCGCCTGAAATAACTGCTGCTTATAACTGGCTCGACTAAACTGCCATTTTGACAGCCAAGCCGTTACCGCCACCACACACACCAATGCCAAGACCATGATTGGTCGAGGCCGAATCACACTGAGTTTCAATTCTTCGTCCTGCGGTCATTTGGTCCGCCCATGTTAAGATTGCTGCATTCAGATTTCACGAGGCAACAATGAAACCGATTGCAATTATATTGCTGATTTTAATTTGCGTGTTGCTCGGCAGCGCAATGAAACAACTCATACATAAAAAGAATGACAACAAAGCCGTTGTCCGGGCACTCAGCATACGGGTGGCATTATCTATAGGCCTATTTATTTTGCTTCTGCTTGCCAATTACTTGGGTTGGATTACCCCCCACGGCGCCACCCCATAAATTTGCTCCTTACAAAAGAAAAAAGTGCAGCTGCGCTTCCGCAGTCTGCACTTTTCATACAGCGATTTTTTACAGCCAGTAAACAAATACGAACAAAATCAGCCACACCACATCCACAAAATGCCAATACCAGGCAGCTGCTTCAAAAGCAAAATGGTGGTCCGGTTTGAAATGACCTTTAACCGAGCGTAGCAATACGACGGTCAACATGATCGCGCCAATCATGACATGCAGGCCATGAAAACCCGTCATTAAATAAAAGGTTGCGCCATATACACCAGAAGCCAGGGTGAGATTCATCTCTGTCCAGCCATGGTGATATTCATATGCTTGCAGACCCAGAAAAGTAAACCCTAACGCAACCGTCAACAAAAGGAATAATTTAAGTTGACCACGATTATTATTGACTAATCCCCAATGTGCGACAGTTAAGGTCAAACCTGAAGTCAGCAGCAGGATGGTGTTAATCAGAGGCAAGCCAATCGGCCCCATGGCGCTATATGGCTCCGTGCCATTTGGTGCAACAGCTGTTGGCCAAACCGGATTGAAGTCAGGCCAGAGCATTTTATGAATCATGTCGCCAAGCTCAGGAACCGAAACAGCACGCAAATAGAATAAAGCGCCAAAAAAAGCGCCAAAGAACATTACTTCTGAAAAAATAAACCAGCCCATTCCCCAGCGGAAGGATAGATCAACATTGGCACCATATCGTCCACCTTCTGATTCGCCAATAACATCACCAAACCAGCCAAATAGCATATACAACAAAATGGCGGCACCGACCGCAATCGACCAATAGCCGAGTGAGTGCTGATTAACGGCAAAGGCAGCACCCAAACCAATAAAGAAAAGGGCCACAGCTCCAACCAAGGGCCACTTGGATGGCTGGGGAACAAAATACCCAGTCTGGCTTGATGACATCATCTACTCCTTTTGATTTTTATAAAACTTAATGGGTAACTGAACGTACCAGCGTGATCAGCAAAAAAATGAAAACTGCAGCGCAGAATATCGCTGCAAATATAATCTGCCATATGGTCAGTTTTGACACATCGTTCTTAGAATCTTTGCCTCTGCGCACACCAAAAAACGCAGACAAAACTGCCAGAATGGCTCGGAAAGGATTAATCGGATTACCCATTTACCCTCCCTTGGTAGCCCCTTCAACCATGAAGAATGTATAAGAAAGAGTGATTGTATTTACATCTTTGGGCAGTGAAGGCTCAATTGCAAACACAACAGGCATTACCCTGCTCTCTTGGCCACCCATGGTCTGTTTTGCAAAACAGAAGCATTCGAGCTTTTTAAAATACTGCGCAGCCAAGGCCGGGCTATAACTGGGAATAGCCTGACCAGCCACTTTATCTGCAGATTTGTTGGTAACCCTATATTGCACATGAACCAACTCGCCAGGGTGGACCATGACCTTCTTTTTCTCAGGGATAAAATCCCATGGCAAGTCATGACGAGTATTGGAGTCAAACTCGACGGTAATCCAGCGCGTTTTATCAATCTGGGTATTGCCCATTACATCGGGCTTCATCATGTTATTGATGCCGGTTACGCTGCAGATCTTTTCGTAAAAGGGAACCAGCGCGTAACCAAAACCGAACATCATGACTGCCACTATAAGTAACCGCCGTAGTATTTGGCGGTTACCCGGATCGGACGTTTGACTCATTGATCAACGCCCGATAATTGCAATTTTAATAATCAGGCCGAAAAAGAACGCCAAGGCAATGGATGCCAAGATAAGTCCTAGCCGTAAATTCTTGTTCATTACTTTTTCGCCCCGATTTAATTAGTGCAATTTCTGTTCTGCACTCAGTTTATCCACTAGCTCGCGTGCAGGCGGCTCTTCCCAGGTGTGGAACGGCGCAGGCGACGGAACTTCCCACTCCAGCGTCTGCCCACCTTCCCATGGACGTTGTGGTGCCTTCTGACCACCTTTTATCGTCGGCAACAGCACAAAGAACAGGAAGTAAACCTGAGCGATACCGAAGGCAAACGCACCAACCGTCGCCATGGTGTTGAACTCGGTAAATTGGGTTGCATAGTCAGGAATGCGGCGTGGCATGCCAGCCAAGCCCAAGAAGTGCATTGGGAAGAAGGTGACGTTGAAGGCGATCATCGACCACCAGAAATGAACCTTGCCGCGCCCCTCGGGATACATATGGCCAGTCCACTTCGGCAGCCAGTAGTACACCGCTGCAAACAGCGAGAACAGTGCGCCGGCCACCAGAACATAATGGAAGTGGGCTACAACGTAATAGGTATCCTGTAATTGAATATCGACCGCAGCGATCGACAAAACAACCCCAGAGAACCCACCCATTGTAAATAGACATACAAAGCCAATTGCAAACAGCATCGGCGTTTCGAATGTCATGGCTCCTTTCCACATGGTGGCAATCCAGTTAAATACCTTCACACCTGTGGGCACCGCAATCAAAGCCGTTGCGTACATGAAAAACAGTTGTGCAGTTACAGGCATGCCCACCGCAAACATATGGTGCGCCCAAACCATGAATGACAAAATCGCAATGGAGGCGGTTGCATAGACCATTGAGTGATAGCCAAACAACGGTTTACGAGAAAATGTGGGAATAACCTGAGAAACTACACCAAAAGCAGGCAATGCCATGATGTAAACTTCTGGGTGACCAAAGAACCAGAAAATATGCTGATATAAAACCGGATCACCACCACCAGCTGCATTAAAGAAATTGGTACCAAAATGACGATCTGTCAGCACCATGGTTACTGCCCCGGCCAGAACAGGCATCACGGCAATTAACAAATAAGCGGTAATCAGGGATGTCCATGCAAACATCGGCATTTTCATTAATGTCATGCCGGGTGCGCGCATATTTAAAATGGTCACGATGATATTTATCGCGCCCATAATCGAAGAAATCCCCATGATGTGAATGGCGAAGATCGTCAGATCCATGCCAACACCCATTTGCGTGGCCAGGGGCGCATAGAGCGTCCAACCTGCAGCCGCCGCACCGCCAGGTACGACAAAGGAGATCATCAACAACGCAGCAGCCGGTGGCAGCAGCCAGAACGACCAGTTGTTCATCCGGGCAAACGCCATATCCGGTGCGCCAAGCATCAACGGCAGCATCCAGTTAGCCAAACCTGTAAAGGCCGGCATGATCGCGCCAAAAACCATCACCAGCCCATGCAGGGTGGTGAATTGATTGAAAAGCTCCGGCCGGAAGTACTGAAGGCCCGGCTGAAACAGCTCAAGCCGGATACACAAGGCCATAACGCCGCCGGACAGGAACATGATGAAGGCAAACCAAAGATAGAGCGTACCGATGTCTTTATGGTTGGTTGCCGTTACCCAACGCATGATGCCGCTTGGATGATCGTGGTGATCATGCGCGTGGTCTGTAACGTGTGTTGCAGTGGTCATAACTACTCTCCCTATTCCTTACTTGCGGGCTGCTTTGATGTCTGATGGCTGCACGACGTCACCAGTCTTGTTACCCCAAGCGTTACGCTCGTAAGTAATTACGGCAGCAATCTCAGTGTCCGACAGCGTCTTCGACCAGCCGGGCATTGCATTCTTACCTGCCAGTACGATGCCTACGTGCGCGCTTCGATCACCCTTGGCAATCTTCGAGCCGTCCAGTGCAGGGAAGGCGCCCATGCCCTTGCCGTCAGGCTTGTGGCAGACCGCACAGTTATCCTGGTAGACCTTTTCGCCACGCTTCATCAAATCAGCGAGTTCCCATTTCTTGTTCGGATCGTCGGCACTTTCCGCAGCCTTTTTCTTTTGCTCGGAGACCCATTTTTTATAATCTTCGTCACTCACCACATTTACCACGATGGGCATGAATCCGTGGTCTTTCCCACACAATTCAGCACATTGCCCGCGATAAACACCGACTCGGTCAGCCTTGAACCAGGTATCACGAATAAAGCCGGGAATAGCATCTTGTTTGGTACTGAAAGCCGGCACCCACCAGGAGTGAATTACATCGTTTGCGGTTAAAAGCAAACGGACTTTCTTGCCGACCGGAACCACCATTGCATTATCAACTTCAAGCAGGTAATTCTCGTTTTTCTTTTCAACCTGCTGAGAATCTTTTCCAAAATTCTCGTATTGTGTCTGTGGAGTTGCCAATTTGCTATGAAAGCCAAATCCCTCATCAAGGTAGTCGTAACCCCATTTCCACTGGTAACCAGTAACTTTTACTGTTACATCGGCACCCTTGGTATTTTTCTGGTTAATGACGACTTTAGTTGCTTGCCAGGCCATTGCTACGACAATCAACAGAGGAATAACTGTCCAAACGACTTCGACTGTCACGCTTTCATGAAAATCGGCAGGTTTATGGCCTGTTGATTTGCGATGTTTAAATATCGAATAAAACATCACGCCAAAAACAATTACGAATATCACCAAGCATATCCACAAAAGTGTCATATGCAGGCTGTAAACGTCTTGAGCGATGCTTGTAGCGGGTTGCTGGAAATTAAGCTGATACTCAGCGTGGCTTAAGGATGCCCCGAAAAGCGCCAATGTCGCCAAAAGCTTGTTTCTGTGATTTTTCATGTTCTCCCCAACAACAATACGCCCACCGGCGGCGGCGGGCGTCGAATTCGTCTGCGCAACAGTTCCGGCATCACGAAATTGAAATGCCTGCATTGATACGAATCAAACAGCAGGCGCGGCAATTTGTCGCACGAGATGGTAGCAGACCCTAGAGGGTTTGCTCAAGAAACTCTGGAGGGGGAAAAGCAGAAGCTCACTATAGACAGCGACTATCTAAGTCGCAAGGCTGATAATCAGTACAGATAATGATGTCGCTTGATCACCTTAACCGGCTTTGCGCCGGCAAACTTCAAGCAAAGACTTGCTAATCAGAACAGCAACTTGAGTCTTTCCGTATCAAAGACTGTCTCGGCACCTTCAACTTGCTCATTCCAGTGAAGGGTGCCGAGCCTGGGTGCCGCTATGGCGCTGGATAAATAGGCAACATTTTCGTCCTGACACGGCATAACCGGATCAATGCAATTAGCCACCCATCCAGCAAGCGGCACATTGCGGGCAAGAATGGACTCAACCGTCAGCATGGCATGATTCAGGCAACCCAGCCTCACCCCCACAACCAAAATTACAGGCAGATTGAGCGCGATTGCCAGATCAGACATGGTCTGATTTTCAGAAACTGGGGCAAGCCATCCTCCAGCCCCTTCCACCAGAACCACTTCAGCCAAGGCTGCCAGATGCTGATATGCCTGGGAGACTACAGAAAATTGGACATGAGTATTTGCCCTTGCCGCAGCAAGGTGCGGCGACACTGGATCGGAAAACGCATAGGGGTTGCGCCACTCAAGGGGCGCAGCAACGTTCGCGGCATTCGCGTGTTGCAACACATCTTCGTTGACGGGTCGTCCGTCCTGACCAGACAGACCACCAGAAGCAATGGGCTTCATGCCCACAGTGCGATACCCATTGGCGACCAAGCTGCGGATCAATTGAACTGTCACATAAGTCTTACCAACTTCGGTGTCAGTCCCTGTTACGAAGAAGCCGGCCATGTCTTCCTCGTCAGCCCTGCTTTGGAAAGAAATCAATGACCTGTCGGCCATCCTGCAACACTTTCTTCGAGGCTGATTCCGGCTTCCAGGCATGGCCGTAGATCACTTCATAACTGGCAGGCAGCTTGCCATTACAACGAAACTGCTCATACGACCCAACCACTTTTTGCCAGGCTTGCTTGCCCAATAATCCTCGCCGACGTCCGCTGGCAACGTTATGTGCGCCAATACCTTTTAAATCGAGCATGACATCCTTCACCGTGTCGTATTGCATGGTGATTCGCTCCATATCAATTACCGGGGCACCAAAGCCAGCTTTTACCAAGGCATCGCCAATATCATGCATATCAATAAACCGATTTACATGCGGTTGATCATCTACTGTTTGAAATGCAGAACGCAATTCCATCAGCGTATCGGGGCCCAATGTGCTGAAGGTAAACAGCCCGCCAGGTTTAAGTACTCGCCAAGCATCGGCAAAAGCGCTATCCGGTGTGTTACACCACTGTATGGTCAAATTCGACCAGACCACATCAAATACAGCGCCCGCAAAAGGCAAATTCTCTGCATCTGCACAAACCTGAGTCCGTTGCACTCCACGCAAGACAGACCACCCTTTTGCCCAGAATGAAGCCTTGCTCTTCGCAACCTGAAGCATGGAAAGCGCGAGGTCTAACTCAATAACTTGAACATCGGGAAAACGTTTACTCAACAAGTCGCGGCCATAACCTGTACCCGACCCAAGATCCAGCAAACGGGTCGGCTGAAGTTTCACATAATCAAAGCGCTCATCCAGACGATTGGCGACTTCACGTTGCAAAACAGCAGATTGGTCATAGTGGTGCGCTGCAGCATCAAATGACTGCCGCACAGCAACCTTCTCGCTAAAAAATGGCTCATCCACCACACTTATCCCCTGGCCAAATTACGTTGCCGGAAGAACTCGATAATGGCAGGCAATAATGAAACGACAATAATCAAAACCACCAGTATTGATAAATTCTCTTTAACAATGGGGAAATTACCCAGGAAATACCCACCATAAACCAGACTAATAACCCAAATTAATGCGCCAGCAATGTTAAACAACTGAAATCTAGCAAATGGCATTGCACCAATACCGGCTACAAAGGGGGCGAAAGTTCGAAGGATGGGCATGAATCGAGTCAAAATGACAGCCTTGCCACCGTGCTTCTCAAAAAATCCATGAGTCCTATCGAGATGTTCCTGTTTGATAAACCACGCCCCAGGCTTTGCCGCCAATTTTTTTCCCAGGGTTCTTCCAACCGCATAATTCACCGTATTACCCAGGATTGCAGCAACACATAGCATGAGCACCAACAAATTCACATCAATACCGCCAGTTGCCGCCACCGCACCGGCAACAAATAACAGGGAGTCTCCCGGCAAAAATGGCATAACCACCAAGCCCGTTTCGCAAAAAACCACAAGGAACAATAGTAGATATATCCAGGCACCATATTCTGCTGAAAAGCTGCCCAAATATTGATCAAGATGGAGAAAAATATCCAGAATTTGCATCACTAACCTGCCTGTATTTCAGAAAAGACAAAGGCGGGCATTGCCCGCCTTTTTACTGCATCAAGGCACCGCCTCTTCTTTTGCCTTAACCGTTGGAATCATATTCTCCCGAGTAACACCAAATAGCAGCAGCAATGGGCTAGCTACCAATACCGAGGAATAAATCCCAAACAAAATGCCAATGGTTAATGCCAAAGCAAAGTAGTGCAAGCTAGGGCCGCCGAGAAACAACATTGCCAGTACCATCATTTCTGTGCTGCCGTGGGTAATGATGGTTCGGCTCATTGTTGTGGTAATCGCGTTATCGATAATTTCGCTAACAGTGCGACCACGCATACTGCCTTTCCTGAAGTTCTCACGAATCCGGTCAAACACCACCACAGACTCATTCACCGAGTAGCCGAGTACCGCCAGAACGGCAGCCAGGACCGTAAGAGAGAACTCCCACTGAAAAAATGCAAAGAAGCCAAGAATGATCACCACATCATGCATGTTCGCCAGAATGGCGGACAGCGCAAAACGCCACTCAAAGCGGATGGCCAGGTAGATGATGATGCCGACACAGACCAGTAATAGCGCCAACAAGCCATGCTCGACCAGCTCGGCACCAACAGAGGGGCCAACAAATTCGACCTTACGTTGCACCAAGCATTTATCTTCAAGCGCTTTGTGCTTCACTTCATCTGTCTTAGCGGAGACATCAGAACGCAGCTGCTTACACTCCTGAGTGTCGTTATTCGCGACAAGTAGTGCATTGAAGGCCTGATCGCTGATCTTGGCACTACTGGTCCCTTCAACGTTGGGCAAGCGAATCAATACATCTCGTGCGGTACCCAGTGGCTGCACAATGATGTCGCGCTTCTTGCCACCCAATTCGAGCTTCTCAATAGAAGTGCGGACCAGCTCAAAATTTGCAGCTTGGGGGTAACGCACCTCCATCACAGTCCCCCCCGTAAACTCAATACTGAAATTGAGAGGGCGAGTGATCAGAAAAAATACAGACAGCAAAAATGTGACCAGAGATATCGTCGTCGTCAATTTCCCGTAACTCATGAACGGGATATCTCGTTTGAAATGGAATATTTCGAACATGCCAGTGTTTCCTTCGCTTTAAACGGCGAGCGTTTGAACGCGACGTCGGTAGCCGTAAACCAGGTTTACAACCCCTCTCGACACAAATACCGCGCTGAACATTGAAGTCAGAATGCCCAAACAGTGTACGACCGCAAAGCCACGCACCGCGCCAGACCCGAAGATCAGCAAGGCAAGACCCGCAATCAGCGTCGTGATGTTTGAATCCAGAATGGTCGCCCAAGCATGATCGTATCCCCCCTTGATTGCCGCTTGGGGTGACATGCCGTTGCGTATCTCCTCACGAATCCGCTCGTTGATCAGCACGTTTGAGTCAATCGCCATACCCAGAGTCAGGGCAATCGCCGCAATGCCTGGCAAGGTCAGCGTTGCCTGTAGCATCGACAACAAGCTAACCAGAAACACCAGATTCGATGCCAAAGCAAACGTGGAGATCAAGCCAAAGACGCGGTAGTAAATCACCATGAAGACCGCGATAGCGGCAAAGCCATACATGGTGGAATGGAAACCTTTCTCAATGTTCTCCTTACCCAGGCTTGGGCCGACCGTGCGTTCTTCGATAATGTTCATCGGAGCAGCCAAAGCGCCCGCACGCAACAGCAAAGCGACATCCTTGGCATCTGCCGTGGTCATGGCTCCGCTGATCTGAACCTGACCACCACCAATCTCGCCGCGGATAACCGGAGCGGTAACAACCTGGCCCTTGCCCTTCTCCACCAGAATCATCGCCATACGACGGCCGATGTTATCGTGCGTGACTTGGCGGAAAATGGAGGCACCATTCGAGTCAAGACGGATGTGAACAGCGGGCGAATTGTGGTCATCGAAGCCAGCTTGCGCGTCACTGATATTTTCACCAGTCAGCTCAACTTCTTTCTTAACCAGAATCTTGTTGCCACGTCCACGCTCTTCTGCCTCTTCCAGCAATTCATAACCAGCAGGCACATTACCAGCAAGCGCTTCTTGCAGTTTGCCCTGATCATCTTCAACGAGACGTACCTCAAGTGTGGCGGTTCGGCCGATGATATCCTTGGCCTTGGTCGTGTCCTGCACACCAGGCAACTCAACCACGATACGCTCGGCGCCCTGCTGTTGAATCGTGGGCTCCGACACCCCTAGTTCGTTCACCCGGTTATGCAAGGTGCTGATGTTCTGCTTTACCGCATCGCCTTGAATGCGACGAATTTCCTCAGGATTGAGGGTAATCACCAACTTGTAGTCATTGTCCCCGCGGCGTTCATCGACCTTCAGACTGGTGAAAGTCTTCTCAATCGCACGCTTGGCTGCCAAGAGTGTTTCCGCATCGCGAAGCTGGACTTCCAGGGTTTGGCCGTTACGGCGCACACTACCATAGCGGACCTTCTTGTCCTTGAGCTCACGACGGATATCGCCTGCGGTTCGCTCAAAGGCCTTATCCATCGCCGCCTTCATATCCACTTCCAGCAAGAAGTGCACTCCCCCACGCAGATCCAGGCCCAAAAACATCGGGTGCGCACCCAATTTGGACATCCAGGCAGGTGAGTCCGACAGCAAATTCAAGGCAACTGAGTAGTTCTCACCCAAAGCCTCTTGGATGACAGACTTGGCGTGCAGCTGAACTTCCGTATCTTTAAACCGGACTTTCAAGCTGTTGTTCTCCAGCAATAGACCGGCGGTCTGAATCTTTTGCGCAGCCAATGCCTGTTCAACCTTGGCCATGACGGCCTGGTCTACATTGATTGTGGAACGTGCGCCGGAAACCTGGACTGCAGGACTTTCACCAAAGAAGTTAGGCAAGGTGAATATCGAAGCCACCACTAGGCAAACGACAATGACCAAGTACTTCCAAATTGGGTAGCGATTCATGATGGCTTTGCTTACCTCGCCAAACTGTGGATCAAACGGGTCTTGGTACAATCTGCCAGCAGTTATCTGGCAGCCTTGACCGCGCCCTTCTCAAGCTTCTGAGCAATTGCACCGCGCTGAACAACCACTTCTACGCCATCGGCAATTTCAACGGTCAGATGTTGGTCACCAGCTTTGACGACCCGCCCCAAAACGCCACCATTTGTTACCACTTCGTCGCCTTTGGCGATGGCGTCTAGCATGGCTTTGCGCTCTTTCAGCTGTTTCTGCTGGGGTCTAATCAGAAGGAAATAGAACAAACCAAAGATGATCAGAATCGGCAAGAAGGACACGAGGTCCAGGCCCCCTGGCGTTGTTGAGGCAGGTGCTGCATAAGCTGGGCTGATAAGCATCCAGAACTCCGAAAATCAAAATATAACGTTGGAAAAACCAAAATCCTCACCACACCGGGAAGACTGGCAGACATTGACAGTAAATGACCGCACAAGTGCCACAATTCAAGCGGAAGGCGCCGAATAATTGCTGCTTTACGGGGCATCCTGCCTAAATTGGAAGCCGGGCATTCTAGCCGGTCCCCCCTGCAAAATCCACCGAGGCTGGCTGAACTATGTGCGTCAAACCAGCCATCACGAGGGCGAATATCACTTGCAGCGAGGGAGGTTAAAGACTGTCGGCGCCAGTAGCACGATCTGCTGCAAACTGCGCAACGAAGGAGGCGTAAGCGGAGGCTTCAATCGAACATCTAAGCTCAGCCATCAACCACTGGTAGTAATGCAGGTTATGAATGGTATTCAACCGCGCCCCAAGAATCTCCCCCGTGCGGAACAGGTGATGCAGATAAGCCCGGCTGAAATTACGGCAGGTATAGCAGGAGCAGGAGGGATCAAGCGGGCGGACATCGTTCTTGTACCGGGCATTCTTGATTTTTACATCGCCAAACCGGGTAAACAGCCAGCCATTACGGGCGTTTCGTGTTGGCATTACGCAATCAAACATATCAACACCCTTACCCACCGCGAAAACCAGATCTTCAGGCGTGCCCACTCCCATCAGATAGCGCGGACGATTGGTTGGCAGCTGCGGAGCGGTATGCGCAAGAATGCGATGAAAATCCTCCTTTGGCTCACCAACAGAAAGGCCACCAATTGCATAGCCGTCAAACCCGATTTCCTGAAGACCCGCCAACGATTCGTTGCGCAGATGCTCGTACATCCCGCCCTGCACGATGCCAAATAACGCATTGGGGTTATTTCGTGAATCGAAAGCATCACGTGAGCGTCTCGCCCAGCGCATCGACATGCGCATAGACTTGGCAGCCTCTTCAACTGTTGCTGGATAGGGCGTGCATTCATCAAAGATCATTACGATGTCAGAGTTCAGCACCGTCTGGATGCGCATCGACTCCTCCGGGGTAAGGAATAACTTGTCGCCATTAATAGGAGACTGAAAACGCACCCCCTCTTCCGTAATCTTTCGCAACGCCCCCAGGCTGAAAACCTGAAAGCCACCCGAATCCGTCAGGATAGGCTTATCCCACCCCATGAATTTATGCAGCCCATGATGCGCTTCAATGACCTCAAGGCCGGGCCGCAACCATAAATGAAAGGTATTACCCAAAACGATCTGGGCACCAATTTCATTGAGTTCGAGCGGAGACATGGCCTTGACGGAACCATAAGTACCCACCGGCATGAAGACCGGCGTCTGCACGGTGCCATGATTCAGAACGAGCGTTGCCCGACGGGCTGCGCCGTCTGTCTTGATAAGCTGGAATTGCATGAGAGAAAGTCCTTTGCCACCGGAAAACAGTCCGGCGCGGGTGAATCAACGGGTGTAAAAAACAGGATTACCTTTATTGTGGTCAGCCAGAGTCAGGCGCATTGGCGCACCGCTATCCGCGTCGCCAACATAGACATTGCCCTCATAACCAGAACCCGTATCGAGATGGCAATGCGACTCATAAATTACCGGATATGGCACCGGATTATGACCACAATAGGTAATAGAAAGACCAGGGTGCCAGCTTGGCCCCTTACGATCGACCGCACGAATACTTGCTTCATCAGCGATAGTCCGGCTCCAGATCAGGCGCTCAGGGGTATGTTCATCCGCCCCACGCAGACCATCATCAATATCCGCATTGGTAAAAAAGCGTCCGCTGGTAGGATTAATTTGCAGCGAGGCATGTACAACATTAAAGCGCTCCGGTGTGCCCGGTCCAACAACTAGCACATGAGGCAATTTACCAATAATCTGCGCTAGCGCAGTCAGTTCCGGGTCGCGCTTGAGCAATAGTCCCAGGGCCCACGAACCGCCATTTGCCATGCACAACGCCACATCGTTGTCGTTGCCGCTTTCCAGTGCATTGAAAAGCATCTGCTCGTGGTTTCCCAATACGGCATAGAACCATGGCTGCCGCAGCAACTTCAGACAGGCGAATGAGTCAGCACCGCGATCTATCAGATCCCCCGTGGAAAACAGCCGATCACCACGCGCCGGGTTAAATCCGGAAGCCACAAGCAGTATCTCCAGATCACGCCGGCAGCCATGAACATCCCCCACCACGAAATCACGCCCTCGCGTGTTATGGGGAACAAATGCAACTCTGGCGCGTGAAGAAGTACCCATGTTCATGTATCTAATTATCGTGCCAAGGTCAGCAATTTATAAAGGTGACCCGACCTCAAGACGGAAAAACTTGTGACTACAAGGAAGCGAAAAGTGCCTGGCCATCACTGGGTTTGTCCTTACAGAGAAACCGGCAATCGCCAGCGGCCCAGTACAACTTGGCCTCCTACGCTGGAGCCCGTTCCAGCAACATGGCATCGCCATAACTGAAAAACCGATACTGACACGCCACCGCATGCGCATAGGCATGTTGCATCACGTCATGACCAGCAAAAGCAGCGACCAACATCAGCAGGGTAGACTTTGGCAGATGAAAGTTGGTAATCAGTCTATCCACCACCTTGAACTGAAACCCGGGGGTGATAAAAATATCGGTATCACCAACTGGCTCGGCAAAATCGCCTTGCAAGCAACTGGCCTCCAGCGCCCGCAAAGAAGTCGTGCCCACTGCGATCACGCGGCCGCCATTGGCTTTAGCCTGGCGGATTGCGTTGATCGTTGCCTCGGGCAACCAATAGCGCTCACGATGCATACGATGCTGGGCAATCTCTTCAGTTCGAACGGGTTGAAAAGTGCCGGCACCAACATGCAAGGTCAGGAAATGCAGCCCCACCCCTTGCTTTGACAGCTGATCCAGCATCGCCTGATCAAAATGCAATCCAGCCGTCGGCGCCGCCACAGCCCCCGACTCATTCGCGTACACGGTCTGATAACGCTCTGCGTCATCACCGGTCGGATTGTGGCTGATGTAAGGAGGCAGAGGCAGCTTACCAATCGCCTCAAGAACCTGTTCGACTGGCGCATTGAAGCGCAGCAAATAAAACTCACCGTCCCGTTGGACGACCTCAGCACCATATCCTGCAAAAACCAGCGCTGAACCCGGCTTGGGCGACTTGCTGGCCTTGATCTGGGCGAGCGCCTCGAACTCGCCAACCATCCGCTCAACCAGCACTTCAATCTGCCCGCCGGTCTGCTTCTGCCCATGCAATCTCGCCTTGACGACGCGCGTATCGTTGAATACCAGCACATCACCCGTGCGCAACAGCGTGGGCAACTCAACAAACATACGATCTGCCAGATTCTTGTTTTCAACATGCAACAAGCGACTGGCTCCGCGCCGCTCGGGCGGGAACTGCGCAATCAGATGCTCTGGTAAGTGGTAATCAAAATCAGCAAGACGCATTATTGCCTTCACAAATATTTCTAATTATAAGCGCTAAGCCGCAGTACCGTAGCCTTCCAGGCAAGTTCCGGGGGAATTTCTTCGATTTGCGTCGAAAATCACGCTTCATGAAAAAGAGTGACCCGCCCAGCCGACATGATCGTCAGCAGACCTGGATCTTTTTGAAAGCACCTTGCAGCGAACTGGCCAAGCGCTATTTTGATACCGGGCATGCCCTAAGCTCTCGTCATAAGGCTTGATCCAGCGCGGGTAAGCGGCAGTTTGCGACCACCCTTCGACGGAATCCACACTATTCTGACCATCAGTCTAATGTCGGACACACATGCAATAAAACGGTCAAATCAAAACGATCGTTTGACCGAAATTGTGGTGAATTGTAGACAAATTGCAGGAAATTGCGGCAAACTGCGTCGCTATGACTCAGTCGCCTTCAACTCAACACGGGCTTCCGCCGCGCCAGATTCTGGTTCTTCATGGCCCCAACCTGAATCTGTTGGGCGTGCGGGAACCACAACATTATGGCGCCACCACGCTGGCAGAAATCAACCAGCGTCTGGTTGAACAGGCCTGTCTTCACGGCGTCACTTGTGACACGTTTCAGAGCAATGCCGAAGCTGCATTGATTGAGCGTGTTCACGCCACGCTGCATGATGGCACCGATTTCATCATCATCAATCCGGCGGCCTACACCCATACCAGCATTGCACTCAGGGACGCAATCAGCGCCGTCAAGATTCCGTTTATTGAAGTACATCTTTCGAACGTGCATGCACGCGAACCCTTCCGCCACCACTCCTACTTTTCAGATCTGGCCGTTGGCGTGATCTGTGGTCTGGGGCCCTTGGGTTACGAGCTGGCTCTCGAATATGCACTCCATCACAACCAAACCATTGCTGCGCGCTAAATCAGCAGCCGTCATTCCAAGGAAGCAGAATGGATCTTCGCAAGCTAAAGAAGCTCATTGATCTGGTCGAGGAATCTGGTATTGCAGAGCTTGAAGTTACTGAAGGTGAAGAGCGAGTACGGATTACTCGTGTCACTGCAAACAATCAGATGATTTACGCCCACCCGGCCCCCACTCAGGTTCAAGTGCCGGCCGCAGCCCCTACAGCCCCCGCTGGCACAGCCGCCCCCGCAGTACCGGCCATACCGGAAGGTGAGCCGGTCAAATCTCCCATGGTCGGGACTTTCTATCGCTCACCCTCCCCTGGCGCCAAAGCCTTCGTGGAAGTGGGCAGTCAGGTCAATGCCGGCGACACCCTTTGCATTATCGAAGCCATGAAGCTGCTTAACGAGATTGAGGCAGAACGTTCTGGTGTTATCAAAGCCATCCTCATCGAAAATGGCCAGCCGGTCGAATATGGCGAGACACTATTTGTAATCGGTTAATACCAAGACCACCCGTTCAAGCCGCAGCCAGCCTGATCACGGTAGGCTGCGCATCGCCCCACCTACCTCCTGCTCACTGGAAAAGCCGATGTTCGAAAAGATCCTGATCGCCAATCGTGGTGAGATCGCGCTACGCATACAGCGCGCCTGCCGCGAAATGGGTATTAAGACTGTGGTCGTCCATTCCGAAGCTGACCGCGAAGCCAAGTACGTCAAACTCGCCGATGAGTCGGTGTGTATTGGCCCCGCCCCGTCCAGTCAAAGCTATCTCAACATCCCCGCCATCATTTCTGCAGCAGAAGTGACCGACTCTCAAGCCATTCACCCTGGCTACGGCTTCCTGTCCGAAAACGCAGACTTTGCCGAGCGGGTCGAACAATCCGGGTTTGTATTCATCGGGCCAAGACCAGAGTCGATCCGCTTGATGGGTGACAAGGTTTCGGCCAAAGACGCCATGAAGGCGGCTGGGGTTCCATGCGTACCCGGCTCGAATGGTGCCCTGCCAGACGACCACAAGGAAATCGTCAAAACAGCCAAGCAGATCGGATTTCCCATCATCATCAAGGCCGCTGGCGGCGGCGGCGGTCGAGGCATGCGGGTTGTTCATACCGAAGGTGCCTTAATCCAGTCCGTCGAAATGACCCGGGCGGAAGCACAGACCGCTTTCGGCAACCCGACTGTCTACATGGAAAAGTTTCTGGAGCACCCCCGCCACATCGAGATACAGATACTGGCCGACGAATACGGCAATGCCATTTATCTGGGAGAGCGGGATTGCTCCATGCAACGCCGGCACCAGAAAATTATTGAGGAAGCCCCTGCTGTCGGCATCACCCAGAAGCAGCGCCAGAAGATTGGCGAAGCTTGTGCGGAAGCCTGTCGCAAGATGGGCTACCGCGGAGCAGGAACCTTTGAATTCCTGTTTGAGGACAATGAGTTCTACTTCATCGAGATGAACACGCGAGTGCAGGTAGAGCACCCGGTCACAGAGATGATTACCGGCATTGATATCGTTCAGGAACAGATCCGTATTGCAGCCGGTGAGAAGCTGCGCTACTCGCAAAAGCAGGTAGAACTGCGCGGCCATGCCATTGAATGCCGAGTCAACGCCGAAGACCCATTCAAGTTCACCCCAAGCCCCGGCCGGATTGCGACTTACCATACACCTGGCGGCCCAGGCATTCGTATCGACTCGCATATTTACCAGGGTTATTTCGTGCCGCCCAACTACGACTCGATGATCGCCAAGGTCATAGCCTATGGCGACACCCGCCAGCAAGCGATCGCTCGGATGCGGGTCGCCTTGTCAGAAATGGTGGTCGAAGGCATTCAAACCAACATCCCGTTGCATCAGGAGCTCTTTGCCGACCCATCCTTCGTGAAAGGCGGGACGTCGATCCATTATCTGGAGAAACGACTGGCTGATCGTAAAACCAGCAATTGATACTGGGTTACGGCCCATCCACATTGCTCAAGACGCCACTGAGGCTATTTGGCCGCAGTGGCGTTTTTCATCGCCATGCAACACCGCCGGACTGCCATAGACCAACTGCCGTCGTACAATGATGCTTTTTGAACGGTATCCGCAATGCCTTGGCATGAACTTCGCATCCAGGCCGACTCCAAGTTGGCCGAACAACTCTCCGATATCCTGTTTGATCTAGGCGCGCTCAGTGTCAGCATTGAAGATGCCACCGCCGGCACCGAGCAGGAAAAGCCGATTTTCGGCGAACCCGGCATGCCTCTGGAACAACTGTGGGAGCACAGCATTGTGGTCGCATTGCTGGCAGAAGAAGCGGACCCACACCTGTTTGCGGCAGGAGCCGCCCAACAGGCAGGCATCCCACTCCCTACCTACGATATTAAGCACATTGAAGAGCAGGATTGGGTACGTGCCACCCAGGCACAATTCGACCCGATTCAAGTCTCCAACCGGCTCTGGATTACCCCCACCTGGCATCAACAGACACCCGACGCCATCAATATTGCCCTCGACCCCGGCCTGGCATTTGGCACCGGTAGCCATCCCACCACCTGGCTCTGCCTGCAGTGGCTGGATGAGCAGATTGCAGGCGGAGAAACTGTACTCGACTACGGCTGTGGTTCCGGCATTCTGGCAATCGCCGCCAAGCTGCTTGGAGCCACCAAAGTTGACGGCGTGGATATTGATCCACAAGCCATGATCGCCAGCCGACAAAACGCCGAGCAGAATCAGGTCAGCATGGATTTCTTTCTGCCGGATGCTGCGCCAGATGCTCAATACGATATTGTCGTCGCCAATATACTTACCAACCCGCTGAAACTACTGGCCGCACTCTTTGCAAGCCGCTGCCGAGCCGACGGTCAGCTGGTGCTATCGGGGATTCTGGTGGAGCAGGCGGAAGAGGTCATCGAGATTTATCGGCCTTGGTTTAACCTCGAAGTCAGCGCGGAGCGAGAAGGTTGGGTCCGCCTTGCCGGGCTGCGTAAGCAGTGACGGGTGCAGGCACGATATTGCCAAATAGCCATACCAAGCGGGCTTCGGGAACCAGGCGATAAGTTCCAGAAGCCCGGCAGAGCCGCGATTTCCGCAAACACAGGTCTCCGGGGCGGCACATAACAACCCCCGCGAGCCCCCTTGGCTAGTGGCCGTTTGGCCTCATCGTCAATCGCTTCTCTGCCTGAGCTCAGCTCATCAGCCCACCCCGGCAGACGTTGCCAAGTACGCAACAATGCGCTAAACACACCGGGGACCCCATCTACTCGCGCCAGAACTACCGATCTGGCTTGGTTGTACACAAAAACGTGGCAAACTAGGCTCTGTTGGTATGTATATTGCGGGACCGACAGGCTATGCAGCCCCCTGCCGGTGCTGCTATTTCTGCAAACCGTTTCAGAGAAAACCGAAAACACCAAACAATGTTCCATGTCACTCGCTGCCCAAACTGCCGTACCAGCTTCAAGCTGACCGATGCGCATTTGACCGCGTATGGTGGAAAAGTCCGCTGTGGCCGCTGTGCCTTTGTGTTTGACGCCAGAGACCACATGCTCAGCCATGGCGAAAATCAATCGCCGACGACTCCGGCCCCGGCTCAGACGGCCAGCACGCCGCCAGAAACCGCTACCGCAACTCAGGCAGCCACACCCATAAAGGCGCCTCCCGCGCCCATCACCAAACCTGCAGAGGAAGACAACCTGTACGGGCTCAATGACATCTCGATCCAGTTGAAAGCAACTGCCGAGACAGAGTCTTCAGATGGCAGTCTCACCGACAAGTCACTGCGAGAACTGGCTGATGCGCTCAAGACGCCGGCGCCAGCCGAAGTCCAGATACCACCCCCTCCCCCTCCCGCACCAGAGAAGGCTGAAGAGCCTGGCAAGACCTTGCTGGAGCTGAATTTCGACATCGCCGCTCAGCTGGAGAAAGCGATTGAAGCCGCTTCCGATTTCAGCAATCTGCCACCCGTAGAGGCCACAAGTCCGGGCAATGCCGCTGCAGATGCCTTTAGCCGCAGCAGCTTTGATGACCACAAAGCAGGCGAGTATCGTCCGATCCTTACCTCAGAGGACGAAGCGTTGCTCAGCCTGCCACCGGAGCCCTCGCCTTGGCGTTGGCTATGGTTGATACCGGCTTTTATCGCTTGCGTTGCCCTGGTCGCCCAGGCTGCGTACTTCTTCCGGTCCGAGCTGGTCGTCCAGATGCCAGGACTGAAGTCCCGCTTTGAAAATCTCTGCGCACGAGCCGGCTGCGAAATTGCCCTGCCCGCCAAGCAAGATTTTCTGAGAACAGAGTGGTCGGAGCTGACCTATCTGCCAGATCAGCCCAACCAGATGCAGGTCAACGCCACCTTGCGCAATCATGCTCCGTTTGATCAGGCCCTACCGTTGCTCGAACTGACTCTGACCGATGATCATGACCGGGTCGTGGCAAAGAAGGTGTTCACGCCGACCCAATACCTACCCGATAACGGCGGCAAGCGCCCCAAGGCACTGGCTGCGAATGTGGATCAACGTGTTTTCCTTCAGTTGCAGCTTGATGGTGCCAAGTCCACAGGCTATTCGATTTATTGGTTCTACCCGAAACCTGATCGCTGAGCCTCTCAAGCGTTCACGGTTTATCGTGGCTAGGCATGCACAGCCACATCCGCAGCATCACGCAGCAGGCATGGCTTGGCCGCAGCTTGAATTCGTGCACCGGGCCATCAATACTGAAATGAGCCACCCTACGTAGCCAGGAGGAATCGAGATGGCAACCATTATGCTGAACGGCGAACCGATTGGGGTCGGCGGTCGTTTTCCCCAAGTCGGAGACACCGCTCACAGCTTCATGCTGGTTGACAACAATCTGGGAGATGTATCGCTCAGCAAGTTTTCCGGCAAGCGCAAGATTATTGCCGTCGTGCCGAGCGTTGACGCAGAGATCGGCCTGAAGATCGCTCGCCGGCTAGAAGCAATTGCCGACAACTTCGCCAATACCAAGATGATTCTGGTATCGGTTGATACTCCTTACGCCCAAGCCCGTGTTACCGCCGTTGAAGGTTTCCGCAAGCTGCTGATGCTGTCCACCTTGCGCGGCCGGGACTTTCACAAGGACTACGGTGTCATGATCACCGATGTCCCACTTTCCGGCATGATGGCAACCGCCCTGATCGCAATGGATGAGGCAGATACCGTCCAGTATTCGGAATTGGTTCAAGACGTCAACTCGGAGCCCAACTACGAAAAAATGGCAGATGCCATGCTGCCGCCGGAAGAGGGCTGAGTCAGGCTGGAGTGACGCGATTGCCGACGCAATCAGCCTGCCACTTCAAATTCGCGCATCAAGCCCCAAAATACATAACGGCCCAGCCATTGGCGGCCGTATTTTTTTGTACAGGCCGGTTTTTTGAGCATGCCCATTTGTGCTGAACCAATGCCTTAGGCTCCGTTGACGTTTTGTTTTGGGATCGCGCTTTGCCCCCGCAAGGAGGATGCGTTGCCAGTAAGCCGCTTGGCAGCAGCCACGCAAGGCCAGGTCGAGTTTTAGAGTATGGTGTCATTAGGGTCCGCTTATTGCGCTGACTAAACCGCTCTCACCCTGCCTCGTCCCGCCCTTAAACTCGGCCCGGCGCGACCGGAAACAAAACGTCAACAGAGCCTACGGCTAGTGCAGCACATGCGGAAATTGCATACCAACAAAGCCTGAACTACCACTTCCCACTGGAGAACACACAATGACAACCGTAACACTTGGTGGCAATCCGATTCCGGTCAACGGCAAATTCCCAACCAAGGGTGATAGCGCCCCAGCGTTCAGCCTGGTCGGAAAAGATTTGAAGGATGTCACGCTGGCGGACTTTGCCGGCAAGCGCAAAGTGTTGAATATTTTTCCGAGCATCGACACCCCAACCTGCGCCATGTCCACACGGAAGTTCAACGCTACAGCCAACGACATCGCCAACACCGTCGTACTGTGCATCTCTTCCGACCTGCCGTTTGCACAAGCTCGCTTCTGCGGCGCGGAAGGGCTGGATAAGGTCATTACCCTCTCGACCATGCGTGGACGGGACTTCCTGCTCAACTATGGCGTGGAAATTGCCGGCGGCCCCTTGGCTGGCGTTACCGCCCGCGCAGTCGTTGTGCTGGATGAGCAGGACAAAGTGATCCACTCCGAAATGGTCGCCGAAATCAAGGATGAGCCTAACTACGACGCAGCATTGGCTGTATTGAAGTAAGCTCACGCAGCCCTAAAAAAAGACCCTGCCGCTCACCGTACAAAATGCCTTGGTGAGCGGCAGGGTCTTTTTTTGGGGCACTGAAAGTGGCTATTCGATAATGATGCCGCCGCCCAAGCAAACTTCGCCATCGTAGAGCACCATGGACTGCCCCGGTGTTACAGCCCATTGCGGGTCATCAAACCGAATCAGGCAGCGGCCATCAACGATCTCAAGCAACTCACACGGCGCATCTGGCTGACGATAGCGCGTCTTGGCCGCATAGCGCCCCGGTGCGGGAGGATGGTCGGCCACCCAGCTCAGATCAATCGCTTCCAGCTGCGGCTTGAGCAGCAGCGGGTGATCATGCCCCTGCACCACGATCAGGGCATTGCCCGGAATGTCTTTCCCGGCGACAAACCAAGGCTCCCCCGGCCCACCGATTCCAAGCCCCTGCCGCTGGCCGATCGTGTAGTACATCAATCCCATATGCTCGCCGACCCGTTTGCCTTCCGGTGTCACCATCAGCCCTGGCGCTTTGGGTAAATAGCGATTCAGAAACTCACGGAAAGGCCGCTCACCAATGAAGCAAATCCCCGTCGAATCCTTTTTGTCATGATTGGGCAAGCCAATCTCGGCAGCAATGCGCCGCACTTCCGGCTTGGTGAGTTCGCCCAGCGGAAAACGCGCGTGGCTGACCTGGTGCTGATTCAGACGGTACAGAAAATAGCTCTGATCTTTGGCCGTATCCGCTGCTTTGATCAGCTGCGCTTGCCCCTCTGGGGTATCCCGCCGCGCTACGTAGTGACCAGTCGCCATCTCACTCGCGCCAAGAGACAAGGCATGATCGAGAAACGCCTTGAATTTGATCTCCGAGTTACACAATACGTCGGGGTTCGGGGTACGGCCAGCTGAATACTCTGCCAGAAAATAACTGAACACCCGGTCCTTGTATTCCCGTGCAAAGTTGACGATCTCGATGTCAATGCCAATCAGATCAGCCACCGCAATCGCGTCGAGCGAATCCTGCTTGATCGAGCAATATTCATCGTCGTTGTCGTCTTCCCAGTTCTGCATGAAGACGCCGACAACGTCATACCCCTGCTGCTTCAACAGCCAGGCTGATACGGAGGAATCTACCCCTCCAGACAGGCCAACAACGATTCGGGAAGCGGTATCAGTCATAGTGATGAATCAAATCAATAGGGAAGCGCCGGCCAGCCAGATAGTCATCGACGCATTGCAAAGTGAGGGGGCTGCGGTGTGCGGCTTGGCAAGTCAATAGTTCTTCTCGACTCATCCAGATGGCGCGAACGATGCCGTCATCCAGATGGCACAGTAAAGCATGTGGATATTGCCCAGCGAAAGCCAGATTGACACGATCACGGGTTGGATCACCCTCTGCGCCCAGCAGCTCCGCAGCAAACGCAAATCGCAGATAGGTGAGCCCGGTTTGCCCTGGCGGTGACCATTGATAGATACCAACCAGAGCCGTCGGCCGAATCTGAAAGCCTGTCTCTTCGGCAGCCTCTCGAATGCAGGCGTTCAGCAAGGACTCACCATCATCCAGATGCCCCGCTGGCTGATTGAGGCGCAAGCCCTGATCCGTCTGCTCCTCTACCAGCAGGAATCGTCCCTGCAGTTCGACAATTGCAGCGACAGTGACATTCGGTTTCCATCTCATGATGTTTTTAGTCTGGAAAGGACAAAGGTTTCTCAATCCCGGGCTTGCGGCCCATTCAAATCTGGAATTAACAGTTTAATTTCAAATACTTAATTAATTTTACAGCTGCGGATAACCAGGAAAATATTTAATACCAGAATACGAAGATATTGTGGCACAAGCCACTGTTTCAATTGGCATTACCAAATAAAAAAGGGCGGTCGCCGCCGCCCTTTTTATAACTCTGCAAGAAAAGCAGAAATTACTGCTTCTTGGCTTCTTCTTTCTTAGCTTCTTCTTTCTTCTCTTCTTTCTTGTCGGCCTTCTTGTCAGCCTTCTTGTCGGCCTTCTTCTCTTCCTTCTTCACTTCTTCTTTCTTCTCTGCAGTAGCAGCAGGCTTGGCTTCAGCAGCGGCAGCAGGCTTAGCAGCTTCTGCAGTCTTTGCAGGCTCAGCAGCGATAGCAACAGTGGCGAACAGGGTAGCGATCAGGGCAGCGAACAGCTTCGTCATTTTAATTTCCTCGAATCTTAACTGGTTGAAACGACTTAAATTCTTCCGTTACAGCGGTAATCTAACGCCAATAACGGCCGGCATTGTAGCGTGAGTGCATTAATTTCGGAATTATTTCTTATTGCGGTGCAGTACATTTGCGGCGACTTGTCGCCAATTCCCAACAGCTAAATCATCAATCGTCCAATCACCGACTCGATAGCGAACCAGCCGCAATGTCGGCAAACCAACTTTTGCGGTCATACGGCGCACCTGGCGGTTCTTGCCCTCACGAATGGTCAGCTCCAGCCACGAAGTCGGGATCGACTTGCGCTCCCGTATTGGCGGATTGCGCGGCCACAGGATCGTCGGCTCGTCGATCTGACGCACGATTGCCGGCAACGTACGAAAATCGCCAAGATCCACTCCCTGGCGCAATTGCTGCAGCTGTTCGGACATGGGCCGACCTTCCACCTGCACCCAATAGGTCTTTGCCAGCTTATGGCGAGGATCGGCAATACGACTCTGCAACACGCCATCATCGGTCAATACCAGTAGCCCTTCGCTATCCGTATCAAGGCGCCCCGCTGCGTAAACCCCCGGTACACTGATGAAATCAGCAAGACACCGGTGTGGCGCCTGTGGGGTGAACTGGCAAATTACGCCATAAGGTTTATTAAAAAGGATCAGCACGGTGAGATCTTGCCCTGCGCCAACTGGCGCGGCTTTAGCGGAAGGCGGATAATACGCGATTCTACAGCCGCGCCGCGCCTCTGCGGTCGCCGGCGTCTGATGTATCCATCGCGTGCGCCAGACTCAAGTGCGAACGCTGTAGCAAGAATAATCGTACCCCACACGTAACCAAGGTGATGCAATGAGCAAATCGCATATTGTCGTTCCGCAAAGCGGCACCAAAATCGTCGCAGGCCAACCTACGCCTGATAATCCAATCATTCCGTTCATCGAAGGTGATGGTATCGGTGCCGATATCACTCCAGTAATGAAGGATGTGGTTGATGCGGCTGTCAAGAAGGCTTATGGCGGCAGCAAGCAGATCAGCTGGATGGAAATCTATTGCGGCGAGAAAGCGACCCGCATTTATGGCGAAAACAACTATCTGCCGGAAGAAACCGTAGCCGCGCTGAAGGACTATGTTGTTTCGATCAAAGGCCCTCTGGCCACCCCGGTTGGCGGCGGTATCCGCTCGCTGAACGTCGCTCTGCGCCAGCAGCTGGATTTGTATGTCTGCTTGCGCCCGGTTCGCTACTTCAAGGGCGTGCCTTCTGTGCTCAAGAGTCCAGAAAAGACCGATATGGTGATCTTCCGTGAAAACTCGGAAGACATTTATGCGGGCGTTGAGTGGGCCGCCGGCAGTGCTGAAGCCAATAAGGTTGTCCAGTTCCTGTTGAACGATATGGGTGTCAAGAAGATCCGGTTCCCTGAAACTTCCGGCATTGGCATCAAGCCCGTTTCAAAAGATGGTACCGAGCGTCTGGTTCGCAAGGCGATCGAGTACGCAATTGCCAACAATCGCAAGTCGGTAACCTTGGTCCACAAGGGCAACATCATGAAGTTCACCGAAGGCGCATTCCGTGACTGGGGCTATGCTCTGGCCAAGAATGAATTCGGTGCAGTGGAGATTGATGGCGGTCCATGGATGAAGTTGCCTAACGGCATCATCATCAAGGACGCGATTGCCGATGCCTTCCTGCAGCAGATTCTGCTGCGTCCGGAAGAATACGACGTTATCGCCACGCTGAACCTGAACGGCGACTATATCTCTGACGCGCTGGCAGCTCAGGTAGGCGGAATTGGTATCGCTCCCGGTGCCAACCTCTCCGATACCGTTGCCATGTTCGAGGCGACTCACGGCACTGCGCCCAAGTACGCAGGCCAGGACAAGGTCAACCCAGGCTCAATCATTCTGTCTGCAGAGATGATGCTGCGCCATATGGGCTGGACCGAAGCGGCAGACCTGATCGTTCGCAGCACTGAGGCCGCCATCAAGGACAAGCTGGTCACTTATGACTTCGCTCGTCTACTGGAAGGCGCCACCGAAGTGTCCTGCTCAGGCTTTGGCAAGGCAATGATCGAGCGGATGTAATCCCGCGCATCATTGTTGGTCAGTTGACCGTCAGGAAAACGCCCCAATACGCTTATTGGGGCGTTTTTTTGTGACTTATAGGGAAGTACGCAGATGGCAACCTACGCAATTGGAGATATTCAAGGCTGTTTCAGAGAATTGCAGGCCCTGGTCCAGCAGATAAACTTCCGCCCTGATCAAGACCGCCTTTACCTGGTGGGGGATCTGATCAATCGTGGCGATGACTCCCTGAGTGTTTTACGCTGGGTCAAACAACATCAGGGTAGCGTGTTCACTGTGTTGGGCAACCATGATCTGCACTTGATTGCAGTGCATGCCGGGGTTGGCAAACTACATAAAAGCGATACGCTCAGCGAGATTCTGGAGGCACCAGACTGCACGCTATTGATTGACTGGTTACGCCACCAACCACTGGTGATTCACACCTCCGACTTCCTGATGGTACACGCCGGGTTGTTGCCGTGCTGGAGCGTTACAGTAGCCTCCGAGTTGGCCTGCGAAGTGGAACATGCCCTGAAAGCCGAAGACTATCGGGTCTTCCTGCAGCAGATGTACGGCAACAAGCCAACGCACTGGAGCAATGCACTGAAAGGCGAGGAGCGCTTGCGGCTGATCGTCAATGCCATGACCCGCATGCGACTGACCACCCGCAACGGGGGGCTGGACCTGTCTTTCAAAGGGGAATTGGACGACGCACCGAAAGATCTTTGCGCCTGGTTTGATGCCCCAGGCAGACAGAATCGCGAACACACTATCATCTGCGGCCATTGGTCGGCGCTGGGTCTGAAGCTGCGTCAAGACTTGATTGCACTTGATACTGGTTGCGTTTGGGGTGGGCCACTTACTGCGATTCGACTGGAGGATCGTCAGGTTTTTCAGGTCCCGTCTTATCAGCCAAAAGCAAACTGGGAATAGCCCCTTCAGAGCGCACCACCGGCCGGATCCTTTCCTCGGTTTGTTTGGCCAACTCCCTGCGGCTCAGGCCTGATGCGCTGACACCTTCCGGAAAATGCAGTTCGACCACTAATTGCTTGTGCCGCAGCATGCTGCGAATTGACTCGACCAAGCTCATATCATTGATATAGGCAGCCGCCAAAGTCCTACTGCCAGAAGCATCAAAATACCGCAGCGCAACGGGCGCCACTTGGGCCTGGGCCTCAACCGCCGGTTGCAGCAGCGACGCATTGAATGGCTTGACGTCCAGCCCATCCGTCGTCCCCCCCTCGGGAAAGATCGCAATGCAATCGCCATTGCGTAACGCCTCGGCAATCTGCTGATTAACCCGATGGGTATCAGTGCGCTTTTCCCGCACCACAAATAAGGTACCCGTACGATCACACAACCAGCCTATCACCGGCCAGCGCCGAACTTCCGCTTTAGCAACAAAGCGCGAAACCGTAACCGAATTCATGACGAATATATCCAGCCATGAAACATGATTGGCCACCAGAACGGTATTGGCTGGCAGCGTCTCAGGCACAGTCCCCGATACTTTGACTTTGACGCCCAGAACATTCACCAGTCGCCGCGACCACCGCTGGATTGAGGCGGCGCGGCTGGCTTGGCTCCGCCATCGAAAAGTCAGCCCAACCTCCGCCACACCCCACACTAAATGAAGGGCCAACCGGGACAGGCGGTAAGCACGGACAACGCGACGGGTGGACTGCATGGCATCTCTACTGACACGGGAAAGCTTGAATCTTACCCCCAAGCCACGCCGCTCAACCACCAAACCTCGCACACGCACTCACCTGCCAATCCCAAAATGCCGCGCATACCGTGCATTCAGACGAGACATCGGCAACAGCACGAAGATATCAGCCGTGTTGAAATCAGGATCCCACGCAGGCGCCCCACAAACCAGAGCCCCCACTTGCAGGTAACCACGAATCAGCGCGGGCATTTCAACTTCCTGCCTATTATTCAGAGCATCGATTGGCAGCGGGTTACGCGGAAATACCTTCCACTCAACCGGACCAAGGTGCTTAGCCTCAATGCGCTTGAACACACTGGCCGCTGCATGCCCTCCGTCCGCCATGCTGATGCTGGCGCAGCCCGCCAGATAGCGATATCCGTGGCGAATCATGTACTGAGACAAACCCGCCCACAGTCGCCCGATTACGCCACCGGTGCGGTAATCGGGGTGGATACAGGAACGGCCCACCTCAACCATTTCGGCCCGAATATGCTGCAGTCGGGTCAAGTCGAACTCGGTCTCTGAGTAATAGCCACCAATGCGGCGAGACTGCGCAGGCGAGAGAATGCGGTAGGTTCCTACAACTTCACCAGTACTCTCGTCACGGACGACCAAGTGTTCACAATAAGGATCGAAGATATCTACATCCAGACCTGCATGGCGGGTTTGCAAGCGTGCACCCATTTCTTCAGCAAATACTTTGTAACGTAATGCTTGGGCAGCCTGCACTTCCTCTTCGGTTCTGGCTAAACCGACAAAGAATCTGCTGGTTGCAGATGGCGTGGATTTAAGTTGTAGATCTAACACGGGAGCCCCTGTCTATCTCGGAAACAGGGACAAAGTTAGTGCTATTGGATGACTGGAGGATGACCGAAGGGTGACAGTTTTCTAACCGACACTCATGGAAAAACTACTCTTCGACTCCAGTATCAGAAGAGGTAAGTGGGACCCGGTACTGCTCATCTGCCCACAGCCCCAAATCAATCATTTTGCAGCGCTCACTACAAAACGGGCGATAGGGACTGGATGCCGACCACTCAACATCCTGCTTGCAGTGCGGGCAGGGCACAATTCTTGGCTTCATGACTGGCAGAAAATCACTCACAGATTGCAAAACGCCAAGGAAAAATCCACATCGCTTTCACATACTTTGGGCCGGTCACTATTCGACACGGCAGACACAAAGCGGATATTGATTGCGTACTTATTGGCCGACAACTCGGGGACATATGGCAAATCACTTGGCACGGAAATTTTCAGTAACTGGACCGTTTTCCCACCAGCCGTCTGCTGAAAAACCCCTTGCTTGGCCGTATAGCGGTGCACCTTGGCACTATCACGCAGCAGGCGCAATACGATATCAATCCCAAGTTTGATTGGCATCATCGGTGCCATCCAGTGGCCGAGCTGGGCACGACGCGCTTCGGCCGACTGCTGTTGCCAGTAGTGGTAGGAAGGGAGGTCAAACTCACACACACCGCCAGGGATATTGACGCGCTGCTTGATCGACATCAGCCACTCATTTTCCCGTAAGTGCTGGCCAAACTTACCCGTGGATTCAAGTAGCTTGGCATGAGTCAGCTCAATTTCCGACAACACATGCTCAAGAGCAGCTTCAGAAATCTGTGGATTATCCCGTAGCGCCTCTAGCGACTGCCGCTGACGTTCCAACTCCTGCAACAGGTCGGACTTCAAATCCGCGCGCGTAGCCACATCCATGATTTCAAACAAAACCAAGAGCGCAGAATGATGATCAAGCGGATGATCATTCTGAATAAAATGCTCCGCCCGGTAATAAAGATCCTCAAGACGCAACAAAATGCGAATGCGCTCATTGATCGGAAATTCGTAACTGGTCACTGTGGCCGCTACCTAATGGACTAGACCAAATTGTGCAAGATTCACACCCATTTGACAAACCATTAGCGAGAGCCCATCCGTGTGTAATGGTCATGCAAGGCCAGCACCTGCTGCCTGGCATGCTCTAAGGATCTGCCATTATCAATCAAGTCCGTTGCACGATTGACTCTCTCACTGCGCGACATTTGACTGGCGATAATGGCACGCACTTGCGCCTCGGTCATCGAACTTCTATCCATAACCCTCTGAATTTGCGTCTCTTCCGAGCAATCGACAACCAAAGACCGAGCAACTACGTCAGCATAAGCATTCGACTCGAACAACAGCGGCACCGCCAGCAGAATATATGGTGCGTCATTCGACACCTGCTGAATCCTCCGCATTACCTCCGCTCGGATTCGAGGGTGAAATATACTTTCCAGTTGTTTCCTTTTCTCGGAATCAGCGAAAACCAGCTGTCGCATCTTTACCCTATCCAGTGCCCCGTCGCCGGTCAAAAACTCAGGTCCGAACACACTCGCAACATCCTGCATGGCCGGAGAGCCCGATCGCGACATCTCATGCGCAATCACATCTGTGTCGATCAATGCGGCTCCAAGCTCTACGAACCACTCAGCAACCGTCGATTTTCCGCAGCCAATTCCACCAGTCAGACCGATAATCGGCTTCACATGCGCATCCAGTAACTAAGCGCTTGGTTTCCCCAAAGCATTGTCGCGTAGCCTGCAACAACCAGATATGGGCCATATGGCAACTTGGTCCCCCACCAACCACGTTTTGCTAGCAAGGTTGCTCCGCCGCCAATGATTACCCCAGCCAAGGACGAAAACAGAATAATGAAGGGGATCGACATCCAACCGAACCATGCGCCCAATGCGGCAAGCAGTTTAAAGTCCCCATACCCCATACCTTCTCTTTTTAAAAGAAGTTTGAAAATCCAGTATACCGACCAAAGAATCAAATAACCTACCACCGCACCAACAACAGCACTTTCAATAGAGGTATAAGATGAGCGCAAATTAAACAGCAGCCCAAGCCATATAAGCGGGTAAGTTAAATCATCCGGCAAATACATGGTATCTGCGTCAATGCAAAATAACGCCACCAAAATCCAGGTAAATAAAAACCCACCCAAAGCTTGAACACCCCAACCGAAATGCCAAGCGATAACACCCGTTAATACACCCGTAACCAGCTCAACAATTGGGTATCGAATAGAAATCCTATTACCGCAATTTCGGCACTTGCCTCGCAACAACAACCACGAGACAACAGGGATATTATCGTAAGCTTTAATGGCATTCCCGCAGCCAGGGCACGCGGACCGGGGAACGATCAAATTATACTTCTGCCGGACAGGCCAAGACTCTTCTGGAATATCCATACATTCGCATTCATAGCGAAAATCCGCCTCCATCATCTTTGGCAGACGATGAATGACAACATTCAGGAAGCTTCCAACGATTAGGCCCAAAATAACGGCAAGCACAACAAATAATGTTGGGCTTGCCGAAAGGACAAAAATAAATTCAGACAAGGGATTATCCGCCAACTGCCGCTCCCATCTTGAAGATTGGTAAATACATCGCAATAATCAAACCACCGATAATTGGGCCCAAAATCATCATAATTAACGGTTCCATCAAACTGGTCATTGCATCGACAGCATCATCAACTTCCTGCTCAAAAAAGTCAGCGATTTTTCCAAGCATAGAATCCAGAGCTCCAGACTCCTCTCCAATCGAGACCATCTGCAAAACCATATTTGGAAAAACCTCGCTATTCTGCATTGCCAGGGTCAAACTAGTACCAGTACTGACTTCCGCTTGAATTTTGCGGGTTGCATCTGCATAAACCACGTTACCTGCAGCTCCTCCTACAGAATCAAGCGCTTCAACTAAGGGTACACCGGCCGCAAACATGGTTGACATTGTACGTGTCCAACGAGCAATCGTTGCTTTACGGATAATGTCTCCAATAATGGGCAGCCTGAGCATTACACGATCCGTTCTCGCCTGTAAGGTCTTTGAACGCTTTTTTGCCTCAATAAACCCAAAAATACCACCTCCCAAGCCGCCAAAAATAGCCCACCAATAACTGGTAAATATATCCGATATATTAATCACCAATTGCGTAGGCGCAGGCAATGCAGCGCCAAAGCCCGAGAATAAATCCTTAAAGGCCGGGATCACGAAAATCATGATGACCGAAACAATAATCACAGCAGCAACAACAATGGCCGTCGGGTAAAACAAGGCTGACTTGATCTTCCCTTTAATCGCTAAAATCTTTTCCTTATACGTCGCGAGTCTATCGAGCAGAGCATCCAAAATACCAGCCTGCTCGCCGGCTTGTACCAAATTGCAATAAAGTTGATCAAAATAGAGCGGATGTTTACGAAAAGCCTGAGCCAAACTAGAGCCCGTCTCCACATCTGTCTTAATATCAGTCAGTAATTTGGTGACAGAAGGATTGGAATGGCCTTTTGCAACAATATCAAAAGCCTGCAGTAAAGGCACACCGGCCTTCATCATTGTGGCCATTTGCCGGGTAAACATCGCCAAGTCTTTTTCGGTAATTTTCTTACCGGATGACATGGATTGCTTTTTTATCTTCAGGACGTTAATTCCCTGGCGGCGCAAGCTGGCTCGGACAACCGCATCACCGCCGGCACGCATTTCCCCCCGGACGATTTTCCCTGTGCGATCACGCCCTTCCCACTGGAAAGTAAACTCCTTGACCGCCGCTTTTTTATCCTTTGCTGGCACCGCCATGCAAATCTCCCCATGCGCCAGGGCGCACCACTTTACTCGTTGGTAACAGCCTCAACTTCCGTCAAAGAAGTCAGACCCTGTTTTACTTTCAATAACCCCGACTGCCGCAGATCACGAATTCCCTCGCGCTGAGCCTGATCCGCAATGTCAATCGAATTGCCCTGCTTCATAATAATCCGCTGCATTTCTTCACTGATTGGCATAACCTGATAAATACCTACCCGGCCTTTATAACCAGTTCCCTTGCAAATATCGCAGCCAACAGGACCATATGGCTGCCAGGTCCCATCAAGATCTTCCTCTTTGAAACCGGCACGCAGCAAAGCATCATTTGGAATATCAATCGGCTTTTTACAACTCGAACACAAACGTCTAGCCAAACGTTGACCCGTAATAAGAATTACTGAAGATGCAATATTGAATGGCGCAATACCCATATTTAGCATACGAGACAATGTAGCAGGTGCATCATTCGTATGAAGGGTAGAAAACACCATGTGGCCAGTTTGAGCGGCTTTAATCGAAATATCCGCCGTTTCCAAATCTCGAATTTCACCGACCATAATAATGTCCGGATCCTGCCGCAAAAAGGACTTCAAAGCTGCGGCAAACGTCAAGCCCGCCTTATCATTAACGTTTACCTGATTAATGCCAGGCAAGTTGATTTCAGCGGGATCTTCTGCAGTGGAAATATTAATCCCTGGCTCATTTAAGATATTAAGACAGGTATAAAGAGAAACCGTTTTTCCCGAACCCGTAGGCCCCGTCACTAATACCATTCCGTAAGGTCGATGAATGGCATTTAAGAGAGCCTCTCTCTGATCAGGCTCATAACCCAATGCATCAATCCCTAAAGTGGCTGACGACGGATCAAGAATACGCATACATATCTTTTCACCAAATAGCGTTGGCAACGAAGATACCCGGAAATCAATAGCGCGATTCTTTGATAGAACAAGCTTCATCCGCCCATCCTGCGGAATACGCTTTTCTGAAATGTCCAGCTTCGAAATAACCTTAATTCGAGATGCAATTTTTTCCTTGATGGCTAATGGCGGTTGCGCCACTTCTCGTAAAACGCCGTCAATCCGGTATCTCACCCGGTAAAATTTCTCATAAGGTTCGAAATGAATATCCGATGCGCCGCCATTGATTGCATCCATCAATATTTTCTGGATGTATTTCACCACTGGCGCATCATCGACTTCCGCCATGACCGATTCGGATTCCGGGGCTTGCTCTTCACCACCCGAAATTTCCAGCTCATCCTGATCTATCGTGATGTCTTTGAGATTTGCACCGCTGGCTTCAACCAGCTTTTCAATCATTGTGGTGAGTTTATTATCCTCAACAATGATAGGATCTGACGCCAAACCTGTCTGAAACTTGACGTCATCCAATGCTTGTAGATTTGTCGGATCAGAAATCCCGATAAACAGCTTATTTCCGCGTTTAAAAAGCGGTACAACCCTTCGACTCGTCATCAATTTATGATCGATGACATTGCTTGGAATATAAGCAGAGTCTAATTGGCTAAGATCAAACAGAGGATAGCCAAATGTCTGCGAAGCAAACTCTGCTACCTGCGCAGCTGTCATCTTTTTGCTCTGAATCAGCTGCTGAATAAAAGACGAGTTGCTCGATTGAACCTGCGACTGAATCGCCTCTGCATCAGCCTCTTGCAGACGCCCTTGTTGCACCAAGGCGCGAGCAAGACCAGAAAGCGTTGTGGGAGCTTGAGCCATCGTGGGCCTATTCAATTGGGAAAATCATGAAATGGACAATTCTCGCCGGCATATGATGCTTTAGGATAACATCATATCAAGCCTGAAATTTCGACCTTCCGCGAAATGCGATCGGCACAAATAATGCACTTGTCAAGTTGCTTTGTAAAGCTGGAAGCCGCTTCCAGACTAGGGATAGAGCCGAACGCTCTTGATGCTTCGGCCTTGAGTTTGAACAATTTCCAAGCGGTGTTCCGAGATCTGCAAGCACGTTCCAGCCTCCGGTATGTCTTCGAAAAATTCTAGAATGAGCCCGTTCAGTGTCTTGGGCCCATCAACAGGAAATCGACATCCCAGCTTCCTGTTTAGCTCACGCAAGCCAGCTTTTCCATCAATCAGCGCAGATCCATCCTTCTGAAGCTTGAACAGGGATACTTGATTGGGAGATGTCGTAGTGAACTCACCGACCATCTGTTCGAGTATATCCTCTAAAGTCACCAGTCCCAGCATTTCACCATATTCATCTACAACCAGGCCAAGCCGTTGCTGAGTCTCCTGAAAACGCTGCAACTGGGTAAATAGCGGCGTACCAGAAGGTATAAAGTATGGATCGCGTATTACCTCCCTCATGGCAATATCAATTGCTTCCTGTTGAAAAAGATGAGGGACCATTCTTACGTGAACTACACCAAGTATATTATCTGAATCAGCTTCATAAACAGGTAATCGAGTATGATGGCAAGTTACCAACTGCCGCTTTATTTCATCTGCCGAAGCGGCCAAATCAAGCGCTTCAATTTGATGTCGTGGTGTCATTACGTCATTCACAGTAATGCTTTCGAGATCAAACAAATTCATTAGAATGCTATGATGTTTCTTCTCTATAAAATTACCGGCCTCCAAAACTAGTAAACGTAACTCTTCGGGGCTAATTTTTGTTGAACTTTCCGATTCCAAACCCAACCGAAAAATCTTCAACAAGCCGCGCACAAATATATTTACGACATATACAATAGGCGACAATATTTTCAGCAATGCGGCGAGCAAATAACTGGACGCCAATGCGACAGGCTCGGGCCGACTGGCGGCAATAACTTTTGGGAATGCTTCACTGAATATTAAAATGCTAAAGGTTACTAAAGCCGTGGCAACCCCTAGCACCCATTCCTCATCTCCGGCAACTCGAAATGCAATTACGGTAGATAATGTTGCCGCTGAGGAATTAACAAAGCTGCTACCGAGAAGAATGACTCCTAGCAATTTTTCTATTTTATGAAGCAAAGCCTGTGTAAGTATTGCAGCACGTTCATTCTTGGCCACCCGAGCCTTAAGGCGATATCGGTTAACCGCCATCATCGCAGTTTCGGATGCCGAAAAAAAAGCAGACGCCAGCAAACATGCAACTAGGGCGATAAAGAGAAAACTCGTTGGAATGGCATCCAAGATGTACGATCACTCCAATTTAGTTACAAGAAACCAAACATTCTGGGTTTACAATTAAGTAAATACATCTTCAACACACTCACTATTGAGAGACCTCTTCCATATAAATCAAATTAGCACATCCACTTACGCTAACAAGAAGCCAAATTCACTCAGATTCTCCCCAAAATAACCTCCAGAACAAATCGGCTACCAATATACGCCAATAGCAACAATGAAAATCCGCCCAAGGTCCAATTAGCAGCCAATTTTCCACGCCAGCCATACCAATGATGCCCTGCAAGCAAAGCTCCAAATACAATCCAGGATAAAATTGCAAATACTGTTTTGTGGGATAAAGTTACGCCATGTCCAAATATTGCTTCAGAGAACAATACTCCGGAAAAAAGGGTAAATGTCAGCAGGACGAAACCCGTAGTGATCGCGTAAAACAAAAGCTTCTCAAGTGACAGCAATGGTGGTAGCTGACCAAATACGGTAAAACGCCGGTGCTCATGCAATTGCCTATGCGCCATCAGCATTAACACCGCCAGTCCCGCTGCCATTGCCAGAAAGCCATATGAAAGCATGGCAATGATGAAATGAATTTTGAACAGTACCGAAGAAAAATGAAGAACCGGATGACCTGATGGCAAAAACAAGCTAACCAGCAAACTGAGTGATGCCAAGGGTAAGACAATCCCTTGCATACCCTCCAGCTTGTAGAAAAAACCTGCGGTCCAATATAAGGCAGCGGATAGCCACGCCAAAAGCAAAATTCCTTCCTTTGCCCCAAAACGAGGAATTTCACCTGCAGCCAACGGGCCGAACGCCAGTGGCGCATGCAGCAGCAACGTTGTTGCCAGCACAAGATGCTCCAGTCCTTCACGTTGCGGCAAGGCTTGCCCGGACGATCGCCTGCCAAGCAGGTAATTGATCGATAAACAGATATAAAATGCGAGTACAACTAAAGCGAGTGGGTTCACTGTCAACTTTGGGTAAAATCGTAAATTAAATTGGTTTCATTGCAGCCTTGCACTGATGAAATCAGACGCAAGAGCAAGTCTAACAGAGCACTGGAGCTGTTTCAGGCGCCCATTCAAAGGATTGATTCATGCTTGATAATCTAACATCGCGCCTGGCGGATGTTGTCAAATCTCTTCGCGGTCAGGCTCGACTGACTGAGGCCAACATTCAGGATGCCATGCGCGAAGTTCGGATGGCATTGCTGGAAGCAGACGTTGCTTTACCCGTCGTCAAAGTCTTTATAAATGACGTCAAGCAACGCGCCCTGGGCCAGGATGTTTTAGGTAGCCTGACTCCAGGGCAGGCCGTCATCGGGGTGGTACATGACGAGCTAAAGAAGCTCATGGGCGAGCAGAATGATGCGCTTAATCTTGCAGCCGTACCGCCCGCAATTGTGCTGATGGCCGGCCTTCAGGGCGCAGGAAAAACCACGACCACCGGCAAGCTGGCCAAACTTCTCAAAGAGACTCAAAAGAAAAAAGTTCTGGTCGTCAGCGCAGATGTATACCGCCCTGCAGCGATAGAGCAGTTGAAGATGTTAGCTTCACAGATTGGAGTTGAGTGGTTCCCTTCCTTACCCAGCCAAACCCCCAAAGACATCGCAGCATCCGCTCTGGATCACGCCAAGCGTCATTTCTTTGACGTCCTGATCGTTGACACTGCTGGTCGCTTGGCAATTGACCAGGAGATGATGGACGAAATCAAGGCATTGCATGCCTTTCTAAACCCAATAGAAACCCTGTTTGTCGTAGATGCCATGCAAGGCCAGGATGCCGTGAATACAGCCCAGGCATTCAACGCAGCCCTACCTTTAACTGGGGTCATCCTTACTAAGCTTGATGGCGATTCTCGAGGTGGCGCAGCGTTGTCGGTTCGCCATGTCACAGGCAAACCCATTAAATTCATTGGGGTTGGGGAGAAAGTTACTGGGTTGGAACCATTCCATCCGGACCGGCTAGCCTCCCGCATTCTTGGCATGGGTGACGTACTCTCTTTAATCGAAGAGGTCCAGAAGTCTGTCGATGTCGAAGAGGCACAGAAGCTTGCCAAGAAGATGAAAACCGGCAAGGGATTTGACCTAGAGGACTTCAAAACCCAGATTCAGCAAATGAAAAAGATGGGAGGGATGACTGCCCTGCTCGACAAAATGCCAGGGCAACTCTCCCAGTTGGCACAGGGTCAGGATACCGATAAAGCTGTTGCGCGCATCGAAGGCATCATCAACTCAATGACTCCTGCGGAACGAGCAAAGCCCGAAATTTTAAAAGCCAGCCGCAAACGGCGTATCGCCGCCGGCGCAGGCGTTTCCGTACAAGAAGTCAACCGATTGCTGAATCAGTTTGAGCAAACGCAAAAAATGATGAAACAGTTTTCTGGCAAGGGAATGATGAAATTAATGCGGGGCATGAAGAACATACTACCCGGCATGTAGCCATATCCCCTTGCAAATTTGGCATTTTCAGTAATAGAATCCTGATCTTTTTCCGAATTCTTTCGGATCTCACTTGCACGAAAGGTAAAGGGTCATGGTAGTGATTCGTCTTTCCCGTGGCGGCGCAAAAAACCGTCCTTTCTACAACGTAGTCGTAACAGATTCCCGCAATCGTCGCGACGGCCGCTTCATTGAGCGCGTTGGTTTTTACAATCCAGTTGCAGCAGAAGGCACCGAAGGCGTGCGCCTCTCTCTGGACCGTATCAATCATTGGATCAGCAATGGTGCACAACTGTCTGATAGCGTTGCCAAGCTCGTCAAGCGCGCAAAGGCTGCGTAAGTCGCATTTATCAGCATGAGCCGTAATATTGCCCAGGACCCTCAAGACTCAAGCAATCCAACAGATCTGGTGCCAATGGCTTATATTTCTGGAGCGTTTGGTGTTAGAGGCAGCATTAAAGTTGTGGCAGACACCGAATATGCCGATAGCCTTTTTGACTATCCAACTTGGTGGTTAGGGCGGGATGGACGGTGGCAACGCTATACCTTTGTCGAAGGTCAAATTCACTCCAAGGTGCTCATCGCTACCTTGGACGGTGTAGATGACCGAGATAAGGCAGACAGTCTTCGTGGTTGCACGATTGCAGTGCCGCGCTCTGAAATGCCTGAGGCAGACGAGAACGAGTACTACTGGACCGACTTGGTAGGCATGGCAGTTCGGAACGTCGCAGGTGAGTACTTGGGTACCGTAGTTGAGCTGTTTGAGACCGGCGCCAATGACGTGCTGGTTGTGCGCGATGCACCGATAGAGCGGCTGATCCCGTTTGTCGCATCAGTTGTGCTAACTGTTGACGACATTGCTCGCACAATCACCGTCGACTGGGGCTTGGATTTTTAGCGGATGACCATGCGGTTTGATGTCATTACGCTATTCCCCGAGATGTTCTCTGCCATTACCGACTTCGGTATAAACAGACGAGCATTAGAAAAAGATTTGTACGCTTTGCACTGCTGGAATCCTCGTGACTTTACGGCAGATAACTATCGTACGATTGATGACCGGCCCTATGGCGGCGGACCGGGGATGGTGATGCTTCCGGAACCGCTGCTTGCAGCAATTGAAGCAGCCAAGGTCGCCCAGAATCAAGCAGGCAATTTGGCTCCCAAGGTCATTTATCTGTCACCACAAGGCCAGCCGCTTGATCAAGCAGCTGTAAAGCAGCTTTCAGCATGCTCCGGTTTGGTGTTGCTTTGTGGACGCTACGAGGGTGTTGATGAGCGAGTGATTAAACACTCTGTTGATGTTGAAGTTTCGATTGGTGACTATGTTCTGTCTGGGGGTGAGCTTGGGGCCATGGTAATGATGGACTCAATAATTCGCCAGCTTCCGGGCGCACTTAATCACAATCTTTCAGCTCAACAAGACTCATTTGAAGATGGGTTACTGGACTGCCCCCACTATACCCGGCCGGAAGACTACCGTGGCATGACGGTTCCAGATGTTCTGTTATCTGGAAATCATGCTGAAATACGCCGCTGGCGTTTGAAGCAGGCACTGGGTCGTACATGGCTACGTCGCCCTGATTTGCTTGACCAGCGGGTTTTATCAAAAGAGGAAGCTCGGCTGCTGTCTGATTTCAAATCAGAACACATCACTCAATCGATGCAGCAGGAACAAGCTAATCCAGAATCACGCCCCTTGACTGAGGGCTAGGAGTTTGACAATGAATCTGATCCAGCAACTGGAACAAGAAGAAATCGCTCGTTTGGGCAAGACCATTCCCGAGTTTGCACCTGGCGATACCGTCGTCGTGCAAGTTAAGGTAAAGGAAGGTAACCGTGAGCGTCTGCAGGCTTACGAAGGTGTTGTAATTGCCAAGCGTAATCGTGGTTTGAACTCGTCTTTTATCGTTCGCAAGATTTCTTCTGGTGAAGGTGTTGAGCGTACATTCCAAACTTACTCCCCACTGGTGGCTGCCATTGAGGTAAAGCGCCGTGGTGATGTTCGTCGCGCCAAGCTTTACTTCCTGCGTAGCCGTTCCGGCAAGGCTGCTCGTATCAAGGAAAAGCTGCCAACACGTAAGGTTGCCGCAGAGTAAATTCTACTCAAAGCACCGCACACCAAAGCGCGAGACCATCAGGCTCGCGCTTTTGTCATTTCAGACCTCTCCCATACAATTAGTAAACGGGTCATTTCTGGATGGCAATCCCATGCAATTTCTACTCACTCTGATTTTCTATCTTGTCGCAGGGGCTTGTTTAGCCAGCCCAGAAGACCTCGTACAGACACATCAGATCGCCAAAGAAGTATCGCTACGTTTAGCCTTAAGTCGTATCGAACGGCTCCAACCAAAGCTTACATCTGATACCGAATGGGCAGATTGGGAAGCGCTACGCTGGCAGGCGCTTCGGGAACTCAAACAGCCCGAGATGCTTTTAGAACGATTGCAAGCGCAGGAAGCGATGAAGGTAGAAGACGCGTCGCAAGCACTCTCTTGGACTTACCTTGCACATACCTTTAATGAGAAGAAGCAACACCCCATCAGCCAACTCGCAGGGCTCAACGCTATCTGGACGACAGCGGTAGATCCTCAAGCTCTGTCGTCACTGCGACTCCAGATCGTTGAAGCACAGCTCGCACAAAGGATGGGGGACGAAGCATATCGCTCGATGCTTCGGTATCAACAAGATAAAGTGAGCCTCAACAAAGATGAAGCAGCAAACTTTGCTGTTGGCCTATTTACTATCGGTCAAGACAAGCTAGCGGCGACCTGGCTAGATTTGTTAGACCCAAAGCACCCAGTTTTTTATCTAGTAGAACACAGGCTGAGCCGTATAAGCGGCCTCACCTTCACACAATACTTGACATCCCTGCCCGCCGACCGCCTACTTCAATACTTGCCGCTGATCAAACAGCAAGCGGCGAAAGCGCAGGACACCAGGCTCAATCTTTGGTTGGATGAACGTTTTCCAAACTCAACGCCAAATACGAAGGATCTATGGAGCAGCTACCGCCAAGTCGCGTTATCTCTGGGTAATGAAGCACAGCTACTAACAGGGGATGATGCGGCATGGTCCGCGCTATACAAGCAGTGGGAAAAGAAAGACGCACTCACTGCGCGTGCCATCCTTGCACACCAATCCATTACTGCCAGCACCGACGCAATGCGGCAGCAAAGTGCCGTGCGACTACTCCAGCAGCTCGTTGAACTTGGCCTAACCGATGCAGCATTCAGCCTATTTGGCGAGGGTAGCCAGTACAAGGTGCAAGAAGATACCCAATTACGTTACCAACTCGGCATGCTGGCCGCATCCAGAAAGCTTTACCTCCTTGCCCATGACTACTGGCAAGACCTAAGCTTGCCGGCCGAAGAATCCAACATGTCCTTATGGTCGATTCGACAGGCGGAGGTATTGCTGCGTGCAGGGAAAGTAGAAAACACTGGAGCTTTGATAAGACAGATCATCAAAGACGAAACGCCGATACCTGCTGAGCAGGTCCCTCAGGCGCTGGAAGTGGCTCGGCTAGCGGGTGACTCCGGCCACCAAGAGCTCGCTCTGGAGTTACTTGGTAATCTCGCCAGGCGCACAGCCGGCGATTTCAAAGCGAAAGTAGCCATGGTGCAGGGGCGCTTGCTGCTTGCCAAACAGCAATTTGTTGCCGCCGCAGATGCCTTTGCCAGTGCACTACTCCTGAGCAAGGATGTGGACTTGAAAAGAAATGCGCAGTCGCTTGCGGAAACATGCTTCCAAATCATCGGCTGGCCTGACCAACCATACACTACGAAAAGTCACACCAGGACGGAGAAGCCTACGGATGCCCCATCACGCAACGACATTACCAAACGTGCCAAGCCTAACTGACTCCGCTTCGTCGCTGCGATCCCAAACAGCACTTATTACTCCTATTGGGAAAATCTGTTTTGAAGCAGATGAACAGTACCTTTATCACCTCAACCTGTTTTGTGATGACAGCACAGACATCAGGCACCCCACCAGTAGCCTGGCTCAGGAAATATGCAGACAAATCGCCGCCTATTTCAACCAGCCGTCCCATCACTTCCAGCTGCCGGTATACCTTGAAGGTAGCGACCATCAACTAAAAGTCTGGCGCGCGATTTCCGAAATTGGCGCTGGCAACGTCAGTACCTACGGAGAACTCGCCGCACGTTGCCAATCGAGTTCCCGCGCAGTTGGAACGGCATGTGGTCACAACCCCGTCCCGCTGATCATTCCTTGCCATCGGGTAGTCGCAGCCACTGGACTTGGCGGCTTCGCAGGAGGGAAAACCGAAGACACCTTGCGGATAAAACGCTGGTTGCTCACCCACGAACTTTTTGCTAACAAAATGATTGCCAAATAATATGCCGTTGGATTTTCCATCCACCAAAAGAAAAAGCCGTTCAACACTTGCTGAACGGCCGTCTTGATACCAACCAGGTCCAGAGACCAGCTAGCACGAACAAATCGTCAAGCCCGATATCCTTCCCATTTAAGCGCTCGCAGCGGCTTCTACCTGATCAGACTTGATATCAAGCAGCACCTTACCTTGATCATCCACATCAATCTCGACTTCACCACCACTGGCCAACCGCCCGAACAACAACTCATCAGCAAGGGCCTTTCGGATGGTATCCTGAATGAGCCGCGCCATCGGACGAGCCCCCATGAGAGGGTCAAAACCCTTCTTCGCCAAATAAGCGCGCAGCGCAGGAGTAAAGCGGGCCTCGACCTTCTTGTCGTGCAACTGTCCCTCAAGTTGCATCAAGAATTTATCGACAACCTGCATGATGATTTCGTGATTCAGCGCAGCAAATGACACTATCGCATCAAGCCGATTACGGAACTCTGGTGTAAACAGTCGCTTGATCTCCTGCAACTCGTCACCGACAGATTTATTCAGCGTAAAGCCGATACTCGATTTGTTCAGCGCCTCTGCACCCGCATTGGTAGTCATGACGATGATGACATTTCGGAAATCAGACTTGCGGCCGTTGTTATCAGTCAGCGTGCCATGGTCCATCACCTGCAGCAGCACATTGAAAATGTCGGGATGTGCTTTCTCGATTTCATCCAGAAGCAATACGGCATAGGGATGCTTGGTAATGGCCTCGGTCAACAACCCGCCTTGCTCAAACCCAACATAACCGGGAGGAGCACCAATCAGTCTCGATACGGCATGCCTCTCCATGTATTCGGACATATCGAAGCGAATTAGCTCTACACCCAGCGTGTACGCAAGTTGACGAGCGACCTCAGTCTTGCCAACCCCAGTCGGACCAGAGAATAGGAAAGAACCAATCGGTTTCTGAGGATTACCAAGTCCAGACCGGGCCATCTTGATCGCCGATGACAGCGCATCAATCGCCGCATCCTGACCAAACACCACAGATTTCAGATCACGATCCAGCGTCTTCAGAGCATTTCTATCATCGGAAGACACGTTCTTGGGCGGGATTCGCGCAATCTTGGCAACGATCTCCTCAATCTCATGTTTGCTGATGGTTCTCTTTTGCCGCGACTTGGGCAGAATGCGCTGAGCAGCACCAGCCTCATCAATCACATCAATCGCCTTGTCCGGCAGATGCCGATCATTGATGTATTTCGCCGACAATTCAGCGGCAGTAGACAAGGCGGCATGCGTGTACTTGACGCCATGGTGCTCTTCAAAGCGCGATTTGAGTCCCTTCAGGATTTCGACAGTCTGCTCAATCGTCGGCTCGATAATATCGACCTTCTGGAAACGTCTCGATAAGGCATTATCTTTCTCGAAAATACCGCGAAATTCGTTATAAGTTGTAGCGCCAATACATTTCAGGGCGCCATTCGACAATGCCGGCTTGAGCAGATTGGAAGCATCAAGCGTCCCGCCAGAGGCAGCACCCGCCCCCACCAGAGTATGAATTTCGTCGATGAAGAGAATGGCTTTGCGGTCTTCGGTCAGCTGCTTAATAACCGCTTTCAACCGCTGCTCGAAGTCTCCGCGATACTTGGTACCAGCCAGCAAAGCGCCCATATCCAAGGCATAGACGGTGGACTCCGCCAAGATATCCGGCACGCTTCCTTCGATAATCCGACGAGCCAAACCCTCCGCAATGGCCGTCTTGCCCACCCCCGCTTCCCCTACCAGTAAGGGATTGTTCTTGCGGCGACGGCAAAGAATCTGAATCACACGCTCCAATTCAGACTCTCGCCCTATTAGCGGGTCAATGCGCCCAGCCAGTGCCTGCTGATTCAGGTTCTGCGTAAAACTTTCGAGTGCTCCGTGGGTAGCCTGCTCGGCCTCGGCCTCATGTTCGTGGTCTGGCTTCTGCGGCTGGCTAGGCGCCTGCGGCGACACCTTGCTGATGCCGTGCGATATGTAATTGACAACATCCAGCCGGGTAACGCCCTGCTGATGCAGGAAGTAGACGGCATGAGAATCTTTCTCACCAAAGATGGCCACCAACACATTCGCGCCGGTCACCTCCTTCTTGCCTGATGACTGCACATGCAGGATAGCCCGCTGAATAACGCGCTGAAAACCGATTGTGGGCTGGGTTTCCACCTCCCCACTACCAGCGACCAGCGGCGTATGTTGCGCCACAAAATCACTCAGGCTCTTACGCAGTTCTTCGATATTGGCAGCACAAGCGCGTAACACCTCTGCAGCGCTTGGGTTGTCGAGCATTGCCAATAAGAGGTGCTCCACGGTGATATATTCATGACGCTTCTGGCGTGCATCCATAAAAGCCATGTGGAGGCTTACTTCCAGTTCTTGGGCGATCATCAGTTTTCCTCCATGACACATTGCAGCGGGTGCTGATGCTGCCGCGCGAATTCAATCACCTGGTCCACTTTGGTGGCCGCGATATCTTTAGGGTAGACCCCGCAGACACCTTTTCCTTCAGTATGTACCTTCAGCATGATCCTTGTTGCCTGTTCACGGTCTTTGCTGAAGAACTGCTGGAGTACGATCACGACGAAGTCCATCGGCGTAAAGTCATCGTTAAGCAGCATCACCTTGTAAAGCGGTGGTGGCTTGAGGCGCGTAGGCGCCTTGGCGAGTTCAACGCCGTCATCATTCTTTGTCGTCATCAGGTTGAAAGAGTAAGAGCAGTAAACATCCTACCCTTAATTTTGGCTTTCCCAGGGCATTTTTCAAGAGAGGATAATTGACGGAACTTTTGTCGCGAATAAGGATCAAAGCGCGCATCGCGCTTGACGCACGCCACGAAATGAGCGTAAAAAGCCGGGGTGTTTGAATTCAAGTTTTTTGCAGCACCGGCGGTGTCGGCAGTACCGCAGTTTCTACTGCAGCGGTCGTCCAAGCTTGGCTTGTTTTGCGAGTCTTGATCCTCAAACCTTTTTGGGGTAAGCCCCGTTACCTTAGAAACTTGTTAGGATAGATGCAAATGGCAACTGGTACTGTGAAATGGTTCAATGACTCCAAAGGCTACGGCTTCATTACGCCCGACGACGGTGGAGAGGATCTGTTCGCACACTTCTCGGCAATTTCAAACGTTTCTGGTTTCAAGACGCTCAAGGAAGGCCAAAAGGTTTCATTTGAAGTGACCCAAGGTCCAAAGGGCAAGCAAGCTTCCAACATTCAGGTGATGTAAGAAGCTGCCGGGGCCTCTCGCAAGAAAGGTTCCTGCACCAGACAAAAAGCCTGCAACAATCGTTGCGGGCTTTTTGTTTGTCGAGTCAGACCATGCCGAATCTGATCGACGCTGTTTTTCTTATCAATTCCGCATCGGCAATTATGAGCCCTCTCGAATTACGTGCCTCCGCCGGTCTTGCCGGCCTGTATGCCCTGCGAATGCTTGGCATGTTCCTCATCCTTCCTGTGTTTGCCATTTACGCCTCGCAGCTGCCCGGTGGCGACAACCATAGCTTGGTAGGCATTGCTCTGGGTGCTTACGGGTTGACCCAAGCGCTGTTCCAACTACCGTTCGGCATGCTGTCAGACCGGATTGGTCGCAAACGCGTCATCTACATTGGCTTGCTTTTGCTGGCGATCGGCAGCGCAGTATGTGCGCTGGCTCCCAATATCCAATGGATCATCATCGGCCGTTCGCTTCAGGGTGCCGGAGCCATTTCGGCCGCGCTGATGGCCTTGCTGGCCGACCTCACACGGGAAGAAATCCGTACCATGGCCATGGCTATGGTTGGTGCTTCCATCGGAGTGACGTTTGCTGTTTCGTTGGTAATCGCCCCAGCGCTGATCGAATGGATTGGATTGCCCGGTGTCTTTGCCTTGACCGGCGCCCTGGCCATCGCAGGCATGATCGGCGTCTGGCAGATCATTCCCAAGCCAGCCCTATCGCGTTTTCACTCAGATACGGAAGCCAATATCTCCAAACTGCCTCAGTCTCTCCGACATCCGCAGCTGGCACGTCTCAACTACGGAATCTTTGCCTTGCATGCTGCCCAGATGGCCATGTTCGTCACCATGCCGCTGGCGTTGCAGCACACCGGGCATCTGCCGGTGGCCAAGCACTGGCAAGTCTACCTACCGGTGGTCGTTCTGGGTTTTCTCTGCATGATCCCGGCTGTGATCTACGGCGAAAAGAAACACCAGCTCAAGCGGGTATTTGTCGCAGCGGTCGCTTTGATGTTGATCGCTCAGTTAGGAATGGCGTTTGCCCTGCATAGCTTCTGGCAGATTGTCTTGTTCCTGGCAATTTACTTCATCGCATTCAATGTACTGGAAGCCACGCTCCCCTCACTCATTTCCAAAATCGCTCCGGCAGATGCACGCGGCACAGCCATAGGCGTCTATAACACAGCACAGTCATTAGGCATCTTTATCGGTGCCAGCGCCGGAGGTTGGCTCTACCACTACGCAGGCACCTCGGCCGTATTCGTCTTCTGTGTGGTGCTGATGAGCATATGGCTGTGGGTAGCGATGGGTATGCGACCACCCGAGCCGGTGAGAACCAAGTTATTCCATATAGGCGAGAGCTGGGCTGGGGATGCACGTTTGCTGTCTGCCCAACTGGGAAGTGTCCGTGGGGTACGGGAAGCAGTGGTGATTCTGGATGAGCGCGTCGCCTACCTGAAGGTCTCACAGGATGGATGGGACGAAGCCGCTGCCTCAGCCTTGATAGCAACAACCGAAGCTGCTACAAGCTCCAGTAGCCCTACGCCTTGATCCGCATTCGGATATGTCCAACTGCCGCACCACCCTCACCGGCGGTCATTCCGCCAGAAAGAGAGTCTGCAATGAAGTCGATGTTGTTTATTGCCTTATGCCTATCCGCCAGCTTGGCGGCCGCCGCTGACGATGCTGCGCCCAACAAGCAGCAGAACAAGATGGCGCAATGCAATCAGGAAGCCGGCGACAAAAAAGGCCCTGAGCGCAAGCAGTTCATGTCCGACTGCCTGAAAAACAAGCAAAAGGCTCAGCAAGAGAAAATGAAGGCATGTAACAAGGATGCCGAAGGCAAAAAGGGAGCGGAACGCAAAGAGTTCATGGCTACCTGCCTGAAGAAAGACAGCTGAAGTACATAGTCTCAAACAGCAACGGCCACTGATGTGGCCGTTGCTGTTTGGTGATCGGCGTTGGCAGGCATACCGTCAGGCAAGCGATGGCCGGGGAGGTCTCAAATGGCGGGTTCCCTGACGCAGCCAGTTGGCCAGCTCTTCCCCCGGCATCGGGGTTGCTACGTAAAAGCCTTGGGCAACATCGCAACCGAGGATACGAATGAGCTGCCAATCATTGGCAAGCTCCACTCCCTCCGCCACGGTAGTCAGCTGTAGTTTCTTGCCCATCTCGATCGTACTTTGCAGCATGACCTGCAAGTGCGGTTTTTCAGAGGCACCGTGAACAAGCGAGCGATCTATCTTGAGTTCGGTAAAGGGAATGCGGGCCAGTTGCTGCATCGACGAGAACCCTGTCCCAAAATCATCAATCGCCAGCCCAAAACCCTTCAAACGCAGGCGGGCCAAGGTGCCGAGAGAAAGCGCCACATCGGACATCACTGCCGTTTCGGTAATTTCCAGAATCAGGTATTTGGCTTCGACACCGACCTTACCTGCGATTACTGACACACGGTCCGCCAGATCGGGCGATGCCAGCGAGCGTGCGGACAAATTGACCGCGACGCTGATGGCCATACCACGCGAATGCCATTCTCTGAGTTGACGTAACGCCGTCTCAATCACGAATTCGGTCAACGGCTCGATCAGGCCAGTCTCTTCGGCCAGATGCACAAACTGATCAGGCAGAACAAATCCATATTGCGGATGTTGCCAGCGGATCAATGCCTCGACACCACGCATGACGCCAGAGTGTGTTGTGACTTTAGGCTGGTAATAGACTTGCAGCTGCCCAGCCGTTAACGCTGTTTTCAACTCTTCTGCCGTGCAGCGTGGCGGAGGAGGGGTCTGGCTGCTGACAACTTCACCTTCCGGCCGATATTTGGCCAATAACGCCTGCAATCCATTTATCGACAGAGGTTTTTGGGCAATACCAAGCACCGTCAGGCCATGTTCCTGCGCCATTGTTTCCACCGATGCCAGCAGAGCGGTCTCCCGGCTACTCACAACCACCAGTGCATGGGCAAGCTTGCGCTGGGCCAGGTGACGAATCAGATCGACGCCATCCATGCCGGGCATTTCAAGATCGGTCATGATGATGTCCGGACAGCGCTCGACCGTTGCCAGCAAATCCAGCGCAGACTGGCCATCTTCGGCTTCGAGTACATTCCGCACGTTCAGACTGCCGAGCAGGTCAACGGCGTGCATCCGTTGCACCGCACTATCTTCAACCACCATTACCGTGAGTTGTTCGAAGCCGCTCATATTTGCTTCCGCAGTCTCTGTCGCCGGCCTGTCTGCCCGGCATCAGCCGGTATGCACACGCCACAGCTCCCATTCCACTCGCCCTGTTATCAGCCCTGCCCACCCGGCAGCAGCCCTGGCAGCCAACCTGGCACCGGACCTTGATCGCCGCAGCAACCTGCCCTGGCGCTCATTGGCGGGGGCTCATTCTGGGAAATCAATGGCCTTTGCCAACTACCGGTTAACTTCTTATCCCATCATAGATGCCGACTCGATAAAGCCAAGGCCACGTCAGCGCCCCAACAGTTCAGCCAGCTGCTCAAGAGGGACAATGCGCTCGACCGCATCTAGCTTGATGGCTTCCTTGGGCATGCCGAAAACCACGCAGCTTTTTTCATCCTGAGCCATGGTGTGTGCGCCAGCCTCACGCATTTCCCGTAACCCTCGGGCACCATCATCCCCCATACCGGTCATGATGACCCCCGTTGCATTGGCACCGGCAAATTTGGCAACAGACCGGAACAACACATCCACCGAGGGTCGGTGACGCGACACCAAGGGGCCATCCACCACATCAACGAAATACTGCGTGCCACTACGTTTGACCAGCATGTGCTTGCCGCCCGGAGCAATCAGCGCCCGGCCGGGCTGCACCCGATCATTGGCCTCGGCCTCTTTGACCTCAATGTGGCACATGGTGTTCAGGCGGGCCGCAAAGGTGGCTGTGAACTTTTCAGGCATATGCTGAACAATCACCAGCCCTGGGCAGTTCGGCTTGAGCGCAGGCAGCAACTGTTCCAGAGCCTGCACGCCACCCGTAGAAATGCCGATCGCCACGATACGCTCGGTGGTACGGCCCAGTGCGGGCACAGGGCTTTTATCGAGGATGGCATCCGCTGTCAGCTTCGGGGTGGCGATTTTCTCAGCAATGAAATTGGGGGGAGCTGCCGGTTTACGCAGACGGCCTTTGGCTGCAGCGGCCTCCCGAATCGCATGTACCAGCGCGTCACCGCTTTCCTGCAGGAAATTTCGGACACCAATCGAAGGCTTGGTCAGAATGGACACCGCCCCCGCTGACATGGCCTGCAAGGTCACTTCCGCGCCTTTCTCGGTCAGACTGGAACAGATGACCACAGGCGTCGGTCGCTCCGCCATGATCTTGCGCAGGAAGGTCAAACCATCCATACGGGGCATCTCGATATCCAGCACCAGCACATCGGGCCACTCCTGCTTCATTTTTTCCATGGCAAAGATTGGGTCTGCAGCCGCCCCAAGTACCCTGAACTCCCGCTCATGCGCCAGCACGTCCATCACAACCTGCCGCACCACCGCTGAGTCATCCACAATCAGCACACTGATAGTCATATCGGTCTCCTCAACGATGGCTCGCTACGACCTTGCGGACCAAGGTGTGGCTGAAATTTCACCCAGACGTCGCCGGTGGCGATATCAAATACGATATTGCGATGCCCACTGCCTGCCAGATGTTCACTGGTCAGAATGAATCCCCGTTGCGCCAGCATCGAGCGCCCTTGCTCGATATTGCGCTTGCCTACTCCCTCAACCCCCACCAGCCCCAAAACATCCCCCCCGCCAAACATCTTCACCTGATACTCCGAAGCCTTGGTGCGAGCCGACTCAACGTAATGGATCAGCAAAGCCAGTGCTTCGTCACCATAACGGCCGTCCAGCGGGGTGCCGGGCGCCCGTTGGTGGTGAGCCGGACGTGTGGGCAGCAGAAAGTGGCACATCCCGCCAACACGCTCTCGCGGATGCCAGAAAGTGATGGCCACGCAGGAGCCCAGCAAGGTACGGATGCGCGTATCCGCCCCGGCAAAGTAGACCTCACCGGGTTGCAGGAAGATGTCGATGCAAAAGCCAGCAGGGATCATTCCTGCACCTTTCGGTAAACCGTCGGCCAGATCGGCCGGATCGGCACATCGCCCCCCAGCAAGGACTCAGCATGCCCGACGATCAACCAGCCTCCCGGCCGCATTTGACCAACCACGTTTTCCAGTATTTGGCGCTTCATTTGGTTATCGAAATAAATAATTACGTTGCGCAGGAACACAATGTCGAACTGACCAATGTCTGGCAGCGCATCTTTCAGGTTGAGCTGCACGAACTGCATACGATTTCGCAGTTTGCGCTCGATCAGGAAGGTGCCGGTGTATTCGCCGCCCCCTTTCAAGCAGTATTTTTTCAGCAAAGGCTCGGGAATCTGGCTGGCGCGCTCGATTGGATACAGCCCACGCCGGCCAGTAGCCAATACACTGGCGCTGACATCGGTACACATGATTTCCCACGACAAATCACCACGCGCCTCTGCCAGCACCATCGCAATCGAGTAGGCTTCCTCACAGGTGGCCGCTGCCGCACTCCAGACCCTCAGGCGCTGTGAAGGTGGAAACTCCGGCAGAATTCTGTCGCGCAGCAAACTGAAATGCTTGGGCTCCCGAAAGAAGTAGGTCTCGTGGGTGGTAATCAGGTCAATTGCCCGCTGCAATTCCGCCTGGTCGCCAGCCAACAGGATCTGCAGGTACTCGCCGTAACTGTTGAGTTCCAGTGCCAACAGGCGCTTCTGCAAGCGTCCGGCCAGCATCGCCCGCTTGGCAGGCGGCATGTTCAGACCAATAGTCTTGAGGATGAACCGCTGAAAACGCACGAATTCATCTTCGGACAGCTGCGGCCCCAACAACGACACATCCAGCTGTTTGTTCACGGGAATCATCTCTGCGCAGCAGGGGTGGATCGAACCTGGCCGGCCTGTGGCAAAGCGGCGCGTCTCACACGACTGTATCGAGCCATCGGTAGCTCCCTTAAGCATCCAGATGCCGGGAAACATCGGTCTCGACCAATACCGACATTTCTTCCAATGACAGCACTTGATTCACATCGAGCACAATCACAAAGCGCTGGTTGACCTTACCCATGCCCAATATGAATTCGGAACGGATTTTTGAACCAAAAGCCGGCGCAGGCTCAATGTCCTGTCCGGGGATATCGAGCACCTCGTTGACGGCATCGACGATCACGCCAATGTCCTGCATCTCGCCATTGAACGACACTTCGATAATCACGATGCAGGTACGTTTGGCAATCTGGGTGGGTTGACGACCAAAGCGCACCGAAAGGTCAATAACCGGTACTACCGCGCCACGCAGATTGATCACACCGCGCACAAAGCTCGGCATCAGCGGCACTTCGGTCACACCGCCGTATTCAATGATTTCCTTGATGTGCAGGATATCCATCGCAAACGCTTCCCCACCCAGAGTGAAGGTGAGGTACTGATGCAAGTCCTGCAGCTCCTGCGCCGCATTCCGCTCCTGCATTTCCCGGCTGGACTTGGATATCACACGACTCATATTGAATGACTCCACATACGTACTGCCGTTTGCCGGTGCCGGACAGGTTGTGACCACCTGGCACAGGTCATACCGAATCAGAAGCGATGAAACTCCCGCTCGTCCACCTCATTGCTGGAACTCAGCATCGCCCGCACCGCCGGACGACGCCCTGCCGGGGCTTTAGTCAGAACGGGCTCGGCAGGCTCATCATCCGGTTCTCCAGACTCATTCTGATGGTGGCCGAGTACGCTTTGGCCGGTCTGGAAATAGCCCATGATCTGTTGCAACCGCACCGCTTGGGCACTCATTTCCTCTGCGGTCGAAGACAGCTGCTCGGAAGCCGCTGCGGTGTAGCGGGTAGTCTGCGACACCTGCCCGACCGCACTGTTGATACGTTCGATGCCATCCGACTGTTCACGCGAGGCATAGGCAATTTCCTGCACCAGATCGGCCGTCTGCCGAATGGACGGCACAATCTCCTCCAGCAGCATGCCCGCCCTTTCGGCCAGATCCACACTGTCACTGGCCAGACCGCTGATTTCCTGCGCGGCAACCTGGCTGCGTTCTGCCAGCTTGCGTACTTCCGCCGCCACCACTGCGAACCCCTTGCCATGCTCGCCGGCCCGCGCCGCCTCAATCGCCGCATTCAGTGCCAACAGATTGGTCTGGTAGGCAATGTCATCAATGATGCCGATCTTGCTGGCGATCTGTTTCATCGCCCCCACGGTTTGCCGCACAGCCTCACCACCATCACCCGCCTGTGTTGAGGCGCGATTGGCAATGCCATTGGTTACCCTGGCGTTTTCCGAATTCTGGGCCGTGGTCTGGGTCATCTCATCGACTGATGCACTGGTTTCCTCCACGCTTGCCGCCTGCTGTGCAGCATTCTCTGACAAGGATTGGGCCGAAGCGGTGATCTCCTCTGCCGCCGCTGCCAGCGAATCGGCCGCACCACGCACCTGGCCGATGACCTCGCGCAATTGCGTGGCCATGCTGTGCATCGCGGCCACAACACTGCCCGGTGGCGCCTTGGCCGCCGACTCAGCCAAGGCCAGCTCACCACGCGCCAGCTGGTCTGCCAGTTCAGCCACCACACCCGGCTCGGCACCCAGCTGGCGGTATAGACGTCGTACCACTTGCCAAGCCAGAAATGCGACGGCCATCCCCCCCACCACGATCCAGGCAATCACGATCTGGGTGCTGTTGATGATGGTGCGTTCGGTGCGTTCGCGACCGGCACGGGCCAGCTCATCCTGCGCGTTGGTCACGAGGCGGATCTGGTCATTCAGCTGCAGACTCAGCCGCGTCAGATCACCACTCAGATACAGCCTGACTTCTTGCACCTCTCCGGCATCGACGCGATTGATCAGCTTGTGGGCTGCATCCAGATAGGCCCGCCAAGCCCTCTCGACCCCGTCGAGCACATTGCGTGCTGTTGTGGTATCGGTCTGCACCTGCCGCGCCCGCTCGGACAGATCGCGAAACTGCGCCTCGACCTGTGACATCCGTTCCAGAGTGGCACGTCGTTGCAGAGGATCTTCAAAGTACGCATAGAGGGTGCTCAGGCGTTGGTATTCAGCCGCCAGCGCTTTCACATCGCCAAGATCGCGCGCCATGGCAAATCGCTCGGCGTAGGCAAGATCGGTGCGCCCACCCACTTCCCGTAACGCTGTCAGAGACAAGCCGCCCACCGTCAGCAGGATCACGCCCCCCAGCATGAATGCGGCGAACAGTCGGGCGCCAAGACTCAGCTTTTGGAATATGTGCATTCAGTTCTCCGATTTGTACGCCCAGCTCTGTTGGCATCGCCAGGTTCTGTTGATGCAAGGCTTACAGAACCCTTTCAAGACCGTGCCGCACTGAAAACTCCCATACCGGCGGGCCCATCAGGAACGGGCAACACTCAGATGGCGAGGCAGATGGCGCGTCAACTCGGCCCGCTCCCCTGCCGACGCCAATTGGATCAGCTGCGGCACATCAAGAATCAACGCAACCTCCCCAGTCCCCAGAATAGTCGAGCCACCAATGCCCTTGATACCGCGAAACAACTGCCCGAGGGGCTTGATGACTGCCTGGAACTCCCCTAGCAACTGATCGACCACCAACCCGGCCCTGGCATTGCCATACTGCACCACCACCACATTCTCACGGGCGGGCGGCGGCGCTTCGATGTCGAACAGATCACGCAACCGCACATAGGGCAGCACTTCACCGCGCAGATTGAGATAGCGCGGTTGCAGCAATTCGCTGTCGGTTTGCAGATCCAGACACTCGATCACCAGATCCAGCGGAATGACAAAGGTCGAGCGCCCGATCACCACCTGAAAGCCATCAATAATCGCCAGCGTCAGCGGCAAGCGGATGCGGACCAATGTCCCCAGCCCCTCTTCGCTTTCCAGCTCGATCTCGCCACGCAGTTGCTCGATGCTGCGCTTGACCACATCCATGCCGACACCGCGCCCTGACAGATTGGTGACCTGCTCGGCGGTCGAAAAGCCCGGCTCAAAGATCAGATTGAGAATCTCCCGGTCCGACAACACGAGATCGGGCGGAACCAGCCCCTTCTGCAAGGCTTTGGCCAGCACCCGGGCACGATTGATCCCCCCACCATCGTCACTGACTTCGATAACGATGCTGCCCGACTCATGAAACGCGGTCAGTGAAAGCTTGCCCTCAACCGGCTTACCCATCTTCAGCCGCTCGGCTTCCGGCTCGATACCGTGATCAATGGCATTGCGCACGATATGCATCAAAGGATCGCCCAGCTTTTCCACCATCGACTTGTCCAGTTCGGTCTCACCGCCCCCTATCGACAATTCGATCTGTTTACCCAGCTCCCGCGAGACATCCCGCACCACTCGCGGAAAGCGGTTGAACGTTTCGGCGATATGCACCATGCGCATGGTCAAGGCGCCATCGCGAATCCGCTCGACGAGCTCGGCAATGCTGGTTGTCGCTTCAATCAACTCCGGGCTGTGGCTGCGGGTCGCCAGCAGATTGGCTGCAGCGCCGGCAATCACCAGCTCGCCAACCAGATTGATCAGGCTGTCGAGCTTGGCAGCTTCCACCTTGATAAAGCGATGCTCGTTGCTTTTACGCTCATCGCTCTGCTTCTGTTTTTCCAGGGCTGCCAGCACCGCTTGCGGTGGCACCACGTTTTCTTCAACCAGAATCGCACCGAGCGGCCGGGCGGCATGCTTATCTACCTGCTGCTCTGCCCGCTGGATGCGCAATACCTCTTCCAGCTCGAAATAGGTCAGCGCCCCGCCTTGCAACAGAATCTCCCCCAGCCGCCGCTGGTCCTCTGGCAGAGAGCCGATCAGGCTAATGTATTCCGCCAGCTTGGAATGGGGAGGAATGATGCGGACCGTCGAATCGTCGCGGACAAACTCGAAGACGTTTTCGATGGTCTGCTTGTCCACAGCCGAATCGAATTCGATTTCAAACCCCAGATAGCAGGACTCCGGGTCCATCTGGCTGGCCGGCGGCAAGCCGTCGTACAGCGTGGTCAGATAGACGATGCGGCCCAGCGTGCCGAGGTAGCGGATGAACGATAACGGGTCCATGCCATTGCGCAGTACATCGGGGCCGAATCTCAGGGAGAGATGCCAGTGGTCAGAGGCCACAGTATCGGCTTCCCGCGTGGCAGTCGCTTCCTGCGGTTCGGGCGACGCCACCGAGACCACCGTCGTTGCGACGACTGGTGTGCCCGCAACCGTGGCAGGGTCTCCAATTCCTTGCTTGAGCTGCACCTGCAACCGCACCAGCAGCAATTCACGATCCGCATCGCGGGCCGGGTCGATCTCGATGCCGCTTTCCAGCGCGTCGATCAGGTTGCCAACATAGTCCCGGCAATTGAGCAATAAGGAAATCAGCTCGGCATCAAGCGTCAGCCCGCCTTCGCGTACTTTGTCGAGAACGCTTTCCAGCACATGGGTAAAGCTGACGATGTAGTCAAAGCCGAACAGGCCCGCCGAGCCCTTGATGGTGTGGGCGGCCCGAAACAAGGAGTTGATGATCTCCGGACGCTCCGGGTCGGGCGCTGACTCAATACGCAGCAAATCGTCCTCGAAGGCCAGAAGGAGCTCGTTGGCCTCATCAATGAACGTCTGCTTAGCCTTTTCGAGATTCATCCGCGCCTCGTCCCGACAAACACACGAAAATCCACCAACAGATAAGAAACCGGAGTGGGTATACGCTCGGCTCTGTTGATCCCTCAATTCCCGGCAGTACCGGCCCGGACGCTACGGCGAGGCCGCCACCTCCGGCGCCTAGGCTCTGTTGACGTCAGGTTTGCAGTCGCGTTTCGCCGGAAAATGGCCTGGAACAAGGCACAGAGCGCGCCGCATAGTCATTCTCCTTCCACGGCCGACTCCTTGCGGGCATTGCCCTGTCCCCAAACTCAATCCGGCGCGACGGCAAACCTGACGCCAACAGAACCTAATGCTCACCCGACAGCAATACCGGATCACCAAACACCCAGGCCATGTTGTAGAGGTCCAGCACCTCCAGCACCGCCCGGCTGTGGCCATGAAACGCCAGCACTTTATTGGCAGCCGCAGCCTCCCGCTTGAGCAGCAATAGAAGCTGGATGCCTGCGGTATCAATCTCATCGACCTCTGACAGATCGACTTCGAGCTGTTCCGACGTCCTCAACTCATCCAGCAAACGCTCTTTGGTGGTAGTCGCCGTGTAGATCGTCAAGTCACCCGAAATGCGCAAGACGCACTGCTCACCACGGTGGATGGAGTTGAGTCCCATCGGATGTCCTCAAGGCAGCACCAGCCGGGCCACAGCATTGAGCATCTGCTCGGGCTGGAAAGGTTTGACTACCCAGGCCTTGGCGCCTGCCATCTGGCCCTCGCGCTTGCGATCTTCCTGGGCTTCGGTAGTCAGCATGATGATGGGGGTGAACTTGTAATTGGGCAGCTGCTTGACGGCCTTGACGAAGGTGATGCCATCCATATTCGGCATGTTGACGTCTGAAATGATCAGATGAATCTTGCGACCATCCAGTTTGTCGAGGCCATCCTTGCCATCGCATGCCTCCACCACCTCATACCCTGCACCGGCCAGTGCAATATGCACAACCTGTCGCAAACTGGCCGAGTCATCGACAATCATGATGGTCTTGCTCATGGGTCTACTCGTCTCGCCATTGCTGGCGCTCAATCCGGCAATCTAGAAATAGGTAATGCCAGGCGTATCGCCACAGTCCTGACCGTTACCCGCTCGCGCACGCTGCTCGTCAGTAGTATAGGAAGACGTCAGTCGTTTGAGCCAAGCCTCAAGGTCCGGCAATGGCGTCACTTCTCCCGCTGCCAGCCGGTGGCGCGCCAGCTCGATCTCCCCGACAAAACGGGCAACATCGACGGTCACCTGCTCAAGAATCTGTTCAAGCCTGTCGTGAAACTGCATGGTGACGATGATCTGCGCCACTTCCTGCCGCAAGCGGCTCAGGCTTTCTTCCTGCAAGGCCCGGGTAGTGTCCTCGCTATGCAGGCTTTCGAGCGTATCAGCCAGCTCGGCAAATCCATGCGCCAGATCAGACGATCCAAGACGCGCGATTTTCAACGCCAGTTCGAGGTTATGCGCCCACTCGGGCACGATACCGCCGACCAGCGCTTCAACATGCGCGCAATAGCTGCAGGCATGGTGCCCATCGGGCTCGATAGAATGATGCGATGCGTTTGGGTTATGCAATTAATCCGCTCCCGGCCGGCCAACAGGAAGATCCGGCATGAACACTTGTGCAGCAAGTCACCCAGCCGACGTTATGCCGGCCCGGAAACCGGACCACGAAGAGGGTCACACGTATCCTGGTTCAGTGTAGGCACTGTTTATGCCAGTTTCACCGGAAGATTCGACGCAATTGAAAATTGGCCTGCCATCACGCCAGGGGCCAGATACGGGGCAGAAAGCACGCCGCTCAGCGGTCGTGTTTGGGCGATGCGGGTGTGGTAGCGGTTGAAGCAGGCTCAGCTGGGAGGTCTGGACGCTGGCGGAGCGGGCGCTCCAGCCCGGGTCGATCCGGTCCAGGACGAAACCATGGACGGCCATCGGCCGGCAAATCGGTCATGTCCCCGTTGCGCAACTCACGGGCACGGCGAGCCTCCATACGCCGCCGGCGAATTTCGGCGAACTCCTGCGGGGTGATATCGCCATTGCGCAAAGCCTGCATCAAACGATGTTCGCGATGCATGGAATTGCGCCGGGCTTCTACAGGCTGCGAGGACTCAGCCGGGTTGGCGGGGCTAACCGGGTTAGCCCAGACCGGCGATACCCACAGGCAAAGCAACAAGGGCCGCAGCAACACTTGATTCACGACAGACCCCTTCACTGCATGGAATACAACGCTTGACACGCAAACAGACACAGAATTTATGGCTTACCGATTCGACATTCAGCAATGATAAAGCCGCAAAGCCCTGCCAGGAAATTCGAAAACCAGACAAATGTAACAAGACGTGGCGCTATCATAACTATGCAACAGATGTTTACACACTCGCGCACTCTGGATAAACCTGGCCGTTTGCCAAGCCATACACTCTCTGACATCTGGTCCCCCATCCGGGCGGCGGCCTTTTCTTTTAGATACCCATGACGACAACTGCCAAACGCATCACGCTGATTGATGACGACGAGAAACTGCGCAATCTGGTCCTGCGCTATCTGACCGAGCAAGGATTCATCGTTGATGCCTACCCCGATGCCAGCAAGCTGGATCAACGTCTGCAGCGCAACCGGCCCAATCTGCTGATACTGGACCTGATGCTACCGGGCGAAGATGGCCTGTCGGTCTGCCGTCGCCTGCGCGCACAGGGTGACAGCCTGCCCATTCTGATGCTGACGGCACGCGGTGATGAAATCGACAGGATTCTCGGCCTGGAGATGGGTGCCGACGACTACCTGCCCAAACCCTTCAACCCACGCGAACTCCTGGCACGCATCAATGCCATCCTGCGTCGTTACAAAGAACCCTCAGCCCTCGAAGCCCCGCTGACAGAAGGCGAAACCTACCAGTTTGGCGATTTTGAGCTGGATGTCGGCAACCGCCGCCTGACGCGGGCTGACCACACCATTACCCTCACCAATGCCGAGTTTGCCTTGCTGCGGGTATTGGCCTCGCATCCGCGCCACCCCTTATCACGCGAACGACTGCTGGAGCTGGCACGCGGCCGTGAACACGAAGCATTCGACCGCAGCATTGACGTACAGGTCTCACGCCTGCGCAAGTTGATCGAACCGGAACCCGCCGAGCCGCGATACATCCAGACGGTCTGGGGCTTTGGTTATGTGTTCGTACCCGACGGCGGCCAACGTTGAGCGCTTCGAAAGCCTCCTGGATTCGCCACGTCCGCCTGTTCCCGCAGACCATCTTCTGGCGCCTGACCTGGCTGATGATTCTGGTATTGGTGATCTGCCAGGCGTTTGTGCTGGTATCCGTCGCACAAAGCCGGCTGAAGATGGTAGCCAGCCAGGTCAGTGATGAAGCCATCGAAGTGCTGGCCCAGCTGGAAACCCAGCTTGATGGCCTGAGCCGCGCCGAGCGCATCGCCTATCTGGCCGAATACAACGTCCCCTATAACACCCAGCTACTGCCCATCAACGATCTGCGAGCCCCCTCGCCGCAAGAGATTCCGAGCGACTTTCTCACTCGGGCGCTGGCCAAAAAGCTGCGGGAGAGCCTTGCCCAGGTCAAGGAAATCCGGGTTCAGAACGAGCCTAAATACGCCCTGTGGCTGCAGGTTGGCATGCTGGATGAGACCTATTGGCTGGTGATTCCACTGGGCCGGCTCAAAGCCAATCCCACCTGGCCAATCATCTTCAGCGCCATCACCTTCACCATTGCCGCGCTGGTGGCGGCGGGTCTATTTGCCTGGAAAATCAACCGCCCACTGCGCCGCCTGACGCAGGCTGCTGCGGCATTGGGCCGTGGAGAACAGCCGGAGCCATTGCCCGAGCATGGCCCACTTGAAGTCAAAGGCTTGTCGCAAAGCTTCAATCGGATGATTGCCGACCTCGAAACCAATGAGCGGGAACGGGCAACCATGCTGGCGGGAATCTCGCATGACCTGCGAACGCCACTGGCCCGGCTCAAGCTTGCAGTAGAAATGATGCAGGACGACAGCCTGCGCCCCGGCATGGCCGAAGATGTCGAAGACATCGAGCGGATTCTTGGCCAGTTCATAGACTTCGCCCGAGGCGGAGCTGGCGAGTCCCCGCGCCCTTGCGACCTCAACCAACTGCTCGGCGAGCTGGCAGAGCGTTATCGGCGTAGCGGTCAGTATCTGGAGCTGGAGCTGGCGCCTGACCTGCCTTTGCTGGACGTGCGGCCGCTGGCAATCAATCGCCTGCTCTCCAACCTCATCGAGAACGCCCGTCGTTATGGCGCAGCGCCATTCTGCCTGCAGACCCGGCTGTTGCAGGGAGGGGTGGAACTACGGGTCAGCGACCACGGCCCCGGTATCGCCGCAGATGCCATCGACGAAGCCTTGAAACCGTTCCACCGCCTGGATAGCGCACGCCGGGCCGATGGCGGTAGCGGCCTGGGCCTCGCCATTGTTGATCGCATCGTCCGACTGCATCGGGGTGAGCTCCACCTGCAAAACCGCAGCGAAGGAGGGCTCGAAGTCGTTATCCGCCTACCTTTATAAGCAGTACTTCAAAGGTTCTGATTTCCAGGTTCTGTTGGCACATTCCAGGCGCACGCCATGCTCATGGGCCAGGCCCCATTGCAACACTTCCCTATCCCGGCAACTGCCCGATGGCAGCCATCTGCTAAAATGCCCGGTTTGGTAATTATTGATTTCTAGGAGACCCCCCATGGCTTCGTTGAACAAGGTCCTGCTGATCGGCAACCTCGGCCGCGACCCCGAAGTGCGCTATATGCCGAACGGCGAAGCCGTCTGCAATTTCAGCATCGCCACCACTGACAAGTGGAAAGACAAGAACGGCCAGCAACAGGAACGTACCGAGTGGCACAACATTGTGATGTATCGTCGCTTGGCTGAAATTGCGGGTGAATACCTGAAGAAGGGCAGCCAGGTGTATCTGGAAGGCCGTCTGCAAACTCGCAAGTGGCAAGACAAGACCAGCGGCCAAGACCGTTACACCACCGAAGTCATCGCCGACCAGATGCAGATGCTGGGTGGTCGCGGCCAGACTGGCGGCACCGGTTACGACGCCCCGCCTCCTGCCGACTATGGCGACTCAATGCCACCTCAGCGTTCGGCGCCTCCGCAACAGCGCAGCAGCGCCCCGGCGCCCCAACGCCCGGCCGCTCAGAAACCCCAGAGCTTTGACGATTTCGAAGACGATATCCCGTTCTGATCGTCACCGAGGCCGCACGCTGCAACAGCCCTGTCCCGACAGGGCTGTTTCATTTCTGGCCGAGCCCGACCGAATTCTGCGGCATGTGGTGGCCAGCAACGCAACATCAAATGGGGCTATCACGAAGATGGCGCTGAAACCGCCAGATGCTCAATCAGGTAGTCGATCATTACTCTGAGTTTGGGCGCGACAAAGCGGTTTGATGGGTAGAGTAACCACGCCATACCCGCGTACAGATTCAAGTGCTCCCAGTCAGCCAGCACCGGCAGCAAGGTTCCGGCATTCAGCGCGGGGCGGGCGGTGAATTCAGGCAGGCTGGCAATCCCCAGGCTATGCAAAGCGCCTTCCAGCCGCACCTCGCTGTGATTGGCAACATAACGCCCCCGCACTGCCACCGTGACCTCCTCTTGCCCGCGCTGAAAGCGCCAGTGCCGGTCACGTTCATCCTCCCCAAGATACAGACAACTATGCTGCGCCAGTTCGCGCGGGTGGGCCGGGGTGCCGTGCGCGGCCAGATAGGCCGGGCTGGCACAGATCAGATGGCGCATTTGCATGAGTGGCCGCCCAGCCAGGCCGGGGGGTGGCGCCTCGGTGATACGTATCGCCAGATCCACAGGCTCTTCAAACATATCCACAACCCGATCGGTCACGATCAGTTGCACATCCAGCTCGGGATAGCGTCGCAGAAACGCCGGCATCAGCGGGTGCACCACCAGCCGGGCAATTGCCTTGGGCATGCTGACCCGCACCAATCCGCGTGGTGCCGCCGCATAGGCATCTGTCAAGGCCATCACGCCGCGTGCAGCTGCCAGCATGTCCTGACAGCGGGCATAGGCGATAGCGCCCGCTTCCGTGAGTCTTAGCTTGCGCGTAGTTCGCTCCAGCAAGCGCAAACGTAAAGCCCCCTCCAGCCGTGCCACCTGCCGGCTTACCGCAGAAGGCGTCAACCCCAGCTGTCTGGCTGCCTCCGAAAAACTACCGGTTTCCACCACCCGGGCAAAGACCGCCATGTCCGGCAAGTTGTCGAGCGTCTGATTTATTCCCATTACGCAAAAGTCTTGTTCATTTAGGGCAGATTATCATCCTGTCTTACCAAATGGATAATGCTGTCCTGCACAATAAAAATTCAAGTTCTTCGATATGACCACCCTTGCCCTTCACCCCTCCCCTGCTTTGCTCCGACTCTCCGACGCCGCCCTGCTGCTGGTCGCACTGGTCTGGGGAACCAGCTACGGCGTTGCCAAAGGTGCGCTGTTGTTCTATCCCGTCATCGGCTTCATTGCCATACGCTTTGGCCTGACTTTTGTTCTGCTGCTGCCCAGTCTGCTGCGCGCCAGTAGCCGCCAGCGACGACATGCCCTGCGCAATGGACTGCCGCTAGGTTTGCTCCTGCTTGGCATCTTTCTGGCCGAAACCTATGGCGTGGCGCAAACCCAAGCCAGTAACGCAGCGTTTCTGATCAGCCTGTGTGTGGTCTTTACCCCATTTGCCGAATGGTGGCTGTTGCGTCGCCGCCCCAATCAACAAGCATTTGTCTTCGTTGGCATCTCTCTGCTCGGCACCCTGCTGCTCAGCGGTGGTGTGAATCTGCAGTTCGGATTGGGTGACGGCTTGATGCTGGTAGCAGCCGTCTTACGCGCCCTGATCATGGTGATGACCAGCCGCTACGCCCGCGAACGCCCTACCCCGGCATTGGCGCTGACAGCCGTGCAAGCCGCCGTGGTCAGCATAGGCTGCCTGGCCATAGCAGCCCTCACCCCAGCCGAATTGCCGGCCCTGCCAAGCGCGCCCTCCTTCTGGCTTTCCACCCTGTATCTGGTACTGGGCTGCACAATCTTTGCCTTCTATGCCCAGAACTGGGCCCTGCGCTACAGCAGCCCCACCCGCGTAGCCCTGCTGACCGGCGCCGAACCCGCCTTTGGCGCGCTTTTCGCCATATTCTGGCTGGGCGAACACCTCTCGCCCACAGCCTGGCTGGGCGGAGCGCTGATTGTTGCCGCAGCGCTATGGGCCAGTAGCCGGCGCCATTGAGGGCCTGTGCGATAAGGGGCAAGCCATCTTTACTCCCCGTGCTTTGCCCTATAAACAAGGGGCCGACGCCCGTATGCCATGTTACAAAATCCGCAATATGGCACCGGCAGCCATTACAATCGCCCCCTTTTTATTTTTCTGGAAGCCACATCATGAAACGCTGGATTGACCGTTGCTCGAACACCCGCACCCATCGCCTCAACCCCCGCCAGCGCAAGAAGTACCGCTTGGGCGAGTTTCAGGAGCTGGGGTTTATTCTGACTGGCACGTTCAAGGCCAGCCTGGAGCATGAGGCATTTGAAGCTTATGTCGATGAGATGCTGGCCGAGGCCACCCGCCTGGGCGTGCAATGTGGTGGTAGCTTTGGTCTGGATGAGTTCGAGTGTCTGATTGCGCCGTTCAAGGGCTCGGTTACCGAAGAACAGCGGGCAGCACTGACGGCCTTCGTCAGCCAGCATGCACTGGTGGCAAGCTGCGAGGCCACTGCACTGATCGACGCCTGGTATCGCAACTGATGGCCGCCGCTCACAACCGGGTCAATAACGACGTCTTGCGCGCCGTCCGCTACATGCTGGATTTGAGCGATGTAAAGGTTGTAGACCTGTTCAAACTGGCGGACTGCATCGTCAGCAAGGAAGAGGTGCTGGCTTTTCAGAAACGGGAAGACGAGGACGGATTTATCGAGTGCAGCGATGAACTGCTGGCCCGCTTTCTGGATGGTCTGATCTACTTCCGGCGCGGCAAGGATGAAAGCCGGCCGGCGATTCCGCTGGAACTGCCGCTGTACAACAACGCCATTCTGAAGAAGCTGCGCGTCGCCTTCGAGCTGAAAGAAGAAGACCTGTTGCTGATCATGCAAAGCGTTGATTTTCGTATTTCCAAGCCCGAGCTGAGCGCTTTTTTCCGCAGCCCGGACCACAAGAACTATCGCCGTTGCGGCGACCAGTTTCTGCGTAACTTCCTCAAAGGTCTGACCTTGCGTCTGCGCCCTTGATGGCTGGCTGATGGCGCCCTCAGCCAGGGCGTCGTCGGCTGCCGCCTTCCGATATTTCCCCTCCAAAGCCTTTCATACCGCCAATCCGCACCGCTTGTCTCCTGCCTGCGCACGAGAGCGCCTAGGGCGGGCTACACTGAGACAAACGCCTTTTTCTTGGTGCAAGTCATGCGGATTTTTCACTTTGTCCTGGCGATTTGCCTAAGTCTGCCCATCGGTTTCGCTTTTGCAGCCCCTGGCTATTTCCGCTTCCCTGCGGTGGGAATTGATCAGGTGGTGTTCACGGCGGAAGGGGATTTGTGGTCGGTACCGCTCACAGGCGGACGTGCAAGCCGACTAACCAGCCATGTCGCACAGGAAATCCGGCCTGCCATCTCTCCCGATGGCCAGTGGCTGGCTTTCAGCGCGTCTTATGATGGGCCGCTGGAGGTGTATGTCATGCCGTTGGCGGGGGGAAGCCCGAAGCGCCTGAGCTTTTATGGCCGTCGCAACTTTGTATTGGGCTGGACCGCACAGGGCGAGGTGATCTTCAACAGCCAAAGCCCGATGGGGCCGGACGGGCATCGGCAGGTCAATCTGGTCAACCCTAATACCTTGCAGCAAAAAACGCTGCCGCTGGCCAACATCAACGATGCCGCCTTGTCGGCTGACGGCAAGACGGTCTGGTTCGGGCGGCTCGGATTAACCGCCAGCAGTGGCGACAATGCGCGGTTTTATCAGGGCGGTCTGGCCGCACATCTCTGGCGCTTCGATGGCAGCAGCGAAGCCCGTTTGCTTGCGCCCGGCTATGCCGGCAATGATCGCCGCCCCATGTGGTGGCAGGATCGCCTGTACTTCATCAGTGATCGCGACGGCTGTGACAATCTCTGGTCAATGCAGGGAGACGGCAACGACTTGCGCCAGCACACCCAGCACCGGCAATTCTGTATACGCGGCGCCAGTCTCGGACATGGTCGCATTGCCTATCAGCTAGGAGCCGATCTGCATATTTATGATATCGCTGGCCAAAGCGACCGGCTGTTGCCGATCCAGCTGGTATCCGATTTTGATTCGGCGCGTGACCGTTTGCTCAAGCGACCGCTGGATAACTTTGAATCCAGCAGTTTTGGCAGCAATGATGAGCGGGTCGTGGTGGTGGCACGCGGTCGTATCGTCATTGCCGGAACCGGTCCACAACGCCGGGTGGATATCCCGACACCTGCGGCCAGCCGCGCCCGTGACGCGGTGCTGAGCCCGGATGGCAAGTGGCTGTACCTGATCAGCGATCAGAGTGGCGACAACCAGCTGTGGCGCTACGCCAGCGATGGCAGCGATCGCGCAACCCAACTTACGTTTGATCAAGCCGGCCAACGGGAATCACTGACCCCATCGCCAGACGGTCGCTGGCTGGCGCACCGCAGTCGCGATGGCAAGCTGTGGGTGCTGAATCTCGGCAGCGGCAAGAATGATCTGATTGACACCGCCGACTCGGCCGACCACCACGATGTGGTCTGGTCAACCGATAGCCGCTATCTGGCTTTTACCCGATCCGCCAGCAGCATGCAGCGAGAGCAGCTTTTTCTGTTTGAGCTTGCCAACCGGCACAAAGAGGTGCTGACTTCGGACCGCTACGAGTCCGGCTCGCCTGCCTTCAGCCCGGATGGGCGCTGGTTGTACTTCGTTTCCAACCGTCACTTTCAGCCCACCACACGCTCACCGTGGGGAGATAGAAACCTGGGGCCATTCTTCGACCGGCGCGGCAAAATTTATGCGCTGGCGCTGCAAACCGGCTTGCGCTTTCCTTTCCTGCCCGATGACGAACTCAGCGCCAGCGAATCCACACCAGCAAGCCCAGACCGGCCTTTACCTGCAGTGCAATGGGCTGGTCTGGCAAAACGACTGCATGAAGTCCCTGTGTCTGCCGGCAACTACCAACAGCTGGCCCATGACGGCAAACGCCTGTATGTGCTGGAAGCTGACGCCAGTGGCAGCAAAAAGCACCTCAAGACCATTGCCATTGACAATCAGGACGTCAAAACCGAGCTGTTTGCCAGCGATATTCAAGATTACGCTCTCAGCCCGGACCGCAAGCATCTGTACCTGCGCCGAGCAGCATCCGGTGGTGCCGGAGAGCAATTGGTGGTCGATGCCGGCGCCAAGCTGCCCGGCGATACCGGCCACAGCACCCTTCGGCTCAGCGACTGGACGCTGACCATCTCGCCACGCCAGGAATGGCGGCAGATGTTTTTCGATGCCTGGCGCATGCACCGTGATGGTCTGTTCGATGCCCGGCTACGCGGCGTGGATTGGCAAGCGGTGCGCGATAAATACGCCCCCTTGCTCGACCGGGTTACCGAGCGGGCTGAATTGCAGGATTTGCTGGCACAGATGGTGGCCGAAGTCGGCACCCTGCACTCCGCCGTGTACTCAAGCGACAACCGCAGCAACCTCGACAACCACAGCGCGGCCTATCTGGGTGCCGTCATCGAAAAGGAAGTCAGCGGCTACCGCATCAAGCATATTTATCGCGGTGAGCCCGAGCTGCCCAGTGAGTATTCGCCCTTGGCCCAGGCGGGCGTCGATGCAGAAAATGGCGACCTCATCATTGCCATCAACGGCCGCAGCACCCTTGGCGTGCAGGACATCGCCGAACTGCTGCAGAACCAGGCAGGCCAACAGATCTTGTTGACCCTGCTGCGCGGCAAGCAACAGATCAAGACCGTTGTCACCCCGATCGACTCGGCACGTCATTCCAGCCTGCGCTACAGCGACTGGGAAGAGAGGCTGCGATCAAAAGTGGAACAAGCAGGGCACGGCCGGATCGGCTATCTGCACTTGCGGGCCATGGGCGGCGAGGACATGGGCACTTTTGCGCGGGAGTTTTACGCCCAGTTTGATCGCGACGGCCTGATCATTGACCTGCGCAACAACGATGGCGGCAATATCGACAGCTGGATCATGGAAAAGCTGCTGCGCCGCGCCTGGGCCTTCTGGCAACCCAGAGATGGCTCGGTCGCCTACACCAATATGCAGCAGGTATTTCGCGGGCATCTGGTTGTGCTGATTGACGAGCTGACCTATTCCGATGGCGAAACCCTGGCGGCGGGCATCAAGGCATTGCAGCTGGGGCCTTTGGTCGGCAAACGCACAGCGGGCGCCGGGGTCTGGCTTTCTGACAAGAACAGCCTGATTGATGGTGGTATGGCGCGGCTGGCGGAAACCGCCCAATTCTCCGTGAAATCCGGCGAGTGGCTGGTAGAAGGCATCGGCGTCAGCCCGGATATCGAGGTCGATAACTTGCCGCACGCCACTTACCTGGGCCGCGATCAGCAACTGGACCGAGCCGTCGAATATCTGCAGGAAAAGCTGCAACAACACCCCATCCCCACGCTGCGGCCCAAAGCGATTCCCCCTCTACGACACATCAAGCCAGACTGAATGACGAAGCTTTGAGAATTCGCTTTGTGTGATGACTTACCGGCAAGCCGTCTCGATTTCTTTCCACACTGCATTGTTCCAACCTGATACGCAGAGCACCTCTGAAAAACCGTGAAATTAAATAGAAACAACGTTACTGAATTTTAAACAAAATAAAAATCATTTAATGTCAAGAGAACAATTTAACAAGCATATTAAAGCAATAACTCAATACCCCAGGCGCGCAAACATACCATCTGAAAATATCAACCAAAATCATCCAGTTACAAAACAAAAGAGAGACGCATCAACAATACTGCATCAAACGTTAAAAATTACAGTCTTTGTGATCAAACTTGATGATAATATTCATTTCTCCTGATTTGCCCACCACAGAAAACAAATGATTAATCATGCGCATATATTGGCAGGGTATGCCAGCAAATCAGGGGGCAGTTTTAGAAGTTTATTTAGTCTGGAGAATATTTTGAAAAAGTTTGTTGCAAGTACTTTCTTGTTGTCCACTATTGCAGGCGCATTGTTACTCAATACAGCACACGCCAATTCATTTGAAGCGGCACCCAAAATTACCCATGATGGCGTGGTTAAATCTGGCCAAGCCCTCATGCCAAATGATGTCGTTTATACCTATGACGAAAAGTACGCTTTGGTCATGCAAAGCGATGGCAATCTGGTATTCATGATCGACCCAGGCAAGGCCACCCAAAATGCCATCTGGCATAGCAACACCTGGGGGCATCCAGGTGCTTATTTTGTGATGCAGGACGATGGCAACGCTGTTGTCTACGACGCGGGTCAACCTGCCAAGCCCCTTTGGCACAGCAACACCTGGGGGAATCCGGGCGCATACTTTTCCATGTTCCTGACGCAACTACACGTCACCAAGCCGAATGACTGGGGGGGTGGCACAGTCATCTGGAAAGCTGGCCAGGAAATTGCAACCACGCCTGTGACAACCCCCTCCACCCCCACTGCATCAGGCGCCTGCCCTGGCAATGCGCAAAAGACCAGCTACACCTTTTGCGTAAAAGAGCTCGTTACAGTGCCAGGCAGTCTGAATGCATTTCAGTCCCATACTGTTTATGCCTGCAACTATAGCGAAGCCTATAACACGGTATATACCCGCACAAAGTGGCCGAGGGGCACCTTCTCCAACCCTAATCCAGTGCAAACCAATATTTGCCGCTAAGCCCATTTACCGTGGCGTTTTGTAATGCACAAACCGCATTTCGCCCAGTTTAATTTGCTTATTTAAATGATTTCGGCACGGCCAGGCCCTGCCAAGACATATGGTGGCAAATAAAAAGGCATGAGGGAGTTTTCCTCATGCCTTTTTCGCTTTTACTCACTTCATGACCAGTCGTTTTTCGATCGCCGCCACGAAATCCTGCACGGTAATGGCAGGTCCGTCGCCGTAATTGCGATGATCGCCATCGGCCGTCCATTCGCAGAGCACCGTACGCTCGGTGCCATCGAGATGGGTGCCACACTCAAGCACAAAGTAGCGGAAGCCGACCTTCTCCGGCGGCGACGCTTCAGATAATGGGACATCAAGCACGATGCCAACAAAATGCGCTTCAGCCGTTGCCCTGGGTTGTGGCAACTGCACGATGATGCCGGGGCGATCAAGAATTCTCCCTCGTGTCACGGCAACCTCTTCAACCCGATAACCATCGGCCTTCTCACCGACGTTTTTCTCAGTCACCCCCCAAGCCCAAGCCAGAAAGTCCATCTGCTCCTCCGAGCCAATAATGGCAAAGAAGCGCAAAGGGTCTTCCTGACACAATTGCCGTAGCGCCTGATGCGCAAATACGTAATGTACATTGCGCGGCTCATCCAGCAACTCAGCCGCTTTGAATTTTTTCTTCCAGAGCATTGCAATCTACCTTGAATGGCCAATTCCCACCCAAATAATACAATACAAATCCACCTCGCAACACATTGAAAATAATATTAAATCTTTTAAATTAATTTAGCATTTACTCAACAAATCCACACCAAACACCATCCAAACAGATTAAAATTTACAACCCACATCCTCATACCTTCGGCCAATATTTTGAATTACTGGCCAACACAACAATCATCCAATCGCTAGACAGCGGGAATAAGCCGAGGTAGTCTGCACTCGGGCTAGTATTTAGCACCTCTACGATGCTTTATTAATAGCCCGGCCTGTTTCAGCCAAAACAATCAGCATGACTTCTATCTCATCGCAGCAACACGATGAGAAACGGCTCCAATAAGAGGAAAATAGATATGAAGCAAGAGCGTGTTATTGCTTTCAATACTGCTTGGGAAATCCCTGCAGAGTTACTCGACCAGGTAGCGGGCGGGAAAAAGGAAGAAGAGAAAAGTGACTGCGTAAAAACTGACAGCGGCAAAGACAATTTCTGCTCCGACCCCAACAATCCCAAGCAGAAGCTATAAATTACGCTGTCAATCACGCAATTTATCCCATTTCTCTCAAAAGGCATCATCATGCAAATCGAACCCAATACTTCTGCAGCCGAATCAACAGAGCGCGTTTTGGCATTTAGCCAAGCCTGGGAGCTTTCAGAAGAGATCCTGGAGCAAGTGGCTGGTGCCGCAGACTGTGTCAAGACAGACCACGGTAAAGATGACTTCTGCTCGGCCAAATAAGTTGCCGACAGGGCCTCTGACTGCCCCCAGCAAAGCCCGTCATCACGACGGGCTTTGTTTTTCTTTTTAATGGTAAAAACGATTTTATTTATGAATTCTGTATTCATCGTTTCACACAGCACCGATACAGATAGTCTTTATGTTTCCCGCTCAATTCAAGCCAAACAGGGTCATGTTGCAAAATGGCATACCGATCAACTATCCCTAGCCCAAACTGTCAATCTTAAAATTGGCGCCAACGGGTTTGAGTTGTCATTGGAAGATCTGGCCACTCAATCAACCTTGTTAAATGCTGATTCACAACATAGCACCGTTTGGCTACGAGCCATGCAGTTACCGGTCTTGCCTGAGCATACGCACCCAGATGATCGGGATTTTCTCAACAAGGAAAACCGGGTATTTATTGAATACTTTATCCGGTCTTTATTACCTGATGCTTTCTGGGTAAACACCTGGGCTGCCGGCCGCTCGGCTGACAATAAAATTGCTCAATTACTTCATGCCGCGCAAATTGGCTTAGCCATTCCAGAAACCTGCATTTCCAACGACCGGGAAACGGTACTCGAATTTGTCAGCCAGAACCGGCCAGCCTTATATAAGGCGTTTAATTTTCATCATTGGAAGCTGGAAAATGGTGGAGAAAAACGTGCCTACGCTCAATTGATCAGCCCGGACAAGCTACCGTCGGCAGCTCTGATGCGGGCAAATCCAGGCATTTTTCAGCAGTTCATCCGCAAGGTGGCAGACGTTCGTACGGTCTGCATGGGCCACAGCCATTTCTCACTGAAGCTGACTGGCCAGGGCAACATCGATTGGCGTCGCGATAGCGTTGCCGGCCAATTACAGGCCGAACCGTACCAGTTGCCAAAGCCTATTCATGATCTTTGCCTGAAAATGATGAGGCACTTCGGCATCGCCATTGCCGCCTTCGATTTTGCGCTGGATGCAGAGGGCCGTCTGGTTTTCCTGGAATTGAACGAAGCAGGGCAATTCCTGTGGATGGAGGAAACCTGTGCCGACTTGCCGATACTGGATGCCTTCAGTGAATTCCTGCTGGCGGGGCGTAACGATTTTGTCTACGCCGCCCATACCCCTCGAATCCATCTGGCCGACTTAAAGGCAACTCGGCAGCAGGAATGTGCCGCCAGTGCAGAACCCGCTTGAATATGTCGGGTGCATGATGGCTCTTGCGCTCGTTTCAGGGCGACGCGCCTTATTCAATCCATCAGGCGATAGGGTTGTCGCCAGAGAAGGGCCAAGCCGCGTCTATAACGTGTTTCGCTGCCAGACCCTATCCAGCGAAACGTGATCCGGCGAAACGTGATCCGGAAACAAAACGTCAACAGCGCCTAAAAGCGACTGGTGGCCTTTTTCTCGTCACGACCTGTCCCTACATACACCCGGCCTTGCCATACCAAGTGGATTCTTCACCCAAGTCCAGTAGTCCCGCTGCATTCAGAAAGTAGACATGGCGATCTTTTGACGAAACCCCAAGATAGGACTGGGTATCAGCATAGGCGCGGTAGTAGTAAGGGTCCAGACTGGCAGATACTCCGGTAGGGGCCAGCAGACTGGCGTAGTTTTTCTCGGCCCAATCAAACAGGCAATCGGCGCTGACGTTGGCAGCCGTCAGAGAACGACCTTTGCGGATCGTATGGTTGCCGCGATCGGCGACGTAAAGCGTGCCGCTGGAATCGGCATAGACGTCTTTGGGATTGTAGAAACGCGCCGTACTGCCAATGCCATCGGTGGAGCCAATGCCCCCACCGCTGGTCGTGCTGCCAATCGTGCTGACCACCCCTGCCGGCGTGATCTGGCGGATAACCTGATTGTCGGTATCTGCCACGTAGACGTTGCCACTACCATCCACCCCGATGCCGCTGGGGTAGCGGAAAGTCGCAGCAGTGCCGGTTCCATCGCTATTGCCGGCCGAGCCATTGCCCGCCAGAGTGGTGACAACACCCGCCGGGGTGATTTTACGGATGGCATGATTGCCATGGTCACAGACATAGACATTGCCAGCACCATCCGCGACCACATCGAACGGTACGGAGAAGCGGGCTGCCGTGCCGGTGCCGTCGGTCAGCCCCTGCTTGCCAGAACTACCGGCAAGCGTACTGACCACGCCTGCCGAGGTAATCTTGCGCACCGTGTTACCCGACTCGACGACATACAGGTTGCCGCTACCATCTATTGCGATGCCATTGATTTCACCAAAGCGGGCGGCCGTACCTACGCCATCCAGATTGCCGACCTGCCCCGCCTGTCCGGCAAACGTACTAACGACGCCTGCACTGGTGATCTTGCGGATCGTGCTGTTGCCGGTATCCGCCACAAACACATTGCCACTGCCATCCACAGCAATCCCCAGCGGGCTCTTGAAGCGGGCGGCACTGCCGGTGCCATCAGTACTACCAAAGCTGCCAGCTTTGCCTGCCAGCGTCGTCACTTCGCCACTGGTGCTGATTTTGCGGATTGAATGATCGGTAGCATCGGCCACATAAACGTTGCCGGTGCTATCAGCCGTAACTGCGTACGGATCTTCAAATCTGGCAGAGGCACGATTGCCATCGACACTGCTACTGCGGCCGGCAAGACCAGCCAGGGTCGTCACACTGCCGCCACTGACTTTGCGGATAGTGTTGTTGACGGTATCGGCCACATAGAGATTACCGGCAGAATCAGCGACGACACTTGATGGTGCGTTGAACGTCGCCACCGCACTGGCCCCGTCGCTACTGCCCGCGCTACCACTGGTCCCGACCACGGTCGTGACAACCCCCGCCGAAGTGACTTTGCGGATGGTCTGACCACCGGCGTCGGCCACATAAAGATTCCCGCCCGAATCGGCACTGATGCCACGCGGGTCGCTGAATCGTGCTGCAGTGCCGGTACCATCGGTTGCAGCACCGCTCCCGCTGGACTGCCCAGCCAGCGTGGTGACGACACCCGCTGCGGTGATCTTGCGGATAGTGCGGTTGCCGGTATCTGCCACATACACCAGGCCACTGCTATCAACGGTAATGCTGAATGGTCCTTTGAAACGTGCCGCCGTACCGGTGGCATCGGTACTCCCCTGCGATCCGGCGGCGCCCGCCAGCGTGGTCACAACGCCTGCGGAGGTCACCGTGCGAATCAGGTGGTTGTTGTAGTCGGCCACATAAACCGTGCCTGCGCTATCAACCGCAAGGCCACGCGGTTCGGAAAACCTTGCTGCAGTGCCCGTTCCGTCACTGCTCCCCCCTGCCCCGCCCCCCGCCAGCGTGGTCACCACCCCGGTTGGCGTAATCTTGCGGATCGCGTTATTGCCGGTATCTGCCACGTAGACATTGCCGCTACTATCGGTAGCGACTCCCCAAGGCTCGGTGAAGCGTGCCGCGCTGCCTGTAGCATCGACCTTGCCCTGACTGCCGGCCGTGCCAGCGAAGGTCGTCACCTCTCCGGTTGGGGTCACTTTGCGGATGGTATGGTTATTGGCATCCGCCACGTAGACATTCCCTGTAGCGTCGATCGCCACTCCGCGTGGCGTATTGAACTGAGCAGCCGCTCCTGTGGCGTCGATACTGCTGATTACCGCCCCAGCCTTGCCCGCGATGGTACTGAAGTAAAATCGATCGGCCGCGCCTGCCGGGGGATTGATCAAACCAGCCAGCACCAGTACCAGCCCATAACCTGAATACCCTTTGCACATAGCAACTCCCCATACGGAAAACGTGGCTTTTGATGTCGTCAATCCAGGACTCTGTTGGTACGCACTATCTCCGCCCCGCCAAATCAGCTAATGCGATTGGCCTCGACGCAGCGCCGTTTTACGGCAGAATGCGATCTGGAAACAAAGTGCCAATAGCCCCCGGACTCTGCAGTCAGTGTAGACCGCTCGCTGGCAAGTCCCATCCACAATCCCCTTCAAACCGGAGAACCCAGCCATGACCCTAGGCGTAGGAGGCAGTAGCCGTGAGGCCGCACTGGCCAGCTTGCACAATATGATGGAAGGCGTGAGTGAAATCGCCTTGCCCGAATATCAAGCCCGCATTGCCAAGGCACAGACGTATATGCAGCAAAACCAGATTGCCGCTGTCTACCTGAACGCCGGTACCAATCTGGCCTATTTCACCGGCACCCGCTGGTATCCCAGCGAGCGAATGGTCGGCGCCATCCTGCCGGCCCGTGGTGCCATCGAATACATCGCCCCGGCGTTTGAAGAAGGCACGTTGCTTGAGTACATGGTGGTGGAAGGCCCGGTGAATACCTGGCACGAACATGAAAGCCCGTATCAGCTGTTTTTGTCGGTGCTGCAGCGCATGGGTCTGTCTGCGTCAGCACGGGTTGGTCTGTGTGAAAGTGCGGCGTTTTTCATCGTTGATGGCATCCGCAAGCTGGCTGCCGGCTATGAGCTGATCAACGCCAGCGAAGTCACCGCCCATTGCCGCATGCGCAAATCCGCCAACGAAATCGCCCTGATGCAGCGGGCCTTTGATATGACGCTGGCCGTGCACCAGGCCACCGCCAGCATGCTGCACGAAGGCATCAGCACCACCGAGGTGGAAGCCTTTATTGAGGAGGCACATCGCAAGGTTGGCGCCAGTGGGTCTTACTTCTGCATTGTGTTGTTTGGCGAGGCGACGGCCTACCCACATGGCGTCAAACACCCGCAGATCCTGAAAGCGGGCGATATGGTGCTGATTGATACCGGCTGCAAGGTACAGGGCTATATGTCTGACATTACCCGCAGCTATGTATTTGGCACGCCGAGTGAGCGTCAACGCTCGGTCTGGAACGGCGAAAAAGCCGCACAGGCCGCCGCTTTCGCCGCCGCACAGCTGGGCACCCCCTGCCGGGAAGTCGATGCTGCGGCCCGCCGCCAGCTCGAAGCCGATGGTTTCGGCCCCGGTTACAAACTGCCGGGCCTGCCGCACCGCACCGGTCACGGCATCGGCCTGGATATTCACGAATGGCCGTATCTGGTTGGTAGCGACAGCACACCGCTGGATGTTGGCATGTGCTTCAGCAACGAGCCGATGATCTGTATTCCCGGCGAATTCGGCATCCGGCACGAAGACCACTTCTACATGACCGAACACGGACCACGCTGGTTTACCCAACCCAGCCACTCAGTTGATGACCCATTCGGGCTGACTCGGTAACGCTATGCCCCCCCCTGAAGCAAAAAGACCGCCTTTTCGGGCGGTCTTTTTTTAGCGTGCGGCTACGCATTTCTTGGCGAGAACATGATGATTGTCATGCCAAGCAGAACAACCGCAGACCCAAGCAGATCCCAGATTGTGGGCCGAATGCCATCGACCAGCCATAGCCAGAGAATGGCCACAAAGACGTAAACCCCACCATAAGCGGCATAGACCCGGCCCGCGGCAGTGGGATGAAGCGTCAGCAACCAGGCAAACAGCGCAAGGCTCGCTGCAGCGGGTGCCAGCAGCCATGCGCTTTTTCCCTGCTTCAGCCACAAATACGGCAGATAGCAGCCCGCAATCTCGGCCACGGCAGTCAGGCAGAACAGACCGATGGTTTTGAGTTCATACATGGGGTCGCTCGGCGCCAAGTATCAGGCCAGGCCAGATTGCGTTCACTTTGGACCGAAACCATCGGCCTTGATCTCCAGATCAGTCACCTCGCCATACTGCTCGGCTACCTTGCGGATCTCGCTGGCTTTGCCAATCAGCACCATCTGCAACTTATCCTTGGCGAAATGCTGTTTGATCAAGCTTTGCACCCGCTCAGGCGTCAGGCTATCCACATCCCGGTTGAAATTATTGATGCGCTCAGCGCCGATGTCGTACACAAACATCTCGGCCAAAAAGCTCGCCAGCTGAGAACCTGTCTCGTAGCGCGGCGGAAACTGGCCCTTGATATATGCCTTGGCCGACTCCAGCGTCGTTGCATCAATTCCAGGCTGCCACAAACGTTGGTAGGTCTTGAAAGCCAGTGCCAGCGCGTCAGCCGTCTTGGCTGACTCGGTAAAACTACTGACCTTGAATACCCCTGCCTTGGCATTGCTGCTGAAGTTGCTGCCCGCACCATAAGTCAGCCCCGAACTCACCCGTAACTCATCGTTGAGCCACGAGGTAAAACGGCCACCCAATACGGTATTGATCACCTGAAGCGGTACAAAGTCCGGATGGTTGTAGGGCACTCCCGCTCCCCCAAACATAAAGGTGGTCTGGACCGAATCGGACTTGTTCACCAGCCACACCCTGGCCCTGTCGGCCTGAACCTGACCCAACTCGGCACGCGAAGGCTGCGTGCCAACGCCCCGCCAGCCGCCAAACAGGCTGTTGAGTGTGGACTTCATGCTATCCGCCTTGAAATCGCCCACCACCACCAACGCACTCGACTCCGGCCGATAGTAGCGCTGATGAAATCCAGCCAGATCCTGCCGCTGCAGCTTGGAGACACTGGCAACGGTTCCCTCAACCGGGTTGCCATACGCCCCCGAACCAAACGCCATTCGGTTGAAATACGATTTCACCACGGCATCCGGCTGCTCCCTTTGCTGCTTGAGCTCATCAACCGTCAGCGCGCGCAGCTTGCTGAAGTCCGCAAGTGCAAACGTTGGCTTCTGCACGATGTCGGCCAGCAAGGGCAGTAAAGCGGCGCTGTCATCACGCCCCATGTCGGCAGCGATCATGGTTTGCTCGAAGCCCGACACGCCGGACAGTGTCGCCCCTCTGAAGTCGAATGCCTCATTCAATTTCTGTTTCGGATACTGTCGGCTCCCAAGCAAAATGCCTTCCTGTGTCAGATGCGCCAGACCGCTTCGGTCCGCGTCATCCACTGCACCAGCTTTGATGACAGCACGCACAGACAGCAATGGCACATCATGTTTCTCCATCAGGAACACCGTCAGGCCATTCGGCAAGGTATAGCGCTCATAAGCCGGCAGCTTGAACTCCCCCGCCACGGCGGGCAGGGACAACACCATCACGGTGCTTGCAATGAGTGAACGCATCGTTTTATTCCTCCTTGGCTGCCAGCACGCCAACGGTGCGCTGCGATTTCTTCAGATATTTGGCGGCAACGGCCTTGATGTCGGCCACAGAAAGGGCCTCATAGGCTTTGGGCGCATCAAACAGTTTGCGATAGTCGCCAAAGAATGTTTCGTACTTGCCCAGCAGCGACGCCTGACCATTGATCGTTTCGAGCTGGCGGTAATACTGGATCAGCTTGAGTTTGCGAACCTTCTGCAACTCCTGCTCGCTGATGCCATTGCGCACCAGTTTGTCCATTTCAGCCAACGTGGCCTTCTCCAGCTTGGCCGCCGAAACGCCCTCTGCCGCCACAACAAACACGTTCAGCACGCCAGGATCAAAGGTTTCTGGCGCATAGACTTCCACCTCCGTCGCCAAACGCTGATCGACCAACGCCCGGTACAGCCGCGAGGTCTTGCCTTCGGCCAGGATGCTTTGCAATACCTCCAGCGCGTAATAATCGGGATGGTTGATGGCTGGCGTCTTGAACGCAAACTGCAGATTCGGGGTCGTAACCGACGCTTTCTTTACAAACACTCGCCGCTCGCCACGCTGCTCCGGCTCTACCGTGCGCACGGCCGGCGGCTTGGCACGGGCCGGAATCGGGCCGATGTACTGCTCGGCAAATTTTTTCACCTGGTCAAACGTGACATCTCCCACCACCACGGTCACCGCATTATTGGGGGCGTAATAAGTATCGAAATAATGACGCAGATCAGCCTGGGTCCAAGCTTTGATATCCGATTCAAACCCCAGCACCGGCCAGGAATAGGGATGCGCCAAAAACGCCACGGACATCACTTCTTCATCAAGCATGCGGAAATTGGAATTCTCAAGGCCTGTGGTGCGCTCCGAAATCACCACGCCACGCTCACTCTCAACCATTTTGGGGTCGATAGTCAGGCTGGCAATTCGGTCACCTTCCAGATCAAAGATCGTTTCAAGCGAAGTGGCCGGAAACCAGTTGGTATAAACCGTCACATCGGTCGTGGTATAGGCGTTGTTGGTACCTCCCTTGGCCTCCATCACCCGATCAAACTGCTTGACGCCATACTTGGACGCGCCATTGAACATCATGTGCTCAAAAAAATGTGACAACCCAGTCGCGCCAAGCGCCTCGTTACGCGAGCCGACTTTCCAGAACACATAGAAATTCGCATTTGGAATTGCCCGACTCTCCACCACCAGAAACTTCATGCCATTGCCCAGCGTGAAGTGATTCACTTTATCTACTGTCAGCGCCTGCACCGGCCCAGCCAACATCGCCAGCCCTAGACTGCCTGCCAGCAGCCGTGTTTTCCAGTTCATGATCTTTATCCCTCACAAACAATCCAGATTTACCCAATACCCGCTGAGGGGTTTACGTGGCCGGCAGTGTGCCACAGGGCCGCCCTCTCTGCGCCCACATCACCAATGGCTAGCCAAGAAAATTCAGTTAAGCGCCGACCTACGGCACTCCCTGCACCAACCCCTTATCGGAGAAATTCTCGCAACCGCCCCCACCTCAAATCCGCAAACAAACAATAAAAACATAACAAATTGATATATAAATATATTTTCAAAAAAACTCATATGCAGCCCATACTCAAACATCTGAACAACAGAGTGAAATTTAAAAATTTCCACGGAATTTGTTGACACCCACGTTCTGATAGTGTTTAATGCGCCTCTCTCGACGGCCAAGTAGCTCAGTCGGTAGAGCAGAGGATTGAAAATCCTTGTGTCGGTGGTTCGATTCCGCCCTTGGCCACCAGTTAGAACAAAAAGGACCAGCACTAGCTGGTCCTTTTTGCATTTCTGCGGTCGAAATTTGAATTGTTGGAACTGTTTTCGTTGCCCTGTCACTTACTCGATGTAGCGATGCGGAGTTCGAAGCCAAATAGCCGGCCCCGCGTCTGGGCCGCAGCCAACTAACTGATTTCGACCATCATGAAAATCACATCCAACAGCAGTTCACCTCTTTCGATTGATGCCTTTCAACAGGCCGCCAGCACCGGAACGGAAATCCAGGTTTCCGAGCAAGATGGCCAGCTGAAGTTGCTGGGAACAGGCGAAACGCCATCCCGCCGCCAGGTAGCCTGGGTAGAAGGCAGCCAGCAAGGCAATGACGCCGCTGCACTATTCTTGCAAACCTTGCTGGGCAGTTATGGCAACCGCATCGGCCAGGCGGTCGCTCGCGAACTGGGGCTGGACGCCCAGGCAGGCAAACCGCTGACTTCACGTCAGGTCAACCTGGCCATTGATATGGCAGCGACCAGCCAGACGGCATTCTCCGGTATGAATTTTTTGTCCCGCACCGCCATCTCCGCGTCAGCCAATAATGCAGAGTTTCGGGCCGCCTGCGGCGAGGCCGGAGTAAGCGCCCAATCTATAGATAGCGATGCCCGTAAAGCCATTGACCTGGTTTTTGCCAAGGCTTTCAACGCCGCAGCAGATGGCGATCGCAACCATATCGATCTACCCACAGCCCGCAGCCTGATGCGCGATGCCATCACCCAAGTGGCCAGCATGAACCAGCAAGAAGTACTTAACCTGATTTCCGGCAGCTAATCGGCAAACTTGCACCATCTGATGTGCTAGTTTTAAAAGCTAGGCGACACCCCGCCAGAGCCGGCAAGGCCACAAGTCTTGCTGCCGATTCATAAGCCCACAGACTTTGAAAATTGTGATCGCGTCAGATATTCCAGATGAGTCGGAACACGACTCCGGTAGTGGCGAGCAGACCGCTTCCAACGAAGTTCCAAGAGCCGAGCAGGAGCGCCTGTTTCGACAGCTGGTGTCTGACCACCAGACGCGCCTGTATCGCTGGGTTCTCAAGCATATCGGCCAGGCTGATGACGCAGCCGATATCGCTCAGCAGGCGTTTGTCGAAGCATCGAAAGCGATTGCCACCTTTCGCGGGGAATCCGAGCTATCGACCTGGCTCTACGGGATAGCCATGAATCTGGTGCGTAACTACCTGACACGCGCGCCGCATCGGGTACACCAGTTTGAATCGGAAGAAACGCTTGAAGAAATGCCGGGAGATGAAACCGACCCGGGAGAACAGGTTGCCAACGCCCAGATGATGCGGCACCTATACCGCGAGCTGGAAGCACTACCCGATGAAATGCGCGAAGTCTTGCTATTGGTTGCGGTCGAAGAAATCACCTACGAAGATGCTGCGGTGATGCTATCCATCCCCGTTGGCACAGTTCGCAGCCGGGTATTCCGCGCCAGGGCCGCATTACGCGAGCGTTTTCGCAAAGCCGGCGTCGAGCTTGACTTCTAATTCACCACGAATCGCCAAGGGGCAAAATGATGAAGGCTGCGGGTCACGCAGCCTTTTGTTTGTTACCGCCAGACACCCCAGCGCGCTCAAGCCTTGATACCAAAATTACGTAAAGGTGTCGCCTCTGCCGCAGAACGCGTAGATGCATTGCTTTCCAGATAGCGTGACCAGATGTCAGCCGCATCCAACAACGACTCAACTGCATGATTGATGTCATCTCTAGCCGCACCAGCCAAGGCCACTGAATACATCAAAACCAGAGACTGGCCGGGCGGGTCAATGCTCAAGGTTGCCCCCTGAGCGCCTTGCCACAGATAGTTAGCCTGCAATAAGGCCAGCAAGGCCGACTTGCCCAGCCCTACCGGCAATGCCGCCACCTCACAATGCAGCACAAACCGACCACGAGCCGAATCAAGCGCCAAGGTCACCCGGTATTTCTGGTCGAAGACCAGCGAGCAGCTGCCTCGTTCATCCAGACAAAGTGTCGGGATACCGATCAGGCTGCCAAAATCGGCAATCAACCTCCCCGGATCGGAAACAGTCATTCATCCTCCTGCGACAAGGTAGCGTTCACAGACTTGCGGATCGTCACGATATTTGCATCCGCCTCTCGCCGATATTGAACCGAATCCGCCAGCAAACGGACAAAGTGGACACCCAGGCCACCAATTTCCCGTTCTTCAATGTCGCTTTCCAGATCCGGTTCAGACAAATCAAGCAAATTGAAAGGCGCAGCGTTATCGCGAACAACCAGCACGATCAAGCCTGCATCGTTTTCAGCACTAACCTCGATTGTACCTTTGTCTACCTCAGCATAGCCGTGTTCAATGATGTTGGTGATCAACTCATCAAGCATGAGGTTCAATTCAAAGACCAATTTTGCCGACAGGCCGGTCTCGTCACCCCAACGCTCGATGTCTTGTGCCAGTGCAGCAATTGCTGTGAGCTGGCAGGGTAAGGTATGTTTTAGCGCGTTTGGCATGGCAAGTCGTTCTATCATTCGTGGCTCAGCAGACTACAATGCCAGGGAAGCAGGTCCCTGCAGATTGCCTGCGTATAAATCCGTTTCATCATAGATCTCTCCATTCGACTCGACATGCATATCGGCTCCCGCCGGACCGCAAAAATTGCGGCCAAACTTCGCCACAGCCTTTTGTGGGAGATAGGGCTGTTTTGGTTCACTATATTTACGATTGCCGTTGCACTCGGCGTATTTTCAATGGTCTGGCTACAACGCACCGCATTGGATACCTCGCAACGCGAGCGTTTCCGGGTCATGCTGACCGATCTGCGCGAGAAAGTGGAGACCGATCTCAACCTCGGTTTTGACTTGACCGATGATCGCGGCGCACAAGACCGACTGGAGCAATTGATCACTCAGGATAGAGCACTGGAGGCAGCCGAGATTTTTGATGTCTCGGGTTTGTCGCTATTCAACACCGACCGAGGCTCCATTCAGGAACTGGTACCGCCAAGCTGGCTCAAGGCGACCCATCGCCTATCAGACCACGGCATCTGGATGGTTCGTGACGGGAATGAAACCGTGCTGGGGCTACCTATCCGCAACGCTTTCGGTGAAACTGCCGGCCACTTGGCGCTGACCTTCCAGACTCACCCGCCCGACGAATACGTACAGACGCAAAAAGCGACTATTATCGGGGCAATTGCAGCTGGCGTTACACTACTGCTTGCCCTACTTGGGTTTTATCGCCTGGTATGGCGTATCACCGGTCGTGTTGCCAGTGAAATGGCATCATCAAACCCCAATCGCCCTTTTTTCACAACCAACCAAACCTTGGAACAGCTTGCAACACGCCTAGATGACGCACTGTCCACGCTGGAATCAGAAGAACGACGCATCTAAATGGATCGACGACTGGAGCTTCGATTTTCTGTGCTTTCGGGCATCTTGCTCGCCCTGTTTTTGGCCACGCTCGGTTTTTTTGCTTTTGATCATGCCCAAAAAGTCCGTGCCGCCGAGGCTCGTGCCAAGGCTCAGCTGGTCGTCAACAGCATTGCTCGTACACTGGAGCGTGCTGCCGCCGTTGGTATCCCCCTGGATGCCCCTATCGGTCTGGAAGAGCTGATCGAAAGCCGGCACAAAGAGAATCCAGAGATCCAGTCGCTCAAGATCAGCCAGCCCAATATGGCAAGCCACGGCACCGTTGCCGCCACCGTGGTTTTGCAAGGGCAGACTCTGGCCGTGGTGAGTGCCAGCCTCAACCCCGTCCCCGTATTGCAAACTGCCTTGCCTATTCTGGCTCTGGCGTTGGCATTGCTGATTGCAGGCACCAGTGCGGCCCATGAATCCTTTCGCTTTGTTTTCCGACGAGGACCGCAGTCAAGAGCCGCCGCAACCGACCGGATGATGGAAGCCATTGCCGCAGGCAAGCTGGATCAGGTGTTTCGTGGCGTTCATCATGGCGCGGGAGATCCACGCAACGAGAAGTTGATTGCTCAGGTCCGGGCAATCAACGAAAGCTCCACCCGACTGGTCAGGTTGATACGCTCGTTGCGGGCAACCGAACCCGATGCAGAGCGACGGGCTTCATTGGCGAAACTGCTGGCAGACAGCCAAGGGCATTTCCAATTTTCAAACGGCCGCCCGTCGCTAATCCGCGAAAACAGCGTGATGTCGGATGGACGATGGCTGATCGTACTGACCGGTAGCATCATCGGGTTGGCACGCGGTATTTCAGGAGGCGTACTTGAGTTACTTTGGCTATTGCCATTCGGCTTGCTGATAGGTGGGGGGCTGGCTCATACCCTGCTGCGCCATATTCCAGCCGAGCGCATGACCATGTATGGAATATTCGTATTACTGGCCTCAATCCCGGCCCCTTATCTTGTGAGTGGCAGCGTAGGCATAGGGCTATCCAGAATTCTGGGTGGCTTAGCTCTCGCCCTGGTTGCGTGCAGCTGCAGCAATGCTGCCCGGTACTTGAATCGAGAACACCACTGGACTCCTTGGGCACCAGCTGTCGTGGCAGGGCTCGAAATCAGTGGCTTACTTTTTGGTACCATCCTCCGCCCCCTGGCTGGCGAGTATGGCTACTTCGCGGGGTTTATCATCAGTATTGCGCTGATTGTCACATGGCTATCGGTGCGATCCACCCACATTGCCTGGCGATCCCGCCCTATCCCGTTGGGAAGCGGGCTGCATGACTGGTCGTCGCACCTGGCAGCATTGTTGAGCGGCCTGATCTGGTCCTGCTTATGGGGCAGCGCCCTGTTGCTGGTTGACCGGCTAGACTACGAGACGCGCCCGCTTCTGACCATTACCATTGCCATGACCATCGCCATTGGCTCTCTGCTGGGGCAGTTACCTCGACTTAAATTCATCCCCTGGCTAGCCATTCCTGCGGGCCTCATTCTGGCAATGCCTAGCTGGCCCATGCCCAATCTGTGTTTGGGTATCGGCGTTTTGCTGCTGACTGCGGGGGCTTGGCATTCCCGCCGCATCATCTGGTCCCAACTGAGGCCGAGGCTGGCAACCGAGATATTGGCTGCCACTATCGGTCTTCTGGCAATTAATCAGCTTGCTCATGGCGGCACAACCACTCTTCCCTGGCTCGTGGCGATTGCCTCGCTGGCCCTGCTGGTGCTCCAGTTCATCCTGCCTGTGCTGCGCACACCGTATCGACGCTAAACCATGCTCAGAACCCGACTGACACTGCTGGTTCTGGCCGCCCTGATAGTGCTCATATCAGGCCAGATCCTGATGCTTTGGCAACGCGACCAACGCTTTGAAGCACGCTATGCCGACTCGCTGAAACTGTCCCAGGACATCGCCTGGAACAAAATTCAGGCACGACAGCTGCAGCTTTTGCAGGAGCATGCTGACAGACTCCTTGGCAATCGTGACCTGGCTTCCGCCCTGACTAGCCAGGATCGCAACAAGGCCAGCCAGGTATTCGACGCCTATAGCGCCGATAATCCAGGTTTACGGATTGACGCCTATACGCCGCGTCATGCCTTGCTTTACAGCTCCAGTGCCGATCTGGACCAACGTAGCCTGCTCGATGCCGGTGGCCTGGCCGGGCTGCTGAACAGTAACCGGCCGCTATCGGGCATCAGCCAGCTGGATGCCCAGCGTTACCAGCTACTGGTTGCACAGCCATTGCATCAGCAAAGCGCTACGGTGGCGGTGATCGCCTTGGGATTTCCGATCAACGAGGCCCTAAGCGAGCTGAAGCAGAACCTGGCCTCCGAAGCCTATATGATGAACCTGCGGGGCCGGGTCACCCACGGCACCAACCTCACACTGTGGAAAGAAGTTGGAGCCAGCCCAAACCCCCGGGCGGTCAATGTCCAGCGCATCACGCGGGGTGACATCGTTCATCTGGCAGTGACATTGCCGGTCAAAAACCCAGAGGGGCGCATCATCGGCGCACTGGTCACCTTGCGCGACATCAGTCGAGCCAATGCCGATGACCGACTCTTCACCCTCGTCTGGGCTGGCATCGGCCTCACTATGGCTGCATTGGTCACCTTTGGCCTGTTCTTATACATTCGCCGTTCCTTGCAGCCACTTTCCCGTGCGGTAGTTGTGCTGGACTCGTTGGCGCGTGGCGAAACCAACGCTCGCTTGCCGGATAGTGATGAAGAACTGCAAGGCGAAGCCGGAGACATGGCGCGCGCCGTGGGCGTTTTGCGGGAAGAGCTGGTCAAGCTGGAAATGCTGCGGGAAGAGCGCTCCCGCCAGCGCTGGCGTCAGGAAAGATTGATACGGGAGCAATTGCTGGCCCTGGCCGTCAACCTGAATGACGAGGCGCGCGACAAAGTCCTGCGTGATCTTGACCAAGCGCTCAGTGCCGCATCCAGCCAGGATGGCAACCAGCTATCTGCATTGGCCGAGATTCTCGGTCGCCTCTCGGCCCTCATCAATGCTCAACAGTCCCGCTTGCTGCAGCTGGTTTACGAGCTGCAGCAGGCCATGGAAACCAAGGCCAGATTAGCCAGCCTGACTCAGGAACTGGAAATCGCCCGACGCATGCAGTTATCGATCTTGCCCCGCGCCTTCTCGCCACGGGAGGAAGTGGGGATTGCCGCCACCATGATCCCTGCCAAAGAGGTCGGAGGCGACTTTTACGACTACTTTCTACTCGACGATACACATCTGGGGGTCGTGGTCGCAGATGTTTCCGGCAAAGGGGTGCCGGCTGCCTTCTTCATGGCCATTTCACGCACCATGTTGAAGACGCATGCCCGCTTCCTGCGATCGCCCGCCGCATGCCTGGCAAAATTGAATGAACTACTGGCAGCAGAAAACGAACAGATGATGTTTGTCACGGCGTTTTATGGCGTACTGGATCTGGTAACCGGTGAATTTGCCTTCGCTAATGCCGGCCACAACCCACCCTTGCTGCAAAACCGCCAGGGAGAGCTGGAATGGCTGCCACAGACGGGCGGTATTGCGCTGGCAGTACTGGACAACGCCGATTACGCCGAGACCGCCATTCGCCTGCAACCAGGCGACACGCTGCTGATGTTCACGGATGGCGTGACCGAAGCTATTGACCAGCAAGAAGCACTATTCGGCGAAGCTCGCCTCGCCCACACGCTACAGGCAATTGGCCCGAACAGCCCGATATCAAGCGTACCCAGCGGCGTTGTAGAGGCGATACGCGAATTTGCGCAGGGTGCATCACAGGCTGACGACATCACCTGTGTGGCATTGCGATTCCATCCTGCAGCCCAAACGTCAGCCCAGAATGCTGAGGTTCTTTTGACGTAAGGTTTGCCGTCGCGCCGGGCCCTGCGTTGCAGAGTCTTGCATAGAATAACTATGCGGCACGCTCTGCGCCTTGTTCCAGGCCGTTTTCTGGCGAAACGCAATCTGCAAACCTTATGTCAACAGAACCTAACGGACAAAGCAGACCTTTGCTGAATCGCCTTCCCTCAAGTCTGCCACGCCGACCCAGCCATTCGTCACATGCTCCGCCTGAGAAGCGAAATCGTCGCTAGCCAACCAGATTTTTTGAGTTCCTGCAGGCGTTACCCGGCTATTGAGGTTGATATACAACAACTGACGCCGCAAAGTGTCATGACCGCAATGCAGCTCGCCCACCCAGCGAATATACATTCCCTGCTTGAGCATATTGTGACGACTGGGGTGGTTGTAGAGCGACACCATAGCTAATCCATGGCAACGCTGGTGAGCCTCGCAGACTGCAAATCGGGCCGCAATCAGCAGCCTTTGCAAACCTCTGCCGCGATACCCTTTTGCAACCATGCAGCTGGCAATATGAGCGACATTGGCGCATTCCAGATCAGACAGGCCTACCACTTTTCCCAAATTGTCTTCGTCGCCTCTTTCAGGGAAACCTACGGCTGCGTACGCGATCAAGGTATCCTTATCGAACAAACCGATAGTCTGCCCTCTAGGACCGCAATGTTCGGCAACAAAACTGTGTTCGTTATCCTCTTGAACGTAAACATCCGGATGAACCAACTCGGCCAATACCGAATGACGCAAGGAAATAACCAGCCCAGCATCCGACTCATTCAACAAACGCGCTCTATATCCTTGAATCTCTGAAGGAAAGGGCGTATGCAAAGTCGGTTTTGATAAATTCATGTTTTCACTCCGCAGTGCAATACAACGCCTTGCACGGGCAATTTTTTTGATTTGTGTCGGTCAGATTCAATCTTTGCTCACCGAATTTCATGAAACTTGCGACAATGCGGCCTAGACTCGAAAGACGCACTCGGCACTAAAATAGCGTCCTAACCCGTCCTTCATTGCGAGATACGCCATGTCAGACCTGAACAATCCATCCCGTCGAATCCGTCCCTACCGCCCCAGTGATGAGGCAGATACCGTCAATCTGATCCACCTTGCAGGTTTGGGTCAGTACCCCAACGATCCACTTGCCGACATTCGTCGTATTCACGAAACCGACGGCGGGCAGATCTTCATTCTGGAATCCGATGATCGCCTGATCGGCTGCATCGTCGCTTCTTTCGACGGCCGTCGTGGCTGGGTTTATTACCTCGCCGTCCACCCTGATGAGCAAACCAAGGGGCTTGGCAGGGACCTCATGGTCTACGCGGAAGCCTGGCTCAAACAGCAAGGGGCGCCGAAGGTGCTCTTATTGATCCGCGATGTCAACCGACATACCGCAGATTTCTACGCCAAGCTTGGCTACTCCGAAGAACCCTGCTTCTGCATGGGACGCTGGCTGGATACCCCGCCGCAGTCCCACTGAACCGCTCCACCCGCTTCCCCATGAAGCGGGTTTTTTATTTCCAGCGTTTACTTTGCCCCGACCGCAGCGGGGGTAACCGGCCCACCACTTGGCAAAGCAGCCTGTGGGTTGGCCGGGGTAACAGGTGGCGGAGGCGTAACCACCACATCTGCAACATTCAGCAACGATAACGGCGGGTAAACCCTGAGTGCTTTCGCTGTTGGCATGTTGATCAGCAACGAGAATTTCTGCAGGGTTTCTGCCGGAATCGTCTCAATCGCCCTTCCCTCATCCAAAATCTGCGCGGCCTTGTATGCCGCAAAGCGCCCCACGTTGGGGCCGGCACTGAACAACCCGAACAATGCCCTGGAGGTTCTCACCGCACTTTCAGTTGCCGAGAAAGTCGGCAGATTGACCTCCAGAGCCGTGGCGGTAACCACGTCACGGTTGGTTAACGAAACAAAGGTATCCGGACCCATATAAAGAAAATCTGCCTTTTCAGCCGCAATCTTGCGCACCAGATCTGGCAACACCTTCGGGTCTGGCTGGCCATCAGGACCAAGCGCCACGGGTTCGGACAACAGCACAAACTGGTTTTTTGCGGCTTCCTTTTCGAGTTCCTTCTTCACATTGACTGCATTGGGCTCTTTGGGGTTGTAAATAAACCCCAGGCGACTGAACTTGCGATAGGTCGCGATGGCCTTCAGCTGAACCGGAAGCGGCGCCAGATGGCTGGCACCCGTTAAGTTGCGCCCCGGCTTCTCGGCACTATGCAGTAACTTGCTGCCTATCGGATCAGACACTGTCGTGAATACGATTGGTATGTCCCGAATATATTTCTGTGGTGCATCAGTATCGTAGGTACCTGCAATAGCCAGCGTCGTTGGTGTTCCCCAAGTGTAGACAAGGTCCGGCTTGGCAGCCCGTACATCACTCACCAGCTTGGCACTGTCCTCGGCCTTACCACTCCAGCGAATCGAAACATACTCAATCTGCAAGCCACGTTTCTTGAGATAGTCTCTAAACGCTGCTTCAATCGTGTTTTCGGCACGCGGCACCGCAATCACAATTCGAAACTGGCGTGCGCCTTCGGCCCAGGCAGACTGACTGACAATCAGACCTGTCAGCAAAAACAGCACGAAATACCTCGCGCGTCGGGCAATTTGTACAATTGACAACAAAATCACGGCAAACTCTCCGGTTTCCTGCTTGGCGCCGTTTGGCGCCATAAGCAGGGGCAAACTATAGTCACATCGTTATTATTTACCCTCCAGTATAAGCAGGGAACCCAATCCCCGGAGACACATCCCCACTATGAATGCCGCGCAAGCTGTTTCAGCCCCCGCACGCGCGACTGGTCGCAAAGGTATTTTGCTTGCCATCTGCTTCGTCGCACTGGTATGCCTTGGACTCGCTACTCTATTGATTTCATTAAGAATAGAGAAAGCCATGGATAACCTGACCGAGTCGCGTCTCAACATTGTTGGCGACCAGCTGGAAGACTCGGTTGAAGCTGGATTTCGTCTAGGTCTAAAGTTGCAAGATATGACCGAGTTACAACGTCTCGCCATCGAGCAGATCGGTAACGACCCTCATCTGACTGCCATCATGATTCTTGACGACAGTCTGTTACGCGCTTCGACTGACCCCACCAGCAAGAAAATTCGCGCGATTACCCAGGCAGATGTCATCCAGAGCCGCAAACTTTCAGTCGGAAACTCGCAAAGCCTCGACAGAATCCCACCCGATTGGCTGTTGCGGCTATCGAAGGACAACGCCGAAAATGCCACCTTCGATAAACGGATCGGCAATCTCGCGGTTCACGGTGCCTTGGCGCGCGATGCACAAGGTAGGCCCGCAGCGACCATCTGGCTCATATACGACCGTATTGAAACCGTGAGCTCTGGCAATGCGCTGGCTACCCTGCTCTGGAAAGACAGCTTGATTGGCGTTGGCGGTGTCGTGCTGGTCGGCGCAGCGGTCGTGGCCCTGTTCAGCGGACTGATGCGTCACCTGCTATCAACGGCTCAAGCCGAAGTACAGCGTGATGAAGGCCCCGCCGAATTACCCGCCATTCCGGGTTTGCCGCTATCTACCGCGCTCAATCAACTTGATCACGCTGAACAATCTCTTGCTGAAGCCGAGGCTGAAATCTCCCGACTGCAAAACAGCGCCTCGACGGGCAAAAAAATATGACGAGACAAATCCTGCTTTCCATGTCCAGCCGTCTTCTGCTTGCCACCTTATTAGCCAGTCTATTGGGCGGGTTGATATTCCTGGTAATCGAAGCGCGCCAGGCAGGTAGCCCCTTAATCGCAAACTCCATCGAGAAAAACTCGCTGGTGATTGGCCGGTCACTACAAAGCCAGCTCAACCGGGCCTTGAATCTGGGCATTCCGCCAGATCAGCTGTTTGGTGTAGAAGAATCCTTCGCCCACGAACTGGAGTCGCGTCATGAGCTCGAATTCATCGCGTTGACAGGCTCCGATGATCGCCAGCTCGCTGTCATCGTGCGCTATGAGCGAGACGTTGCTGCAGTGAGGGAATACCTGTCTTCGGGACAGGAAACCCGTAGCCAGTCGCGTTACCGTCATCTGACGCTACCGCTGATCAGTGGAGACCTACAGCTGCAGATCGGCTTTCCTGCCGACTACATCGACCGGCAAGTCGGTGACATCATGTTCGATCTGGCGGTTGCGGTATTAGTAGCGATAGTGCTGGTACTGGAATGCCTGCGCTTTTTCGCCCGCCGTTGGCGCAAACAGCCGCTGACCATCTTGGGCTCCTTGCTGCGCTCGATTAAACGCGGCGATTTGAGTCGGCGCGCCAATCTGTCCGGCAACCATAGCGTTGCCCATATCGCCGCCTACTTTGATCAGCGCCAGGACCAGCTGCGCAAACGCTATGAAGTGCTACGGCATAAAGTCTCCCTGCTGGGAGAATCCGGACACCACGCCACCGATCAAGCCATGGCACGGCTTGATCGCCTGGCGGTCCAATACAGCCTGGGATATCGCGGTGCGCTCGCCCCACCCGATGCCACCATAGGCATACGCCTGATCATTTTTCTGATCGCTCTCTCTGAAGAGCTGAGTCGTCCCTTCTTTGCAGTCTTTGCTGGTGAGCTGGTGGGGCCAGACGCTCCACTCTCCTCTGCCGCCATGATCGGCATCCCGATTACCGCCTTCATGCTGGTCTGGGCACTGTCCCAGCCGCTGGGGCCGATGCTGGCCCAAAGGGTAGGTTTACGAAAAGGCATGCTGCTATCCGGTCTGCTGGCTGGCGGCTGCCTCGCCTTGACCGGCTTCGCTCAGCGTTGGGAAGTGCTGGCCGTTCTACGTGGGCTGACGGGGTTGGGTTACGGTCTGATGCTGATCTTCGGCCAGGCAGCCGTTATTCGCGCCACATCGCTGGAAACGCGCGCCAGAGGGCTGGCTGAAGTCGCTGCCGCCGTAGTGGCTGCCGGGGTCTGCGGACCAATGCTGGGTGGTGCCATTGCCGACAAGTTTGGTTACGAAGCGGCCTTTGTCGCTTGCGCGTTGTGTGCCATCTCTGCGGCCATGCTGACGCTTCGGGTTCTGCCGCCGCAGCTGAGCCAAACCGAGCTTTCGTCCCCGCCCGGACTGCGCACAATCTTGAAATACCTGAAAGACCGCAAATTCGGTGGCTTGATTGTGTTCTCTGCCGTTCCAACCAAATTTGCCGCGACAGCGATTCTGGTAGTGCTCGCACCACTTGCCATGGCAGATGCCGGGGCCTCCAAAGCCGCAACAGGCCGGATGATCCTGCTGTACTTCCTCAGCTTCATGTTGGTCGCCGGTTGGGCAGCCCGCATGTCGGATCGCATGGGGCGTCGCAAGCCCTTCCTGTTGCTGGGCGGCATTGGTTCAGCTTTGGGATGTATCGCAGCAGTCATGATCGATGGCCAGCTGGGCATTGCCTTGTGTTGCGCCTTGCTCGGAGCATCACAAGCGTGTATCAGCGCACCACAGCTGGCGCTCGTCACCAGCCTGGTCCGACGCGATAGGGATAGAAGTGAAGCGGAAATGGGCCTGGGTGTATTCCGTCTGCTGGAACGCATCGGCAGTGTACTGGCGCCTTTTGCCGCAGCATTATTGGCCACGCGCTTTTCCCGCATGGAAGCGATCGGTGCCATTGGCGCCATACTGTTCGTCTGCGCCATCCTCACATCGCTAGCCCTGATACGCCATCGGGAAGGCCGACAGGCCTGATCCAGCCCCCAAGCCATCAACAATGGCCTTCAAGAAATCAAGGATAACGGGGCGGTGCCTATACCGCCCCCCCTGCCCCTGCAGACCACACGAGCCAGAGCTGCCTCTATACCCACTCGACAGGTCCAACACCGTGTACTGAACATCCCCTGCCGTGCAAGCCAGAGCGTGGCTGCTATAGTGAAGCTGTAGTGGCTCGCCTGACATTTGCCTTGAGTACACCGGCAACGACTGGGGAGCACACCGTAAGCCCACTGCATCGCCACGCTTAGGGCAGGCGTCGCGACGCTGACTCTGATCTGCCAGCCAACACACGGAGGACCTAACGAATGAAGACCGCGCGTCAACTATTGCAAGAAAAGCACAGGCAAGGCGTATTCGCGGTGCGCCCGGAGGCGACGGTCTACCAAGCCTTGCAGCTGATGGCAGAAAAAGACATTGGCGCTGTTCTGGTTATGGATGGCGACAAACTGCTAGGTATTTTTTCGGAGCGCGACTATGCGCGTAAAGTGGTACTGCAGGGGAAAACCTCAGCCGGAACGCCTATCACCGAAATCATGACCCGGCGGGTGGTATTTGCCAAACCATCACAAACTGTGGATGAATGTATGGCCATCATGTCGGAGAAACGCTTCCGACACTTGCCGGTCATGGATGGCAACACCGTCCTTGGCGTACTTTCGATCACCGATCTGGTGCGTGAAACCATTGCAGAACAGCAATTCCTGATCGCCCAGCTCGAAAACTACATCATGCACTGAATGCCTTTACCTTCTCGCACCAAGCGGCAGACTCGCCGTAGTCTGCCGCCCGTCTGGCTGTTCGATCTCGACAATACCCTGCACGACGCCAATACCGATATTTTCCCCGCCATCAATCGGCAGATGGTCAACTACCTCGCCGAGCATCTGCAAATTGAAGAAGCGCACGCCGACAGGCTGCGACTCGAATACTGGCAGCGCTTCGGCGCCACCCTGCATGGTGTGGTGCGTAGCCATCGCCACATTGATCCAGAACACTTTCTGCGCCACACCCATGTGCTCCCACATCTCAGGCAGCAGATCCGGCCGATGCACGGCGTGCGTGCGGTGTTGGACCGGCTGCCTGGCCGCAAGCTGCTGTTCACGAATGGTCCGTTGATCTATGCCGTGTCCGTCCTGCGCGCCCTGCAGATTGAGGACATTTTTGACGGCATAGTCGCCATTCAACACTCGGCCTACCACCCCAAACCCCAAGCGATTGCTTATCGCCGCCTGCTCAAACGGTATCGACTAGACCCGCGTCGCTGCATCATGGTGGAAGACACATTGGAAAACCTCGAAACCGCGAAGCGGCTGGGGATGCGCACTGTCTGGATCAGCCGGGAACTGCGATCGGGCACCTGGGCAGACCATAAAATCCGCCATCTGCGAGAGCTGCATCAGTTGCTTCCCCATACCCGGAATATGGTTTTTCCAGAAAAAACAAGGTGATAAAGTTGTATCCCTTGCTATTCCGTGCTAAAAAGCGCGGCCCTTTTCACAGACTATCGCCATGCTGATCCGTAAGCTCTTTCGTTTTGAAAACGCCCACATTGTCCGCAACTGCAGCACTGACCGCTGCCGACGGTCGATTCACGGCCATAGCTACAAGATTGAAGTGCTGCTGGAAGCCCATGCCTTTGATCAGGGGCAGATGGTCTACGATTTTGGCCTGATGAAGGGAACGATACGCGATGTCATCGACGGTTTTGACCATGCGATCTGCTTCTGGGATCGCGACGATGCCGAGTACATTGCCTGGGCCAAGCACTACTCGGCACGCTGGATTTCGCTGCCAGTGTCACCGTCAGCCGAGCAGTTCTCGCGCATGTTTTTTGTGATGATCGATGCCATTCTCAAGAACACCGACATGAGTAATGGCGAAGCCGACGTGCACCTGCATTCGGTCATCGCACATGAAACCGAAACCGGCTATGCGCAGTGCTTTCGCGAAGATGCCTACAACCCGCGCATGGGAGAGATCAGGTTGACTGATATTGTTTTTTCCGAGCAGGTCAAAGCCGAATGGAAAGACCCCGCCATGCTGGACCGGCTTTTGCGCGGCGACCGTTTTGTAAACCCTGCCCATCCCTTACAGATCCCGCCCCAGTAAACCTCTGCACCGGCTCCTTGGCGCGAAATGCGGCGGGGAGCCATCAATCGAGAATCACTTCCTTACGGCGCCACTCGCTGACGGCAAAACTCAGCAAGAAGCAGACCGCCGCATAGGGCCACCACTCGGACACCATTTGCGTCAAACCAGACAGATGCAATAGATGGCCATAGTTCCAACGAAACAGCTTGAGAGTTGCCGACAGCACCTCGGTCAGCGGCCAGATCGCCGCAACCATCTGAGCCGCCGCCAGCGACAAAGCCGCCACTAGCGCCCGCCAATTGCGACGGAGCCGGGTCAAAGGGACAAGGATCAGCAAACCCAGCAACGCCCCGGTCACCACATTCAGATTCAACCAGGCCATGAATTCACCTGGCTTGAGCATCAGCCCTGCCGCAGCAACCTTGATCGTCAATGACCCCAGCAGCAGCCCCAGAACCGTCGCCCAGGGATGGCGACGGGGCCTCACCAGCACCAGTCCAAACAAGGATACGCCAACCAGATTGAGCGTGACGCCGCCAGCTTCCAGCAGGCGCAGGAAGATCTCCGGATCGTGCAACGGAGAGACAAAAGGCTGCGGCAGCCCAGCTGGCTGCACCACAATTCCCAGTATTGGCACCGATGGATCCAACTGCGTCAGAAACCACAGGGCAAACAGCACAATACCCAGATCCGCCAACCCACCCGCCACAAACCACTGTTGACGCAGAATCTGCCAATGTCTGACCCACTGCGCGCGGTGCATCCAATACGCCGCCAATCCACCCAGAAATGTTCCGGCAGTGTTGGTCAGCATGTCCAGATTCGAAGCGATGCGACTAGGTAGAAACTGCTGGGCAAACTCAATCGAGCCACTGAGCATGGCCCCAGCCACCACGGCCAGGGCCAATGAATACCAGCGCGCGCGCAACAGCATGACCCAGGCGTAGCCGATCGGCATGTAGGCCAGAACATTCAAGGCATTGTCGGCAAGGGTCTGATAGAAAGGCAGCGGGTAAGCGAGAAAGGCCAGCACCGGCTCGCCGGTAAAGCGCCAGCCGGAAAACGGGTACAGACTGACCACCAGCACGACCAAATGGTACGCAACCAGAAAGTAGCGCGACACTAGAGACGTCTGCTCGCCGCGCGCAAGGTAGGAGATGGAGAACCGCCAGCGCATGGGGCCACAGCTTAGCACGGGCCGACAGGCTGGCGGGTAGGTCGTCCCATCCTCCGCTTGTCCTGGCCCGACACACGGCAGGCCAGCCGCCCACATTTGTCAGACACGGCTGCTATCCTGAAACATCGACACTGTTGATGCTATGGGTCAGCGGCCATGTGCCTCCCCAACATCACCAAGTTCGTGGCAATTCGCCCCTCTCCCAGCGTTTCTGCTTGATTACCCAGGAGTGCTTGATGAACGAGCGTAAAAGAAGAGCCCTCCTCTCCCCCACCATCGAACGCCTTCTGCAGCAGCACAACCCATCTATTGATGAGGGCTATCGAAGGGTGTGGGAGACCGAAGCCAAGCGCAACGCCAATTTCCTGCGTAATATCCTGCCAGATCGAATTGCCAGCCGACTCAAAACACCGGATTCCATCGTGGCGGAAGGACACCCGGATGTCAGCATCCTGTTTGCGGACATCGTCAATTTCACTCATCTGTCAGGCGAGCTGACGCCACAAGCCGTGGTGGAAATGCTCGATGGCTTTTTCACGCCTATCGATCTGCTCTGCGAACGACATTCGCTTGAGAAAATCAAGACTGTTGGCGATGCCTATATGCTGGCAGGCGGCCTGGAAACCGACCCTGCTTTCACCCATACCCAGCGCGTTCTGGATGCCGCTTTCGACATCATCACCCTGGCACAGCAACACCCCCCGGTGGCCGGTGCCCCCTTTGGTGTAAGGGTAGGCATTGCCACCGGCCCGATCATTGCAGGAGTGATCGGCCGCAAAAAGGTGACCTACGACCTTTGGGGCGACACCGTCAATATCGCGTCACGCATGTGCAGCGAGGCCGAGCCGATGCAAATCGCCATGGATGAGCTGACCTACCTCAGCCTCTCCGATCAGATTGGCCAGCTGACAGCGGAGCAAGTGGAAATCCGTGGCAAAGGGTCGATGAAAATCTATCGAATTTCTCCTCCCAGCAGCCCAGGCTCGATTGCAACCGGCTAGATTCCGTTGACGCCAGGTTTGCAGATTGTGTTTCGCCGGAAAACGGCCTGGCTTTGCATTGCAGCACCCAAGTGCTGGTGAGTCTTATCCGGAGTCGCGCAAAGGCGGATTTTTGTCGTGAAGGCAGCCCTCACTTACCATTGCTGGCCGTACACGCAACAAGAGGCAGAAATATGGCAACCCGGATGAGTTGGGAACGTTTGCTATCCGCCGACCGGCTCGGTATACCGCGCCGCACCGTCGCCGAGCGCTCGGACAGTAGTCGTACCGACTTTCACAAAGACCATGATCGCATCGTTTTCTCCAGCCCGTTTCGCCGCCTTGGCCGCAAAACCCAAGTCCACCCGATGACCGAAAACGATCATGTCCACACCCGTCTGACCCACTCGATCGAAGTCGGCAGCGTCGGGCGCAGTCTGGGCATCATGGTTGGTCAACAAATTCAGGATCGTCTGCCGGGCCATATTACCCCCTACGACCTGGGCGCCATCGTCCAGGCAGCCTGCCTGGCCCACGACATTGGCAACCCCCCGTTTGGCCATGCAGGCGAATATGCGATTCGCGACTGGTTCCGGCGTGAATCCCATGCCTATCTGCTGCAAAACCTGTCCACTGCCGAGCGCAAGGATGTGCAGACCTTTGAAGGTAACGCCCAAGGCTTTCGCGTGGTTACCCAGCTGGAAAACCATCGCTTTCAGGGCGGCATGCGGCTCACCTACGCCACACTGGGTACCACCCTCAAATACCCGTGGACCTCAGAACATGCTGGCCGCAAGGAAAAATTCAGCATCTATCAGGCAGAAAAGCCCTTGCTCGAAGAAGTCGCCAACGAACTGGGTTTGCCCGAGCGACATGCCAATCGCTGGTCCCGCCATCCACTGTCTTACCTGATGGAGGCGGCCGACGACATCTGCTACGCCATTCTGGATCTTGAAGATGGCATCGAAATCGGCATGTTGCCTTATCAGGTTGTCGAGCCCATCCTGTTCAAGCTTTGTGGGGGCGATGATGATCTGCTCAGGCTGGAAGTCGCTGCGGCGCCATCTTATCGCCGCAAGATTTCGCTGCTGCGCGGCAAGTCGATAGATCGATGCGTGCGAGAAGTTTCCTCCGCCTTCCTGCGCCAACATGACACCCTGCTCAACGGTGAATTCGAAGGCGACTTGCTCGCATCCTGCCCAGGCTTCGTGATCGAGGGTATCAACACCGCCAAGAAGCTAGCTCGGGAACAGATCTTCAAGAATCGCCGCAAAGTCGAGATTGAAGTTGGCTCGTTCACCTGCCTGGATATCCTGCTCGACGCCTTCTGCGACGCCACCTATCAGCTAAAGAACGGGCCCCAGCTCAGCTTTCGTAACCGCCGCATCCTCGACCTGATGGAATACAACGCCCCCCAACCGGAATGGCCGCTATACCACTCCTATCTGCGGGTGCTCGATTTCATTGGTGGCATGACCGACAACTACGCCACCTACCTGGCACAACAGGTCGGTGGAATGGGTCGTTGATCACCTCGCAACCCAGGCCCTGGCCACCCCGGATCAGCCAGTGCCGGATGCTGGGTGCTGTTGCGTTGATTAGACAGCCGGGCAAGCGCCAGATGCGACGGCAAGGCGGCGTGTTAGAATCCGGCGATCATGCTGAAACCTAAGGACTGCGCGCCGTGCCCGCCCATTCGCTCCCTCGTCGCCTGGTAATTGCTACCCGTGAAAGCGCACTGGCGCTGTGGCAAGCACGCCACATTCAAAACCGCCTGCAAACGCTGTACCCCGCTCTTGAAATCAAGCTACTGGGTATGACCACGCAAGGTGACAAGATTCTCGACCAATCACTCTCGAAGATCGGGGGCAAAGGTCTGTTCGTCAAAGAACTCGAAACCGCACTCGCCGACGGCCGGGCCGACATGGCCGTGCACTCGATGAAAGACGTACCGATGCGTTTGCCTGATGGCTTCATCATTGCCGCCATCACCGAGCGTGAAGACCCGCACGATGCGCTGGTATCCAATCGCTACCAGCGCCTGCAGGATCTCCCTCCCGGCGCCATTGTCGGTACCTCCAGCCTGCGCCGCGAAAGCCAGCTGCGGGCGGCGTTTCCTCACCTGCAGGTACAGCCTTTGCGCGGCAACGTGCAAACCCGTCTGGCCAAGCTGGATGCCGGACAGTACGACGCCATCGTGCTGGCTGCTGCCGGATTGAAACGCCTGGGCCTGTCAGACCGCATTGCCTGCATCCTCAGTTCGGACGAGAGTCTACCGGCTGTAGGCCAGGGGGCATTGGGTATCGAAATCCGCACCAACCGTCCCGAACTGGCCAGCCTGCTCGAACCCCTGAATCACCCTGCCACGGCCGACTGTGTTACGGCCGAACGGGCCATGAGCCTTCGTCTGAACGGCTCCTGCCAGGTACCGCTTGGCTGCTTTGCCGAAGTCGTTGAAGATCACTTTCTGCGGGTACGCGGCTTTGTAGCCAAACCCGATGGTTCGCAGATACTGCGGGCCGAAGCCAATGGCAGTCGTCAATCCGCCCCAGCCCTGGGTCGCCAGGTTGCAGACCTGTTGCTGACCGAGGGCGCACAACCGTTAATTCAAGCCCAGGACTGATATGCCAGCCCCGACCGAATTACCGCTCACCCATCGACGTTTTCTGGTTACCCGACCGGCCGCTCAAGCCGAGCATCTTGCCGGGCTTATCCGAGCCGCTGGCGGGCAGGCCATCATCCTGCCGATGATCGAGATTGCGGCGACCGAAGCCCCTGCCGCGCTGGATTCGGCTCTGGCAAGACTCGAAGAATTCGACTTTGCCGTATTCGTCAGCACCAATGCCATTGCCGAGGTCGGACGCAAGTTACCTGATGTCTGGCCAGCCAATGTGGTCGCCGCCGTGGTCGGCCCCGCCAGCGCTGAAGCCGCACGGGAACTGGGAATCGGGGGGGTCATCGAACCCACCGAACGCTTCGACTCGGAAGGTTTGCTGGCAAGGCCAGAGCTGGCGGACATGAAAAACAAGAAAGTTGTGGTCTTCCGGGGCAATGGCGGACGGGAACTGATTGTCGAAGAATTATCCGCCCGTGGTGCGATCGTCGAAGTGGTGGAAGCCTATCGCCGCCTGCCACCCAAAGTGACCGCAGCCGAACTCGAAGCAGCCCTGAGTGACGGATGCGATGGCATCATCGTGACCAGCAGCGAGTCGGTTCGTAATCTCTACCAGATCAGTAACGACCACACCCGGCCGCAACTTTGCGCCGCGCTCACCTTTGCCCCCCACTCCAAAGTCGCCGACACTGCACGGGATTGCGGGGCTGGCCGCGTGGTACTGACCGCAGCGGGAGATGCAGGCATCGTCGCCACCCTCGAAGAATTTTTTGCAGCACCCGATATTGAGACTGCCGTATCCGGGCCTGATTTGCCGCCGGTGACCCTACCGGCCCCCGCCCTTAGTCTCGACAAGGTCAGCAGCACCGATACGTCGGCCACGGATTCGCCGCACAGCTATGCGCCGCCCCCTCCTCGCTTCGACAAACCGGCAGACGAGGCCAAGGCCCAGCCGACGGCGGATAAGCTGTCCCGTCGCCGGGTGCAGCTACCCCTGTATGTTGCAGCTGGTGCGGTCGTACTGAGCGCGGGCTTGTCGGTATGGCACCATCGCAACCAGACCGATTTGCGACTGGAAACCGGCACCCAACTCAATCAAGTCAGAAAATCCATTGCCGATGGCCAAGCCACCGCTGGCATGCACGAAAACCGTGAACGTGCGCTGGAAGCCCGCATCGCCGCCCTTGAAAGCCGGCTGGCCGAGTCACAAAGCCAGCAGGTGGCACTGGAGGCCATGTATCGCGACCTGACAGGGGATCGCGAAGACGCCGTCCTGGCAGATGCCGAACAAACATTGCAACTTGCCAACCAACAGCTGCAACTCGCCGGCAATGTCAGCCTGGCCCTGACTGCGCTGTATGGCCTGGATGAACGGCTGCAGGGTTTTGGCAAGCCCAACTTCATCGCCTTGCGCAAAGCACTGGCACATGACATCGACGCTCTCCGGCGCCTGCCTTACGTCGATACGGTTGGCCTGGCCGCCAAGATCGATACTTTAGCCGGCACGATTGACGCGCTGCCGTTGCAGATTGATCTACGCAGCGAAGGGGGTGAGCCACCCAGCTCCATCGCTGCCGATGCCAGCTTCTGGCAGCGACTGAAAGCCGACGTAGCACGGGAACTGCACCAGATCATCAAGATCCGGCATATGGATAAACCAGACGCGATGCTGATGACACCTGAGCAGAATTTCTCTTTGCGGCAGCACGTCAAACTGCGCCTGCTCAATGCCAGGGTAGCCTTGCTGCAGCGGGACGAAACCAGCTATCAAGCCGACATCAAGGCCGCCGAACGGTATCTGAAGCAATTCTTTGATGGTCGTGCACAATCGACCCAGGCCACGCTGGCAGGAATCAAGACCCTGCGCGAGACAAAGCTGGTGGTCGAGTACCCCAACCTTGCTGATAGTCTGGCCGCCGTGCGAGACAGCCGGCCCAAGAGCGGAGGGAATCAGTGAGAATCCTGATCTGGGCCATTGCCCTATTCGCCATTGCCGTCGGTCTGGCGCAATTTGCCCAGATCAACACCGGCTATGCCTTGCTGTTTGTCCCGCCCTACCGCGTCGAGCTGTCGCTCAATACCTTCGTATTGTTGATTCTGGCGGTCATTGGCCTTGGTTACGGCGCCTTGCGCCTGGTGGACTGGGTCTTGCTGCTGCCTAACACTGTCCGCCGTTATCGTGGCGAGCGCCGGATCAAAGAGGCTCGCGCACTGCAGCAGGACGCGCTGCTAGCCTGGTTTGAAGGCCGCTATATCCGCGCGGAGAAGTCGGCACAAAAAGCACGCGAGCTGGAGACCGAACCCCGCGCACAGCTGGTGAACTCACTGATTGGCGCCAAGGCAGCGCACGCCTACCGCAACTTTGAAACCCGCGACCGTTATCTCGAAGAAGCTCGCAGTGCCAGTAAGGACAATAGTCTGGCACTCGCCATGATTGAGGCAGAGTTGCTATACGAACAACGGCGCAGCCAGGATGCGCTGGCGGCCGTCGAGCGGGCATTGGCCATTTCGCCCAGACTGACTGCGGCACTGCGATTGGAGTTGCGCATCCGGCAGCAACTAAACCAGCCGGAGCGCGTACTGGAACTGGTTTCCCAGCTCGAACGCAGCGACGCGCTGGATACTGAGCAGTCATCGCGCATCCGCATCTATGCCCGGATAGCCCAGATTGAACGTGGCCAGATGAGCCCGAGCGAACTGAAGGACTGGTGGAGCAAGATTGACGAGAAAGAACGGGTGGACCCTCGCCTCGCCTCGACCGCAGGTCGTTGTTTTGCAGAAATCGGCGAAGGCAAAATCGCCCTGGAAATCGTCGCAGAAGCCATCCAAGCCAATCCCGATAGCGGTTTGATTGAACTATATGGACGGCTGGCCAATCTGGGTGGGCGCGAAATCGACACGCTGGCCCAGCTGCAACAGGCGGAAAGCTGGCTAAAGACGCGGCCCGATGATCACGTCCTGCTCCTGGCGCTAGGCCGTCTCTGCCGTGCTCGCGGATTGTGGGGCAAGGCCCAGAACTATCTGGAAGCCAGCATTGCCGTACAACCTTCGGTTGTAGCCCATGCCGAGCTTGCACAGCTGCTCGAGCACATTGGCCAACCAGATCAGGCAGACCGCCATTTCCGGCGTAGTCTCGCTCTGGCGCTTGATCGCTGAGCGACAGGCAGATGACCTGCGGAGAATGTCACCTCCGCCCAGTTATCGGTTGCACACTTAACAAAGGCTCCATCAGGAGCCTTTGTGCCTATTCGGATGACAGACCTGCTTCACGGCGCAACCGCTAAGGGTTTGGTAGCAAATTCGGTAAGGATCACCACCATTCTCTGGCGATGATCGCGGTCATGCTCGATCAGCATCTCTGTCAGATCAAACACATCCACCTCCTGCCCGAGTGCCAGCAACCTGCCTTTGCGTGCATAGCCTGCGGCATTAAGCCGCCCTAGACGGGTCACCAAGGTCTGACGGACATCCACAAAATCACGAATCGCTGCAGGTGCAGGCTGACACATATAGGCACGCTCTGTCGGCCAGTTGCTGACATCAACGCTGGCGAATAAGGGAATGTCCTCTGCCAGGGTTCTTGCAATACGCAATCCGTATAACTCGCAGTCGCAATCCCGTACATGCCATAGATGTTCGAGCAACGTCAGATCGTCGTGCTCAGGCTGACGCGACAACAGATGGCCGGGTAGCGAAAGATAAATACTTTCGATAAAGCCAATCATCTCTGCAAGTTGATTGACAAGCCGCAGCCGCTGGCTTTCAAAGCCCTTGTCCGGGCATAAATCGTTGTGCAAATCTTTGGCCTTGAAAATAGGGTTGTCGCGGATTTCGGCGGATAAAACAGCTGGCCAGCTCGCCGACGTACTCACACCGAGACCCTTCTACAGAAACTGACCAGCCTCAAAGCCTGGCATGGCACAGCATGAAGGGCCGGGTCGAGTTTTGGGTCATGGCGTCGTTAGGGGTCGTTTATTTAGCTCGCTAAACCTCACTCACCCTGCCTCGCCCTGCCCCAAAACTCGGCCCGGCGCGACCGGAAACAAAACGTCAACTGAGCCTAGAGTTGATCGGGTGTCATCAGCAGTTTGAGCACCGTCTGCCGCTCGCCATCACGCAGGCGGCTCTGTAACCACCAGATTGAGCCCTTTTTTACACTCCAGTCCGCCTCCAGCCCGGTCAGCAAACGTGACGCAACCCGGCCGATGGTGGGTTGATGACCCACCAGCACCACCTGCCCCCCGGCATGTGGCCAGTCCGCCACCGCCAGATAATTGGCGGCGGGCACATCCGGGTTCAGGCGCAGATCAATCTTGAAGTGCTCTGACAGCCCTTCTGCGGTTTCCTGCGCCCGCAGAGCCTGGCTGGCGATCAGGCGAACATCCTTCGACAAGCGCTCATCCAGCCAGGCACCCATGCGTTCTGCCTGCTTACGGCCTTTTGGGGTGAGGCAGCGCAGCAGGTCATCGCTGCCATCTTCCGCATCGGCGTGCCGCCACAAGATCAAATCCATTGGCTTTTCCCTTCTGCGATTCAGTCGCGGTCATGCGCACCGAGATCTGCAAGCAGGCTGGCCTGCGCCGAACGCACCTTGCCACCGCGTGACGCCTTGCGCTTATAGCGGCCATCCGGCTGCATTTCCCAGGCTTGGGTGTTATCAACCAGATACGGCCGAACCCCTTCACGCAGAATGCGGCGTTTGACTTTGGCGTCCAGAATGGGGAACGCCACCTCTACGCGCCGGAAGAAGTTGCGACCCATCCAGTCGGCAGAGGCCAGATAAAGGTCTTCCGCACCATCGTTGAGGAAATAGAACACCCGCGTGTGCTCCAGAAAGCGCCCAATAATCGAACGAACCTGAATATTCTCGGACATCCCGGGCACGCCGGGGCGTAGCGTGCAGACCCCCCGCACGATCAAGTGAATGGTGACGCCCGCTTGCGAGGCATCGTATAGCGCCTGGATCAGCGCGGGCTCCAGCAAGGAATTCATCTTGGCAATGATGATCGCCCGCCGCCCGGACCGGGCAATGGCCGCTTCGCGCCGGATGCCAGCCAGAACCGAGCTATGCAGGCTGAAGGGTGACTGCCATAGCCGCTTGAGCTGGCTGGAAGTACCCATGCCCGTCAGTTGCACAAAGATGTCATGCACATCTGAGGAGATTTCCTCGTTGGCCGTCATCAAGCCAAAATCGGTATACAACTTGGCCGTGCGGGCATGGTAGTTGCCCGTCCCCAGATGCACATAGCGCCGCAGGCGGCCTTCTTCCCGGCGAACAATCAGCAGCATCTTGGCATGGGTCTTGTAACCGTACACGCCATAGACAACATGCGCCCCCACCCGCTCCAGCTTGGCCGCCCAGTTGATGTTGGCTTCCTCGTCAAAGCGCGCCATCAGCTCAACGACGACTGTGACCTCCTTGCCTGCCGACGCCGCCTCGATCAGCGCCTCCATCAGTGCGGAATCGTTACCCGTGCGGTAGACCGTCATCTTGATCGCGACCACCATCGGGTCTTGCGCCGCTTGCTGCAGCAGATCAATCACCGACGTAAAGCTCTGGAAGGGATGATGCAACAGAATGTCACCCTGCCGGATTGCCCCAAAAATATCAGACTGCTTACGCAATTGTGCCGGCACACCTGGCATGAACGGCTTGAACTTGAGGTCAGGCCGGTCCACCTGATCAGGCACCTGCATCAGACGCACCAGATTGACCGGGCCATCCACACGGTAGACATCCGACCTCGCCAGACCAAACTGGCTCATCAGGAACTCTTCAACATGGTGCGGGCAGTTGTCTGCCACCTCCATACGCACCGCATCGCCAAACTGTCGTTGCGACAGCTCCCCTTGCAGTGCCGCGCGCAGGTCTTTGACATCTTCGTCATCCACCGACAGGTCGGAATCCCGTGTAATCCGGAATTGATAGCACCCCTTCACCTGCATGCCGGGAAACAGCTCTCCAACATGCGCGTGCAGGATCGAAGACAGGAAAACAAAGCCGTGCTCGACGTCTGAAATCTGCGCAGGCAACTTGATGAAGCGAGGAAAAATACGCGGGGCCTGTACGATCGCAGTCCCCGACACCCGGCCAAAGGCATCGCGCCCGTCCAGTTCCACCACAAAGTTCAAGCTTTTGTTAAACAAGCGGGGGAAGGGATGCGCCGGATCCAGACCTATCGGTGTCAGCACCGGCATCAGTTCACGGAAGAAATAGTCCCGCACCCAACTGCGCTGCGCTTCGGTCCAGTTACCGCGCCGCAGGAACTGCACCCCTTCTTCTTCGAGCGCAGGCAGAACAACCTCACGCAGGATGCGATACTGGCGCTCAACCAGATGATGGGCCTCTTCGCTGATGCGATGGTAGGCCGCCAGCGGCGACAGGCCATCCGGCGCAGGCCGGGCTGTATTCAGGCGTATGGTTTCCTTGACCCAAGCCACGCGCACCTCAAAAAACTCATCGAGGTTGGACGAGACAATGCAAAGAAACTTCAAGCGCTCCAGCAAAGGGTTGGCCGGATTTTCTGCCTGGGCCAGTACACGGCGATTGAACTCCAGCAGGCCCAGCTCACGATTCAGGAACAGATCGATAGACGGCGTCATCGTTACATGCTTGCGAAGAGGAAGGACGGATCTCGGCTAGATGCTGTTGTGTTTCACTCCCAAGCCACAATCATGGAAGCAAAAGACCACACCAGCACCCAGCAAACCCGCCCCATCAGATAAAAACAGGGCCGCATGAAGCGGCCGCTTATCAGGCAGACGGAGGTACGTAGCCTGCGGGCATTTCCGCCCCACCGCCGAAGAAATAACTTTCCAACTGATGCTGAAGATACTGGCGGGCTGACTTGTCAGCGAGGTTCAGCCGGTTTTCGTTGATCAGCATGGTCTGGTGCTTGATCCACGCTTGCCAGGCTTCTTTCGACACGGTCAGATACAGCTTGTTGCCCAGCTCTCCGGGCATAGGCGGGAAATCGAGCCCTTCGGCCTCGCGCCCCAACTTGACGCATTGAACCATACGGGTCATGGCTACTCCTTGAATTGTAAGACAGGACAGTGACCGTTCTGTGACGGCCGCTCAAGCCGCAAAGCGGCATAACTCAGCATTATAGCGCCGGCAAGGCGGCACGGCCGGTCTGCCATGTCGTATTCGGCAACCCGCCAATGAAACAAAAGGTCAGACCAGCCATGGCACTGGGCCGGATGGCAGATCTGGCACAGGCTGCGGGTTCTGTCGCACTTGCCGGTATTCCGCATGCTGCAAATCTGTTGCAAACCGGAAACGGACAATGGTTTCAGCAGCGGTGACGGCGCTTTGTTCAAAGTACTTTTCGACGGACAGCACTTCAAGCAGTTCAACTACCCTGCCACGCCAGGCGCTACGGGCGGCAGCAATACAACAACCCTCCGCTCGATACCCTGCCCAGAAAGCCAATCCGACTGGCCGGCAGCGACCAGGAGAATTTCAAATTTATGCTGATTAATCAGGCAGATGGGAAACGCTCCTCCCCTTCGTCCCGTCATTGCCCCGTGGTAAATCCTTCAGCAAGGCTTACATCAGACCTTTCGCCGTAGACACGCAGGCCGCACCAGCTTGTATCCTCCTGCGCTGCGGTTTGCGTTCCCGATATTCCTGAGGTCCGGACAACCGGCCCCACCGCCTGACAAACCCGCTAACAAACCAATAACGCTATTTATTTCTACCGAGGCACTCTTTGAAACGCGATCTTTCCTTCCCGCTCCGTCTAGGCACCCTGGCCCTCGCTACCCTCACCGTCTTCACTCTGACTGCCTGCAGCTCGGGGGGTGACAGTGGCAGTTCTTCCGGCAGCCAGTCGGGCGGACAAACCGGCGGTACCGCAACCTATCGTTCTGGCGACCTCGACCGTAATTTCGCCACTGCCGGCACCTTGCAGACGCAATTTGCCCAAGCTCCGGTGCGGCCGCTGGCCAGCCGCGTTCTGGCCGATGGCAAGCAAATCATCGTCAGCGAATCCAATGACGGCAGCGGACTGCTGATCCAGATCACCCGCCTGCTGGCTGATGGCAAGATCGACACCGGCTTTGGCAGCGAAGGCCGGCTACTGGTGCCCCCGACTGGCGACACCAGCGAACTGAGCGCCCTGACTGCAGCTTTCCAGACTGACAATCAGATTATTGTTGCGACCACCAGCACCCGCGTCGGTCGGGAAGTCCCCCATCCCGTCACCTTGCATCGCATCAAGCTCGACAGCGGTCTGGATCGCAGCTTTGCCAATAGTGGCAGCCTGCTGGTACCCAACAGCCACAACGTGGCAGCCCTCGCTATCGATAGCCAGAGTCGCATCCTGGCTTTGAGCCGCGACACGCTCTGGGTGAAAAACAGCCTGACGCGCTTCAGTCGTGACGGCGCCATCGACACCGCTTTTGCCTCTGGCGGTACGCTTGAATTGGCTACAGAGCAACAAATGGGGGTTAGCACACGCAGTCTGGCGCTGGATGCCAGCGGAAAAATCACCGTTGCGGGTCTAGTCAAAGGTAGCAGTGGTAAGCGCGATATTTTGCTGGTCCGCCGCTATCTGGCCGATGGCACGATCGACGCCAGTCTGAATGCCAGCGGGCAGATCCTGCTCGACAAAACCGGCCTGCATGCCGATTCGCCGCTATCCCTGCTGACGCAAGCAGATGGCATCTATCTTGCAGGACATCGGGATGGCGACAAGCTTGGTCAGCTTGCGCTGCTGCGCTTTAATGAAGCGGGCACCCAGGTCAAGACCTTTGACACCCCCTTCAGCGACAGCAATCTGACCAACGCCAGCCCACCAGCCCTGCTTGGCAGCCCGCAAGGCGGCATCATTATCGCTGCCCCCTATGTGACCTCCGCCGGCACCACCGAGGCAGGGGTGGTCAAACTCTCGGTACAAGGCGCAAACAGCGAGATCATCACCGGCATAGGCCGTGGCCTGAGCGGACTGGATGCCACCAGCACCGGCCTGACCATTGCCAGCAGCCGTCGCACCACCATTCTGCTGGTACCGGTCAATGACAAATTTCAGGTACTGGCCAACGCCGGCAACGACGATCTGGGCATGACCCGTTTTGCCCAAACTGTTTTGGTAGACACCAGCTATGGCCGCAACGGTACCAATTCACTGGAATTTGGTGCAGGTACCTACTTCAAGCAGGCCAACGTCACCAGCAATGCGGGGGATCGCGTGTTCATGAGCCTGAGCAATGCCTACAGCGCCAATCTGGCAGCGCTGGACAGCATCGGCCGCCGGGTGGGTGCCTTCGATAGCGTGACGCTGGCCAATGAACTGTCAGCCGCCGCCATCTACAGCATCGCCGCCACGGCCGATGGCGGTCTGGCGGTAGTCGGCGCTCGCCGCAATGCCGCCAACTTTAGCGTGAAGTTATGGCGGCTCGACAGCAACGGCCGGCGAGTCAGCAGCTTCGGGCAGAGTGGTGAAATGGACATCAGCCAACTGAACGCAACCAATCTGGCCAGCCTCAGTGATGGCAGCCTGCTACTGAGCGGCCGCACCTACCATCGCATTTCCAGTGCTGGCAAAGTCGTTGCCAGTGAACCCCTGCGCGGCAATCCCGTCCTGCAAGGCGGCACCCCACTGGCCTTGCCGGATGGCGGCTTTGTGACACTGCTTTGGGATAGTAATCAAGCCTGGATCAAACGCTTCAAGAGCGATGAACTGGAAGACACCAGTTTTGGGCAGGGCGGCACAGCCATGCTGCAACTGGCGCAGTCAGAAAGTGCAACCGGCTGGTCGATGATGCGGCAGAGCGACGGCAAGTTGCTGGTCAGCGTTACCCTTAGCTATGGCAGTCAGGATCAACGCTTGCGATTGTTCCGGTTGCAGGCGAATGGGCAGGTGGATACCAGCTTTGGCAGCAATGGCTCGATCGAGATTCTTGGCAACAACCGGCAGCAGGCAGGCTTCAACCATCGCCCCCGCCAGTTGGCCGTCAACACTGAGGGGCTGATCTATGTCGTCGCCAACCGTAGCGATGCCCAGACCAGCCACAGCAGTTTGCTGCGCTACCAGACCAATGGTCAGCTGGATGCCCGCTTTGGCAATGGCGGGGAGGTCGTGTTGAATCTGGGGGAGAAGGATGAGCCTTTAGGCTTGGCCTTGCAGGCAGGCCGTCCCGTCGTGCTTGCTCAGGCCACCATCAAAGGTAAGCCCTGGCAGGTGGTCAGCAAAGTGCTGCCGTAAGCACGCTGTCAGCAGGCGGGGGTCTGTAAAAAGCAGCAGATCGCCCTGCTTGCCACCGATCCGAATGGCCGATTGACCGGGTCAGGCAGGTGCCGGAGACACGCTCCGCACTGCCTGACCACTGCGCGATCAATTCAAAAAATGAATGAATAATCATAGACATAACCCTAACCAAACCATTCAGTTAGTCTCTGGTTAGTGGCGTTAGCCTCTTGTTAGTGGGCGATCTGACAGCAAGCTTTCAGAATGCGGCTTCTTTCGATTACACAACAACGATCCACGAGGATAGTCATGAAAAAGCAAAGCATTCTGTTCGCACTTCTCGCCACCATCGCCGCCCCGGTTTTTGCTGATGGTTTCTACGCAGGCGCCGATCTGGGCCGCAGCAAGCTGGAAGCCGATATCGATGATCATTACTCTCTGAGCGCAACGGATACCACTTGGTCGGTATTCGGTGGCTATGACTTCAACCAGTATCTGGCAGCTGAAGTGGGTTATCGCGGCCTGGGTTCGAGCAGCGAAACCGACACCATTTCTGGCGTTAAATACGATGCCACCCTGAAGGCACGCGCTCTGCAGTTCTCCGTATTGGGCAAGTTGCCGGTCAACGATCGCTTCGACGTGTTTGCTCGCCTGGGCCTGGCTTCCATTCGCGCCGAACTGGACGCCAAGGTAGGTAACCGCACCGTAACCCACCACGAAACCGAAACCAAGCCCCTGATCGGCCTGGGTGCACGTTTCGCCGTTACCAAGAATGTCGGCCTGCGCGCCGAATGGACACGTTTCGCCAAGCTGGAAGATGCCAAGCTGTCCACGCTGACTTTCGGCGCCGACATCCGCTTCTAAGCCAGCTTTCAGGAAGCGGTAGCCTCTGCTCTCACCGCAAAGGCCGCCTCCCCCAAACGGCACTCTGTTATCAGGGTGCCGTTTTGCTTTTTAACGACCAGATCACAACCCAACACAGCCAAATCGGGGAAGTTGCAATATTCACAATTCAATGAACTATTTCGAATGACGCGAACCTTATTCAGCGTGTATCTAGCAACAACCCTGCTAAATACTCGCTAAAAATCAATCAATTATTTCGGCAAAAGTCGCCGAATCGTCGCTTTGAGGTAGTCATTTTGGAATTTCGTCACCCCTCCCCGCTTCGCCTTAGCCATCTTGCCCTGGCCACACTTACCGCACTTGCCCTGACTGCCTGTAATTCAGGCGATAGTGGCAACTCCAACGAGCAAACTGCCCACAAGTCCGGATCACTTGACCCGAGTTTTGGCGAGAAAGGTAAATTGATTGAACAGGTCGGCCAGCCGACCAACTACGCGGTCGCCAGCCGGCAATTGGCCGATGGCAAAGTGATGCTGCTGCATAGTGTGGCCGATGGCAGCCCACGAATGATCCAAGTGCTGTTAAGCCGGCTCTTACCAAACGGCCAGCGGGATGACAGCTTCGGCAATCAGGGCAGTGTGGTGGTATCTGAGCTCAATTCCCTGGATGGCATCGGCATTTACGCTGCTGCCATACAACCAGATGGCCAACTCGTGTTTGCCATTCAGGAACAGCGGGTAAGAGGCCCACGCCCCCCACTGCGCTTGATACGGATCGGCCTGGATGGTAAACGCGATACCAGCTTCGGCAATCAGGGCGAATTGACGATTGAAACCGTCGCCTTTGTCAAATCAATGACCGTTGATGAAGCGGGCAACATTGTCGGCGCAGGATGGAGCACGAGGGTTGCCGGCAGCGCTTCAGCGGTATTCCGAGTCAATCGGTACGGCAAGCTGGATACTGGCTTCGGCCAGGGAGGCACAGCCGTGATCATGGCCAACCGCACATCACATTTACAGACCGACAGTTTAAGCATCGACTCACAAGGGCGAATTCTGGTCGCCGCCATGACGGAGGTAGCCAGCGACACCAGCGCCCAGCTGGTGGTCAGCCGACTGAATCGTGATGGTAGCCCCGACACCAGCTTGAACAATAGTGGCGAGCTGGTACAAAGCCAGACTGGCGGACATAGCCATTCGTCGCTGGCCATGACCCCTGAAGCGAATGGTGGTTTTGCCGTTGCCTACAATCGCCGGGAGAAAATCAGAGACCCCATCAATGTCCTGCGCTTCCGCGACGATGGTAGCCTGGCGGCCATCATAGAAACCCCACTCTCCACGCCATCCAATGGGATTGGGGATCGGATCGGGCTGGTTCCCACCTCAGATGGTCGTCTGTTGCTCGCCAATAACTCGCCCTCCAACCAGCAAAATGAAGTGGCCTTGGTCCGCCTGGGTCGAGGTGGTACCAGCGGCGATTACGGTCGCGATTTCAGCTTTGGTAAGGATGGAGTGCTGCAAACCGGCATCACTGGCGTGAGCTTCGGCACCAGCCTGGACCTCAGCCGTACCAGCAATGGCATTCAGCTTTTCGCCAGCGGCAATAAATCCGAGCTGACGGCCCTGAGCTTCGATAGCCTCGGCAACCCGGATAGCCGTTTTGGCAAGAGTGGGGTCAGTGAGCTGAACTTCGGTCTGGGTAGCGTTCCCCAACAAACCGCCATGGCCGCCAATAACGCGAACCGGCTGTTTGTTGCGACAACCGCTGCCTCCCGCACCAGTCTGCTGATGCTCGATGCCAATGGGCGACGGGCCAGCCTTCCAAGCGGCACCCCCAACCCCTCCAATACGACCGGCATCGACCTGCTGCAGGACATGACCGCGCTACCGGACGGCGGTATCGGCCTGATGGGCACCCGTTGCCAGCTTTCCGATGATTGCAGCTTGCCCGTGGTAACCCGGCTGGATGCCGATGGTCGTCGCGTCAGTCGCTTTGGCAATGAAGGCGAAGTCAGCCTCAAGGGCGACGCCATTGCCGCAATGCCGGACAACGGACTGGTCGTCAGCCATTTCAGCGGCTACACCCGACTCAATGCAGAAGGCAAGGTGCAGTATCAGGTTGGTAGCGATAACCAGTGGCTGACCGGCGCCCCGCTTTACCTCACAGGCAAGCTGACCAGTGCCCAGGATGGCAGTTTTGATGCGCTGGCCTGGCGCTACGATGTGGTCGGCATCATCCGGCACCTGCCGGACGGCAAGCTGGACGAACGACTCGGCAACAAAGGCGTCGCCAGTCTTCCGCTTGGCGGGGCCCAGAGGCTGGATAGGTGGACGCAACTGCGCCAGAGCAACGGCAAGCTGCTCTTGGCCGGGGTGATCAAATATAGCGATGATGACCAGCGCCTGCGGATCTACCGGCTGACTGCGGATGGCAAGCCGGATACCAGCTACGGCAGCAACGGCATGCTGGAAACACCGCAACGCAGCCACCCCGTCAACTTCGACAACAGCAGCCGTACCCCGCAGCTGGCCCAGCAGGAAGATGGCAAGCTCTATGTACTGGCCCGCAGTAGCGAGAACGGCTCAAGCCATACCCGCCTGTTGCGCTACACCGCAGACGGCCAGGTGGATTCCAGCTTCGGCAATCAGGGTGAAGCGGTATTGAACCTGGGTGACACTGAAGTCCCGCTGTCGCTGACCATGCAATCCGGCCGGCCCGTAGTCAGCAGTCAGATTACGCTCAAAGGCTTTAACCGCCTGGCGATTGCACGGGTTCTTCCGTAAAACCCCCTCTGAAATTCCCGAAACCGCCTTGCAGCGAGGCAGTTTCGGGGCCTGCGAACTTTTCTGGCGTGAAAGAGCCTCTATAACGGTTGCAGTCACCCAAGCAAGCCGGCGGCACGGCAGTTTGTGGTGACTCGCCCTCCCCTGCTTGGGTTTTGACCCAATTTCATCTTCCCGAAACGAGAGGCCAATGAAACTGGACGCCCCACTATCCCCCGGCAACCCATCGCTTGCGGCCACCGCCTTCGACACGATCCTCGACCAGCTCATCGTTCGCCCGGACGATGCAGGCACCGACTCACTGGCCCGTTTGATTGATCTGATCCGCCCAACCCGGTTGTCAGCGCTCGATGCCAGCATCAACGCCATCCGCTCGCTGACCTTCCTGCTGAGCCAACGTCCCGACTACCGGCAGGCGCTGCGCAACCACCTGATGACCGTGATCGGCAGCCGACGCCAGCTGCAGCTGTATACCGACAGCGGCATCCTCAGCAATGAAGGCATCTGGAGCGCCTTTCGTAACCGGCTGGGCGCCAAGCTGCTGCCCGCCGAGTACCGCGATGGTTATCTTAAAGATGTGCTCGGCAAGCTGTTCGACCGCCAGGATGACTACGAATGGGTCGCAGCACTGCCTGACGCCGTCTGGCTGGATCTGTGGCAGGTGCTGGAAATCGACGAACACGCGCCGGCGATTCATACCCGCAACAGCCGGCTGGAAATGCTGGAAGCCGCGCAGGTGCTGTCGTACCGGATTGCGGCCATCGGCCTGGAGCCGGAGCTGGTACGCAACCATCCGGCCATTGAGCAGTTCGAATCGCCGTTTCTGACGCAGAACGTGGTGCTACGTGATTATCTGGAGCAATACAAGGCGCGCTTATTCGACCCAGCGCAGGCACATGAGGATGACCGCCATGTGCGGGTACTGCTCGACCAGTGTGAAGACGTCGTGCGCAAGGTCCGCAAAACTGCTGCCCGTGAAGGCGTCAGCGTCAGCCTGACTTACCTGATGGTGCGTCTGCGCCAGCATCTGGATCGCCTGCGCCTGCTGCTTGATCTGCTCGACCCGGAAGGCGTCGCCGATCTGCCGCAGCGCTCGCTTGCCCTGTTCAAGACTCTGGTCGAAGCGGAAAACCGTCGCACCAGTCTGGTTGATCTGTTCACCACCAATACCGACTTGCTGGCTCTGCAGGTCACCGAACACGCTGGCCGTACCGGCGAACATTACATCGCCAGCAATCGTGGCGAATGGCTACAGATGGGGCGGTCTGCCATGGGGGCCGGGTTCATCGTCGGTTTCATGGCCCTCGTCAAGATCCTGCTGGCCAAGCTCAAATTGGCACCGCTGATCGAGGCGTTTGCCTTCAGCATGAATTACTCCCTGGGCTTCATGCTGGTTCATATTCTGCATTTCACAATCGCCACCAAACAACCGGCCATGACTGCCGCAGCCATTGCCGCCAGCATGGAGCAACACGACAAAGGCCGTGGCGATGCGCTCGATGGTCTGGCAGAGCTGATTGAAGCCGTTGCCCGAACCCAATTCGTGGCGATTCTGGGCAATGTGTTGGTCGCCATTCCCACCGCCCTGCTGATTGCCGTAAGCGTCAAATACGGCCTGGGCGAAGTCTGGATCAGCCCTGAAAAAGCCCGCCATCTGCTGCACGACCTCGATCCAATCCACAGTCTGGCCTTGCCCCATGCAGCCATCGCCGGAATCTGCCTGTTTCTGGCCGGTTTGATATCTGGTTATTACGATAATCAGGCGATCTACAACCGGGTGCCAGCCCGATTGCAGCAATTGCGCTGGCCGCGTCGTTTGCTGGGTGAGGCGCGCTGGAGCCGCGTCTGCGCGTATGTCGAGAACAATTTGGGCGCACTCGCCGGTAACTTCTTTTTCGGCATCATGCTGGGTTCGATCGGCACCATCGGCTTTCTGCTTGGCCTGCCTATCGACATCCGCCACATCACCTTTTCGTCGGCCAATCTGGCCTATGCCGCCGTTGCGCTCGACTTTCAGCTGCCTTGGCAAACCTGGCTGCTGTCGGTCGCCGGCATTGCCTTGATCGGCGCCACCAACCTTGCCGTGAGCTTTGGCCTTGCCCTGTTTGTTGCCTTGCGTGCCCGCCGCACCAGCTTTACCCGTAGCCGCGCCTTACTGGGGAAACTGGCCAGCCGCTTTATGCGAGGCCCCCGCCGCTTCTTCGTCGCCCCAGCCGAGGAGAGTTAGGCTCTGTTGAGGTTTGGTTCTGCTGACGCCCTCTGCACGAGGGCGTTTTTCTTTGGCAGACGATAAGCGGCATTGCTTGATTTCTGTCTTTGCATTAAATTTCAGAAAAGTCAGAAATTAAAGGAATTAACGATGCAACTCTCTCCCACCGCCCAGCGTTTTGTTTTGCACTGGGGTGAAATGGGTACCCGCTGGGGCGTCAACCGCACGGTGGCGCAAATTCATGCCCTGCTGTTTCTGGCCGACCGGCCGCTGAATGCCGACGAGATTGTCGAGACGCTGGGAGTCGCCCGTTCCAATGTCAGCGTCAGTCTGAAAGAGCTGCAAGGCTGGGGGCTGGTGCGCGTAGTGCATGTGATGGGCGACCGCCGCGACCATTTTCAGACCTTTGAGGATGTCTGGGACATCTTCCGTGTGGTGGTGGAAGAGCGGAAACGGCGTGAGATCGACCCAACGCTGACGGTGCTGCGCGATTGCACGCTCGAAGCCGAAAGCGACCCGATGCTTTCTGACTCGGCCCGTCGCAAGTTGCAGATGTCGCTGGATTTTATGGAGTCGATGGCCGAAGGCTACGATGAGTTGAAGCGCCTGCCCCCGGCTACCCTGATGCGCCTATTGCACTTTGGCAGCAAGGTTCAGCGCTGGTTTGGCCGCAAGGATGAAGCCCCCGACAACGAGAGGAAGTAATGAACATGCAAACCTACCCCTTGATGCTGTTCTATGACGGCGCCTGCCCCCTGTGCGTTACCGAGATGACTCGTCTACACCAGCGTGATCGGGCTGGTCACCTGCAGATGGTCGATATTGCCAGACCCGATTTTCAACCCGAGCGCTACGGTGCCAGCCTGGACGCCATGCGCACGGAATTGCACGGGCTTACGGCCGATGGCCGGTTGCTGGTGGGTATTGATGCCATCTACGCCAGCTACGCTGCAGTAGGCTGGGGCTGGCTGGCTGCCCCACTCAAAATCAGCCCGCTCAAGCCCTTCTGGCGCCGGGCCTATCGCTGGTTGGCACGGAATCGTTATCGGGCCAGCCAAGTATTGGGCTACCGCTGCACGGAGGGCGTTTGTAGCGCCCGCTTCAAGTAGTTTTTGGTTCACTAATTTCATTTTTTACTGAAATTTCAAAATGAACACTATCCATCCCCATCGCAAGGCACTGGTGCTTGGTAGCTGTGGCACCCTGGGCCGAGCCATCACCCAGGCGCTGACTGCTGCTGGCTGGCAGGTGTGCGGTGCCGGTCGCCAACCTTCACCACACTGGCAAGGCGACTGGGTGACCCTTGATCTCGCAGCGGCCGACCTCGGCCCTTGGGTGGAACAACTGGCCGCATTTGATCTGGTTGTGAATTGTGTCGGCATCTTCACCGAAGCCCGGGCCGGTGACTTTGACCGGCTGCACCGGCTTGGCCCCGCGGTGCTGGCTGAAGCCTGCCAACTCACCGGCTGTCGCCTGATCCATCTTTCTGCCCTGGGTAGCGCAACGGATGCCCCAACCGCCTACTGGCGCAGCAAGGCAGCGGGAGATGGTGCGATCCTGGCCAGTGGGGCGGATGCGGTGATTGTGCGGCCGTCGCTGGTTTTCAGCCCGGAGGGTGCCAGCAGCCGGCTGTTCCTGACGCTGGCCAGCCTGCCGGCCTTGTTATTGCCCGGCGCCGGTCAGCAGCTGGTGCAACCACTGCATAGTGCCGATCTGGCAGAACTGGTGTGCCACCTGGCCGAAGGGGCACAGCAAGGTATCGTCAACGCGGTGGGCCCGCGGCCGCTACGTCTGCGCGACTATCTATCGGCCCTGGCACTCGGCATGCAGTGGCCTGTCCCCCGGATCGTGCCGATACCAAGTGGTCTATCGAAAGGGCTGGCGACACTGGCCGGGCTTCTTCCCGGCAGCCTGCTCAATCGCGACAGCCTGCGTATGCTCGACAGCGGCCACAGTGCCGACCCGGCCCCGGTCGTCCAATGGCTGGGACGACCTTTGCGCGAGGCGACCAGCTTCGCCAGCCCAGACAACCGGGCAAGCGCGATATTGGGCTGGAGCATGCCGCTGTTCCGCTTTGTGATGGCTTTTGTCTGGTTGTGGACGGCGTATGTGTCGTGGTTCGCCTACCCACACGGCCCCAGCCTGGGCTGGCTCGCGGCCTGTGGCATTCCTGCAGACTGGCAGAAACCCACGCTGGCCGCCGCCAGCCTGACCGACGCGGTGTTGGGCTGCCTGCTGCTTTGGCGCCCCCCTCGCTGGATCTGGTCGCTGCAGATTGCACTGGTGGCCGGCTACAGCCTGCTGCTGACGCTCTTTCTACCGGATTTCTGGTTTCACCCCTTTGGCCCCCTGAGCAAGAACCTGCCAATCCTGGCTGGACTGCTACTGGCCTGGGCCCATTATCGGAGGCAATGACATGGACTACCTGACCATGAAATGGCTGCACATCCTGTCATCCACCATCCTGTTCGGCACGGGTATCGGAACTGCGTTTTATATGTTTGTCGCCAACCGCAGTGGCGATCTGCGCGCCATCAGCGTGGTGACGCGCTGGGTGGTACGGGCGGACTGGGTATTCACCGGCAGCACCGTGATTTTCCAGCCACTGTCGGGCTGGTGGATGGCCCAACAGGCCGGCTTTGAATTCGGCTTCGGCCTGGCCAATACCCCGCTTAACTGGCTGGGCCTGACCGTGCTGCTCTACGTCATGGCCGGTGCCTGCTGGCTGCCGGTGGTGTGGCTGCAGATCAGGATGCGTGACATGGCAGCCAGCGCCCTGGCCAGCGGCCATGCCTTGCCTGCACGTTACTGGCGGTACGAAAAGATCTGGTGCGTCCTGGGCATTCCCGCCTTCACCAGCCTGGTCTGGGTATTCCACCTGATGGTGGTAAAGACCATATGAACACCCCACGCTTTCGCCAGGTCTGCTGCATCTGGCTGGGCATCGCCTGTATCAGTCATGTGCTGATTGGTGCCCTGTTGCCAGTACTGGCCCAACTGCCAGCCCTGCAGCCCTATCACGAATCCATCGAGCGGGCGTTCTGGGGAACGATTGCCCCTGCCGCTGCCCGCCAGCAGCAGATCTGGTGGATCAGTCTGTTTGGCGCCACGGTACAGGGCGTAGGCATCTGGATGCTGGGCCTGGTGATCTGGGGCTGGCGTAGCCGTGCGGTGGCAGCATGGTGGTGGCTATTGGCAGGTCTGCTGTGGTGGGCGCCGCAGGATATGTGGATCTCCTGGCAGATCCGCAATCAGGCGCATGTTGTGGCCGATCTCTTCGCACTGATCACCCTCTTGCCACCCTTGCTCTGGCTAATTCGTCATGATCGAAACACTACTTGAAAGGAGCTGAAGCCATGAGCACAGCGATTCTTTATCTATTAGTTGTCCAGGGCCTGCTCGGCGCTGCCGATGTCCTGATCAACCATGAATTGCGCGAGGGCTTGCCCGCTCGCGCCAGCGCCCGGACCGAGCAAGCATTGCATGGTGTGCGCGAGCTATTGTATGCCGTGGTGTTTGCCGGGTTGGCCTGGTTTGAGTGGCGCGGCATCTGGGCCGCCCTGTTCGGTGGCGTGCTACTGATAGAGGTCGTGCTCACCGCCTGGGATTTCGTCGAAGAAGACCGTACGCGCCGCCTTTCCGCCACTGAGCGCGTCATGCATCTGGTGCTGAGCATGGGCGGAGGCGCCTATGTGGCGCTGCTCGTGCCGATTCTGTTGACCTGGGGGCAAGAAGCCAATCAATTATTGCGGGTAGACCACGGCATCGCCAGCCGCTTGCTGAGTCTGCTGGCCATCGGCGTGTTTGCCTGGGGAGTCCGGGATCTAATCGCCGCGTTGCAAACGCACCGCACGCCGACGACTCCGCCGCTCGACTTTGGCCCCGAGCCTCGTCACGTGCTGATTACCGGCGCCACCGGCTTTATCGGTAGCCGTCTGGTAAACAGTCTGCTGGCCGCAGGCCACCGCGTGACGGTCCTGGCCCGGCAACCGCTGGCAGCCAGCATCTTGTTTCAGGGTCAGGTACGGGCGGTCGCCACTTTGGAGGAGATCGGCGATGCCGAACGGCTTGATGCCATCATCAACCTCGCCGGCGCCCCCGTCATCGGCCCTCGCTGGACCCCTTCACGCAAAGCCACGCTGCTAGCCAGCCGTGTCGTCACTACCAACGCCATCGGCCAGCTGTTACGCCGGCTGACCCACGCGCCGGAGGTATTGATCAATGGCTCGGCGATTGGCTATTACGGTGCACGCGGTGACGAGGCGATCAGCGAGAATGGTGCGCCCCAGAATGTGTTCATGTCCGAACTATGTCAGCGCTGGGAAGCCGCAGCCCAAACCGCCAGCCAGGGCCGCTGCCGCCTGGTGATCTTCCGGCTCGGCATCGTGTTTGGGCAAGGAGGGGCACTCCCCAAGCTGCTGCTGCCTTTCCGCCTGCGCAGTGGTGGTCGCATGGGTAACGGTCAGCAATATATGAGCTGGGTGCATGTCGAGGATGTACTGGCCGCCTTCGCGCTGGCCATGCGCGACACCCGTCTGCTGGGCATCTATAACCTGACAGCACCCGAATCAGTCCGTCAGGCCGAATTTGCCGACGTCTGCGCCCGCCGTTTTGTGGGCGGACGATCGTGGTTCCATCTGCCGGCTTTCGCCTTCCGCAGCCTGCTTGGCGAGGCCGCCACGCTATTTGTCGAGGGTCAACGCGTGGTACCACTCAAACTGCTCCGGCATGGGTTTCACTTCCGTTACCCAACCCTGGTCAGCGCTTTGGATGCACAGCTCGGCCATCGCCGCAGCCCCTTGCCCGTCACAACTGCACACCAGAAGGCTCACTGATCCGGAATAAAAAAATGCCCCATCCGTGGTGATGGGGCATTTCGCTTGACGCTGTCGTTGTTTGTTTTGCGATTCGGCTTTGGTATTTGTTTTTGGAGTCACATCCGTTTGTGGGTGTGACGCCTGAGAATGCCGGATTCTCGGTTCAGTTCAGTACAAAAGGCATCTGCTCGCTGGCACCATCCAGCACCGCAGACAGCCACTCTTCTTCAAGCCGGCCAACCGCCGCCTGCAAGATGCCGTCCGGGTCATGCATGGTTTCAGTCAGCAAATTACCCCGGCTGTCAAAGGTGTACTCAATGCTGTGGCCTGCGCTATCCCGAATGTGAACCAGGCGCTGTGAGCAGTCGTAGTCGTAAGCCACCCAACTGCCATCCGGCCAGGTAATCCGCTCAATCTGGCCAATGTCGCCATACTCATAGCGAGTGACTTCAATGCCGGCGGGTAGCTGCCAGTTCGGGCAAGCATGCGTCACGCTATGGTTGGGCTGCGTCTCGAATACTTCATGGCCCTGCAGAATCATTGCTTCTTGGTTGTTACACATGATGTTCGTTGCGTTGTCTCTTGTAATCATCTGTCTGCAAGCCACACCGCCATCGGCACCTGGCACTCCCCGCCCGACCATTGCGACGCAGTCGCAAGACAGCCAGACAAACCGGCATGGTTTTGCAAAACGAGCCGCAGTCTATCGAGAGAAACCCTTACTTCCACTGCCGTTCGTCTGATTCACTGAATATCTTTGTCGGATTATTAGAATATGTGTCATATCCGCAACACACCAAGAACACTGTCATTACCATCAGTCGATATTTGATATTTCCCTTAAAAATCAAACAAAATACAACGTCATACGGCATGCCGATATGCCAGCACCCATGCAATTTCATCAAGTTTTTCTTGACACAGCTTGATAACGTCATAAGCGCATACTGCATCAGCCTTTTGTCCCGATTTGAAGATCTGGAATTCCGACAATACTTAGGCTGCGAAAGCGAAGTCATGCTTCGCAGCTTTCGGTCATTAAGAAACATTAATCAATAGTTCAACTTTTTCTAATTAATATTTTGACTTCCCGAAATTTTCATGCAAACATCATTATGTCTTTTGCATAAAGGCTTGAGGCTGTATGCAAATGTGCAAGTGCGTATCGGAAGGACGTCGCAAACTCGTGACGCGGAACAGCTAGGCGGCCAGAAAGACCGTAAGGAATGGTGCCCAGGCAACGCCGACAAGGTACCGAGCCTTCACCACCACGCCTGACACATCAACAGCCGCTCAGAGCCTGCCCAAGATCTGCCATTGTCCTAAACCGGCAACGTCAGTCTTTGAGCGGGCACCCAATACTGGTTGGCCCTTTCACATGCTTCCGGGAGAACACCCCATGAAAAATCTGCTTACACCCGCCCTTTTACTGCTAGGCGCCTCGCTGCCTGGAATTGCCCTGGCACACGGCACGCTGGAAATACCCGTCAGTCGCGCACTGGGTTGCTACAAGGAAGGGGCGGAAAGCCCGAAGTCGGAAGCCTGTAAGGCTGCCGTCCAGCTTGGCGGGTCACAGGCGCTATATGACTGGAATGCGATCAACCAGAACCCGAATGGCAACCATCAGGCCTTTGTGCCGGATGGCCAGCTGTGCAGCGGTGGCAAGTCACAGTTCAAGGGGATGGATCTGGCACGTAATGACTGGCCGGCAACTGCCATCGCGCCAGATGCAAACGGTAACTTCGAGTTCGTCTATCACGGCACCGCCCCGCATGCGACGCAGTATTTCCGCTTCTATATCACCCGTGATGGCTACAACCCGCTGCAACCACTGAAGTGGTCAGACCTCGAACTGTTTGCCACATCGAAAGGTGGTCAGGTAGCCAACCAGCGTTATCGTATGTCGCTACCGCTGCCCAAAGGCAAGACTGGCCGCCATATTCTGTACACCGTGTGGCAGCGTTCAGATAGCGCCGAAGCGTTCTACTCCTGCTCGGATGTGAAATTCTCGGACGATGGTGGCAAACCACCGCAACCCACCAACTGGAAGGAAGTCGGTCAAGTCATGGCACGCCAGGATCTGGCCGCCGGCAGCAAAGTGACGCTGCGTCTGTTTGATGGCGCCGGACGCGATGCCGCCAAGCACACCATTACGGTCGATGCCGCATCCGGCAAGGCCAATCAGTGGCCGCTGGCGCTGGCGCAGAACGTCAACAGCAATTCCAGCTTTGCTCGTATCGGTGTTTTTTCGAACGGCAATGTCAGCCCGGTTGCCGATGCCACTGCCAACCGTGTGTATGTAGACAAGGCGCATGGCGACCACACCTCGCAGATCGACATCAGCGCACCAGACACCCCTACCCCCAACCCTGGCGGCAATGAGTGGAAGGAAGGCGCCTCGTATGTCGTTGGCCAGGTGGTCAGCTATCGTCGCGGCAGTTACCGTTGTCTGCAGGCCCACACGGCCTGGGCAGGTGCCAACTGGAATCCAGCTTCGTCACCAACATTGTGGGAGCCGTTGAGCAAATAACGGCTCATCGGCGAGCGCCTCTGCAACGCCATGCCCAACAAAAACCACAGCCTAGGCTGTGGTTTTTGTTGGGCATGGCATCCTAGGCCGCACTCATCCAGCCTTGCTCTATCCCAAATCCCGATCCTGCCCACAGAGTTTCACCAGAACACAATCTGCAAACCTGACGTCAACAGAGCCTAGATATCGGCAAGGCGGTCAAATCGGCCGGGCGGTCGTCACCACCTGCCATGGGCCAGTGGATTCGCCAGTCTGGGCAGACCAATACCAGGCCGAAACATCTGTGAAAGTGCGGCCCTGCCGGTCTTCGATCAACTCACACACGTGCAGCCTCCGGTCACCCTTGCGGGCAATGAAGCAGCGTTGCAGCTTGGGCGCACGCAGATGGCTATCTGGCCGTTGCAGCAATCCGATCGCTGAAATCTGATAGCCCAGGCCACGAAAGCAGTCGCTGGCAGGGTGCAGCTTGCGGGTGGCGACATTCACCTGCCGAAGCGTGACGACTTGCTCGCCGTTGTCGAAGCGGCCAATCGCGCCGGGAAAGCTTGCCAGGAAGGCACGCTCCACACTGCTCAAGGCCAGCGGGCGTAAAGGGCGGCCATCGAAGTGGCTCGGCCATTCCACCATGACCGGGCCGACGTGATCTGGCATGGCATTGGCCCGGCCTGTCCACGGGCTCAGGCAGAGTACCGCGGCAAAGCCAACTGCCAGCGCGGCCTGCAGGCGGGGATGTGAGCGATCTTTCCAGCCAAGCGGCAAAGCAGCAGGCATGACCCTATGCACCTGGCTCACCGCCCCAGCCATCAGGCGCAAGACCAGACCACAGACCCCCGCAAATACCACGAGGCCCGTGGCTTCGTGCGTCCAGGCGGGCCAGGCCACCAGACCACTCTCTTTCACCACCAGCACACTGTTACGCACAATATTGCCGCTGAGCACGATGACGCCCACCCAAGGCAGGCGCCCCAGAAACTGCCGGTCTGCAAGCCGGAACCAGCCCGCCGTCGCGCAGGCGGTAAAGTAGGCCATCCAGCCCATCTGTACGCCAGAACACGGCGCATCCACCATCACCAGCTGTCCGGCCAGAGCCAGTGCGCTGCCCTGACGCTCAACCGCGATGCCAACCAGACGCAGCAATTGTGCTGTCGCCTCTGCGGTCAGCACCCGCAACGGGTATCCGGCAAAGAATTGCAGCGAAGAGATGATCGGCAAGGCGAGCCAGCCCAAACCCAGCCACGGCAATACGGCCAGACCTGTCGGGCGGATGGCCAGTGCGGTCAGCAGCACGGCCGCCACCGCCCATACCGCACGGATCAAGGGGGGCAACAGGTTGCCACTGGCGGCGGTCACCACGGTCAGCAGCAACGCCCCGGCCAGTGCCGGCAGGCGCGGTGAGCGGCGCAGAGCCAACCGATCCCGCCAGACCAATGCCAGCAAGACCAGTAGCGCGACCAGGCCCAGCGGGTCATCCGAACCATCCCGCATTCGCGCGAATGCCCAAGCCCAGATCGGCCATAGTGGCAACACCGACAACAGTAACCAGCTCCAGCCGGGCAAACGGTTGAGGCCTTGCATGGCTTCAGCTCCGCGCCTTGGCTTGTCGGCGAGCCACATAAACCATACCCGCCAGGGCCATCAGCAACATGGCCCAGGTGGCCGGCTCAGGCGTGCTGCTGACTTGGTTGGCAATCGCCGGATTGGCAATGGCTTGATTACCGACCCCTTCCGGCAGAGGCTGGGGCTGGTTGACGGTATCACTGCTACCGTTGGGGTTCCGCACGCGCTCATCAATCGCAATGAACGAGGTGTAAGCCGTGAGCAGGTTGTAGCCCAGTCCCAGATCCAGGATCTGCTGGCGATAGGTATCGCCGCCCTCGATGGCCTGTTGGTCACTCAGGGCCGCCACCCGATGCCGAGCCCACAGATAGCGCAACGCCTCGTTGGCGGTGCTGACTTGTTCGGCTTTGATGGGCAACTCGGCCTTGAAAGGGCCAGTTGCCGCCCGCCCTTCCAACACCAGACGCCCCTTGGGCTCGCCACGCCATTTTCCGAACAGGATCACCGGCCGTTGGGCGAATACATCCGGCAGCGTCAGCGGCTCGACATCGTAGGCCTCAAAGCCGTCGAATCGTGCTTTCAGATGACTGAGAACCGGAGAATCGATCACCCGCCGAAAACGCTCGGCCTGCTCGGCGGCCGAAGAAGCATCCAGCACGATATACGGCTCCCCCTGTCCGGCGCGGGCGATGCCTTCCATCAACATCCGGTTCACCGACGTACCAATGCCGAACGAAAACACATTAGCCTTGTTCAGGTTCTGCCGGATCAACTGAAAAACCTCTTTCTCGACCGTGACAAAGCCATCAGTTACCACCACGAAGGTGCGGGCGCGTTCGCCATCGGCAGGCATCGCCAGGGCATCCCGCAGGGCAGGCACCAGCTCCGTGCCGCCACTGCCCATCTGTTCATTCAACAGGGTCAGCGCACGTTCAATCGCCTGTGGCGTGGCCGGCACTGACTTCGGGGCCAACATGGTGTTGCTGCCGGAAAACAGCATGACATTGAAGCTATCGGCCGGACGCAGATTACCCAGCAGCTTTTGCATCAGTACCTTGGTGGTATCAAGCGGAAAGCCATGCATCGAGCCAGAAATATCGACCACAAACACATATTCACGCGGGACGATCTGGCTATTGGCCACCTGCTTCGGCGGCTCCACCATCGCCAGGAAGAAATTTTCCTTCTTGCCGCGCGACAGCAGTATGCCGCTCTCGATCTGCTCGCCAGCCAGCCGGTAGTTCAGGATAAAGTCACGGTTGTTCTCGTTCTGCTTGCCAGGCGCCAGCCTGACCAATGCCTCTTGAGGCCCCGACTTCTGCACCTCTACTGAATGGCTGGGCGATCGGATCTCCTTCGCCTCAGCGGGCGTTGCCAGTCGGACATTCATAATGAAACCCGTTCTGGAAACCTCACCGGCGGGCAGATGCGCCGTCGCCGCCCACTTCTCTGCCCCCCCTGCTGTCGCGGCCTGGCCGTTGTAGCGAGGCCCGACCACCGTTGGAAAGACAAATTGATAGACGCCGTCAGTTGGCACCAACAGTTCGGTGTAATGCAGTTCGACGTTGACCTCATCGCCCGGCAAGATGTTGGCAACATTCATTTCGAACACATTGGCACGTTGCTGCTCCAGCAAAGCAGCTGTCTTGCCCTGCTGTTTTGCCTGGTTGTAATCGGCCTGCGCTTGTTGTTTCTCGCGTATCGCCGCCGTCAGCACGCGCTGACCCAGCCGCACCGTCATGCCGTAAACCGCAGCACGGGTCGAACCCGGAAACACATAGCGCGCCTCCAGAGCCGATTTGCCTTCGTTGCGATATTGCTGGGTGACCGTGACATCGGCGATCACCCCGACAACACGCACATCGACCTTGGTGTTCTTCAAGGGCAGGCGGTCGGTTGCCGGATCACTACTATTCACCACAAAGTAAGGGCTGTCGCCCTGTTCCCCCAGCACGGGGCCAGGGTTCGCCCAGGCCCACCAGGGCAACAAGATCACACAGCCCACCAGCCAGCGCCAAAACAGATTCAGCGTCATATTGCTTCCCCAATCCGTAAAAGATTTGCACAGGGTCAGCATCCACTAGCCAAACGAGAACCGTTTGAGATTTGCGAGAGAAGTATGAAGATCAGGTGAAGTCGCTACACCACCGGGCTACAGCGTCTGAACACTCGCCCGAAAAGGGACTGAAACGACAAGATTTAACGCATCAATTAGCAGGCTTATCTAGAATGAATCCATGCACCATCAGCATCCATTCAGGGGGGTGACATGATTCGTACCGTTCCCGATCGTCTAGAGAACGCCAAGTGGCTGGCGGTGGAGGGGCACTATGCCGAAGCGATCGCGGACATCGACGCCGTATTGGGTGAAACCGACTCGCCCAGCCTGGATGCCCTGCGACTCAAGGGCAATACCCTCGAACTACAGGCCAACGACCCGGCCACTTCGGCAGACACCCGCGCCCGCAATGCCTGCCGCCAAGCAGCGCTGGCCTGTTATCAGCAGATTCTGCAAATCAACCCGAATTATCTTTACGCTCTGCTGGATCTCGCCGATTACTATCAGGCCGAAAACGACCACGCCAGCGCCATGCAGTATTACAACCGCGCCCTTGCGCTACTCGAACAGGACAAATCCTTTATCGACCCTCAGGTAGAGGTGGATGAAATCCGTCAAAGTCTGGCGACATCAGCCGAAGCCGCCGCCCGCCAGGGCGTAAGGCCCAGCGACAATTAGGGTCGCAAACGCAATACCCAGTTTTTAATAGCCGCCGTATCACGAATATTGCCGCCATAGGGTATTCGGGGTCGCAAGCTTTCGTTGCTTTTCCTGTAGGGATTGGGCTTATAAGCCATTGGATAAATCAAACTACCATGACCACTGGGCAATTCAACAATGGCATTTTCCGAATAATGCGTATCGGCGTCTGTTTCAGTCCCAATATGAATTGCCCCCAAACTCACCACCTCGGCGATCAGATTCAGGTAGAAACTCGTACAGTGCGAGTCCTTTAAAATAAAAGCTGGCGCCCGTTATTTTCGAATCCCTGAGAAATATCTCAGCAATAGAAATCTCTTTTTTTTATTTTTAATATGCGATAACCATCTACCAACCACTGGCCGATGAATCTCAGATCATTTAAATACAACATATCGATTTGCATCTTAAAAAAACAAACCCTCCACCAGGGAGGGTTTGTTGATTACGCGATGAGCACCCCGTTTATACAAGGTGTCTGCATCTTCCAGCTTCCGCTGGCTACAAATTAGAACTTGTAGCTGGCAGTTGCGTAGAAGGTACGCAGCATCATGTCGGCGTAGCGAGCATCGAAGCCAATCTGGTGGCCCGAGCTGTTACGCAGTGACAGAGGAGGTTCGCGGTTAAACAGGTTCTTGATACCGGCACGAACTTCCATCGACTTGTTGACTGCGTACTTGCCTTGCCAGTCGATCGTGCTGTAAGTCGGCACTTCCAGACGGATGTTCTCGTTCTTGCCAGTGCCAAGGTTACGCACAGTGGCTTCAGCATCGGTGTAACCCGAGCGGAAGTTCACGGTCAGCGAGTTGGTCAGCGCGCCAGTCTGCAGCGTGCTGGTGAACTTGGCGATAGTCCGGAAAGTAACGTTGTTGTTGGTGCCGAAGAAGCCCAGGCTGTCTGTCCATTCGGTGGTACCTGGCTTGGTGTAGTCAGCCTTGATCATGTAGGTACCGTTGAAACTGTTGGTCAGCGTGCCGAAGTCAAACTTCATGCGGCTGCTCATATCCCAGTCGATACCACGATTGTGTACTTTACCGATGTTGACCGATGCGAGCTTGTACGCCCAGTAGACGTTGCCGGTTGCCTTTTCTTTCCAAGGCATGAACAGCTCTTTGTAACGCTCCGGATCAGCAAACGCGAGTTGCTCGTCCACCTGCGAAACGGCGTCCTTGATCTCGACATCCCACAGATCCAGACCACCCGAGAACAGCGGCGAAGGCTCGAAACGGAAGCCCAGTGTGTATTGCGTGGACTTTTCAGGCTTCAGCTTGTCGTTACCCACTGACAGGCGCTGGTATTGAGCTTTGCCAGTCTTGCACAACTCTGCCGATCCATTCGGGAACGGGCATGAGTAGTTCGATGCCGTCACACCACTTTCGTTCAGCGGGCGAGCGATTTCCAGCATGGAAGCAGTCTTGAAGCCGGTGCCGTACGAACCACGCAGCAACAGGGCTGGCATAGGCTGATAACGTGCCGAAATCTTGTAGGTGCTGGCGCTCTCACGACCACCCAAAGTCTCTTCTTTGGAGCTGTTATCTGCTTGAACCACACGGCTCTTCACACCAGAGATGCTGTCAAAGCGCGTACCAATCGTCACTTCCAGATCCTTGACGACAGGCAGCAACAACTCGCCGAACACACCGTAGTTCGAGCGCTTCATGTCGTACTGATTTGGCGCGGCGAAGTTATAGATCATGTCGTTCTTGGCAGCATCGGAAGGATCCTGCTGGAACTGGACTTCACGGTAATCGGCACCCAGACCGAGGTTGGCCATGCCGCCAGGCAACTTGAACAACTCGCCGGAAGCACGGGCATCCACACCCTTGGCGGTGGTCGAAGAGGTACGAACCGAACCGTTGTAGATGCTCTTGGCGATCTTGGCACGGGTCGCTTCACTTTGCTGGCCGATCGGCGCAAACGGATCGAATTCGCCCTTGGCCAGCATGTCGCGGAACTCTGCGTCGAGCATATAGCCACCGACATAGCGCTCGTCGAGCTTGTTCTTCGACCAGGTCAAAGCACTGTTGAAGTTCCAGCCCGCCAGATCGGCTTCGCCACCGAAGACGAAGTGAGACGAATCGGTGATGGTCTGGCTGGCGCGGCCGCCCCACTCATAGGTACGGTAGCTACCAGCAACGCGGGTAACACCCTTGGCTTGCTCGGCTGTCAGGTACGGCAGAATGTACTTCTTGTACATTTCCGAGTTGGTGGCGATATTGAACGGCGCGTTATTAGGGGCGATACGCGCAGTCAGATCAAAGCGGGTCAGCGCCAGATCGGAGAACAGCTTGAATTGGTCGTTCAGCTTGTAGCTGGCGGTAGTAAAGAAGCTGTCGCGCTTGTTCTCGGGCAGGATCTCAACGGTTGCGCCGAAGTCGAAGTTACAGTTCTTCGAATCGGTAATGCTCTCGTAGGTCAGCTGCGGGCACTTGCCATTGTTGGCCGCCTTGTAGGGGTTGAAGCTGATGCCCTGGGTCTTGCCGGCAGCATCCTTGTAAGTCACAGTGGCGTTGGCCGGGATCGACGCGGCGGAGGTACGGTCGTAAACGTAGTTGTTGCCGTTGAAGTAGAACGGAACGTACGCGGTCTTGGCGAACTCGCGGTCGGTCGCCTTCATCTGCTTCTGTTCTTCGTGGCGATACGACACCACCATATTGAAGCGGTCTTCCATCAGGTTCAGACCGTAGCTGGCGTTGAGGTTCCAGCTCTCGCCACCACCTTCTTGTGGGGCATCGAAGCCGACTTCAACGTTTCCGCCGTCCTGCTTCTTCTTCAGGATGAAGTTGACCACGCCAGCGATGGCGTCAGAACCGTACAGCGCCGAAGCACCATCGGTCAGCACTTCGACACGCTCAACGGCGCTCAGCGGAATCGAGTTCAGGTTAACCGAGCTACCGGATTCGAACGGCGCAACGCGACGGCCATTCAGCAATACCAGTGTGTAGTCTTCGCCGATGTCGTGGATCGAAGCACTAACGCGGCCACCAGAGTTACTCCCGGCAGCAATTGCCGAGATGGTGAATCCCTGCATGGCAGGCAGTTTCTGGATCAGCTCAGCAACTGTAGTTGCACCGGTACGCTGAATGTCTTCGCGCTTGAGTTGCTGAACGGGGATCGCACCTTCCTTGGCGATACGTTTGATACTGGTACCGGTTACTTCGATCTTATCGACCGACTCGGCACCCATAGCCACCTGGCCGATGCCTACGGCACCGATCAGCATGACTGCCTGGCTAATTCTCTTCAGCTTCATTACGTTTTCCCTCGATAACATCTGGGTTTGTAGAAATCATGGATAGCCGAGCAGCAATGCAGACCCGAAACCTCATCCAGTATTCCCGTCTTCAGATAGGTCGCCCTGCTTGTCTGGGCGGCCCTTCTCTTCGATATGTAAAAACTGCTTAAAAGCATTGTTTCCCGCCGTCCCTGGCGACGAGAACTGCGGAAGTAGACTTGTTCTTGTAGTTGTCCGTCAATCCCCCTACGTCATTGTCAATCAGGGATAGCGCTTGCTGACCGTTCGGTCAGCTACATTAGGGAACGCTGATGCTAGCCCTGACAAGTGTTACAGGCGTGTAAATCTTGCAACTTCTCCTGAATTGACAGCAATAATTGGCTTGACCTTGTGTTGCATCTTCGCCACTGCACAATTCAAACGGAATATCGCGAACAACCTCATCTAATTAAGAAGAGGCCTCTCTTTGGGCAGAGGGGGTCAGCGTCGGCTGTTGGATTCTGTCTACATTCATCAAAAAAACGCCCCACCGAAGTGGGGCGCTTTTGCTACGGCAACAAAGTAACCCGCAATTAGAACTTGTAGCTGGCCGTTGCGTAGAAGGTACGCAACATCATGTCGGCGTAGCGTGGGTCAAAGCCAACCTGGTGGCCGGAGCTCTCACGCAGGGACAGCGGAGGTTCGCGGTTGAACAGGTTCTTGATGCCAGCGCGCACTTCCAGCGACTTGTTGACGGCGTACTTACCCTGCCAGTCGATCGTGCTGTAGGTCGGCACTTCCAGACGGACAAACTCGGTCTTGCCGGTGTCAAGATTGAGTACCTTGGTGCTCGCATCGGTGTAACCCGAACGGAAGTTGACGGTGAACGAGTTGGTGAACGCACCGGTCTGCAGCGTGGTCGAGAACTTGGCCACGGTGCGGAAGGTGACTTGATCGTCAATCCCGAAGAAGCCCAGGCTGTCGGTCCACTCTTCCGTGCCGGCCTTGGTGTAATCGGCCTTGATCATGTAAGTACCGTTGAAGCTGTTGGTCAGCGTGCCGAAATCCAGCTTGATGCGGCTGCTTACGTCCCAGTCGATACCACGGTTGTGCTGCTTGCCGATATTGACCTTGGCATCCTTGAACGCCCAGTAAACCCTACCAGTTGCCTGCTCTTTCCAGGTGGTGAACAGCTCGCGATAGCGCTGTGGATCGCTGAAAGCCAAGTCTTCCGACACCGAGGACACGGCATCGCGGATTTCAACATCCCACAGATCCAGACCACCCGAGAACAGCGGCGAAGGCTCGAAGCGGAAGCCCAGTGTGTATTGCGTGGATTTCTCTGGCTTGAGCTTGTCGTTACCTACAGACAGCTGCTGATAGGTGTTCAGGCCTGGCTTGCAGTAGCCGTTCGGATCGTTGCCGGCAAACGGGCAGGAACGCGGTGTAGCGGTAACGCCGTACTCTGTCAGCGGACGAGCGATATCGAGCATGGTGGCGGTCTTGAAACCGGTGCCATACGAGCTGCGCAGCAGCAAGCTCGGCATAGGCTGGTAGCGCATCGACACCTTGTAGGTACCCGAGCTTTGACGTTCGCCGACGGTTTCTTCCTTCATGGCACCCGCCTGCTCGAAGCGGCTCTTGACGCCAGAAATGCTGTCGTAACGCGCCCCGACGGTCACTTCGAGGTTCTTCACCAGCGGCAGCAGCAATTCGCCGAACATGCCGTAGTTACTGCGCTTGAGGTCATAGGCATCCGGCGCAGTCACGTTGTAGATCATTTCCTTCTTGGCAACATCCGAAGGTGTCTGCTCGAAGGCCAGCTCGCGGTAGTCGGCACCGATACCGAGATTGGCGGCACCGCCAGGCAGCTGGAACAGTTCACCCGACGCCCGGCCGTCGATGCCCTTGAGCGTGGTGGACGCTGTGCGCAAAGAACCGTTGTAGATGCTCTTGGCGATCTTGGCGCGGGTGGCTTCGCTTTGCTGGCCGATCGGCGCAAATGGATCGAATTCACGCTTATCCATCATTTCGCGGAATTCTTTGTCGAGCATATAGCCGCCAACGTAACGCTCGTCGAGCTTGTTCTTCGACCAGGTAATGGCGCTGTTCAGGTTCCAGCCCGCGATATCTGCTTCGCCACCAAAGACAAAGTGTGCGGAGTCGGTAATGGTCTGGCTGGCACGGCCACCCCAGTCAAAGGTCCGGTAGCCACCGGAAATATCGGTCACGCCCTTGGCTTGCTCGGCCGTCAGGTAGGGCAGGATGTATTTCTTGTACTGATCCGAACCAACGTCCACGCTGAACGGCACGGCGTTCGGCGCAATCTTGGCAGTCAGGTCAAGACGAGTCAGCGCCAGATCAGAGAACAGTTTGAACTGATCGTTGATCTTGTAGTTGGCCGTCGCGTACATATTGTCACGCTTGTTTTCTGGCAGGATTTCAACGGTCGAGGCGTAGTCGAAAATGCACTTGTCCGGCTCGTTGTAGCTCTCGTAAGTCAGCTGAGGGCATGCGCCATTGTTTGCCCGCTTGTAGGGGTTGAAGCTGACCGATTGCAGGTTGCCCTTGGCGTCCTTGTATTCCACATCGACGTTGGCAGGAATCGAATTGGGCGAGCTCTTGTCGTAGCGATAGTTGTGGCCGTTGAAGTAGAACGGGAAACGTGCCGACTTGGCAAACTCGCGGTCGGTCGCCTTCATCAGCTTCTGCTCTTCGTGGCGGTACGACACCAGCACGTTCAGGCGATCGTCCATCAGGTTGAGGCCATAGCTGGCGTTGACGTTCCAGCTCTCGCCGCCACCTTCCTGAGGGACGTCGATGCTGACTTCAGCGTTGCCACCGGTTTCTCGCTTCTTCAGGATGAAGTTGACTACCCCGGCAATCGCATCAGAGCCATACAGCGCCGAAGCACCATCTGTCAGCACTTCAACACGCTCTACGGCGCTCAGCGGGATCGAGTTGAGGTTGACCGATGCACCAGACTCAAACGGCGCCACCCGGCGACCATTGAGCAATACCAGTGTGTAGTCTTCGCCAATCGCATGGATCGACGCACTGGAGCGGCCACCCGAATTGGTGCCAGCTGCCAGCGGCGCAATCGTGAAGCCCTGCATGGCAGGCAGCTTCTGGATCAGTTCGGCAACTGTTGTGGCACCCGTGCGCTGAATATCTTCGCGCTTGAGTTGCTGTACCGGGATGGCACCTTCCTTGGCGATACGTTTGATACTGGTACCGGTCACTTCGATCTTCTCGATCGACTCCGCCGCCATAGCCATTTGGCCGATGCTCACCGCACCGATCAACATGACAGCCTGGCTGATACGCTTCAGCTTCATTTGTTTTCCTTAAAAATAACTACGCCGGATCACCTATCCCTACATGACCATCCCGCCCGGAATAAAACCTTGGCCGGGAATCAAATCAGGCCGGAAAGGCGATGCCCTCACAGCCAAAAGCATGCGAATAAATGGAATATCCGGACAAAATTAATAGACAAAAAATAAGGGCATAGCGCATTCGTCAAACCCCCTACGAGGGTTTGCATCACTCACTACAGTAGACCAGCTTGAATACCGGATTTCTTGGCAGATTTCTTTGCCTTGACGAGATTCCCGACAAAGACAGCCCTGCTCAGCCAACACGCCCATAGAGGCAAAAATCGGCTGCAATATGGCTTACAGCTTGAAACTCACCCTTCTGCACCCATCCAGAATCAGCGCAGGACCGGGCAGCCCGGCAGACTTTCCACCCCCTTACATGTGAAAAGGTCGCAGCAGTTAACTGCTTACAGACTGAATCGTCAAGCGCATGGCGTGGAAAGTGCTTTCTGGATGCACAGGATCGAAGGGCATGGTCAGATTGATTGGCACCCGCCATGCCCTTGAAAAGACATTTCAATAATTCAAACCAAACTGGCAATTTAAAAAGTAAGCTTTTATTTTAATTACCGTTTTATCACTCCAGCGCGAAGGCAATTAGCGGCTGCCTTTCTTCTTGCGAGGCTCGTATTCCCGCTGCGTATCGTTATCGGGTGTCCGAACGGCTACAAAACTATTTTTCTGCATCCAGCGCCAGAGGGGGACCGCGCACGCAACAGCCAGACCCTGCGCCACCACAAAACCCGGCACATCCAACGGACGGATGCCAGCAAAGGTATCAGTCAGCGAACGCGCCAGGGTGACAGCCGGATTGGCAAACGAGGTCGAAGCCGTAAACCAGTAGGCCCCCACGATGTAGGCCGCAACGGCAAAAGGCGTGGCCGTTGGCCGGTTTTGCGAGCAACCGAAGATCACCATCAGCAGACCAAACGTTGCAACAAACTCACTCCACCACTGATCAGGTCCGGAGCGCACATGCTGCGACAGCGCAAACAAGGGTTCGTTGAACATGCCATGCGCGGCGGCGACGCCACAAACAGCCCCCAGAATCTGTACCAGGCTATATGCCAGCGCAGACCGGGCACTGAGTTCACCACGCAGATGCGCAGCCAGCGATACCGCCGGATTGAAATGTGCGCCAGAGATCCCTCCGAACGTCAGAATCAAGGCCACCAGGCCCCCTCCGGTTGCCAGCGCATTGGCCAGCAATGCGAGGCCGACATTCCCGCCCGACAAGCGGTCGGCCATGATGCCGGAGCCAACAACTGTTGCCAGCAGGAAGGCCGTGCCTAACCACTCGGCCAGCAATCGTCTGCGTAAATCCATTGGCTTTGCCTCCATGGTCAGGCACCCAGCAGACCGATGCGATCCAGCTCAGCCTTGAATGCTGCGCGGTCCTGAGACAGTTGTGTCAAAGGCAGCGCCAGGAAGGCTTCGATCCGCGCCCGCAGCGTGCGGTAAGCCAGTTCAAAAGCAGCGTCGATGTCCGCCTCGCTGCCAGTGGCTTTCGCCGGGTCTGCCACTCCCCAGTGCGCACGTAATACTGGCCCCAGGTAGGCTGGGCAAGTCTCGCCAGCGGCATTGCCACAAACGGTGATCACAATATCAGGCGTCACGGGCAGGCCTTCCCATGACTTGCTGTGCAAGCCTTCCGTGGCAATGCCTTCCTTTTCGAGCAGCGCCAGCGAGCGTGGATGCACATAGCCTGCAGGCTGGCTACCCGCGCTAATGGCGCGGATGCTTGCCGGAGCCAGCGCATTGAATGTTGCTTCCGCCAGAATCGAGCGGCAGGAGTTTCCGGTGCAGAGAATCAAGATATTCATCAGATTTTCCTTCTTTAGTAACAAGCAGTTATTGAAATTCGCATCGGGGGCCTATCTGCTCTGGGCACTGCCGGCATTTTCCCCGTCACTTCCTTAGCAGTCTTTGCAAGCAGCGGGGATCGGCAGGACCTCAGCGCAGAGTTCGGGCTGGCCAGCGCAGCAACGCTCGGTCAGATAAGCAATCAGTTCACGCATCTGTGGCAGATGGGCGCGGTAGCGCAAATAGCGACCTTCCGTTTCGACGGTCGTCAGCCCGACCTCGGTCAGCAGCTTCAAGTGAAACGACAAGCGCGAAGGCGCAACATCCAACTGGCTAGCCAGATCGCCAGCCACCATGCCAGCCTGCCCTGCTTCGACCAGCAGACGATAGGCATCCAGCCTGACCGCTGAAGCCAGCGCTTCAAAGACATGCAGGGCCTGCTCTCTTTGCATATTCATTTCAATTTTTTTTGAAATTAATGTCCACAAAAAAGCCCGAAAGGGCCTGGGCTCTGCTGACGTGTTGTTCATGGAGCGCGCGCATTGTTGCAGATGACCGCCTCTATGCCAATCATCCCGGCCTCGGGGTATGCTGGCCGGGTTAACGCTCACTCCCCCGCCCCAGCCACTTATGTCGTCACCCGCTATTCCTTATCCCCGCTTGAGCAGCCATCTCAATGTCTGGAACAGCTGTCTGCATCTTCTGCAACGGGCTGGTTATGCCCTCTCGACCGAGGAAGTCAGCGCGGACGGCGACGTCCTGTGGCTGGCACGGCGCGATGGCTACACCCTGATGGCAGATAATCCGATCGAATTGCTAGGCTCTGTTGACGTTTTATTTTCGGATCGCGTTTCGTCGGATTTGGGCCTGATGCAAGGCGAAAAGCGCGCCGCTTAGTGGGCTAAGCAAGCGATTTTCAACACCGCAGCAGGCCCAAATCC
>NZ_JARRAF010000080.1 GCF_030129945.1 Parachitinimonas caeni
CGTAGCTGTACTCGGTGACGTTGCCACGCCCGTCGGTGATCTGCTTGAGCCGGCCGCCGGCGGTGTAGGTCATGACGGTGCTGGCGGCCTGGGTCGCCAGGGTCTGGCTGTCGCCGGCGTACTGGTTATAGCGGCTGGGGTCGAACTGGCCGCTGCTGGTGAGGCCGGCGGTTTTCTGGTCAAGCTGGCCGCGCTGGTTGTAGTGGTATTCGGTGGCGTGGCCGTTGCCGTCGATCTCTTTGATCAGCTCGCCAAAGCTGTTGTACTGCTGGTGATGGTGGATGGTCTGGCCCCCATCGAGCGTGGACAGGCGCTCGCCCACCTGTGCCGGCGCGCCATCGGCAATCGCCGAGATCGGTTTACGGTCTTCCGGCCTCGATCCCGGGGCAAAGGTCAGCACACCGCTGGCGAGGGGGCCGGTCACGATGTCGCCGGCCGACGGGATCAACCGGTATTGCAGGTTGACCTTGCCATCGACCACCGGCACGTTGTTGCGCGGGGTGTAGTCTTGCAGCCACTTGCGCAGGTTGAGAATCTTGTCGAGCGTGTAGTTGCCGTCTGCATTGCGGGTCGGCTCCAGGTTCAGCGTTTTCGGGTAGTTGTCGTCCGGCTGGCCGATCTCCAGTTTGACCCGGGCGGTGGCAGCGCTGACCGGGCCGCTGATGCGGACCAGTTGCGAATCGCCCGGCGGGGTCAGCTGGATGCGGGGCTGCCCGTTTTCGTAGTGGATGTGGAGCTGGCCATACCAGAGCTGGCCGCCCACTTCCAGTTCGTAGATCTGGTTGCCGCTCACCGACTCGGGCAGGTGGAAGTAGACGCCGCCCTGCTGGAAGCCAGCGTGCTCGTCCACTTGCCGGCGGGTGTCAATCAGGCTGCTGCGTTCAATGCCTTCGACATTGGCGTTCCGGGTCAGGTCGGGCGCCAGCCGCAGGCGGGACGGCTGGTGCCAGGCCGGGCCGACACCGCGACCGCCATCGAGCAAATAGAGGTAATCGGCTCCGTTGGTCTGGCGCAGGACGATCAGCTCGCCTTCCACGCTGCGCGGGCTGGCTTGCACCGCGCTGACGACATCAATCTTGCCGTCCGTCACATGGAAGTTGAACCGGCCGCGTGATTGCACCTGACCCGGCTCGCCTGTGAAGTAGAGTGCTTCGTACTCGCCGCTGAGGCCAGCCAGTTTAGGCTGGTCGTTCAGGCCAACGGGGGTATAGGGGCCGACCGTATTCCGGGGGCGGTAGAACCAGGCACCGATCCCACCAGGGGCATTGCTGAGTTTGAGCCGGTTGTCGTCAAAGCGGGCGCTGACCGGGTCGGACGCGCTATCGGGCAGCAGGCGGCTGGTCTGGCCGCTGATCACTTCCAGCCTGCCTTCGCCCGCCAGCAAGACCTGGTGCGAACCGGCCACGGTGTAGCCGTACTGGTAGCGATAGCTTCCACTCAGGCCATCGGGCAGCGCAAAGCTGGCCTGACCCTCCTGCACCCGGATATCGCTCAGGGTCTGTGCCAGTGTGCCATCCTGGCGCCACAGGCTCAGTTGCAGGCTGCTGGCGGTGGGCGGCAGCGCGTAGAGGTGCAGCCGGTCCACGTTCAGCGGGGTGCTGTGGAGCTGGCCTTCCCAAGTCGTATGTTTCACCCTGAATCGCTCGCCGGCGCTGTTTTTCTGCACGGTTTGCTCTTCTTCAACAATGCCCCGGCCGGTCAGCAGGGTCTGGCGTTCGATACGGCCCGAAACCGCGTTCTTGCGCTCCAGCTGAATCGACATTTCCAGATGGCTGAGGGCGGGACTGATGACGTTCTGATTGATGTCTCCGCCCTGGTTGACGTAGTAGGGCTTGGACACCGGCCCCAGCACTTCGAGGCTGCCAGGCGGGGTCGCCTGAAGTTTCTCATCGATCATTGCCACGGTGATCGGGGTCAGGGTCTGGCTGCCCAGCCAGTCGAGGTGAAGGGTCAGGGTGCCCTGGGCCGCATAGCGGCGCAGAGTTTCCAGTTCAACCCCGCTGAATATCAGCTTGGGCTGGGCCTGGTTGGCGGTGCCGGCCCATTCCAGTGTGCCCTTCAGCTGGCCACCCAAGAGCGCCGGTTCCAGTTTCACCTGGCCCACCTGCGCCTGGTTACGCTGGGCAAAGTCGAATTGCAGCCCGCCCGCGTCAGCCCCGGCCTGCGCCAGCTTCCAGCTGTCGGTCAGCTGGTGGCGCAGGTTGTAGCGCTTGGCCACCACACTCATCTGGTTCTGGCGGATGCTGCTGGCCAGGTCGATCAGGTTGAAGGTGAGGCCGGCCCCCACTTCAAACAGGCCGGTCTGGCCTGCCCCTGCGCTCAAGGTCAGCACCGCATCGCCGGCGGCGCTGTTGAGGTAGTACTGGACCACGCCGTCTTTATTGCTCTGGCGCAGCCGGCCCAGGCCGTCGTAGCTATAGCGCTCCTGCTTGTGGTAGCCGCTGACAGCCTGACCCGCATGGGTGCCCCGTGCAATCAGCTGGCCCGCGCCGTCGTAGTCCTGATCGATGACCTGCAGGATTTGCCAGCTGGCCCCCGCCAGCGTCTGGCGATGGGCGGCCAGGGCGCTGGCGTCGAAAGCCACCGCCCGGTCGTTGATCTGGCCGGAATAGGTCGCGATCTGCTTTTTCAGGCCCTGGGCGTTGTAGGCGGTTTTGCTCAAGGCGAACTGATAGGCGCCTGCTGCATCGGTGTGCAGACGGGCTTCCAGGCAGCGTTCGCCTTGGGCGTTTTCACCGTAGTAAGTGATCACGCCATCGGGCCGCTGCTCGGCCATCAGCTGTTTGCCTTCGTAAAAGTAGCGGGTGGTGCGCACCGCCTGGGTCTGACCTTCCAGGCCCAGATCGGCCACGTCCTGCTCCTGCCCGTTGACTTGGCGCGAGCTGCCCCATTCCGTGGTGGCAATCACCCGGCCATGCCCATCGAGCTGGCTGGTCACCACCTGTCTCTGCACCAGCGCCTGGCCGTTGGCGTCGGTGGCGGCACCCAGGGCATGGCGGGTCTCATTGCCGAGCAGGTCGTAGTCGTAACGCATGATGATGCCGTCGGCATCCTGGCTTTCCACCAGGCGGCCCAGGGCATCGTAGTGGTAGCGGGTCACCGCGCTGCTGCCGCGCTGGGATTTTTCGAGAACGCGGCCATCGGCATCCAGCCGATGAATGGTCCAGCGGGTATCGGCACTGAACTCCTTCTCTTGCTGGACATAGCCCCAGAGCGTCTCATCGCTCAGGCTCTGCGCCGTCAGGTTCTTGTCGATGTCATCCTGAGTCAGCCGGATCTCGACCATGACGCGACGGCTGTCCTTGGTGGCCTTCGGATCAACCGGGTCGTTCGACAGGTTGATATAGATCCAGCGGGTGAAGGATTCCCCGTCATAACCCTCGCTACACTTGCGGCCCTGGGCGTCGTAGGCAAACCGGTGCTGGCGGCTGGTTTCGCGGTTTCTGAGCTGCGGGGTGCCCGCTGCCGACTGGTTTTCCCAGGCGCTTGACCATTCCTGCGTCAGCCGGCCCTGGCCGTCATAGCGCTTGTGCTGTACCACATAGGTCTTGGCCGACGCCTGCCAGTTGCCGCCGTCCTCGACCTGGCCCCAGAAGGTCTCGCCACTGTAGCGCTCGGTCTCGTTGCCTTGCAGGTCGTAAGCCAGGTACAGGGTCTGTCCGCCTGCGGTCTGGCTAGACACCCGGCCGGCAGCATCGTAGGTGTAGGTGGTCTTCACCGTATCGCTGCCCTGGGTGCGGGTCACCTGTTTTTTCTGGCCATTGGCACCGTAAAGGATGGTCTCGCTGCGCTGATGCGCGCTGTCGGTGACGCCTTCCAGACCGCTGACCTGACGGCTCTGCTGCCCGGCATTGTTGTACTCGTAGCGTTCTTCGCGCCGCGCACTGACCCATTTATCGTTGATGAAGTAGTTGCCGACCGGCTGCTTGACCGAGATCAGGCGACCGAAGCCATCGAAGAGGTAGTCGGTGCGCAGGCTGGTTTCAGCGCTCTCGGTTTTGCTGCTGAGCTGGCCAAAGGCATCGTATTCCTTGCTCACGCTGAAGTTGATCAAGCCCTGGCCTGACCGGGATTCGTAACGCTGCTGGCCCAGGCGGTCGTAGCCGCCCATCCAGGTGACAGCCAGTTCGCTCGGCTTGCCTTCACTTGGCTTGATATGGGCACCCTCCACCCGGGTGCTGACATGGCCGAAGGCGTCGTACTGATAGCGGGTGAACTTGCCGTAGTAGTCGGTGACCGGCTTGGGCTGGGGTTGGGTCGGCGTGGTTTCGCCACCGATCCCGGTACCGCCGCCGGCCGCTGCCGTGGGCGCCTCGGTGGGGGCGGGACGGGTGATCGCGAAGCGGACATCCAGCACTTCGAGTTGGCGCCCCAGCTTGTCATGGGTGATCTGGGTCACGCTGTCGATGGACGGGTCCGCCTCCACATCTTTGAAGTCAATCTGGCCGGTGGCCACCACACATTTGGGCGGTTCCTGGTTGGGGTGGGCCGCTGCCACCATTTTCCGGTCGAATTTGACGATTTCCTTGGCGTTGCCAAAGCTGTCGTAGCGGGTCCGGATCACGCTGCCCCCGGCCAGCACTTGCAGTGTCTTGCGATTCTGCCGGTCGTAATAGCTGTAGCTGGATGCGGCACTATTGCGACCGCCAGTCAGATAAGGCTCGCTCTGACGTACGACATTGCCAAAAACATCGTACTCGGTTTCGGCTTCCCAGCTGGTCAGGGCGGTCCGGGTCTTATCGCTCTCACTGAATTCGGTCACCTGCGGTGTGATGGTCTTGATCACGCGACCCAGGCCATCGTGTTGATAGCGGGTGGTGTAACGATCCAGCCCCACCCATTCCTGAGCGTTCAGATTGAGGTTTTCATGGACCTGGTTGCGGTGTGAGCTGATGGCATCGGTGGCCACTTTGGGGATGGACCCTTGGGCAATGGCCAGCAGATCGGCCGGCAAGCCATAGAAGGCCAAGCCACGGCCATCGATTTTGGCCGTGCGATTGCCCACCGCATCGTAGCGATAGCCGGTGAGCCCGGTTGTACCCTGTTTTTCCAGAACCAGATTGCCGGCCTGATCGTAGAAGTACTCGGTTTTTTGCGGTTCATTGTCGCCAAGCACCACCTTGCCAAGTTGTAGCGACTTGAGCAGACCACTGCCGTAGTACTCGTACTGCCGGACGATCTCCAATGCACCCTGCACCGTATCGGTCTGGGTCACCGACTGGATCTGGCCGGCGGCATTGCTGCGGGTGATCTCGGTGCTGCGGCCGCCGTTGAGGACGCTACTCAGGGCCGTCTGGGCGGCACCCAGTTTCTCGCCGGCCAGGTCTTCTTTCGAGAGCTCCAGCCACTTCCAGTAGGCAGCAGGGGTTTGCAAGTAATCATGCAACGCCGCCGACCGGTAGCGAATCTGCTGGGTCTCACCCACCCCATAGGTGGTCCGGCTGACATAGCCCTCGGCGTCGATGGTCAGGCTCTTGCGGCCGGCTGCGTCGTAGCGGGCTACCGTCGCCCGGTTCTTGAAGTGGCGCAGATTGGCCTGATCGAAGGTTTTGAGGGTCTGGGCCAGCTGGTCCTGGCTCATGCCATCCAGTTGTTCCCGGCTGCCATCGTAGTCGGGGATCTCGGTGCCATCGAGCGAGAACACTGTCGCAAACTGCAGTACCCGCAGCACATTCCCCGCCAGATCGTAGTCTGTACGGCTGACCATGCCCCCCGCATCGATGCTATACACCGGCCGGTTGAAGTGGTCGTAGACGGTGCGGCTGATGCGGTCGAGACTGCTGGGTTTGGGGCGTAGCGACGGCTTCCCCTCTTTGGGGGCCAGTGCATTCGCCAGAACCGCCTCGGCCCCGTTGATTTGCAGGGTGTCCTTGCCCGTCACCGGATCAACCAACTTGCCAACCTTGGTTTCGTTCTGGCTCAAAGTCGCTTCGCTGACCGGGGTCGCATATTGCACCTGCCGCAGCACATTGCCCGACTTGTCGTAAGTGCGTTCGGTCAGCATGCCGCCGGCGTCGGCGCTGAGGATCAGGCGGCCGGCCGTGTCGTACCAGAAGCGTTCGACCCGGTTAGCCAGGTCACCGCCCAGCCTGCCGGCTTCGTTAATGATGTCTTGCGTCTGCGTAGGGCTGAGGTTCTGGCCCGCCATGCCGCTGACCGGGCTGAACAAGGGCGCCACCACCGACAGCTTGGCCGGGGTCGCGTAGCGCACGGTCTTGGTGATGCGGCCGGCGATGTCGTACTCGGTCTGT
>NZ_JARRAF010000081.1 GCF_030129945.1 Parachitinimonas caeni
AAAGCAAAGCGCCCCGACCATCAGAGGAGGGGGCGCTTTATAAGGGGAGCCTGGCGGTGACCTACTTTCACACGGGAATCCGCACTATCATCGGCGCAGAGGCGTTTCACGGTCCTGTTCGGAATGGGAAGGCGTGGGTCCGTCTCGCTATTGCCGCCAAGCAAAAGGGGGTGGTCTGCTGAGGATAACTCAGCACACCGAAATCGATAGAAGTAGTAACCTTTGGATTTGATTCGAGGCAAACCATTGATCTGAGCAAAACGCTTCAGATTATAGGATCAAGCCTCACGGGCAATTAGTATCGGTTAGCTTAACGCATTACTGCGCTTCCACACCCGACCTATCAACGTCCTGGTCTTGAACGACCCTTTAGGGGAATCTAGTTCCCGGGAAGTCTCATCTTGAGGCAAGTTTCGCGCTTAGATGCTTTCAGCGCTTATCTCTTCCGCACTTAGCTACCCGGCGATACCACTGGCGTGATAACCGGTACACCAGAGGTGCGTCCACTCCGGTCCTCTCGTACTAGGAGCAGCCCCCCTCAAACTTCCAACGCCCACTGCAGATAGGGACAAAACTGTCTCACGACGTTTTAAACCCAGCTCACGTACCACTTTAAATGGCGAACAGCCATACCCTTGGGACCGGCTACAGCCCCAGGATGTGATGAGCCGACATCGAGGTGCCAAACACCGCCGTCGATGTGAACTCTTGGGCGGTATCAGCCTGTTATCCCCGGAGTACCTTTTATCCGTTGAGCGATGGCCCTTCCATACAGAACCACCGGATCACTATGTCCTGCTTTCGCACCTGCTCGACTTGTCGGTCTCGCAGTTAAGCCTTCTTATGCCATTGCACTATCAGTACGATTTCCGACCGTACCTAGAAGACCTTCGAGCTCCTCCGTTACACTTTGGGAGGAGACCGCCCCAGTCAAACTGCCTACCATGCACGGTCCCCGACCCGGATCACGGGTCTAGGTTAGAACCTCAAACACACCAGGGTGGTATTTCAACGTCGGCTCCACGACAACTGGCGTCATCGCTTCAAAGCCTCCCACCTATCCTACACAAGCCTGTTCAAAGTCCAATGCAAAGCTACAGTAAAGGTTCACGGGGTCTTTCCGTCTAGCAGCGGGGAGATTGCATCTTCACAAACATTTCAACTTCGCTGAGTCTCAGGAGGAGACAGTGTGGCCATCGTTACGCCATTCGTGCGGGTCGGAACTTACCCGACAAGGAATTTCGCTACCTTAGGACCGTTATAGTTACGGCCGCCGTTTACTGGGGCTTCGATCAAGAGCTTGCACCCCATCACTTAACCTTCCAGCACCGGGCAGGCGTCACACCCTATACGTCCACTTTCGTGTTTGCAGAGTGCTGTGTTTTTAATAAACAGTCGCAGCCACCTTTTCACTGCAACCCCTTACCGCTCCAGCCGCAGGGCTTTCACGTTATCAGGGCACACCTTCTCCCGAAGTTACGGTGTCAATTTGCCGAGTTCCTTCTCCTGAGTTCTCTCAAGCGCCTTAGAATTCTCATCCTACCCACCTGTGTCGGTTTGCGGTACGGTCTTCATATCACTGAAGCTTAGAGGCTTTTCCTGGAAGCAGAGTATCAGTCACTTCGCGAGCAAGCTCGCTCGTCATCACGCCTCAGTGTTAGCCCTCCGGATTTGCCTAAAGGACCCACCTACACGCTTAAACCAGGACTTCCAACACCTGGATGACCTAACTTTCTTCGTCCCCCCATCGCATGATACAAAGGTACGGGAATATTAACCCGTTTCCCATCGACTACGCTTTTCAGCCTCGCCTTAGGGGCCGACTCACCCTGCGCCGATGAACGTTGCGCAGGAAACCTTGGGTTTTCGGCGACAGGGACTTTCACCCTGTTTATCGCTACTCATGTCAGCATTCGCACTTCCGATACCTCCAGCAGGGTTTACACCACCACCTTCGCAGGCTTACGGAACGCTCCTCTACCACCACACTTACGTGTGATCCGCAGCTTCGGTTATCAGTTTGAGCCCCGTTACATCTTCCGCGCAGGACGACTCGACCAGTGAGCTATTACGCTTTCTTTAAATGATGGCTGCTTCTAAGCCAACATCCTGGCTGTCTATGCCTTCCCACCTCGTTTTCCACTTAACTGATCATTTGGGACCTTAGCTGGCGGTCTGGGTTGTTTCCCTCTTGTCCCAGGACGTTAGCACCCCAGGACTGTCTCCCATGCTCGCACTTGACGGTATTCAGAGTTTGCCATGGTTTGGTAAGTCGCGATGACCCCCTAGCCATAACAGTGCTTTACCCCCGTCAGTGATACATGAGGCACTACCTAAATAGTTTTCGAGGAGAACCAGCTATTTCCAGATTTGTTTAGCCTTTCACCCCTATCCACAGCTCATCCCCTAGTTTTGCAACACTAGTGGGTTCGGTCCTCCAGTGGGTGTTACCCCACCTTCAACCTGGCCATGGATAGATCATCTGGTTTCGGGTCTACGCCCAGCAACTAGCGCCCTATTCGGACTCGGTTTCCCTTCGCCTCCCCTACTCGGTTAAGCTCGCTACTGAACGTAAGTCGCTGACCCATTATACAAAAGGTACGCAGTCACCCGTTTCCAGGCTCCCACTGTTTGTATGCATCCGGTTTCAGGTTCTATTTCACTCCCCTCCCGGGGTTCTTTTCGCCTTTCCCTCACGGTACTGGTTCACTATCGGTCGATCACGAGTATTTAGCCTTGGAGGATGGTCCCCCCATCTTCAGACAGGATTTCTCGTGTCCCGCCCTACTTGTCGTACGCTTAGTACCACCCAATCGCTTTCGTATACGGGGCTATCACCCACTATGGCCAGACTTTCCAGACTGTTCTACTAGCATTTGGACTATCACGTACAGGCTCTTCCCATTTCGCTCGCCACTACTTTGGGAATCTCGGTTGATTTCTTTTCCTGCAGCTACTTAGATGTTTCAGTTCGCTGCGTTCGCCTCTCTAGACCTATGTATTCAGTCTAGGATACCCTCGCGGGTGGGTTTCCCCATTCGGACATCTCCGGATCAATGCTTGTTTGCCAGCTCCCCGAAGCTTTTCGCAGGCTACCACGTCCTTCATCGCCTGTGATCGCCAAGGCATCCACCAGATGCACTTAGTCGCTTGACCCTATAATCTCAAACGGCCTTCTCAGGCAGAACCAACTACTTCTCAGTAGCTAGCTCTTTCCGCTCAAAATCTTCGGTGTTTGCGTCGTCTTAAACTTCGACTTGTCGTCTAAGACTCTCGATACAATCAAACCCAATTTTACTTAGGTTACTTCTTCTATCTTGTTAAAGAACACGTTTCCCTTTCGGGCTGACTTAAGAAATCAGTCAACAACAACCATCTCTAGTCGCTCTTGACTCATCTCTTCGAGTTTTGGTGGAGGCAGACGGGATCGAACCGACGACCCCCTGCTTGCAAAGCAGGTGCTCTCCCAGCTGAGCTATGCCCCCAATCGTCGCATGGTGGGTCAGATAGGAATCGAACCTATGACCCCCGCCTTATCAAGACGGTGCTCTAACCGACTGAGCTACTGACCCAGCGCCTTTCTCGTGTCCACTTCAATACAGTCGATAAGTGTGAGTACTTGATCTAAAGCTTTTTCTCTAGAAAGGAGGTGATCCAGCCGCAGGTTCCCCTACGGCTACCTTGTTACGACTTCACCCCAGTCATGAAACATACCGTGGTAAGCGCCTTCCCGAAGGTTAAGCTACCTACTTCTGGTATCCCCCACTCCCATGGTGTGACGGGCGGTGTGTACAAGGCCCGGGAACGTATTCACCGCGACATGCTGATCCGCGATTACTAGCGATTCCGACTTCATGCAGGCGAGTTGCAGCCTGCAATCCGGACTACGATCGGCTTTATGAGATTGGCTCCCCCTCGCGGGTTGGCTACCCTCTGTACCGACCATTGTATGACGTGTGAAGCCCTACCCATAAGGGCCATGAGGACTTGACGTCATCCCCACCTTCCTCCGGTTTGTCACCGGCAGTCCCACTAAAGTGCCCAACTTAATGGTGGCAACTAGTGGCAAGGGTTGCGCTCGTTGCGGGACTTAACCCAACATCTCACGACACGAGCTGACGACAGCCATGCAGCACCTGTGTCCAGGTTCTCTTTCGAGCACTCCCGCATCTCTGCAGGATTCCTAGCATGTCAAGGGTAGGTAAGGTTTTTCGCGTTGCATCGAATTAATCCACATCATCCACCGCTTGTGCGGGCCCCCGTCAATTCCTTTGAGTTTTAATCTTGCGACCGTACTCCCCAGGCGGTCTACTTCACGCGTTAGCTGCGTTACTAAGAAGGTCTCCCTTCCCAACAACTAGTAGACATCGTTTAGGGCGTGGACTACCAGGGTATCTAATCCTGTTTGCTCCCCACGCTTTCGTGCATGAGTGTCAGTGTTAGCCCAGGGGGCTGCCTTCGCCATCGGTGTTCCTCCACATCTCTACGCATTTCACTGCTACACGTGGAATTCCACCCCCCTCTGCCACACTCTAGTCTTGCAGTCCTCAATGCAGTTCCCAGGTTGAGCCCGGGGATTTCACATCAAGCTTACAAAACCACCTGCGCACGCTTTACGCCCAGTAATTCCGATTAACGCTCGCACCCTACGTATTACCGCGGCTGCTGGCACGTAGTTAGCCGGTGCTTATTCTTCAGGTACTGTCATCCTTCCGTAGTATTAGCACGAAAGTTTTCCTTCCTGACAAAAGAGCTTTACAACCCGAAGGCCTTCTTCACTCACGCGGCATGGCTGGATCAGGCTTTCGCCCATTGTCCAAAATTCCCCACTGCTGCCTCCCGTAGGAGTCTGGGCCGTGTCTCAGTCCCAGTGTGGCTGATCATCCTCTCAGACCAGCTACCGATCGTCGCCTTGGTGAGCCTTTACCTCACCAACTAGCTAATCGGACATCGGCCGCTCCAATCGCGCGAGGTCTTGCGATCCCCCGCTTTCTCCCTCAGGACGTATGCGGTATTAGCCTACCTTTCGGTAAGTTATCCCCCACGACTGGGCACGTTCCGATGCATTACTCACCCGTTCGCCACTAACTTAGGAGCAAGCTCCCAAGTCCGTTCGACTTGCATGTGTAAAGCATGCCGCCAGCGTTCAATCTGAGCCAGGATCAAACTCTTAAGTTCAATCTCTGTATTTCATTTCGGCTTGGCGCAAGATCAAATTGCTTTGATCTTCCGTGCAAGCACTTAGCCTCAAACCAAGCACTCACACTTATCGACTGTATCTTGTTAAAGAACACTTGCTGGCCTGACTAACTATCGCTAAACTTCCCGGTTGCCCGTTTCGTTTCGCTGCGTCAGCAGCAGAGGAAGCGAACTATACGCCCC
>NZ_JARRAF010000082.1 GCF_030129945.1 Parachitinimonas caeni
GGCCACCTTCCAGGTTGACCGAGAGGCGGTCATACCAGGTCTGGCCGCCGGTGCTCAGGCGGTAGATGTAGTTGCCCGTCTGCTTGGGCAGCGTGCCCACATGCAGGAAGCCAGGCAGGTTGACGCCTCCGGCCGGCTGCAGGGTTTCTTCCGGTAGCTGCGGGTCCTGGCCGAACGCGGGCAGCTGGGGTTTTTCGACAGAAATACCAGCAGCCGATACCAAGGCAAATCGGGTCGGCCCATAGCCCGCATCGGCCTGGCGTCCGGCATCGAAGACGTAGAGGTGGTCTTCATAGCCACTGCCTACCTTGTGCCGCAGTACGATGGTCTTGCCTTCACCCCCCAGGGCATCGGGCCGGACGTTGGCGATCTGGCTGACCTGATTACCTTCCACCTGCATGGTGAAGCTGCCACGGGCCACAATCTGGTTGCCCGAAGCCAGCAGGTACAGTACTTCGGTCGCGCCGCTGGGGCGGGCTCGCACGTTGTCGTCGTTCCAGCTGGCCAGGTCCCAATGGGTGTTGCCTTGGGTGGAGACCTGGCTCAGCTGGTAGGTGAAGTCGGTTGAACCAACCGGGCGGTACATCACCAGCATCCGGTCGGCCGCCACCCCGCTCACCTCGATACGGCTGCCGCTGGCGCTGATTTGCACCGGCAGGCCACTGCTGGCGGGGGTCGCTTTGGGGGGCTCGCCGGCCGTAGCGGGGCCATTGCTGAGGCGGCCGCTACCGCCAGTTACGGTCGCGCCGCTGCTGAGGGTGACGTCGTAGCGATACTGGTATTCCCCAGTCAGCTCACCCAGTCCCAGAGTGAACTCGCCGGTGTTGGCGCGGCGGGTCGCGTCGGCAACGCGGACCGTATTGCCTTGCAGGTCTGTCAGATAGACGCGCACGCTCTGAGCGGTATCCGGCAGCTTGCCGATTACCAGCTCGCGGGCCGCATCGGCGCCGGCTGTCAGTTGTCCTAACCAGGTCCATTCCGGTTTGGAAGGCCCCTTGAACAGCAGGGCGCCGGCGACCAGGGTCGAGTCAGTCTGCAGATGGGTGACCGGATCCATCGCCCGGTTGATAAAGCTGACCTCCAGCGAATTGATCTGGATACCGGTCTGGGGGTCGGTCTGGTTGAATTGCTCCAGCACCCCGCCATTGCGGATCTTTTGATCGAGGGTTGCCAGGCTCAGATGGGTCAGTTCCACCTTGCCCAGGCGGCTGATGCGCAGGTAGAGCCCCCCTGCTTCGGCATACGGCCGCAGCTGATCCAGGTTCGACATGGTCAGGCTGACTGTGCTGGTCCCTTGCCGTGCGACCACCGCTAGTGTTGCCAGCCCGATGGCGCCGCGTGCCTCGCCCATGCCATCGACGCTGCGTGGCGCTATCTTCAGCTGCAGGCTGCCATCGCCACCACCGCTTGCCCCGAGCAGGCGGGTCGCGGTGACCTGGTGGCGTCGGTTGTATTCGGTCAAGGTGACGTCCAGCCGGTTTTTTGCGATTTGGCTGGCCAGCGGGTCGGTATCGTTGAACCCCAGATCCCGCCCGGCCTCGACGGTGCCACTGAGGGTAGCGCCAGCTTTAAGGGTGAGTGTTGCATCACCGGCGGCGTTGTACAGGAAGGCTTTTCTAACCCCATCCCCCATATTGGTGATATCGACCCGACCCAGCGCGTCGTAGCTGGCGCTTTCCTGCAAGGCGTAATCGTCCGGCACCCCCGCCCCGCGTTTGCCTCGGGCGGTCAGCTGACCAGCCAGGTTGTAGCGCTGGTCAACGGTTTCCTGGGCAGCCCAGCCCAGTTGCTGGGCCATCTGGTTGAGGGCCGCCGCGTAGCTATCGGTCACACCGGCACCACTCACCTGGATGTTGCTACCTTGCCCTATCGCGCCTTGCAGGGTTTCCCGTCGGATTTCACGACCGGCTGCGTCATGGCTGATACGGGTTGCGTTGTAATAGTCGAACCCACCGTTACTACCACGGCGGATCATTTCCCAACTGCGCTCGCCATAGCCGTTGTAGCCATAGAGGATGGTCTCGCCATCGGGGCGGGTTTCGCTGGTCAGGCGACCGTTGCTGTAATGGTATTGGGTGACCAGTCCTTTGTTTTTGACGCTGGTTTCAAGACCCACTTCATCGCCGTTGATTTCCTTGCCATCAACCTGGGACGCGCTGCCCCACTCGGTCAGACGGATGGCCTGGCCGGATGCATTGTATTCGGTGGTCACCACCTGTCGCTGCGCGCCCTTGGTCGGGTCGCCCAAAGCGTGGCGGGTTTCCTGCCCCAGCACATTGTATTGGTAAGCCATGACAATGCCGTCGGCGTCCTGGCTACGCAGCATCTGGCCCAAAGCATCGTACTGGTAGGTGGTAGCCTTGCCGCCACGCGGGGTCTTTTCCCAAACACGGCCATTTTTGTCGAGCCGGCTGCAGGTCCAGCGAGTCTGGTCAGTCAGCTTGCGCTCACCCAGCGTTCCGCCACTGCTGAGCAGGTCGTAGAGGTCATCGTTGGCCAAGCCGTAGTAGGACTTGTCGTCGCGTGCCAATTGCAGTTCGTACTGGGTTCGACCATCGCGGCTGTAGACCCAGCGGGTTCGACCATCGGCCGCATCATCCTGACCAATACGCCGGCCTGCGCTGTCATACATCGTGCTGGCTCTGGCCGAGCTATCAAACTGCCCTGACAGATACGGGCGCTCATTCGAAGGCGTAATGGGTAAAGCGGCACTGTGCCACTCGCTGACTTGTCGCCCCTGACCGTCAAACTGCCGGTGGGTAAAGCTATAGAGCCCGGCTTGTGCCTCCCAACCCTGCGTGTTGCCGGAGTTGGCCTTGGCCACCTTCATGTTTTTGCTGTAGATCTCGGTCTGATTGCCAAACAGGTCGTAGCCGTAATACACCTCTTTGCCATCGCTAGTGGACTCGGAATACACCCGGCCAGAGGGGTCGTAGCCAAATGTGGTCCTGGCAACGATTTTGCCATCCGCGCCGTTGACGGTGACCGTTTTGCGCTGGCCATTGGCGTGATAGGCATAGCTTTCGGTGCGGGATGACAGCACGGCGGTATTCAGCGCCTCGACCCTCAGTTCCTTGGTCGCCAGCAAGCCGGCGGCGTTGTAGCTATAACCTTCGACCAGGCGGGTGGCTTGCCATTGGCCGTTTTCATAAGACAGGGTGGCGGCATGCCGTACGCTCAGTAGCCGGCCTTGCAAGTCATAGCGGTATTCGATGCGCTCGTTTTCCGCTGCGCCGGTATTCTGGCGGGCCGCAAGACTGCCGTTGGCGTCGTATTCACTGGTGGTCCGGGTCGCCGCCACGCTGGCATTTCCCAGACGGCTTTCTTCGAGCTGATGCCCCAAGCGGTCGTATCGCGCTGTCCAGGCCAAGGCGCTACCCGGAATACCTTCGGTGCGGACCATGACATTGCCAAAGGCATCGTACTCGAATTGCCGCAGCTTGCCGGTCTGGCCCGAGCGCTTCTGGCCATCCTTACCTTGCCACTCGGCAACGCTCTTGTCGGCCTTGAACGGTTCCCAGATCTGCAGCTGTCGGCCCCGCTTGTCATGCACGATATAGCTGACCGAGTCGGCCTCGTCGTTTACCAACAGATCGTTGTAGGCAATCTGGTTGGCGGTCTGAGGCTGCTGCTGCGTGCCGACCCCCACCATCGAAGCCTGCTGGCTGAATTTGACGATTTCCGTCGCATTGCCAAAGTTATCAAAGCGGGTGCGGATCACCTGTCCCTGAGGGTTGACCTGCAGATAATTGCGATTGAGCTTGTCGAAATAGAAGTAGCCATATTTGTAGGCCGATTCGTCAAACGACCGGGTGGCCGGGCCGATGATTTCGAGCTGGGGCTCGCTCACCTTGACCGCATTGCCGAATACATCGTATTCCGTCGTCGAGCGATAGACGACCATCGTTCCGTTGGAGGCCTCGCTGTAGCCGCGCAAGGTTGGGGTCCGTTTTTCGATCACCCGACCCATGCCATCGTAGCTATAACGCTCGACGAACGTGTCGAGGCTATTGTTCCGCTTCAGTGCCTGATTGAAGGCATCGCCATCGGCCCAGGATTGGGCGGTGGCCAGGTAGTCGTTCACACCAAATGAGGCATCGCTTCCCAGCCATTCCATGCCCTTCGGCCAGCCAAACAGCGCGAGGCCCCGACCATCGTATTTGACCGTGCGGTTGCCCACGGCGTCGTAGCCGTAGGCCGTCAGGGTGTCTTTACCGCCCAGTTCAAGCACCAGCCTGCCTGCTTTGTCGTACACATAGCGGGTAGTGATGTCACCTTTGGACACTTGCTTGACCAGGCCATCCCCATAGTATTCAGTCCGGGTGGCGATTTTCTGGTTGCCATAGCTATAGGTGGTCTCCTGGACACGCCCCGTACGGTCATAGCGTGTCTGGGTTTCAGCGAAGGTAGGGATATTGTCGCCATAGGCGGTTTTCGCCAGTTCACTGCGCATGGCAAAGATCATCGAGCCATACGGTTCGGGCATCTTTTGCCCTGCCAGCGCCTCCCCCGCCAGCGTCGCATAGGCTTTCCAGCCCTCAGGCTGCTTGAGCAGCTTGTGCAGCGTGGCGGAGGCGTAGCGCTTGGTACTGACGGTATACGTTTCTTTAGTCGGATCCGATGGGTCGGATTTGACCATCCCATACGAATATTCCGTGACATAGCCTTCGGCATCGATAACGGTGCCTGGCCGTCCCGCGCCGTCATACAGCGAGATCGTGATGCGGTTTCTGACATCCAGCGCTTGCAGTTGCTGCTGAATGGCTGCTTGCAGCTGTTCCTGGGTTAAATTATCCAGCTCACTGCGGCTGGCATCGTAGTCCCGCACACCTGCCACATCGGTGGTACCGCCCGTACCACCCTGTGCGGCTTTCAGGGTCAATGGTTGGGCAAACTGCACCACCCGAACCACATTCCCGGCCTGATCGTAGTCAGTACGGCTGACCATACCCCCCGCATCGATGCTATACACCGGCCGGTTGAAGTGGTCGTAGACGGTGCGGCTGATGCGGTCGAGGCTGCTGGGTTTGGGGCGTAGTGACGGCTTCCCCGCTTTGGGGGCCAGTGCATTCGCCAGAACCGCCTCGGCCCCGTTGATTTGCAGGGTGTCCTTGCCCGTCACCGGATCAACCAACTTGCCAACCTTGGTTTCGTTCTGGCTCAAAGTCGCTTCGCTGAC
>NZ_JARRAF010000083.1 GCF_030129945.1 Parachitinimonas caeni
CGCTACCTGTGCTTCCCGCTCTGTCCATGATTCACATGACTGCACCATCACCTGACTCCCACCAATCAAATCCCGGAGTTTGGTGGCTGGGTGACCGCAGCGCTAGGTGGTGGGACCGGACGCTTACCACCATCGTGTGGGCTGTTTTTATTTAAATAACCGGTATTGATTGGCCAGCCTCTTGCTGACCGACATATCGACAACCTGCGTACATCCGATCAACCCGCCTGCCGCTTGTGTCGTGAGGACGCCAGGCTCTGCAATTTTGATGAGCGGAGCTGGCAGATGAATGCGGAAACCATCTCGCTCATTAATTAGTGTCCAGAATCAGGACTAATGTCCTGCGTAAGTACCCCCACTTCAAAGCGATAAATCACACCTGGTTTGGTGAATGTCACGCCGATCCCTTACACTGCCGCCCCCATTTCAGTGCAAGGAGCCGCCATGCGCGATCATCATGATCAGGTCACACTGGAGTTGCCAGTTGGCAATGTCCCCAAAAAGCGGGGGCGCAAGCCGCTTGGCCTGGTGGCGCGCGATGCTGCAACCCGCAAACGCGAGCAGCGCGCCCGTCAGGCGGCGGCGATTGTTGAACGTAGCGCCAATAGCTGGACGGAAGCTGAGTGCCTGGCGGTATTGATGGGCACCCGCTGGCGGGGCACCGAGACTGATCAGGCGGCCTGGCTGCAGCTGGGACGATTGCGGGGATTCGTGGCCGGCGAAAGGGCGGAGGCAGCGCAGTCTTGATGCCTGGGGCAACAGATAGGCGCCATCACCTGCCGCATTGGGGCATCCGGCCCTCTGGAGACGTCAACTTGCAGCGCCCGGAGAAGGGGCAACCAAGACAAGCGACCGACCAAGGCCGCTTGTCTCGTTGGGGTGAGGAGAAAGTTCAGCCAGGGAAAGGGCCGCAGTCCCGGTGCGGGTAAGCCTTGGCTTCTGTCGGCCTTCCAATCAACTGGGCAATGCGGTTGCGTACCGATACGTTGTTGATGATGGCATCGTAGCGATAGGGAAAGACATAAAGCGTGAGACTGGTATTGGTCGTCATGCTGAAGCAGCCTATGGGCGTGATATCGCCAAAGTCCCCTTCTGCGGGTCGACGGATCCGCACGGTCTGAATATCAGGACTGGCTGTCGCGACGGTCAGGCAGTGGGTACCACTGCTGTCGCAGGCGGACCACCAGCCTTCCGTCGGTCGCGGCAACATGGTCTGCCCCGCTTGAACCGTTGGAAAGTCACGCGTAATGACATTGCCACCGGCATCGGCATACATATATTTGGCATTCATGCCGATACCGGTATATAGCGCCGGCACTTCCTGCAGCGTGGGGCCGGTGAGGAAGCTTCCGGCATAGTTGGTTGCATAGTCGATGCGGGCGTGGGCTTCCCCCAGCGTGACATCCTGTGCCCAGGTCAGGCCGCGAAATGGCCCGGTCTTGGTAAAGTTGTAGGGATTTTGCTTGATGACGCGGTAGGTGCTGCCTACCCATTGCCGGCTGGTCACGTCATTGGCCGGGCCCGTCCAGCCGCAGTTGTCTGCCTGGGCCTGTATCGGGTTCCAGGGTGCATCCAGAGGGTGCGTGGCGAAATCGGGAATGGTGTTGCAGGTGGTGCCATCGTTATGGTTGCCATAGCCCCAGAGCGACAACTGCAGTGCCGCACCACCGTGTTCCTGGATCAGGTTGAAGCTGCGGTCGCTGCTGTAGAGCTGACCAATCATCCCACCGTAAGAGTTGTTGACACCCACCAGCACCTTGTCGTTCAACAGGCGGGTGGTATCCATCTGGCGATTCTGGAAATACTCTCCATTGCTGCGACACCATTCATGGGTTGCCTGATTTTGTGGAATTTCACTGCAACTGGCGGTCACCTGTTTGGGTGAGCCGGTCAACCCCATGTTTTCGCCGTCAGGTTGGCCGGCGCTGTTGGTGCCGATAACATAGGCGGCAACGGTGTGATTGCCGTTACCCAGCGAGGCAAAAGTGTAGTGGAACGCATGGGCACCCACATCAGGGCGGAAATTGTTGGCCGGGATGGCATCGAACAGATTACCGTCCACGTAAATGTGGATCATCACCGGGCCGGCGAAATCGGGGTCCAGTGCCCAGCCGGCAATGGTGGTGGTGTTGACCGTATCGAGCCAGCCCACAGGCTGGGCCGCCTGGGCCAGACCGGCACTCAGACTGGCAGCCAGTGCGGCAACCGCCAGTCGTTTGCCAGGGTTTACGCGGAAATTCTGCATTGTGTACGTCCTTGTTATGTGTTTTGGAAAGTTTGGTCATCAGACGGATCGCCCGGACTCCAGCCTGAGACCAACGTCCCGTTTGGCGCGGACTGATGCGGAGCGACAAGACGGGACGGAGGCAATCTATCGAACGATGAACGGTGAAGGCTATTAGCCGTTCTGACGAGATGGGGTTGTCTGTGATGATGCCGCACACAGACTGTCAGACTGTCTTAGTGTTGCCTGTAAAAAAGGAGGCCGAGCAGGGGCAAGGCGCCCACAGCTGCCGTCGTGCAGCGTCCCGTTCTGGCGAAATCAGGCCTGTGGGGCGCCCTGAGTGAGCGTTGCGTGAGTCTTGGCGAATGTCGCCCTTTGAAGGGCAATCTGATCAAACGAGGTTTGCAATCATGATCCAGCTGATGTCATTGGATGCCACCAGCCTGAGCGCCCTGCGCCAGGGCGCGGCTAGCGTACAAGGCGCAGTCATACAGAAAGGTGCCATGCCGCCAGCCGTATTATTTGATTTAGCCGCACAGGCCCTGGCTGCCGGCAAACCGCTGCTTTGGCATGCCCCATGGCTGATTGTCTCGGCTGATGGGCAGTGGGTGGTTGGTGCGATGGGCTTTAAAGCCCCTCCTCAGGATGGGCTGGTGGAAATCGGCTACAACGTCGCGCCCGCCTGGCAAGGCCGAGGCGTAGCCAGCACTGCTGTCCGGCAGCTGCTGGCTCTGGCGGCTGAACAGCCTGCCCTGCGGATGGTGAGAGCGGAAACGGCGGCAGACAACGTCGCCTCCCGGCGGGTGTTGGAAAAGAATGGATTCCACCTCGCGGGGCGCCATCATACCGAAGCGGATGGTTGGGTCGATGACTGGCGCTATACCCTCTCCTGATCCCTCATACCGATTCCGTAGTCGCAAGGCTCGATCCGGTTATGGGGCTCATCTCATTGCCGATTCACCTAGCGTTTAAAGAAAAAGCCCAGTGCCTCAGCAGGAATCTGATAGCTCTCGATCACGCGCCGATATTCACCGGAAGCAACGAATCGATGGAGTTCCTGATCAAACTGGTCGCGTATCGCCGTCAAACGTTTTGAACGTGAGAAGGCAATATAGCTTGGCACCGACTCAACCTGTGCCGGCAGACGCTCAATCTCGTTCACCACCGGCCGCTCTAGCGCCTTAAATGTATGCGTGGCGGCATAGAGGTTGCACAGCACTGCATCAATCCGCCCCAGTGCCAGCTTGCGGAAGTTCTGTTCGAAGCTGAATGCCACATCCAGATCAAGCTGATTTTTGTAGGCATCAAACTTCAACCCGTAATTAAAGCCGTGCTGCACCCCAACTTTCATGCCCTTTAACTCGGCCAGATCGCCCGAGAACGAGATTTTGTGGCCCTTACGGGCATACACATAAACTACCTGCGGCACTACCACCTCTTTTGAATAGTCAAGAAAGGCCTCACGCTCCGGGGTCTTGAAAATAGAAAACACGCAGTCGCGCTGCCCGGTGCGCACCAGCTCCAGCGCCCGCACCCAAGGTAGTACTTCAACCTCCAGGCCATAACCCATCTTTTTCAGAATGGGTGCAACGATGTTGTAAGTTATGCCAGCTGCCTGCCCGTTGGCATTGGCATATTCCAGAGGTGGATAGTCCTTGGTCACGCAACGCAAGGTGTCAGCATGTGCCACTGCCATACACGCACAGGACAGGCCACTCAATAAGGTCTTGCGCCAAGCATCCATAGATTTTTCCGTGCTACTGATGGCAGCTCTATTACAGTGGATGATAGCAATAGCCCTCAGGCTTGGCTGCTTGGGGTTGTTGTTGGGATTGGCCTGCCCGTGTCAATCGATCAGGACGACATTGCCAACTCTCGCTAACGCTTTGCCCACCGCTGGTATTCCCGTGGCGTCGTCTCCACCAGCTGGCGGAATTGCTGCGCCCTGGCCTTTCTCATTGCAAGCGGCTGATGGATTTTTTTCGATCTATTCATGTCAATCAAAATATTATTTATTGTCAGACACAAATTTCTGTAACGCTCGTTTATTGCCATGCAACATGGATATATTTTCCATGAACGACGCCAGTGCGATTTCCTGAAAATTCCCGTAAATATCATAAAACATATTTTAAATCATAACGTTATATTTGTATTTAATGTGCAGTCATTCGGATAAATTGACGATTCAACAGCGTCAATGCTAGCCTCTTTCTGCACCGTTGTTTGAATGCCAAATAGCTTTCAAACTGCGTTTTTCGCACATGAATGCCTTTGCCTGTTTGAGCACCTGCTTTAAAAAGGATTTGCACCATGCCGCGCCCCCTCCGCCTCCACACCCCGCTGGGCGATGACGCCCTCTTGTTCCGCAGCATGACCCTGCGCGATGCGCTCTCCACCGTGTTCGAGGCCGAGATCGAAGTCCTGTCGAAGAAACCCGACATC
>NZ_JARRAF010000084.1 GCF_030129945.1 Parachitinimonas caeni
GGGTGCGGTTGCCATCGCGGTCGTAGGCGTATTCGGTCAGGCTGCGGCTGCTCTCGTTCTGGTCGGCCACCGCCATCAGGTAGCCATTGCTGTAGTAGGCATACCGCAGGTTCTGGCCTTCGCTATTGGTCTGCGCGATCAGCCGGCCGGCGGCATAGCGAGGCAAATTGCAGTGGCCATCATCGAAGCCGCTGCCAAATCCCAATTATTTTGTTAAAGAGCAAAGTTTTATTGCAGGGGTGGTTCAAGTCTATTTATTAAATCGCCACTCATCTTTATTGCGGGTACAGCATAATGACAATCAGCTTCACCAAAACCTGAATGACAGGACGACAAAAAAGGCTTTTTGAGAATGAAATTTATTCAACAGCCCATCAAAAACCATCGAATATTTCGATGTATGGGAGGGCTTATTGGCAGGAATTCGAATACGGCGTTAGCTGAATTCAAAACCCAAGTAAAACCTGAAAGAAACCCAAGCCAAACCACTTACCGGGGATTCGGAGGGGTTGTGACACCTGCACAACTAAAATCAGGATATTTACTCTATATTTCGACTAGAAAACCAGCAGAAATTGTGGGGAATTTCTGCTGGTTTTTGAATCCACCCCTTCTCCCGGTCAAAAAATGATCGGGAGAAGGGAATGGGAAACAGCTAGCGGGCGTGTGGGCAGGACGATTAGAGCTGCTTTGGTACGTAAGTATAGGAGATGCTGGACTTCCGGACGGCGTAGACCCCCCCAACAGTGCGAAGCCACACTATTTCAGTGTCATCAGAAATGATGTTTCCCACCATTTCAAAATCAAACCGTGGGCTAAGCAACTCGGACCTGAAAGTAATTGGCTTCTCAGCCTTGAGCATTTCTGGATTTTCCTGACCAATATGCAGAATTATTTTTTCAAATCCCTCTGCCAATGAGCCTTTCAGAGCTAGTGATGAATTTTCATCAAGATTTGCTAGCTGTTCAATGGTGTACTGCCGTGGAGCTTGGTACATATATTTCCCCACCCATTTCGAATCAGGAGCACTTGCCTCCACCAATACAGCGGCACAAACCAAGAGATTATCCTTATCCCCCTTTGAAACGTAAACATATGGAGTAATGATTGGCTGGCTGACCGAACTGCCCGCGCCAATTTTCAGAGAAGCCCTCTCGGCCGCCTCTTTGAATATATCACGAGGATCAAAGACCAATCGATTCTTTAGCTGCTGAACATCTTTAGTTGTATTGCCTTCAATCATGGCTGCATTTGCAACCGCACCAATTACCCCTAAAACCACCCCCATTGCGGCTCCTCCCCCGCCTTGGTTTTGAAAGTATAGAATATTCTTTTTATCATCAATATGCTTTTGTGTATTATTGGTTACATCAAGCAACGATGACCGGCCTAATTTATAGCCCTCAGCATCAACTCTCTTAGGCTGAATTGACTGAAACTGTGGAGGAGTAGAAGCGCATCCCGATAAAAAAACTGCCAGTAGTGTAGAAAATAGAATACCTCGAAACATACCAAACTCGCTCTTAATTTGTTGGGAAAACCTTAAAAAGGGGTTGTCTACTCTTTTTAGACCAACCCCACAATTTACAACATCCCTTCTTCCGATCAAAAAATGATGGGGAGAAGGGAATGTGAAACGGCTGGCGGGCATGTGGGCAGGTCACCAATAATCACTGACTAAAGAATGTATTATTTCAAACAAGTATCTAAAATTTTTTACAGACCAAGTAGACGGCAATCCAAAAGTTCCATCAAATTCAGAAACAACCCACTCATAGTCAAAATCTACATTTTGCAAAGATTCATCAAGAGATTTTTTCATATCCAGCCTAACTGCCTTTTCAAGATTTCCAAACCAAGCATCCTCAAAGAAATGCCGCTTCAGTAAATCCCTAAATATATTCTCATCATTTGGATCAACAGATCCAAAAAGCTCAATAGCTCTCTCCTCTCTATCATATTCATTAAATGGTTCCAAAAATCCAAGGAGTGACGCCCCTAGCTTTTTTTCTAACTCATAATTTTTTTGATTCATTTCATCAACCTCAAGGCACTGGAAATCCGGTATACGGGACATTCAAAGATGAATCAAATCGTATTACCCAATTATTATATGAAGGAACAAATGCTGGGGAAGTAACTCCTGAAGCTTGTGCCGATTTAGATAGTTTCTGATAACCCCATCCGACAACTCGGTCAGAATTACCAATTACCCACGGTTTTCCAGCAACATTGTAAGTTGGTAATCCTCTAACATTTCTGGTGATGGCTTCATTAATTGCATCCGCCATCACACGAAAATCGGAGAATTGCGAACTATCGTAATGACCAGCTCCCGGCGTACCGAATCTTGGATGCGTGCCATCGATTGATCGTTGTGCCAAGTTTGGCAAAGAAATATCTGGAGCATGCTTATCCCAAAAGTGCGCATGTAAATTCGGATGAGTTCTATTTAGCATACTCTGATAATTTTTCACCCATCGCTCTGCATTGCTTTCACGCATTGCCAAACGCTGTTCACTGCTCAAATGCGCGTACTTACCTCTTAACGCATTCATTCGGGTCAGCATCTCATTCTCCGGCAACACAAAGTTATCCGGCAGCATGTGGTCAGGCGTTACCACCCTTGGCGTTACTGTCCTGCTTGGCAAGGCGATGGTCTTGCTGGGGATGGCTGTGAGTGGCGTAAGCCCGAATATACCCTCCCCCGTCTGAAGGAATGCCATGGATAGCTGGCTCAGATTACCTGTCTCCACGGCATGAACGAAGCGTTGACCTGCCACGTAGAGGTTGTTCGGTGCATTGAGCAGTCCCAGACCTCCACCTTCTACCAACATGAACGGCGCGATGATGGTGGCACCAAAGCCATACCCTATCTTGCCCAGCGCTGACGTATTCGGGTCTCGATAACCAGCGGCAACTTTGTTGTATTCGTTGGTAAAGAAGCCTTCAAACGGCGTGTATCCGTTCTCCAGGGCATAGACCGGGTTACCTGGGGTGTACATTTCGGGTTCGCCCGCTGAGAACCGTGAGCTGAGCCCGTAACGCAAGGCGTTTTCAGGGGTAGGCGCCAACGAGTAGTTGTTGACGGATACGTAGTTGTACACATCCTCCAGACGGCTACGGCCCAGTGCAGCGGCCAGATGCTCGACAGTTGGCGTTAGCTTGAGATCGTTTTCCAAGGCATAGTCGGTGAGGCTCTGTGCCTCCACGGTGATACCCATTGATAGGTCGTAGCCACCCACGGGGCCCGCTGGGCCGGCATGGCCAGCGATGGCGCCATAAGGCAAGCGGCCAGCTACCGGCGGTTGCTTGCGACGCGGTGCGCCGGTGAAGGAGCCGCCAAAGTCCTCATCGAGATCTTGCTCAAAGTCTTCAGAGGTTCCTCCCCCCACGTAGATGTAGCGACCGGCGTCCTGGTCGGCCGCACTGTTCTGCTCGCCCGCCTTGTGGTTGGCCGACATGGCGGCATCCTTGCTCAGGATGTCATCCTTGATCAGGTCGCCAATGGTGTTGCCCACGGCCTGCGGCAGGGTGTTGCTCCAGCTGAAGTGGCCGGTGCTCACTTTCTGGCTGACGGCGGCGCTGGCCAGGTTGGCAGCGAACTGGGTGGTGACTTGGTTGCCGGTATGGCTGGCCAGGTTGCCGGCTACGCTGCCGGCCATCGCTCCAGCGGCAGAGCCCGCCACATTGCGCCAGCTGAAGTGGCTGATGCCCAGGGCTGAGCCAGTCCCCTGCGCCAAGGTGGCGCCGATGGCGGTCTGTACGCCCTGGCCCAGGGTCGGGCTGACGCCGTTGATCGCGCTCATGAACGAGGAGCCGTTCAGCGCTGAGCCCACCCCGGCCGTGACGCCGGCGGTCAGCGCGCTGATGCCCACCTGGCGCCAGCTGAATTCGTCAACCACCCCCATCGCCATGCCGGCCAGCTGGCTGGCGGCCGAGCCGACGGCAGCGCCGATGGCGGCGCTGGCGATGCCGGTAAAGCCACCCACCGCACCACTCAGCACGGATAGCCCGGTGGCAAAGGTGCTGGCGGCAGTCCCCACTGCAGCCGCGCCGGCGGCACCAACGGCTCCGGCCGCGGCGCCCGCTGCGGCGCCAGCGCCAGCTGCCCCGGCTGCGGCGGCTCCACCTGCTGCGGCTCCTCCGGCTGCAGCCCCTGAGGATGCCGCTGCCCCAATGGCACCCGAAGCCGCCCCGGCCGTGTAGATAGTCACGATGATCGCGATCACGATCATGATGATCTGGGCGGCTCCGCAACCCGAGCTGGGGTCGACCGGCACATTGGCCGGAACAAGGTTGCCCATGGCTTCGGCCG
>NZ_JARRAF010000085.1 GCF_030129945.1 Parachitinimonas caeni
GGCGGGCTGGTGGCGTCTGGACGCCCAGGCGATGGCAGGCAGTCAGGGCGACCTGACCTTGAACGCCCTGGATGCCCGGCGCAGCTACCCGGTCGGGCAGTGGGGCGAGGCCGCCGACAGCCGGCCGATCATCGCCTGGCTGCCGGCGGGTGACTACCAGCTGCAGAGCCGCCACCGCAGTCCGGTGCCTGCCGAACTGTCGCTGACCCTGCAGGCGCTCGACCGGCAGGTGTTGCCGATAGGGGCGGCGCAGACCCTGGCGACGACGGCCGTCGATCAGATCCTCGAACTGGATTCGACCCCGCTCGCCCAGTTCGAACTCCTGCTGCAGACGGGCGATCCCGACGCCTGGACGCTATGGCAGCTGCCCGCCGACGGCGGCGATCCCCGACGCCTGTCCTGGCAGCCGGCTCCGGCCGGGGACACCCGTCAGCGACTGAGCTTCGATCAGGACTACCATGCCGGTCCGGTCCGGCTCTGGCTGCAGCGCAGCGGGGTGACCACCGCGCCGCTGACCCTGCAGGCCAGCCGTACCGAGGTGGCGCCTCCGGTGGCCAGTGACGGTCCCCTGGTGGCCGGCGTCTGGCGCGATGACTTCAACAGCCTGGATGGCCGCACCTTCCAGGTGAGCCTGGCGGCGGATGACCTGTTGCTGTTTGACCTGCAGACCCGTTACAGCCGTGACGCCGCCTGGACCGCGCTCACACAGCATGCCGAGTCGGAAGGCTTGAAGCCGATCTGGCAGGGCGGGCGGCTCGGCGAGGACGGCCTCACCGTCTTCCAGGCCGAGGCTGGTGAATATCACTACCGCGTCTATCTGGGCGGAGCCGAGACCGGCCCCCAGAACCGGATCCGCCTGCGGCGCGGCAGCGAGGCGCCGATCCTGGCCACCAACCGCCTGCAGACCCTGAGCCTGCCGGCCGAGGACAGCCAGCTGTACCGGCTGCCGCTGACAGCCAATGCGCGCTGGCAGTGGCAACCGCGTCCGGCGGCCCCGCAGGGCCGCTACACCCTGTATGACCTGCAAGGGCGGCAGCTGGCCAGTGGCCGTTTCGACGAAGCGCTCAGCCGCGACATTCCCCAATCCGGCGACTACCTGCTGCGCCTCGACAATCCGGGCCAGAGCGCCCTCTCGCTGGCGGTGCAGATCGACCATCTGCCGCTGTCGCCGGCCCTGGTCCAGCCACGCGGCCTGCTCGACCCCCTGCAGACCCATGCCCTGCGCCTTGCCTTCACCGGCGACAACCAGCGTGGCGTGATCGAATTCGATCTGGCACAGAGCGGGCTCTGGCTGGCACAGCCCCTGTCGGCGCTGGCCGGCACCGACATCCGCCTCAGCGGTCCGCGTGACACCAAGATTCCCTGGCAGGTACTGGGCGAGTCGTTGGGTTCGCAGCCCCTGTTTCTGGAAGCCGGCCACTACCGGCTGGAATTCGACCACCACGCGGCCGCTAGCCTGGGCGAAGCGGCGATCAGCCTGCAGCCGCTGGCGGCGCTGCCACCCACTGCGGCCAACCAGCCCATCAGCCTGAGCGATCTGGCACCGGGCGCCAGCCGCTGGCTGCGGCTCGATCCGGTTGCGGCGGGTCAGCTCGAACTGGGCGCCCTGAGCGACAACGGCGAGGGCACCCTGGTGTTCGGCCGGCTGGAGGGGTATCGCCTGGCCCTGTACAACCGCGCCGGCCAGGCCCTGCACGATGGCGAAGGCGGATTGGGCAGCGAAAGCGACATGGGCAGCCGCATGGTGGATACGGACTGGTCCGGTCCCCTCACCCTGCGCATCGAGCGCGAACCGGCCCCGCTTGACGGCAATGGCCCGCCGCCACCAGTCGCCCAGACCTTCGGCTTCCGGCAGGTGCGCACCACCCCGGACACGGCGACCCCCGTGCAGCCTGGGCAGACCATCAACTGGCAGCCGGCAGCCGGTGACGCCTTTGCCTTCGATCTGGCCGAAGACGGCTGGCTGGCACTGGAGTGGCTGTCCGGAGCCTATCAGCACTGGCAGCTCGAAGGACCGGCGGGTACGCAGGAAGGCGGCGAGATCGGGGCGGCCACGGGCTGGCAGCTGCCGGTACGCTGGCTGCCGGCGGGCCACTATCAGCTGCGCCTGAGCGAGGGCAGCGGCGAAGCGCGGTTCATCCTGCGCACCGCCGCCCAATGCTACCCGGTCAGCGTCAACACCCCGGTCAAGATCACCCTGGATGCCAACGACCCCTATGAGCTGTTCGCCGTCCAGCTGGAAGCCGGCCAGCGCCTGCACTGGCTGGCCGGAGAGGCGATGGGCGCAGGCAACCACTTCCGCCTGTACGACCCGCATGGCCAGCTGCTGAACCCGGTAGCGGGCACCGCTACCACCGACAGTGGGCCGCTGCTCGATCCGGTTCCGGTCAGCGGACGCTACCTGCTGGCGATCTCCCGCCAGGCAACGGGCAGTCTGGGCGCAGCCAGCCTGCACTTCGAACTGGTCCAGACCCCGGCCGAGCCCCCCAGCCTGCCCTTGGACCAGACGGTCAGTGCCCGGCTGCTGCAGAGCGGTGGCCCGCTCGACTACCGGCTGAGCCTGGTGACGGCCGGCCAGATCGTGTTTGATGGTCCGGACGGCTTGCAGCTGACCCTGCTCGACGCCTTCAACCGGCCGCTGGCGCCGCTGCAGACCGGTCGCTCGCAGGACGACCCGCAAGCCTGGGCCCTGGCCGCCGGCCTGTACACTGTGCGCCTGCAGCAGCCGGGCCTGCGTGCCGGCAGCACGATTGCGCTCACCAGCCGGCGCCTGGAGACCCGGTCGCTGGCCGTCGCCGGTCAGACCACGCTGCACTGGCAGCAGGGCGTGGCCGATGCCGTGCTTGATCTCGATCTGCAAGCCGGCCAGCGCTACTGGTTCGCTGCCGCCGGGCCGATGGCCTGGGGCCAGCGCCATGACTGGCGCCTGATCGGCCCGGATGGCCAGATCGCCCAGCAGGGCGGATTCGGCAATGATCACGGACTGGACAGTGGCCTCAGCCTGAGCGTGCGGCAATCCGGTCATTACCAGCTGCATCTGGGCGCCTCCGACAGTGCGGGCTCCCAGACGACCTTCCACCTGCAGACGGCCGCCGTCGGCGAACAGCGGTATGTGCCTGGCAGCGCCCAGAGCGGTCAGCTGGCCAACCCGGCCGAACGGGCGGACTACCGCTTCAGCCTGAAACAGGGCGGGCCGGTCTGGCTGCATGCGGTCGGCAATGCCCATACCCTCACCCTGCGCCGGGCCGATACCGGGGCCGTGCTGCATAGCCTGGGAGATGGCCGCAATCTCCTTAACCAGCATCGGTGGCTGGATCTGGCGGCCGGCGATTACCAGCTGTCCGTACAGACGGCCAGCGAAGCGGCGGGCCGCTACAGCTGGCAGCTGCAGAGCGTGGCCGATCTGCCGGTGCTGACGGCGGGTCCGGTCGTCGAAACCCAGGTCAGCGAAGGCCGGCAGGCCAGCGCCTGGCAAATCGCGGGACAGGCCGGCGACACCCTGCTGCTCGACTGGCACGGGCTGTCCGGCGATAGCAGCTTCCAGAGCTGGGCCCTGCTGGGGCCGGATGGCCAAGTCGTCGTCGATAGCTATTTCTACGGTCAGGCCACCAGCCCTCGCATGGTCTTGCCACAGACGGGCCGCTACCTGCTGCGCCTGAATGGCGATGCCAGCAGCGTCCTGCCGCGCCACAGCAGCGTGCAGCTGATCCGGGTACAGGACAGCCGGCAGCCGGTGGCCCTGGGGGAGCAGATCAGTGCCCGCCTGGCCTCGCCAGGGGCCGAAGCCCACTATCCGCTGACCTTGACCGCCCCGACCAGCGTGCTGCTGCAAGCCGGCGGGGGCGCCGCCACGCTGACGCTGCAGGGGCCGGATGGCCAGAGCCAGACCCTCGACCTCGCCCAGCGCGGGGCCTATCGTGTCGTGACCTTGCCCGCCGGGCAGTGGGATATCCGGGTCCGGGCCGAGGGACTGGCCACGCCCGACTACCAGTTCAGTCTGAGCGATCTGACTCGGCTGGCGACCCCCGTCAGCGCCAGCCCTGCCCTGGCCGCCGGGCAGACCCTCGGGGTCTGGCGCCTGCCGGTCACGGCGGGCCAGCGCTATCAGCTGGCCTTCCCGCAAACGCTGGATCAGGCCCGCTACCGCCTGTACACCCCGGAGGGCCGTCTCCTGCTGGATGACCAGGCGGCGGCCAGCTGGAACCGGCAGGACTTCACCGCCCCCGGCAGCGAGGTCCTGCTGCTGGTGAATCGCCCGCAGTCCCCTCAGGCCGC
>NZ_JARRAF010000086.1 GCF_030129945.1 Parachitinimonas caeni
CTTGTGCCCAATCATTGGTCGGCGACAGCTGGATGGGCTGTCCTCGAGGGCGGCGAGGTTCAAAATCGACATTCCCGATTCCCCACCCCCAGAGACTATGGTCTTTCCGGATTGCCAATGAACAGCCTCTGCTAGCGGATACCCTTAACCAATCATGGGAGTCGCTGATTTTGATCGGTCGCAACTCGCAAGGCCTATCAATCACTGAACATGGCTTGCTGCGTTCAGGAGCCAATCCCAATTGACCCCATTGATTACCGCCCCAAGCCCAAAGGCTCCCGTCTTGTTTGATCGCCAAGGTATGAGAGTTATCGCGTTGCCAGTCACTTTCTGCGGTGGAGACATCCAGCCAGTCATTGTCCGTGCCGACTTGCACGGGCCGATTGCGAACGGTTTGATCTCCTAACCCTAATTGCCCGGCAAGATTATCTCCCCAACCCCACAACGTTCCATCAGCCTTGATACCGAAAGCACTGCCACTGCCAGCGGCCACTTTGGCAAAATAAGCGTTGCTGTTGGTGGGCACTCCCTGCCGGCCCGCAATGCCACGTCCAAGTTGACTGGAGTAATTGAAGCCCCAACTCTCTAATTCGCCCGAACTCTTTATACCGATACCGAACCCAAATCCCAATCCTGCGTTACTCCATAAGCCGTCAACCTGCCGGGGTTGCCAATTCTCCGAATGAGCCTCCGGTCGATCATGGGAATTCCCCCACACCCACAAGGTACCATCAGCCTTGATGGCCAAAGAAAAACTGCGCAATGCACGCACCACAAGGTATTGACTATTTCCCCCAATTTGCCTGGGGGTATCGACACGGTAGCCAGAGCTATCAACCCCCACTTGTCCCCGACTATTGTCCCCCCAGCCCCAAAGCGTGCCATCCTGCTTGAGTAACAAAGCATGGAAGGTCCCTGCGGACACTTTGGCCCAAAACTTATCGGTTCCCAGCTGGACAGGGACTCTATGAACGCTCTGGCGGTCCGCCAAATGATCAAACAAGATGCTACTCCCCCACCCCCAAAGGCTACCGTCCCGCTTGATCCCTAGACTGTAGTTGATACCAGCTGAAATCTCCGCCCAATCATTCGCACTGCCAATACGCACCGGAGCCAACTGTGAGGTTGAACCATTGCCTAATTGCCACTCTTCATTATTCCCCCAGGCCCATAAGCTCCCATCTTTTTTCAGCGCCAGCGTGTGGCTGTAACCGGCTGATACAGAGGCCCAATCTTGGCTGGAAGTAATGCGTGTCGGTGTACTGCGCGATTCCGTGGTGCCATCCCCCAGCTGGCCATTGCTGTTTTTCCCCCAGGCCCAGAGTGAGCCATCCTGCTTGATTGCTACGGTGTGGGCATACCCAGCCGAGACCGCAGCCCAGTCCTTGTCCTGCCCGATGGGGTGAGGACTATCGATTGAGATCACCGGCGGGTGGCCGAGTTGACCAAACGAATTGTTGCCCCATCCCCACAGGCTGTTGTCTTCTCTCAGAACAACCGTATGGTAGTAGCCGGTGGCCAGTGTCAGCGACTCCGGGCGGGCGGGGGATGGGCTGGCTGTGGCACCGGAAAGCCATCCAAACAGGGTTAGTAAGCAAGTAAGACGAGCGATTTGGGAATAGGTCACGGCAATAGGTCTGCAATGGTCCGCCAAGGCGGAAGTTATTGAATTCATGAGATAACGATTCTTATACAGCTGTCGGATCAAACCACGACAGTATGGCGACGCTCGCTTCAGCCCGCGCTAGGTCTATAAGGTGTTGTGATACTTGGCGATTCGTTTCCCGACCTGATAGCCCAACGCACTAGCGAGGCCACCGCCCGCCAGCAGCAATGGGCGGTTATCTATGAGATCCGAAAGAAAGGTGACGGCGAGCACATAGTAACCAAGCGCAAAAACAATCGACCAAGTACGGCCATAGACAATGGCATCCTGATCTTCGAATTTCTGGGAAAACTCTGCGGGGGAACTGGTAGAAACTCCAATCAGGCTGGCGCCACATTGGATACATCGCAAATCGGTATGCAGATTTTGAGAATTACAACGGTGACAATACATAATCCAGACGGAGAAAAAAGACAAACACGGCGTTGGGTATTCGCGCCAAACATTGGTCTTTCGGATGATCGATATACCGCCGTCTACACACAATTACTCTTGGCTGGAGCAGCCACACGGTACGCCCTACAATTCGACAGTATATCTGCTTCAAGTCACATTCATGTACTTACCTAGTTTCTATAGCTGTTCCTACTGTCATGAGAATTTTCATTTCCCGTTCAATACCTTGTCTTATCACCACAAAGGTGGCGGCCCCCTACCCAGTACGGTGAGAAGTGAGGATTTCCTGGAAATACCCAAGCGGCCTGCATGGTGCAAGGTATGCAATTCGCTCACCCTCGTCGAAGACATCCTCCCCTTGCAAGATTTCGAGAATGCTTACGGGGCCATTCGGGCAGGCAAATCGATTGAATACCCCCTTCATTGCAGAGGGAAGGATGCGGCCGAACAGATTGCTACGTGCAAAGCATTGCTGGAATGGAGAATGAACCGGATTCGCCCTGCAAGGGCTTTATGTTGCGGCGGCACCCAATTTCTGTGGATGGATACGCTTCAACCGCTCAGACGGCATGCCGACTGCGAGTACGGCTTCATTGATCCAGTTTGGTATATCGGATCATTCTGCGGCTACGCTCATGGCATACATTCCCCAGCCGATTACCGAGTGTATGATCCAGAGGGTGAACTGGTCGGCAATTTGACTTGGTTCAACCAGGAAGCTGGCAGTTGGGCGTTGCAGGAATTACGGTATGCACCGACTTTGGACTGGGATTGAATAGGCGGCTCACTTTAGAAAAGCCACGCCTACTCAGACAGTAAACGATCGTTCTCTTCTGTTAGAATGCGCGGGCAGAATTCCTGCTGCTAGCCTCTTGATATGAAGAAATCCAAACCCAAAGCGCGTTCCCGTCGGCCAGCCTGGTTCATCGCTCTCCCCGTTTCTGTCGCCACGGCTTGGGGCTTGCATATCAGTCAATGGCCTGAACGCGCCCTACACCTTGCAAGAACCCATGGCCCCAATCTGTCATTGCCCTCAATCGGCTTTACACCGACAGCTGGGGCTAACGGCACCAAGACGGCTACTGACTTCAGCCACTGCCCCCAATTTTTCTTTCAGGGTAGAGCACCGGCTATGGATGCCGGCGCATTGAAACCACGAGCCCTCTGTTTTGATGCGTTTGCGGTATACCACTCCGGTGTTACCCACACCCCGTTGTTTGTAGCGGAGAAGCTTAATCGTGCGCATCTGTCAGATGCCCAGGACGAAGTTCGTACCAACAGGTTTTTTGCGGACGCACGTTTGCCTGCCGCCGAGCGGGCTGAGCTGGAGGATTACAAGAGTTCCGGTTACGACCGTGGTCACATGGCGCCTGCCGGGGATATGCCGAACGCACAAGCCATGGCACAGAGTTTTTCGCTGACCAATATAGTGCCCCAGGCGCCAGAGAACAACCGGGGCGTGTGGGCCAAGTCAGTCGAGAGCGTGGTCAGAAAGTATGTGATGAACAAGGCCAAGGGTGACGTCTACGTATTGACTGGCCCCGTCTTTGCCGACGGCCGAACGGCAGATCCCAAGCTGCAGCGAGTCTGGGTACCATCTCATCTGTATAAGCTCGTTTATGACCCGTCTACTGGCAAAGCATGGGCCTATTGGACGGAGAATCAGGGCAAGGCCCGTCTGCATGGTGTGCTCAGCTATCAGGAACTGGTCCAGCGCACCGGTATCGAGTTTTTGCCGACGGCTAAGCTTTGACTGCCGTTATTCTAATTGTCAGCCAACTCATCCCTCTGCGTCTTTGTCATGTTCCGAAGTACTTACGGCTTTATTAGCCAGGATCAATCTCTGGGTATTGCGCCTTTCTATCCCAAGGCTGTTGATTTTGAACGCGGTATTGAAGTGTTCGAATTTGGTGGTCTAGGTGGAGAAGACATTCCATTCGAAGGCGATCTGTATGCCATTAGATATCGGAACCGGATCATTCCCATCGTTTACGGTCCAGAGACGGTAGTGGGGGTCATCGATATGTGCCACTTCAATCGCGATACCTGGTCTTCCTATCGCGGTGGGGCCATCGAGGTGATTCGCGCCTGCGTGTCCCGCTTCGGCATTG
>NZ_JARRAF010000087.1 GCF_030129945.1 Parachitinimonas caeni
CGGCCGAAGCCATGGGCAACCTTGTTCCGGCCAATGTGCCGGTCGACCCCAGCTCGGGTTGCGGAGCCGCCCAGATCATCATGATCGTGATCGCGATCATCGTGACTATCTACACGGCCGGGGCGGCAGCAGGAATGATTGGTGCAACGACCACCGCAACCGCGGGCACTGCCGCAGCCGCTGGCACCGCCGCAGCCGCTGGCACTGCCGCAGCCGCAGGCGCCGCAGCAGTTGGCACCACCACGTTGGTTGGCGGTACGGTGGTGACGGTAGGTACCACCGTCGCAGGGGCAACGGCCGCAGCCGGAGCGCTCGCCACAGGCATGAGTGTGCTGGCTGGCAGCTTTGGTACCGCCGCCATGCTGGTCGGAGCCACTGTTGGCGCAGCAGCCGGATCGGTGGTCAGCCAGCTGGCGGGTATGGCCATGGGTGTACAGGACGAATTCAGTTGGCGTCAGGTCGGGTCTAGTGCCCTAACTGCTGGGGTTACAGCAGGAATTGGCTCCGTGCTAAACGGCTCTGCTTTCATGAGCAGCATCAACGGTGTCAGCACGACTCTAGGTCAGGGCGTGCAGACTGCCATCGGTGCCACGCTGGCCCAAGGCGCAGGGTCTGCGTTAGGTATTAGCCACTTCAGCTGGCGAAATGTCGCTGCTTCCGCTGCCGGGGCGATGGCAGGCAGTGTGGCAGGTGGCTTTGTGGCTAATCAGACTGGCAGCCTTGCGGCCACCAAGTTTGCCACCAACCTCGCCAGCGCCGCCGTCAGCCAGAAAGTGAGCACCGGCCACTTCAGCTGGAGCAACACCCTGCCGCAGGCCGTGGGCGAAACCATTGGCGACTTGATCAAAGCTGACATCGAAGCTGGTGATGCCAATCAATCGGGGCAGAGGAAGTCGGGCGAGCAGACAGCTACGGCCGACCGCATCAAGGCCATGACTGCCGGACAGCCCTATATGGACGACACCGGCCGCATGTTTGATGGCAACGGCCGGCAGATCGGGCAGCAGACCAACTATGGGGATGTGCCATGGGGAGAATCCATAGCAGGTGGCCGGTTTAGTCGAACCAGCAACGTCCTTGGGCCACAAGGGGATTCGGGCGCGGTCTATCCCATCTCCAACCTGCCAGATGAAGAAAGTGGATACCAGGCTGGGGTGGGTGCGGAAAGCTTGTTGTATGACTACGCGCTTGGCAAACCCTTGCCCGCAATAGCAGCTTTGGATAGTCCTATTGAAGTGACTGCTGAACGGGTCCGCAAGGTAGCAATCGACCTGCGTGCCAACGAAATGTGCATGGATGGAGGCTTTGCCTATATCACCCGATCGGAATGGAGTGAGTTGAAACCGGGCTATACGCTTTCTGAGCAGCAATACTTCTCGGAACGGCGAAACTGGCTGATGGAAGGTAACAGCCGACCGATGCACTACCAGTTGGCTGAAGCATTGGAAATTCCGGCATCCATGACACCGGCAGGATTGATGGTAATGGGTGTGTCGGGAGGCGTCGCGATGGTTGCTGGCGCGGATGACATCGCCTCAGGCCGTGTCAGAGAAGGAGCCTTCAAACTGGGTGTAGGCATACTAGCGGCCTCACCGTGGCTGGAAGCTGCGGGCGCATCGGGCTACAAGGCATTCCGCTATCTGAATGAGCACCAGCTCGTTGTTAACAATGAGTTTTCTGGAATTTCCCCGACCATGATTAAACAGCGGGGATCATTCGTCCATCCGTTCGGCATTTTCAAGGTTGAGAAATTCCCGACGCTGGCCCCTTATGACGATATGGCACCTGTAGCGAGAGACTATGCGTCTCAGGTGGCGGCTAGGCAGTCGGTGGGGACTTCGGTATCGGCTCCTCGCGCAGCGGTGAACAGTGGCGTTGTCTCTAGCTCTGGCGAATTTACTCCAATCCGCTTTGGAGCTAATGGGGAGGTCTATGCAAAGTTGCCTGCACCATCCAACACAGAAGTTATGCGTTGGCAACGCATGAATGGGACTGGCGTGTCAAATCGTGACACTTACATGGGTAGCACACCTTCGAGAGACTCTTCTGTCGGTTTGAGAGTTCAGATGACCATGCGTCAGAGTGGTGATCTAGTAGGTGAAGGTGCTGATCGAATGGTTCTAGGGCCGGATAGGATTTGGTATCCAATTAATCAAACTGACATGGGACACATTCATGCAGCAGTGGATTATTGGAATTCGACTGGCCGATACTACGGCCCGCGTTCCCCTGAGGTTAGAGCGTTTATGAATGATCATAGAAATTACTGGCTCGAACCTTCAAGCATTAACAGGAGTAATGGTGCCTCAATGGGAACTAGGTATTTATCGCCCGCCACGCCAGCTGAAAGAGTACAATTCTTTAGCATTGATCAAATTAGGTGACAGGATAACTAGAATGAATCAGCAATTACCCGATTATGTTTATGCGCAGGTAACAAACTTGTGCGGGCAAGGTAATGAATTGATGCAAATGGCTGACTTTGTTAGCGCACGGGGAAAATACATTGAAGCACTTCAGCTTCTACCTGAAAACCATAAAATATGGGAAGCGGCAACATGGATATATGTTGCGATTGGTGATACTCATTTTCATGAAAGGAATTTTGAGAAATCCTTCAGGTGTTTTTTTAATGCGATTCAGTGCCCGAAAGGACTTGGAAATCCATATATACATTTGCGGTTAGGGCAGTCCTATTTTGAGATGGGCGATCTTGAAAAAGCTGCGGATGAGCTTGTGCGTGCTTATATGGGAGGAGGGATGGAGATTTTTATGGAAGATGATCCAAAGTATTTGGAGTATTTGGAAACAAAGATTGATGTTTGATTGTCCGCTGTCATGACCTGACCTGTCCGCACGACCGTTAGCCGTTTCCTATCCCCTTCTCCCCATCATTTTTTGATCGGAAGAAGGGGTGGATTCAAAAATCAGCAGAAATTCCCCGCAATTTCTGCTGGTTTTTGCCTCGAAATGTAGAGTAAACAGCCTGATTTTGGCTGTACCGTCGCAACAACCCCTCTGAGTCTCCGGTCAGTGGTTTGGCTTGGGTTTATGTCAAGTTTTGCTTGGGTTTTTAATTGGGCTAACACCGTATTCGAATTCCCGTCAACAAGCCTTCCCATGCTTCGAAATGTTCTATTTTTTGCGGAGTTTGGTAAACAGGTTTTTATTCTCACAGAATCTGTTTCGGAATCCAGCCGTTCAGGTTTGGGATGGGATAATTGTTGTGATATTGTGCTAATAATTAAAGGCGAGCGGCGATTCAATAAATGTATCCGTCCGATCGCCCCACGTTGCGTCCGAAGCGTGAATCAGCTAGCGGTTGTTGAATTCAGGGGGAGTAGTTCATCAATGCGGCTATTAGGCCAGGTGGGGAGACGTTCAAGGGTGGCGGTCAGCCAAGCCAGGGGTTCGAGGCCGTTGAGCTTGGCGGTGGCCAGCAGACTTTGAATGGCTGCGGCGCGGCGGCCAGCGCGTTCGGAGCCTGTGAACAGCCAGTTCTTGCGCCCCAGGGCAATCGGCCGGATGGCACTCTCGGCCGCGTTGTTGTCAATCGGCAGATCGCCGGTCTGGGCGTAGCGGCTCAGGGCTTCCCAGCGATGAATGCTGTAGTCCAGGGCGCGGCCGTATCCCGAGGTCTTTGTCGTTTGCTGGCGTTGCTGGATCAGCCAAGCCTGCAGGGCTTGCAGGCGCGGCAGGGCTTCGGCTTGACGGAGCGCCTGTCGTTCTGCCGGTGACTGCTCACGCGCCTGGGCTTCGATGGCGTACAACTCCCCGATTCGCTGCAGCGCGACTGCAGCCATCTCATGCGGCTTGTTACTGGCGGCGTGCAGATCAAAGAACTTCCGCCGGGCATGCGCCCAGCAGCCCAGCTCGGTCACGCCCTGGCCAAACAGCGCTTTGTAACCCCCGTAACCATCCACCATGAGCGATCCCTGCCAGCCTTGCAAGAAGGCTCGGGCATGGTTGCCACTACGGCTGGTCTGGTAGTCGAATACCACGATGGGGGGACCACCCGAGAGGTCGTTGCTACGATAGGCCCACAGATACGCCCGCTTGGTCTTGCCGGCACCCGGGTCCAGTTGCTGCACGGGCGTCTCATCGGCGTGCAATACCGTCTGCTGCTTGAGCCGGACCGCCAGCCGGTCGGCCAGTGGCTGCAAGGCCACGC
>NZ_JARRAF010000088.1 GCF_030129945.1 Parachitinimonas caeni
CATTCAGGTCGCCAGTTCCCTTGCTGGCAACGATAAAGTCATTGCCATCGCCGCCGGCGATGGTGGTAGCGTTATAGAGATAGTCGTTACCGGGCGTGCCGCCCACGGGTGCGGTAGGGGTGCCACCGCCTTTCAGATCAATACTGAGCTGGCCATTGGTGAACTTCTGCACCGTCAGTGTCTGGCCGGTGCCGGCGTGCTTGATAATCAGGTCGCTGCTGCCGTTTGAAGGGCTGGTGAGTGTGTAAGTAATCTGGCTGTCGTTGACATCGGTAAAGACCGAACCACCGTTCTTTGACTGACCGCCAGTCAGAGCAGTGCCGCAAAAAACGATACCACCGACGCCATCGCTGTCTAACAAAACATCGTTGCCTTGGTCTTTCTCGACAAAATAGGTGTCAAAACCATCGCCACCTTCCAGCCAGTCGTTACCGGCGCCGCCATTGAGCTGGTCCTTATCGGCACCGCCATACAAGGCATCGTTACCTTCTTCGCCATACAGCTGATCATCGCCGCTACCGCCACGCAAGGTGTCGCGCGCCAAGCCACCGGTCAACGAATCCGCACCGGCGCCACCATCCAGACTGTCTTCATCGGCACCGCCGTCCAGCGTATCGTTGTCGGCCATGCCAAACAGTGTGTCGTTACCGGACATGCCTAGCAAGGTGTCGATTCCTTCGCCACCAAGCAAGCTATCTTCTCCGGAACCCCCTTCCAGATAATCATCGCCACCGAAACCATCAATGGTGTCGTTACCGGCCATGCCATATAGATGATCCCCATTGGCAGAGCCTCCAAACTTGTCTCCGTGCTCATCATCAAAGCCGAAGATGACTAAAGGATTTTCTACACCTGATGCCAACACCTTTTTGCCAGTTTGCAGATCGGTATATGTGTATTTATCCGACACCGGCATGCTGTTGAAATCCCGTTCATTTTTTAGTACCCCTGCCAGCATGGCAGAGCGGTCTTTCAGCCATTCAGCCGTCAGGCCGGCATCATTGGTTTCCGGATTGTGCAGTTCGAGGCTTTTTGACCACTTGGAATAATCGGCCCCGATGACGGTAAGCGGATTGAATTGCAGCAGTGCAAAGCGTCTTGTCAATTGGGTAGATTCATCACCGGCAATAAATAATTCCGAATTGATGTTGTCGCGAAGCACCTCCAACCGGAATGGCCCTTTGCCATTAATCAAATTCCAGGTTGATTTGATCAGCGCAGTATAGCCATCGAGTGAATCAGGAATAGGCTGCTTTTTATCACCCCATATCGACTGGAATATATTGAGAATACGCGAATAGGCACGCACCGGCGGTTCTGGGTTGCGGATATCGTATTTGCCGGAAATATCCTCGATCAGCGAGAAGATCTCTGATAATTTCAGCTGCGGGGAAAGGGCGTGAAGAAATTGGACGGGGATGGCGGCAAATATGTCATTTTCGGTCAATTTCTTAAAATCGTCTGCATCTTCGCCAGCTGCCCATTTGAGCATTTCCTGTGATTTCGAATTATTTAGTAACGACTGTGACCACTGCAGCAACTCTCTTACTTTTTCTTCCTGCGCCCGAGACTCGTAGAAGCCCCACGCCCCTACAATCGTCCCGCCAATTGCACAGACAATAGCAACGGGCACTGCCGCCACCTCTGTGATGGCAACAGCCCCCGCAACGGCTGCGCCAATTGCAATCAACTCTCCAGCCATTCCCAACGTATTCGCGCGGGTTACCGAGCCATACTTCTGAATGTCTTCTTCAGCGTGCTTTAAATAGTTTGCCAAAGATGCCGTAGCTGCCACCTGGCCAATTACCGGAAATTTACCAATCAAATCAAACAAGGCTCCGGCAGCCTTCATCAGATACAGGCCAGCATCAATCTGGTCGGACAAAGAATTGCTATTGAAAGCATTTTTTAATGAAATCAATCCATTGGAAAGGTCGAATACCATTCCATTTGAGTTTACATAATTGGCAATTGCCTCTGCATTTTTAGAACCACCTGACACTGAAAACTCCTTGGCAAGAAATTAGTTAAAAATGCGTATTGCTTGGATTGGAAAGCGGTAAAATCAAAGAATTTAAATAATTAAAACAAAGACAATCTTTACTTCCTGTTGTCATAATAAGGACGTCGAATATTATATATGGCTGCAGCCATAGTCAATGCAATGACAATAAATATAGAAAACGGGCTAGCCCTACCAGTTTGGTAGCCCGCCCCTGGCCCTTTCTCCTTCTGCTTTACCATTATTCTTAAATGCCTCATATAATCAAATGAAATATCAGGATTTGATGTATTTTCATTTTTTTTAAAAACAACTGCCTGCAAAACTCCCCAACTTTGGTGATACCAGATTTTAATAGATAACCCATTTCCTTTTGGATAAATTGCATACGGATCCTCCCAAGTATCATTCCAATATCTCACATCCCACTGAAACGGCACTTTTCCCCCTTCTTTCGTCACAACATAATGATGCGCCCCAATCTGATTGCCAAATTTGCTGGTTGCAGGCTCTAGTAGCAAAGTACCTTCCAACACTGTCGCCTCTTCAAGTTTTGGAATATCGGTATATTGGGTAACGTAATAGGGATAATACGCAAAATACTGCGGGTAAAGAACCACTATCAGCCCTATCAGCGTCGAAATATATCGAAATGCGCGCATGCGCCAAGTCGGCTTGATTGGCAGTGGGAATGCCTTCAGCTTCAAATCCATCTTCATCAGGTCAGGAAGGACTTCCTTGTTTTTTGTGTTCATCACAAAACCTTTTCGTGTAGACATGCCTACTCGCCTGGATGCGCGGCATTCTATTATTTCTATCCTCCACGGTGGATGGACTTCAATCCGATGACTTTTATGCCCCGTTATTTTGCTCAGGACAGCTTTCTCATGTAAGAAAAACTTTACTAAGTATAAGAGTAGAACAGAAGAGCGACAGCGGATTGTAGTATTAGCCGGAAAATCAATCAGGCATTTGATAAATAAAGAAATTATTTGTAATTTTGATACTGGAAAGGGTACTGACAAGTTAACGTCGACCCAAGCGAATATAAAGGACTTCTCCCGTCGCCCAGCGGCGGGGCCGCCCGGCATCGAAGTGCCAAGATTGAAATGCGAGTCCAATCTGAAAGGTTCTGTCGCATTAACTACCAACACATGGTCAGTTTGTAAACCGTGGTTGGCTGAGTCAGATGGGCAAGTCGATGTTGAACGTGAAACGGTCCGGTTTCCCGTGGACATCATCCTGCAGTGTGTTCGCTGGGTTGTGGCTTATCCCCTGAGCTATCGGCAGAATGCGGAAATGATGGCCGAACGAGGTGTGCAGGTAGATCTCAGTACGCTACAGCGCGGGGCGATCCGCTTCCTGCCAGTCTTGACGGAACGGTTTCGCCAACTGAAAAAGACAGTCGGTCCACAGTGGCGGAGGGATGAGACCGATGTCCGCATCTCGGGTAAATGGCAGTATTGCTATCGCGCCGTCGATTCAGAGGGCAAAACCGTGGATTGCCTGCTCTATGACAAGCGGGATCATGCGGCAGCACTGAGTTGCTTTCAGCAAGCCATTGATCAGCATGGCCACCCTGAAGGGGTTGCCATCGATAAAAGTGGCTCCAACCAGTCAGCGTTGATCGCGCTGAATGCGGAAGATGCCCCCACCATCCAGATCCGCCAGAACAAGTATCTGAACAACCTGATTGAGCAGGATTATCGGGCGATCAAGCGACGAACCCAGCCGATGCTGGGCTTCAAGGATGCCGCCTCTGCCGCCATCATCCTGAGTGGGATTGAACTCATGCATGCATTGAAGAAAGGACAGCTGAATGTCAGTGCTCAGTCCCTGACGCCTGAGGCGCAGTTTTACGGGGTACTGACAAGTTAACTTCGAACTTGGCGGCAGGTTAAGATGTTGGCATGGACAAGGATCTCTACCACCGCCACCGTTTCCCGGCTGAAGTCATCGGCCATGCGGTCTGGCTCTACCATCGATTCAACCTCAGCTTCCGTGATATTGAGGAATTACTGGCCTCACGGGGCGTGCTCGTCAGTAACGAGACGATCCGGCAATGGTGCCTGAAATTCGG
>NZ_JARRAF010000089.1 GCF_030129945.1 Parachitinimonas caeni
CTGCGCCGGACCAGCACCTTCCAGAAATACGAGAAGGGCAAGCTGCAGACCAACCCCGATGGCACCAGCGGCGTCACCGAGACCTACACCTACACCGGCGATGGCCAGCTCTACCAGACCGTCTCAAGGGGTGGCGACCACGGCAACCACCTGCGCTGGCTCGATGGCTATGGCCGGGTGGTCAAGATCCATGACCAGAGCACAGGCCAGCCGACCGATGGCCAGATCAACAACAAATACGACAGCAACGGCCGCTTGACCGATCAACTGCTGGGCGGGCAGCACACCCACTACTTCTACGATGGCGAAACCGGCGCGCTGCTACGAACCCGTACCTACGCCAGCTATGCCACCTTCCTGGCGGCACGGGAGGGCCAGCCACCGGCTGACAACGACCCCAATATCAAAATCACCGGCACCACCGACTACCGCTACCAGTGGTGGGATAGCGCCAAGGAAGTCCGCGTCATCAGCCAGATCGAAAGCAAAGAACGGGCCGATGCCCTGCTGCGCTACAACGCCAGCGGCCACCTGCTACGGCAGGACAGCTGGAGCCCGGCAGTACAGGACCCCCGCAAGGCCATTGCCAGCAGCTGGTACTACAGCAACCCGCAAGGCCAGCTGCTGCACCGCGAGCACCTGGCACTGGACGAGGCAGACAGCCACAGCGCCAGCCTCTACTACAGCAACGGCACCCAGATCGGCGAGATCCGGCAGAGCCGTAAGGAAGGCGCGCCCAGCTCGCTGATCCGGCAAAGCTATGTGCAGGGGTTCAACCAGATGGTGCAGCGTGGCAATACCGAGAAACCGGCCACCACCGCCCAGGCGGTGACGTCGGTGGACTTCTACCGCCACTACCAGTCGGTCAACCCCAACAACCCGCTGCCGACCCCGGGCTAATACACCGTGCAGGCCGGCGACACCCTGCAAGACATTGCCCGCAACCTGTGGGGCGATGCCAGCCTGTGGACGATGCTGGCCGACAGCAACGGCCTCTCGGGCAGCGAAAGCCTGAGCGCCGGCCGGGTGCTGACCATCCCGAACAAGGTGATCAACCTGCGCCACGGCGCCGACAGCTTCCGGCCCTACAACCCGAGCGAAGCCCTGGGCAGCCTGGTGCCAGCCAATGTGCCGGTACCCGGCGCCGACCCCTGCGGCGCGGCGCAGATCATCATGATCGTGATTGCGATCATCGTGACCATCTACACCGCCGGGGCGGCGTCGGGCGCCATCGTCGCGGCAGCTTCCTCCGGCGCAGCGGCCGGAGGGGCGGCTGCCGCTGGCGGTGCTGCGGCAGCGGGGGCCGGTGTCGCAGCCGTCGGCACCGTCGGCGCCGTTGGCGCGGCCGCTGCCAGCACCTTTGCTACCGGATTAGCAGCCATGTCCGGCGCCTATGGTGCCGGCGTTGCAATGGTCACCTCGGCCATAGGTGCCGCTGCGGGCTCCATCGTCAGCCAGGCCGCCGGCATGGCCATGGGCGTGCAGGACAAATTCAGCTGGAACCAGGTGGGCATGAGCGCCCTGAGTGCGGGAATCGGTGCCGGCATCGGCTCGGCCCTGAGTGGCACCCCCTTCATGAGCAGCCTCAACAGCGTCAGCCCCGTGCTGGGCACCGGCGTCCAGACCGCCATTGGCACTACCCTGAGCCAGGGCATCGGCTCGGCCCTGGGCATGAGCTCGTTCAGCTGGCGCAATGTGGCCGGCGCCACTGCGGGCGCCATGGCCGGCGAAGCCGTCAACCAAGGCATCGGTAACCTCCAGTACGGCAACAGCGGCTGGCAAAACGTTCAGGAAAGCCTGTCCAAAGGCTTTGCCGAAGCCGACCTGTTCAACCAGGCCAGCCGCAGCCTCGCGGTCAACCTCGTCAACACCGCCGTCAGCCAGAAGATCAGCACCGGCCACTTCAGCTGGAGCAACACCCTGCCACAGGCCGTGGGCAACACCCTGGGTGACATGATCAAGAATCAGGTGAAGGGGGAGGACAACCGACCCAAACCCGACCGCACCCTGATCCCGGGCCGGCAGCCAGCCAGCTGGCAGGAATTGGCAGAAGGCGCTGACCCGATTGACAGAGATCTTGGACCGAAATGGGGAACGGTACGCCGATCAGCACGGGTAGATCTGGCGCTTGACCCATCCCAAGTCCGGGCCTTCAACGGCTCCGACATCGACGCCAATATAGAAGCTGATCTAGGTCTATATGCCTATAACCGTTCGATGATGGATGCCATGAATCCGGCGCTGGATGTGTTTGGCAACCCTTATGGGCACGGGGCATCGGTTCAGGCATCGATGCAGGCTGCTTCACCAGAGCCGGTAGTGTCGCCATCTATTGGCGATAGCCAAGCGGGAAAGATTACTATTGAGTTTGAAGAGGGTGGTGTGGCCAATGGAACTTGGTATCGATCAAAGAGGATAGCAGCAGAGGCCAGAGCCATTGCAGACAATGAGCGTGAAATTAATTCGCTGGCTCGTCGATTCCCTGCAGAGGTTCCAGAAAACACAGTTAACCGGATTACACAAATCAGCTATAGCCAAACTATGACTGTGGAGCAGTATCAGAATGGCCGACAAATACTTGCGCAGCAGCTATCTAGAAAAGATATTTCGCATGAGCAACGCTTGCATTTAAATTCAGCGGCACTGACTCTCTTCACGGCAGCACAATCCCATGAGTTGCCTGTTGGGGTTAACCTTCCTCCTGAAATGGGAGAATTGCCAATAGGAAGCATGGCTTGGAGTGGTGGGGGGGTGGCAGGCAATCCCTCTGCAGCAGGTGCTCCAAACTATTCTAGGGGAGTGGGATCAAACAAAGTGTCATTCCCAAATAGGAAATTGGAGCAGAGCGTTGTTGATCACGCAAACATTGGGGATTTTCCAAATCCCGGAAATCCAAAAAAGAATCCAAATCCTTCGAATATGAAGTCAGGAGGACATGGTCAAGATAATATTAACTATCTAAGTTCAATAAAACTTGATCATAACGTCGAATACACATTTAGGAATGGTGTAAGGCTTGGAAATGTTCCACAACATAAAAACCAAATGAAGGCATCGGGGATGGGGCAGTCGTGGTTTCCTTCAAACTGGAGTGCTGCTGATATTAAATCAGCCGGAGAGTTTACTATTAACTCCCACGGGGGCTTAGTTAACATTCCTGATGGAGTTCCAATATATACAAACTTTAAAGGAGTTAGAGTTGGTGTAATTTACACCAATGGAAAACCGTCAACAGTTTTCTCTGATGGCACTTTCCAACCTGTTACTTCAAGAAGTACTGAATTTCCTTGATGAAAGTAGCTATGATGAGTCTCTCGTCCGACGTGAAAGTGATTGTGGAGAAGATAAAAATTCTTCACTTGGAGGATCCGATAATTTCAAAGTATTGGGAGGAGCTAGCTGACTTGCTAATAAGAGATGAAAAGGAAACAATTTCTTTTCTAAGGACACTTAATGATGAAGAGACAATAAAGTGTGTGAGTTCAGTCTTTGATGACGTTTCCAGATCTCTACAGAGTGAGGAATTTATCTCTTGCATTGAATATGTACAGGAGAAGCATCCAAATCTTCTTCTTCTGCACATGATTAAAGCGGCTAAAGACATGATGTATTAGTTGGCCTGCACTGTCCTGTCCGCACGGCTGCTAGCCATTCCCACCCCCCTTTTCCCGGTCGATTTTTGACCGGGAGAGTGGGTTGATTCAAAGATCAGCAGAAATCCCCCGCAATTTCCGCTGGTTTTCGACTCAAAATTCAGCACAAATCTTCTGATTTTGGTCATGTTGTTGCAACTACCCATTCGAGTCTCCGATCAGGGAAGTTATCGGTAACCGTCCGACCATCCCACCTTGCGGCTGGGTTTCGAATCAGGTAGCGGTGGTTGGATTGATGGGTAGCAACTCATCAATGCGGCTATTAGGCCAGGTGGGGAGACGTTCAAGGGTGGTGGTCAGCCAAGCCAGGGGTTCGAGGCCGTTGAGCTTGGCGGTGGCCAGCAGACTTTGAATGGCTGCGGCGCGGCGGCCAGCGCGTTCGGAGCCTGTGAACAGCCAGTTCTTGCGCCCCA
>NZ_JARRAF010000008.1 GCF_030129945.1 Parachitinimonas caeni
AGCACTCACACTTATCGACTGTATCTTGTTAAAGAACACTTGCTGGCCTGACTAACTATCGCTAAACTTCCCGGTTGCCCGTTTCGTTTCGCTGCGTCAGCAGCAGAGGAAGCGAACTATACGCCCCACCCCTGAACTCGTCAACACCCCACACCAAAATATCTTTCAGCAATTCATCAAATACCTGATTTATAACGAAATTTATTTGAAAAATCTTTGGCAATGCTCTCAGATTTTGTGGAAACAACCGATGAGATGAGGGAGATTTTGGTTAGAACTTGCTCTTGCTTTCAATAGAGAAGCGTAATTGGTCTAACTCGCACAACCAATCACTGCAAGATCCAGCAAGATCCAGACCGAAACACATATGTATAGTATGTGGAATGGAAAGAGTACTCATTATGTCGGTACCCAATACATGATCTCAGACACGGTTCTCTGGTTTATCTGCAGCTAACATGCGATGATTCCGGCCGCCTGATATCTAGGCCAATTTTGTAACAATTTTGAGTATTAGGAGTAGTAATGAGCGAACAACAGTCTCAACCCATGTTTTCAATTGAGAAGATCTATGTGAAGGATCTTTCTCTGGAGATTCCTCATGCACCTCAGGTATTTCTGGATCGTGAACAACCAGAAATCGACATGCAGCTGCATACCGAAGGCAAAGCAATCGACGACGGCTACTATGAGACTGTATTGACAGTGACGGTTACCGCCAAGGCCGGTGAAAAGACTATTTTCCTGGTTGAAGCGGCCCAAGCTGGCATTTTCCAAATTCGTAACGTACCCACCGAAGATCTTGACCCGATTCTTGGTGTCGCCTGCCCGAACATCCTGTTCCCGTATGCTCGTGAAACCATTTCGGATATGGTAAATCGCGCCGGCTTCCCTCCTGTACTGCTGGCTCCGATTAACTTCGAAGCGTTGTACATGCAGCGTCAACAGCAAGCAAATGGACAAGCGCCTAATTAATGCTTGCCTGGCGGGGCTGTTGCTGACAGCAGCTCCGTCTTTTGCGCTGGAATTCAGATCAACCGCAGAACACGGCACGATTTTGTATGAAAGCCCGTCAGAGCAAGCAAAGAAAGTGTTCCTCGTCAGCAAATCCACACCGCTTGAAGTCTTAGTCGAGCATAGGGACTGGCTCAGGGTGAGGGACCAGGCCGGATCGTTAGCCTGGGTTCAAAAGAAGTCCGTTTCCAGTCGGCGTACTGTTCAAGTTACCGCCATTAAGACAGAACTCCGAAAAGACTACAGCCCTAAATCCACCTTGATTGCTAGGCTAGAGCGAGGCGTAGTAGTTGACCTGCTGGACATGGGTAAAAATGGTTGGGTAAAAGTCCAGCATCGCGATGGCGCTGTAGGTTACTTAAGAATCGAGGAAGTCTGGGGCTTATGAAAATTACCGTAATGGGTGCAGGGGCTTGGGGAACTGCATTAGCCATCAGCCTTGCGGAGAAACATCAAGTCATACTGTGGGGGCGTGATGCCAACCAAGTACACGCAATGCAGACTGATAGGGAAAATACACGCTATCTTCCGGGGATCGCCTTCCCGAGCAACCTATCCATTGATGAGAGCTTAGGCCAAGCCACGCAGCAAAGTGATTTGGTATTGGTTGTCACCCCGACAGCAGGGCTCCGACCCAGCCTCAATGCTTTAGTCGCGCTACAGAAATCTTGTCCAGTTGTATGGGCATGCAAAGGGCTGGAAGTCGGTAGCATGCTTCCTCCTCATGCGATTGCCGACACCATACTCCCACCCTCTATTCCTAGAGGAGTGTTGTCCGGTCCAAGCTTTGCCCAGGAAGTTGCAACAGGCTTACCCGCAGCGCTCACTCTTGCCGCAGAAGATGCCGCGTTCGCCAACCATACCTCATCCGAGCTACATGGGCGCAAGCTGAGGGTTTACTCCAGTACCGATGTTGTTGGCGTGGAAATCGGTGGCGCAGTCAAGAACGTCATGGCGATTGCGGCCGGTGTATGTGATGGTTTGAAGTTAGGGAACAACGCCCGTGCGGCACTAATCACCCGTGGGTTAGCCGAAATTACCCGGCTAGGTGCGGCACTTGGAGCAAAAGCAGAAACATTTACTGGCCTTTCGGGCTTGGGCGACTTGCTTTTGACCTGTACTGGCGATCTCTCCCGCAACCGAAAGGTCGGCTTACTCTTGGCTCAAGGGCAAACCTTAGCAGAAGTACTAGCTAATCTTGGTCACGTCGCGGAAGGAGTCAATACAGCCAAAGAAGTTCTGCGGCAAGCTAATACCCATAGCGTTGACATGCCAATTACGGCAGCTGTTTGCCGTCTACTGTTTGAAAATGTCAGCGCAGCTGAAATAGTGGCAGAGTTAATGGAACGCGAGCATAAGCAAGAAGTATAGAGTTCTCCCAAAAACATCAACCCAAAAAACGCCTCGAATCTTCAGGGCGTTTTTTGGTTTGGAGTCAAGTCAACAGCGATAAGCCCCCGAAGGGAAATCACTCCCACTCAATTGTATTTTTGTTAAAAAATACTTTTTATATCAACGAACTAAAAAATTCCTCGTCGTTGATGCCATGAAAAATACCATACAAACTTGCCGAACTGCTGTCCAAACCTCATAAAACAGCAACACACACATATATATTTAGATCAGACGAGTGATGCTTTTTCGTTAAGGGGTGGATATGAAAATATTCTGTCGCGCCAACATTGTCTTGGCTCAGAGTTTTCTAATCATCCTGCTCACGAGGGCAGTCGCCGCTGGGTACGATCCAACCTGCGGGAACCTGCCAGTCCTCCAGGAACATTCTGGTGATCAAAAAATTGAGGGATGCATTTGTGATGCCCGGCTTCGCAACGTGTCCGCCCCACTCCGTGCGAACTTTCGCCTAAAAGCCGCATGCCACTTACAGTGGCCTTTCACGCAAGATGGAGTCAAGCCCATCAACATAGGCAGGGAGAGAGTGTCTTATGCACATTACACCCAAGGCAATCTGCCCGACGGGAGCTTATTGATAAAGGGTTCGGCTACATTGCGCGGTGAACTCGAATACATGAATGACCCCGAGGGCGACACTTGGTGGCGGTTCATGCCCGATGGCAAGCCCATTGCACCACGAGGGCCACTTGCACAAGAACTATCAGTCCTTCAGCTTTGGCGTATACATACACCACAAGATTTTCGAGTGCCAAAATCCCTGCGAAAGGCTGACTGCTGGCGCGCACGAGCTACCATTAGCTTCACGCATATCTGGCTGGAAATCAACGATGGCCCAGGCGCCGGCGCCTACCCTACTGACTACCGCATCGCCGATCCAACCGGCCATAAGCCCTGTCTGTAACGACAGAACAGACCATCCCCCGCCAAGCACTTGAAGTGGTGGAAATCGACTCTCCCAAAACACTGCAGGCCCTTCAGCCCGCCCAATTGATCACCTGACGCTGAATACACTGGCCGGTTTCTCCCCGGCTGGCTTCCCTTTGTAAAACGCAGACCTTGCCGGCAGTGGATTGTGCCTGTGCCACTGGCCAAGTATCCGGCCGTGGCGGGCCCAGCAGATAGCAGAGAATAATGCCGCCCAGAACCAGCGGCATCGCTGTTAAAAACGCCAGATCTTTGGCGTAGTCCAAACCATCGCCGGCATCCATCATTCGCGGGCCTCGCTGCACTGATGCGCGGCTTCCAGCTGCCGCAGCAGCACCCCGGCCAGGTTGCTGGTTATAAGCGGGGAGACTTGTGGCGCCAGCAGCTTGATGGCCAACGCCAGCGACGACGCCTCATCCAGCTGCTGTTTGATGCCCTCTACGGTCTCGACATCCTCACTCACTACCGCCATCGCACGACCCATGCTGATTTCTCCAAATTGTCTGACATTGTTTGTGCATGTCGTACACAGTCAGCGCGCCGGACCGCGCCAGACCTCTCGACAAGTCTTCAGTTTTTTTGTTTTAGAAGTGTAGCGGCGGGTGAAGTGGCGTCAATGCAGGGGCAGCCAGAACTGGCCGTTTCGGGCCAGTTCCAGTCATCGCAAAAGAATATGCGCGAATTTGCGTGAATGAGCGAAATGTCTATAATCGCGGGCAGGTGCTCAACACACCTCACAGTAATCCGCGCCGGCCGCGGAAATTTTTACGTCCATAGAATTCACTTGGCCTGCGCCAAGTAACGTTTATGGTCGGGTGGCGCGCAGCCATACAATACTCTCGAAAGAGAGGAAATCTGCGGGCGGCCCTGTGACCGTGTTGAAGCACCCGACTGCCCCTCTCAACAAGTGGCATATTCAACAAATCACAGGAGGCCAAGTCATGGCTAGTCAGTCTTCAGTCGTTGCATCAAACGACGTTCCCTCTATAGACACATTCAACTTCGATAGCTTGTCCGTCCGTACATTCAACAAAGCAGGAGAAATCTGGTTCGTTGCCGCTGATGTGTGCGCGGCACTAGATATCAACAATCCCAGTCAAGCGATAAGTAGACTCGATGAAGACGAACGATCTGCCCTCATTACTAATGAGGTCAGGTCAAAAAACGGTGTAGCACAGCGCCGCGAAGTTACCGTCATCAACGAATCCGGCCTCTACAGTCTTATCCTCACCAGCCGCAAACCGGAAGCGAAACGCTTCAAGCGCTGGGTCACTCATGAAGTGTTGCCTGCCATCCGCAAAACGGGCAGTTATCATCACACCGCTGATTTTGAAGACCGGCCGCTGGGCGAGGTCGGCGAATACATCGTGCGCAGTCATGGCCAGTTCATTGCCTGCTATATCACGCGCCACGGCGAAGTGTCGCGGGCGGTGAACGGGATGGTCCGGCAACACTTCAATGTGCGTCACGCCAGCGAGTTGACCACAGCACAGCTGCCCGAATTGTTGTCGCTGCTGGAAACCTGGGGCGACCATGCGTACCGGCTGTGGCGCGTGCTGTTCCAGCTCGAAACCACCGCACTCAAACAACCGCGCAAACCGTATCGCGAGCTGTACCCGGCCTGGCTCGTCGCGGAAATGGAAAAAATCGCGGTACCCGACCACCAAGACTGCGTGAAGCACACGGTACGGAAAGAATTGCCGGACTGGGCCCGCTGCCGGCTGCAGCGTCACGCCAGCTGAAAAAAACGGGGGCAGCTGCCCCCGTTATCCATTCAAACCGCCTACTCGGCGGCAAACACGAAGAAGCCCTTGGCGGCTGTGGCCATGCCCTTCTAAACCGCCTACTCGGCGGCAAACGACCGACATAACCGTTGCGCAGGCCCTGCGCACTTCTAAACCGCCTACTCGGCGGCAAACCTTTGTGTTGCGCTGCCCTTAGATCTGGTGTCCTTCTAAACCGCCTACTCGGCGGCAAACGTTGATCGTAGTTATTTCTTGCTGTCCACCAACTTCTAAACCGCCTACTCGGCGGCAAACCGGAGAAACTATCGAAGTTGAATGCGTGTGAGCTTCTAAACCGCCTACTCGGCGGCAAACCAGGTATGGAGACTCTGTAGTAGTGTTGTGTCCTTCTAAACCGCCTACTCGGCGGCAAACTACGCACGATGTATTCGCCGACGTCACCGAGCCTTCTAAACCGCCTACTCGGCGGCAAACGCCACCCGGCCATAAGCTTTGGTCGCCACGCTGCTTCTAAACCGCCTACTCGGCGGCAAACTAATCGCGGTCGGTGCTCAAAACACCTCGCAACTTCTAAACCGCCTACTCGGCGGCAAACTGCTCCACGGCTTCGCCTTCCAGCGGCTGGACCTTCTAAACCGCCTACTCGGCGGCAAACCATAAGGATTTCTGGCGCATCCACGACAATAACTTCTAAACCGCCTACTCGGCGGCAAACTCGGCAACCCGCTGGTACACCGCCGCCAGCTCCTTCTAAACCGCCTACTCGGCGGCAAACGCGTCAGAATGGTTGTCAGCGTGTTTCGCGACCTTCTAAACCGCCTACTCGGCGGCAAACCCTCCTGCAAGGCAGGCATCACCGCGCTGTAGCTTCTAAACCGCCTACTCGGCGGCAAACTGACGGGCGTGAGTCATTTTCTCCTTTCTATTGAATGGCTTATTTAAAATTTAATGCTCCACACTTCAATCGCCGACACAACGCGCAAGCGATTGAATTGAAAAAGAAAAACAAGCAAAAGAAAATATGAAGGGTTAGGCGAATGCGCGCGCATACAGCGCGGCCGCGCCGTTGATGTGGTTGACGCCGGCCAGCGAGCACAAGTGCCGGATCTGCCGGCGCAGGCTATCGAGGGTGAGGCTGCGGGGGTGCAGCAGCTGCTTGAGCGGCCAGCCCTCCAATACTCGACAGAGCAGGCTGTGGTCGGCGAAGGTCAGCCGTTCTGTGAATTGCTCGGCGTTGGCAATGGGCAGAATCGACGCGGCAATCGCATGGGCGAAAGTATGCAGCGCGGCCAGCCGGTCAATACATTCGTCAAGCGGTGGCAGTGGGCCATCGCGATAGACGCTGACAACCATTCTGACGCCATTTTTTTGACTGAGCGGCACATCAAGACCCGACTGCATACCCAGCGAGGCGTAGTACTCCCAGATGTCTTGCGTGCCGGTCTTCTCGTAGATGTCGCGACCCCAGACGATGGGCGCGACTTGCCGCAGCTGCTTTTGATGGACTGGATCGCGTGTCTGTAACTCTGCGTTACCGCTACCGTCCCACGACTTCGAAAAGTTATGCAATATGGTTTCGGCGACCTTGGCTGGCCGATGGTCGTAACCAACTGCATAGGTATCAAAACCCAGATTGCGCGCCGCACGCAGCGTCACGGCACGAATATCGTCGGCGGTTCGGAGTAGAAAAACGGTATCGGCCAAGTCAGACATGATCAGTTCTTGATAGGCGGCGGAGGCGGGGGAAAGAAGCTGATGGGCGCCGCATCACGCATCGGCGCTGCGGGCGGAACAGTGACAATAGGTCCGCCCGCGGATACTTTATCTAACTCTTCCATCGTCAATTCGCGCATCGGCGCAGCGGGCGGCAAGGTTGCAATCGGCCCGCCGGCTGCTACACGGTCGAGCTCTTCTAGCGTCAAGGTGCGCATCGGCACGACGGGGGTTACTTCGGACGACATCAGGCTTCCTTTGCTTCTTCAAGATTCAGCCCGATCAACTGGGCCAATAAGGGCAATATTTCGTTCGGCTGCCGCCCGCACTGCCAGGCCAACCCGGGCTTGACCGGCTCGGGCTGGGCGGCGTAATGGTGGGTGCTACCATAGATCAGCGGCACGGGCGACTGGCTCAGATTGCGCAGCCGCCGCGCCAGAAACTGCGGCCAGGCGTCGGCATCGTAGGTGCAACTGTCCGCAATCAGAATCGGCCGGCTGCCGGCAGGATAATGCCGCAGCAAGGTTTCAATCGCATTCACTGGCGTTGCCGCATGCGCAACCCCGGCCTCGCTCAACGCATACGACAGCGTATCACGCCAGCTTTCATCGTCACTGACCAGCCCCACCCAGTAATCATTCGGTGGCGGCTCGTCTTCCTCAACAAACCAGCCGGCTAGTGCCCACTTTTCGCCGAGCAACGGGGCGCAGAACGGCGCAATCAGCACCGTCTCACCCTCGCAATGCGCAACCCGCTCGCGCACATGGCGCTCAGGCAGTTGCAGGGATTGCTGCCCGCGCAGGTAAGCGGTCACAGGGATGCGGCAGGCGCCGTGCAACAGCTGTGCCGACACCGCCCGAGCACCGATCAGCTTGGGGTGCGTCGCTTCATACAATGTGCGGTCCATCACCCGTGCCAGCTGCTCTGCCACATCCATGGGCGGCACCATGCCCGCTTCAATCCGTCTGAGGGTACTGCGGGCGACCTCGGGCAGTGACGATGAAAACCAGCCAGCCAGGGTCTTGGCCTTGCCTGGCACGGGTCTGGTTTTCATAAAGATTTCAATATTTTGCATCAACACCGCATGCGCCGCCGGGGCGGCACTCTCTTCAAGATCGGGCGTCAATACGAGGTCACGAGGGGACATGAGGCAAGCGCGTCTACACTGCGGAAACAACAATCGGCGGACTCTACCAAAACTCGATCAAATTGGGAAACTCGTTCATCTGATTTGCACAAATTGCAATCAGGGTATTCCCGAGATGCGGGATTTGGCTATGATTCGCGAACAATTAGCGTCATTCGCAAACCACTCAATCAATAACACGAGGAGCCGAAATGAGAACTGCTTACAAGCTTATCCTGCCAGCCTTGACGCTGGCGCTACTGGCTGGCTGCGCCAACCGTCCACGCCAACCGGTCGCCAAGGCGCCCGTACAAACCGCCCCCGAATGGCGTGAAGTGACCCCTGAACGAGAAGAGGAATACAAACCTTACTTGAGGACCGGCACCAGCACGATACTAGGCCAAGCATTCATGAATCAGCGAGGCGGCGGCACGGTAAGAGCAGCAGGTAGTCTGGTAACGCTTGACCCGGCAACGACTATTGGCAGTGAATGGTGGACCAAGACCAGCCGAACCGACGCGGCGTATCAAGACATGCAGCCCCCATCTGTCGGATTTGCCAAAGCTCGCCGCGAGACCGTTGCGGATGCTGATGGTCGATTCAAATTCAGTCAGATCCCCGCCGGCAGATACTATCTGCGCACAGAAATCACGTGGCAGTCGGGCGGCTACTCTTTGCAAGGCGGCTTAGTTGGTCAATATGTAGAAATCCGTGACGGGGAAGTCAAAGAAATCATCATGAACCGGCTATCAAATGGGTGATTGAGCGATTATTCACTGCGGCGGGGGCATTTGGATTGCGCATTCTCAGGACACCATGACCATGCGAACAATGGAAGACGCCAAAGGCATCGTTCTCTTCCTTGACTGGGTGCGAGGCGAGGACGCTTACGCCGGGATGCTGGAGGGGACCCCTTACCTGGCGCGTAAGTTTCGACTGCTTCGGGGGAGGACCGCCATGAACAGCCCCGGTGTATATGTTCATGGCCTGGATGAACTGGAAGCGGAGATTGCGACACTGTCTCGCGACACGCCGATATGGGCCCCGCGTGAAAGCTGGTGCGCACGGCTGCTGGAGGCCCCAGACTGGCACCTGCGCCTGCAGAATTACCTGCTGATTCAGTGGTATCAGGAAGGCGGCGACCCCATGGCAACCCTTTCTTCAATAGTGGCCACCCTCGACTTCCGTGCCCTTTGTCAGCAGGAAGCTGTCGAGCCTGAAGATTGATGCGTCCCGTCGTTTAGCTAAGCCGAGACTGGATCTTGTCAACGAAACTGCTAATGGCCGCAGGGTGATATTGCTCCGTAAAGAGACTTCCCGGATACCAAAACCAACGGCCCTCACTACGAGGGCCGTTTGGTTTGAGCGCATCATTCAAAAACATCCAGGCCGCCTGTTCGGCGGGTATACAACGGCATCAAGGCCGGGGGCCTTTGCTCCACCTATCAACCGCCTGTTCGGCGGGTCACTTTCAGTGTACGGCTGGCTGATGTCGCAGGCCAAACCGCAAGGCCAGTTCAGCCAGCCGCTTATCGAGTGTCCACAGTTCCACTTGCTGCGTCAACATCGCTGACGTCAGCAGCAGCAGATCAACCAAGCCGACGCCGAGGCCATACAACTGCTCGCGTTCGATAAAGTCGAGGGCTTCACCCAGGCTGGCCTGCTTCACCGGCCGCAAGCTTTCCAGATCGGCCAGGGTCTGCTGGCGACGCGGCGGGGTGCCGCAGGCGATTTCACCAACTATCAGCGGGTGCAGCATCACCCGGTCTTGCGTCAAGAGCGTGATCAGATGCGGGTCGGGCTGGCGAAAGTGCGCCACCCAGACCGAGGTATCGACCAGCACCGACTTCACGTCGTCGCCTCGCGGCGCGGGATGTCGGCCATCTCCGGCGCAGTGCCGCCCAGTGCAGCCAATCGCTTGGCCGACTGCACCCGCACAAAGGTCTTGATTGCTTCGCGGAACAGATCGGCTTTATCCATCTCGGGTTCTGCCAGTTCCAGCGCGCGTTGGTAGAGCGCATCGTCAATGGTTACGGTGGTACGCATTTTGGCCTCCTTGCATCAAACATGATGTAAAGATACACCTAGATTGATGCGATAGGTAGCGCATAGCCTGCCCTCAAACCGTCTGGCCGGCGCTCCTACCGCGTCCAATCCTCCCACACCAGCCCTGTCACCTGGCCGAACACCTGATCATTGCTGACCAGCACCGCCCCGACGGCGGCTGCATGGCTGGCGATCAGCAGATCGAGCGGAGCCACGGTTTTACCCTGTTGTTCGAGCGCAGCGCGCAGATTGCCGTAATGGCGGGCGGCGCTGCTGTCCCAGGGCAATACGTCGAGCCGTTTCAGCAGCTCGGCCACGGCCGCATGCAGGCGGGTAGCCTCGGGGCGGCGGGCCAGTCCGAAACGCAATTCGCCCTCGGTGATCGCCGAAATACATAAGGCGGCCATCGGCACGCTTTGCAGGCGCTGGCAGACGGCCGGCTGCTGCCGAATCAGGTGACTGAGGGTGTTGGTGTCAAGCAGGTAGCGCGTCATTCCTGCCACCCGGCAAACGGATCACGCTCCACTTGGGTCTGGTTGCGTTCCTGCGGGCTCAAAAAATCGGCAGGAACGTCGATGCCTTGCAGCGCGGCAAAGAAGTCGTTCCAGTCGGCCGGTTTGCGCGAGAGGATGACATCGCCGGTGGCTGGGTCTTGCCGGATATAGACTTCAGTCGAATCGAAGCGGAAAGCCGCCGGCAGGCGTACCGCCTGACTGCGGCCATTGGTAAAGAGTTTGGCGGTCTGGCTCATGATGCGCCCCTGATAAATGGTATATACCAGAGCATATACCAGCCAGGCGCCTAGTAGAACTCCCTCTCCTCATTCCCCACCCACCTCACCCACCCCTGCAAATCCCTCAATCGCTGCGCAGTCTCGTTGCAGCTGCGGTAGTTGTCGATCACGGTCGGTAAGGCTTCAGCGGCTGTAGGGCCGCTGGCGGTTGCATCAGCGCTGGCGGTGGCGTCGGTCGGCTCGGGCAGTCGGCCGGTGGCGGCGGCATCGTGGAGGCGCAGCCAGTCAGCATCGAGGTGGCAAGCAGCAGGCTCAGGCCGGGGTTGGGCAACATAGCGGATCACCTCTTTGTTAATCGTGCGATAAACGGTCTGTTGGCGGCGGGTGGCGTCGGCGTGTTGCTGGGCCACGATCTGGCTGCGATCGGTGTCGGCACGTTCAATCTGGCGGGTGGTGTGCAGCCGGGCCAGTTGCGCCTTGGCCAGCTCGGCTTGGTGGTCTTTCGTGCTGGCAGCCGCGCCTTTGGCGTAGCCGAGGCCGAAGCAGAGGGCGAGCAGCGCGGCGGTAATCAGGAGGCGGATTAGCAGGTCAGGCATGCGGTCCTCGTTTGCTCAATTGGCAGGCAGGCCAGCCCGGCCTTGCTGTGGCAAGGGATGGCAGGGGTAGTGGTCTGTTTTATCCACAGCCGGTGTTAGTTGATCAGCCGCTGTTTCAGCAGGCCCAGCAGATACTGCCGGGCGTCCAGTCCGTTCAGTCCGCCATTGATCTTGCGGGTGACGGCGGCGCAGTTATCAGCGTCGGCGGCATCGTTGCAATCCCGGCTTTGCCAGAACCAGCCGGCCGACAAGGCGGCGTTGTCGGGTTTGAGCAGCAAGTCGGGGTTGTCGAGCAGGTCGAGGCCCAGCGCGGCGCCACATTCGGCATAGTTGGCCCGCCCGGTCAGCTGGAACAGACCCCGGCCGCGATAGCGCCAGCCGTCGCCGCTGGCTTCATCGCCATTGCCGTTGCGGTGGGCGTACACGTAGTTGGCGATGTCGATCGGCTTGCCGGCATAGTCCAGCGAGCGGGCGAAGTCGAAGCGTTGTGGCCAGACAGCACGCAGGCGGTCGGGCCGGTAGTGCAGGTTTTCTTCGAGGCTGCGCAGATCCACGGATTCGTGCAGGGCCTGCGCCAGAAAGTGGCATTGCCGTAGCGGGGTGTTGATCTCGAAGTGGTGCATGGCGACCGCCAGGGGTGCGCTCCAGCGGTCGGCCCGCAGTTCATCGGTCAGGCTCAACAGGGTTTCTTCAAACGTCATTGCGGTATCTCATTGACTGGGGGATCGATCTGGTCGCTCAGCGACAGTCCGGCGCGGCGGCGTAGCAGCAGAATGCGGCTCAACAGGGCTTCGTCTGCCAGCGGTTTGCCCAGCAGCAGGTGGTCGAGCACGCTATAGAGGCGGTCGATATGCAGACTTTGTTCGGCCAGATCGGCGCGCAGGCCTTCGAGCTCCTGCTGCACGCCGGCCAGACGTGCCGCAGTGCCGACGCTTTCCTGTTCGACCTTGAGCCGGCGCACCCGTTCGGCGTCGAGACTGGTTGAAAGCTGCTCAATAAGGGTTTGCTGGCGGGCAATCTCGGCATTCAGCCGCTCGATCACCTTGCTGTTCTCGTCGTCCGCCTGCGCTTGCTGGCTGGCTTCGCGCTTGTCGGCGCTGAGCTTCTGCTTGATCCAGTAAGCGAAGATAGCAAACAGCAAGGCACCAGCCGTCATTTCGCCGGGCTCGACCCCGAGCTTGCTGGCAAAACCGGTCAGGGGGCGCGGAGGCTGCGTATCGGTCATGGCAGCCCCTTCACCACCCGCTCATCCTCGGTGGTCGGGGTAGTCAGTATTTGCTGGATGCTGAGGGCGGTCAGCGGTCGGGCATCCGGGAAGTCGTCACTGGCCTGGGGCTGGCCGGTGGCCTGCACCCTTTGCAAGGCCTTGGCCAACTGAGGGTTACGCAGATCGACCTCGGCCCAGCTATCGACCAGCACCTGCAGCGCCCGGCAGGCGCGGGACTCCCCGGCGCAGATTGCCAGTGCCGCATCGCCAAGACGGGCCCAGAACGCGGCATGGTGAATGCGCCAGCGTTCGGGCAGCTCTGCCGGCTCCCAGTAGGAAGCGGTGACCCAGCGGTCACCGCGCCAGTTGGCCCGCAACTCGCCCTGGCTGCTGGACGTGGAGTCGAGTGGCGGTGGCTGATCGGTACTGCCAAAGGGGCCGGCCAGATCGCGACCGATATACCAGCCACGGTAGTCAAAGCAGTAAACAGGGGCGTTCAAAGTCTGTAGGCGGGGCATGCTTACCTCTGCGGATACACGATATCGAAGGCGCTAGCGTTGCTGAGCGCCACCTGTGGCGTTCCGGCCGAGGCCACCAGCCAATTGCCATTGAGCGGCAACACCAGCGCACCGCCATTGAAGGGCAGGCTGCGCACCGTCCAGTTCTGCAGATCGGGCGAGGTGATGGCGGTATTGCCCCCGCTGGCCACGGCGACATAACCGCCAGCCTGGTAGTGAACCGCGCGCCAGTACTGGCCATTCGGCAAGCTGGGCAGCAGATGCTGGCTCCAGCTGATGCCATCCAGCGAAGACAGCAGGACATTGCTGCTATTGCCGAGCAGCAGCAGGCGGCCATTGGCTTGCAAGGCCGCGTGGGGTTCCCAGTTGCCGCCGACCGGCAGGCTGCGCGACACCCAGCCGCCGAGGCCATCGACCGAGGTGTAATAACTGCTGCTGCCCGCCGCAAAGACAAAGAACAAGCCCAAGCCATAGCAACACGCCGCAAAGCTGCCACTGGCCGGCAAAGTGCGGCTGGTCCAGTTCACCCCATCCGGACTGGTGGCGTAGCCGGCACTGGCGATGGCGGTACTCAGGAACAGCCCGGCACCAAAGCAGCAGCTGGCCCAGTTCGCACTGACCGGCAGGGCCCGCTGGCTCCAGTTATCCCCGTCTGACGAACTGACGGCGATGGCCGAGCCATAGCCCACCGCCACATACACCCCGTTGCCGTAAGCCACCCGGCCGGCCCAGTTGCCAGCCACCGGCAGCGTGCGCGGCGTGAAGGTCTGGCCGTCGCTGCTGCTGAGGGCCTGGGTGCTATTGCTGGCCAGCAAGACCAGCTTGGGCCCGACACCGCCACAGGCGTAGCCGTTGGCACTGCCGGCCGGTTTCAGCAGCCACGGCGCCAGCGCCGGCGCCACCACCGTCGCGCCCGGATACTGGCGGGCAAACGCGCTATCCCACACCGGCAGCACCGCAGCCCCTTGAATGGGGGTGCTTGATCCCCCGCCAAATTGCGTTAATAGACTCATGACTTCCTCAGCTCAGGCACCAGCCGACCGGGCCGCCGACATAGCGCAGCGTGACCCAGACCGCAGGCAGGTTGATGGTCAGATCCTCGGCCAGCCCCATGATCGGGCTGCCATTGCGGCCCACCATCGGTTGGCCGGCCGAGGCGTTGAACAGGTGAACCGTGTAGCCCAGTGAGGGACTGGCCGGCAGGTTGACGGTGATGGCTTGGGACAGGATCAGCAGCTCGCCGGCCGTGGCCGTGGTATTGGCGCTGACGCTGCGGGCGGCAAGGGTGATGTCACGGCTATCGAGCGCCACGGCCGGCCCGGTCTTGCCGCACACCGAGGCCACCGGGCCGCCACTGATGGAATTGAGCAGGGCTTGTACCTGATCGCGCAGACTGGCCGTGGTGGTCGCCGACTGCTCGGCCGCCGTGGCACTGCCCGCCGCCGTTGTCACCGATTGCTGGGCCAAAGCACTACTGGTCGCTGCCGAGACCGCCGCCGCACCGGCCGCCGTCGCCGCATCGGCGACACCGCCGGCAGCGGTGGCCAAGTCATTCAGTGCGGCGGTGAAGTTGAGCCGGTGGCCGCCGTTGTCGAGGCCGCCCGGGTTCTGGGCGGACCACGGCCCGTTGTTGTAGAAGCTCTTCAGCTTGTCGATGGCGGTCTGAATCGGAATGCTGTACCCGCTCATGCGATCAGCTCCTCAATCACAAAGGCCTTGCGCTGGGCAGCGAACAAGGGGACTTCAATCGGCGACAGCTCGTGCAAACGGGCCGGAAACGCCTCGTGGGTAAAGCTGGCCGGGTCGTCCGGCTTGGCCAGATAGATCAGCTCACCGGTCAGGCCCAGCCGCCGTTCCAGATCCATCGTCGCCCGCGCTTCGCTGGCGCTGAGCCAGTCAAAGCTGATCTGCGCCACCCGCACCACTTGCCCGCCATTGCTGTAAACGGCGCCGGCTTCCGACTTGATCACCTTCTCGGTGCTGTCATGGCCCAGCTTGCGGCCCCAGCTGAAGTTACGCACCGGCTGCCAGCCGTCATACACCCCGGCCCGGCCGATCTTGATGGCGCCGTCCGGGTTGCTCGGGTCGTTGAGTTCACAGCGCACATAGGCACCAAGGCGTTCGTCGGGCAGCACGGTGAAGTGATGGCGCGGGTAGAACGCCCGCCGTTCCTCATCCAGCGTGCCGCTCCACCAGTTGGCATCCGACCAACGCATATCGGGCGTCGGCAGGGCCGGCCAGACCGGGCTCCAGCCGCTGTCGAATACGCTCTGGCTGAAGGCGGCATCGAGGCTGAGCCGCCAGCGCACCTGGGCCAGACTGCCCAGGTTATGCGCCAGCAGGGCCAGCACTCTTAAGGATCGCGGTTGGTCCAGCGTCAGGGTGAACTGGGTGGCCGTTGGGTTCAGGCCATTGGATTGCGCCGCCTGACCATAGGGCCGGCTGGCGAGATTGGGGCGGCTGCCGGCCAGCCAGTCGCCCCCGCTCAGGGTGGCGGCCTCGATCCGGTTCGGCGCCGCCAGAATGGCATTGGCCATAATCATTACCCCCATAGTTTCAAAGTGACGGCACCCGCCCGCAGATCCGGCGACCAGCCGATCAGGCGCAAGGCTTTGCCCGCCGCCAGACCGAAGCGCGGATGCTGCAGGGTCAGGCTGCAACCGAGTGACAGCTGACCCAGCTCGGCCGCCGTCAGTTGGGCTTCCAGTTGCCAGGTGCGACGCACCACGCTGTACAGCGCCAGCCGGCGCGCGGCCTCGGCTTCGGCATCCGCCCGCCGTCGCAGCAGCGTGGCCTGCGTCAGCTCGGCCGCCAGCGGGTGACGGGTTTTGACGGCCGCTGCCTGTAAGGTGGCTTTGCGCGTCGCCTCCTTGGCCCAGGTCTTCATCGCTTCGCTGGCGGCGCCGATCAGCTCGGCTTGCACCGTGTCGTTGCGGTCGTATTCCAGATTCAGCGTGTGGCAAGGCAGGCCGCGGTCGTCGTTGCCGCTGCCAATCAGCCGCAGCGAACCGGCGACGATCTGGGCCGGGCCCAGCGTCAGGATGGGATTGGCCGGGGCATCGAGCCGCCCCAGCCGGAACACATCGCGCCGGTCCGGCGCCACCCAGGCGCCAATCGAGCCCGCCAGCCGGTTGATCGCCTCCAGCGCCGTCAGCTCGTCAGCGACGTAGAGGCCGACCGGCGCCGGTTGCAGTGCATTCAGGGCGTCGACGTCGGCTTGGCTGATGTCGCCGGCCGCGATACCGGCCTCGCGCAGCACCTGCTGGATCAGGCTGGCGCAGCGGCTATCGGCGCTACGGGCATCAACGGTGATCTGTTGCGGGTTGCCACCGATGCGCAGATACGTCCCCGCTGGCGAAGACCAGACCCGGTAATGGCCAATCGCCGGTACCACCGTTTCGAGGTCGGCCTGACTGGTAGCGGGTGCATCGGCCAGCAGCTCACCGCCCTTGTCGCGCACGGCGCTCACCGTGGCGGCATGGCTGCATAGCAGATACAGGTTCTTGCTGGGGTTGACCCCTATCGGGCTGACGTTGGCGACTTCGCCATAAAGCCGGGGTTTGCGCCGGTCCTTCAGCTCGGCCCGGCCTTCGATGCCATTCGGCGCGGTATCGCTGCCCAGCAGCCGTTCGGCACACAAGGGCTGGTCCAGATCGACCAGCCGGTCCAGCACTTCCAGACTCAGCGTGTCGGTCTCGGCTTTCAGCCGCTCCATCCGGCAGCGGAAGGCCAGGCTGGCGGCAGCAAAGGGCTGGCGGGAATCGGCCAGATAGACCCGCAACGCCCGGCCGTCGATGGCGTGATCGAGCAGGCCATCCAGCCGGCCATCCGGGTTGACCAGCTTGAGCACGCCCCAGCCGATGCGGCTGGCGCCGTAGGTGGTGGCCTTGTCGAACAGGTTAGCTTCGAACGAAAAGGCTTCGGCCACTCGCGGTTCGAACCAGGCGGCCGGTGGGCTATCACTGGGCGCAGTCTGGAAACCGCCACCGGCGGCCCAGCGTTGCACCGTGGGCTGATTGGCGGCATCGAGGGTGTCGGCTTCAAATAACCAGACGGCGTTCATCGTCTATCCTCCTCGGCCGCTGCGGCCGTGCGTTGCAGATGACGGGTCTGCTGGCTGCGTTCAGCGGCTTCTTCGCGGTAGATGGCGGCAGCCTGACCCAGGCGGGCTTCGCTGGCATTGGCGCTGCGGGTGGCTTCGGCCTTGAGCTGGGCGACTTCGGCGCGGAGTTGGCGGATCTCGTTGATCAGGGCCGACGATTCGCTGCTGGCAGACTGGAAACGGCTCCAGTCAATCGAGACTGGAATGCTGCGACCATCCGGCAGCGGCACCACGGCTTCGGGGCCGGCTTCGCCGACGACCGAGGGTTCATGTGCGATGCCGCCCGTGGCCATCAGGCGGATGCCGTTGGCGCTGGCCAAGCCAACCAGATCGTCAGGGCTGATCTTTTGATGGGGATGGGCGCCATTCCAGAGCGCGGCCAGATCGCTGGCACGGTAGCCAAGGCCCATACCGGTCCTGATCGCCCCCAGCACATCGCCGTCGCGGGCTTGCTGGAGTATCGCGCCATCGCGCAGCGAGTCGCGGCCGGGGTGGGATGCCACCGGGGTAGCACCGGGAATCACCTCGCTCAGAATCTTGCGCAAGGACTCCGGCAGTTTTGTCACGGCCTGCGCAATCGCCCCACCCGCGCCGAGCGATTCGAGGACTTTGGCCTGGTCGTAACCGGTCTTGATCGCATTGAGCAGCTGGCCGTTGAGGTCGGTGCGCAAGGATTCAGCGCTCGACTTGAGGCCGCGTAACTCGGCCAGCGTGCGGTCACCATTACCGGCCAGATCTTTCAGCGCATCGGCCTGCCGTTCGGCCGCGCTGCGGGTATCGGCCCCCAGCGCCAGCAGCTCAGATTCCCGTCCACCGAACAGCGCGCCATAGCCCGCGGTATTGCCCCAGTAATCACGGCCCAGCTTGAGTTCGGTATCGATGGCCGATTGCAGCTTGCCACGGGCGTCGGCATCGCCGGCCTTGGCACGGGCAATCAACTGGTCGGCCTGGCGGGTGGCTTCGGCCAGCCGTTGCTGCAGCGATAGCGGCGACAGATCGCCGGTGCGCAGGCTGTTCACATAGTCGCCCAGCTGGGCGGCAAATTCGCGTTGCCGCTGCAACAGTTCCTTCTCGGCCGCATAACGCTCGTTCAACAGCTGCTGCACCGCCTGGGTGGCGCTGACGATGTCATCGGGGTTACCGCCCGCTTGGGCCGAAGCCAGGCTGGCGCGGGCGCCGAGCAGTTGCTCGTCGATCCAGCTGGTTTTCGTCCGCCGGCCGAGATCGATCTCGATCTGCGCCATATCGCTATCCAGCCCCTTGGCCAGCGCCTTGACGTTATCGAGCTGGCTATTGAGCGCCTGCACCAGTTCCAGTTGGCTGTCGAACTGGCTTTTTAGGGTGTCCAGATAAGCGGTCTTGGCCTCACCGGCCAGAATCACCGCCTGTTTCTGCTGGTCGTTGATACTGGCCCAATAGACACCGGCCGCCTGTTCCCAACTTTGGCCGGTCGATAGCAGCCATGCCTGCAAGCGGGCCGCGTCAGCGCCGAAGCTTTGCCACAAGCCGGTTTGCGTTTGCTCGTAACGGCCCCTGGCCAGATCGTGGTCGTACATCTGCACGCCGGCAGTGTTGCCCTGCGCGGCCGCCAGCCGGCGCCAGACGTCCACCCCCAGCGCATCAATACCGGCCTGCTGCAAGCGCTGCAGCTTGGCGATATTGGCTTCGGTCGCGCCGCCCAGCTCGATCAGCTTGCGCTGGCCGTCGTCGAACTTCTGATTGATCTCGGCCAGCCGCTGCGCCGCCTCGCTCTGGCCGATGCCGGCCAGCTGCTGGTTGAGGTCGCGCAGATAGTCGGCCAGGTCGTCGGCGCGTTGGGCCGCCTCGTCGGTGGCCTGGGCAGCCTCTTTCGTCTGGTCGCGGTCACGCCGCAGGCGTTCGGGGGTGTGGCGGTACAGACTGCTGCCAATCGGTTGCAGCGCCCGCTGGATCTGGTCGAGGGCGCCGGTGAATGCCGGGCTCTGCAGCAGCTCACCCATCACCTTGGCCACGGTGGTCGCCTGCTGGACCATGCTGTCAATCGAGGCCTGGCTGATGGCGGCGGTGACCGAGGTGCCGGCCAGCACCGCCTGCACGATGGGGTTGACCAGACCATGGGTGATGAGGTCGGTGATGTCGCCCAGCGCCCGATCCCGCATCGCCTGCTCGACCGAGGCCACCACCGTGTCAGCGAAGGCTTGGCCGGCGGCGCTGGCGTCAGCCGCTTGCAGGGCGTCGGTCAGCGCTGACTTGAGTGTGTCGGCCCCCAGACCCAGCGCCTTGGCCTGATCGGCCAGGGCGTCGAGGTAGGTCTGCTGGGCTTCGACCAGCGCCAGCAGGCCGGCAAACTGGCGACGGCCGGCCTCGGTGCTCAGATCCTGCGCCTGCACCAGCTGGCGGAAGCCGGCGGCGCTGGTCGGTAGCTGCTGGCCGAGCTCGGCATAGGCGGCACCGAGTTGCTGCTGCAGCACGGCGGCTTGCTGTTGCGCGGTCAGGAAGTGGTCCTGATAGCTGGCCAGCTGGCTCTGCAGGGTGTCGAGGCCCCCGGCCAGCGCTATCAGCTGTTCGCGCGCCGCCATACTGGCGAGGCCAACCGCGCCGAAGGCCAGTCTCGCATCGAGGCCGATGGCGGCCAGCGCGGCATCGGTCGCCTGCAGTTCAGCCACCAGCCGCACCATGGTTTCAAATGCGCCTTCGCCGGTCTGCTGGAACTGGGCCAGCCCCGGAATCAGGCTGTTGGCCATCTCGTCGCCAAGCTTGCCGAAGATCGCGGCGAACTGCTCTTCGATCTGTTTGCCGTTGAGGCCTTTCAGCGAGATATGGTCGAGGTTGAGGCGGAACGCCGCCAGCTGCTGCGTGAAGTCGGCGCCACGGGCACCGAGGGCTTTCGCGGCCAGGGTCACGCTATCGGCCATGCCCTGCACCACCAGCCCGAACTGGCGGCTGATGTCGTCGGACAGGGCAAACTGGCTTTCATTGGTGGAACGGCCCGTGGTCAGGCCAAGGAATTTTTTGGTGGTCTCGGTGCTGACATAGCCGCTGACATCGAGGCGCTGGCCTTGGGTCACGCCGCCCACCGTCTGACCGGGAGCGACCCGGATGCCGTTGTCGGTGACCTCGGTTTTGCTGCCGAACAGCTTGGCCACGAACGGCGCCACCGCGTTACCAAGGGTGGGACCCAGACTGGCGCCAAAGGCGGCAATCTTGCCCAGGCCACTGGTCTGGAAGGCGGTATCGACCAGCCCGGCTGGCGCCACCTGCAACTGGTTACGCACCGCCAGTGTCGCCACACCTTTGGCCGCCGCCTCCAGCGCCCGCAGGCTCTGCAGCATGCCCCGCTGCACGCCGAGTTGCTGGCCGGCAAGGTCTGCCATCAGTTCCAGACTCCGGGCCAGCGATTCGGACTTGGCGGTCGGGTCACCCAGCACCGAACCGGTGCCGGCGGCCTGCTGCCGCTGCTGGGCGATATCCGGCCCCGAACCACCGGCACCGCTGACCGCCACCCCAATCGCTGCCAGCATCGCCGCCACGGCGGCAAAGGCCGGGATATTGGCCGGGAACGGCGCAGTCAGCGCTGAAGCGAGGGCCGTGGTGCCATAAGCCTGTTGCTTGGTGCCCTCAAGCGCCAGCGTGGCCGGTACGGTGCTGGCGGTGGTGGTGAGCTTGGTGGTCTCGCCGGTGGCATGGGCAACGGTCAAGGCATTGGTGAAGGCCAGTTTCTTGACGAAGGCCTGCACCGCCATCGCCATTTCAAACAGCCGGAACGCCTTTTCGGCGGCAGCCAGTGCCTGATAGCCGCTGCTGCCTTCTTCGAAATAGCCCTTGGCGGCTGCGGTCAGGTCGCCATACATGCCAAGCTGGGCCCGGCTCTGCTCGGTGGCCGCGACCGACTGGGCCAGGGTTTTCGCCTTGGCCGAGCCTTGCTCGCGTGCCAGGGCAATCCCTTCGCGCTCATTGGCACGGATGTCGGCCAGACTCTTCTGGTAATCCGTCATCGCCGTCACCAGCCCACCCAAGGCCTTGCCACCGGTGCCAAAGGCGGAACTGAGGCTGCGGCTGATGCGCTGGCCGAGGTCGTCCCAGCTTTTGCCGATGTTGCGGGCGGCGTCGATGTAGTCGCGGTCGGCCTGGCGCAACTGTTCGGGCAGGGTGCTGGCGCCGGTCTTGTTGACGTTGCCGATCAGCCCCTGCACGGTTTTTTTCTGGTCCACCTTGCCGCTGCTGTTGGCGAGGACGTTCATCTTGTTGATCAGGTCCTGCAGCGCCGGCAGATAACGGCTGCGGATGGCCTGCTCGGCCTGCAGCAGATTCAGGCCACCCAATACGCTGCCATCAGGCCCGACGGCCAGCCGCAGCTGCTCGATTTCGCCCTGCATCTGCTGCAGGGCACTGTCAAAGCGCTGCTGGTCCTGTTCGAACGCGGCCGACAGCAACTGGCTCTGGCCAACGGCGGCATAGGCGGCCAGCAGATCATCGCGGCCATCGCGGGCGGCATCGGCCACCTTGCGGCCGTAGTCGCGCACAAATTGCTCCCCCGCCGCCGCCACCAGCTGGCCCTGATCCTTGAGGCTGGCTTCGCGTAGCTGGCTGAGCTCGGTCTGGCTGGCCTGTTCCAGCGTCAAGCGTTTGATGGCGCCATCCACTTCCAGCTTGCGCACGCCTTCCTGCAACCGCTCGGCCTCCGCCAGAAACTTGCTGGCCTCGACCGGCTTGCCGGCGGCCTGGGCGGCATCGGCCTTGATCCGCAGGAGGGCAGCCTGACCGCGCAGCGCCTCGCGTTGTTGCGCCAGCTGCTGGTCGAGATACTGCTTCTCGGACAGCAGCCCCTGCTTGTAACGCAGCTCCAGCCGGCTCTGGCTGGTTTTGAGCAGGTCCTGTTGCTGCTTATCCAGATTCTCCAGCTGCTGCAGATGGGCCTTGTAGGCCTCCTCCATCGCCTTGGCATGACCACGCAGATCCGGCGCCTGTGGCTTTGGCCGGCTGACCCCATAGCGCTGGTATTCGCGGTCTTCGACGGCGTTGCTGTCGAAGGAGCGGGCCGACAGCTCGCTGCCGAGCTTGAGCGCCGCTTCCGCCTGGGCAGCCTTTTCCAGTTTGGCCTCGAACTGCGCCAGCAGGGTCTGCCGCTCACCGAGCGCCACCGCCCATTGCTGGTTGGCGGTCTGCAGGGCCTTTACCCGCTGTGCCTCGGTTACTTCCATTAAGGTGGTCAGGTGGTCATTGACGCCGATCAGCTCGGTGGCCCACCGCAGGTGATGCGGCAACAGCGAGATCAGATCGCGGACGACACCCTGGACTGCTGTCTGGATTTCCAGAAACACCACCTGGAACGATTGGCCAACGGCCTTGACCACTTCGACCAACACCAGCAGCACATCGGCGAGTACCATGACGCCCCGCCCCAGATCGTTGAACAGTTCGCGCAGATTGCTGGCGCCCTGCAGGCCATCGAGCTGCTGCCGCAGGCTGCCGGTGGCACTCAGGTTGTCGAGCAGCACGGCATTGAAGGCGGTCAGCGCCGGCAGCAACTCGCCACCGATCCGCACCGCCAGGCCCCGGCTCGCCAGTTCCAGCTTGTCGAGCTGGTCATTGAAGTCGCCGGCCTGGCTGATGGTCTCGCCGCTGAAGCTGATCCCCAGCGACTGGGCTTCGGCGGTCAGGGCCTGGATGCCGTCGGCACCCCGGTTGAGAAAGGGAATCAGATCTTCGCCACTCTTGCCGAAGATCTGCATGGCCAGCGCCGACTTGCGGGCGCCGTCCTGATAGCCGGCGAATTTGTCAGCGAGCTGGAGCAGCAGCTGATCGGTCGGCCGCAACTGGCCGCCGGCATCGCGGGTCGCTATGCCCAGGGTGCGGAAGGTGGCGGCCAGATCGCTGCCGGGGTCGTCGATCTCGGCCAGATTCTTGGCCAGCCCGCGCAAACCGCCGCGCAGGCCATCAAGGCTGGTATCGGACAGGATGGCGGCGTAGTCGAGGGCGGACAGCCGGTCGGCGGCAATGCCGGTGCGTTCAGCCAGATCGTTGAGGCTGTCGGCGGCATCGATCGCGCTCTTGATCCAGCTGGCGAAGCTGCTGGCAGTCAGCACGGCAACCAGCCCGAGCAGGCCGTTCTTGACCGTTTCAAAGCGGCTGTTGAGTTGATCGGCGGCATCACGCAACCCGCTCAGTTCGGCACGGGCCCGCTCGAAGGCGGCCTGGGTCTTGTCCTGCGCGGTCAGCAGGATATTGATCTGGGGGGCATTACTCATGCGGCCGCTCCTTGTCTCGTTCGGCCTGCCAGGCCAGCCAGACGGCATCGCAGGCGCGGATCATCTGCAGCAGGAAGGGACGGTCGGCGGCATCGAAGCCCAGCAGCTCGGCGTAGGCGAGGATTTCACTGACCGGGATCGGCGCCGGGCCCCAGCCGGCGGGCCGGCTCGGGCTCAGATCATGGAAGGCCTGCCACCAGCGCAGACTGTCCGGCTGCAGCTCGGGTTGGGCGGACAGGGCGGCGGGACACTGGCCGGTTTCGGCCTCGACTGCCTGCAGCAGCGCCTGCTGCGCGCCCCACTCCAGCCACCAGCGCAGGCAGTCACTCAGTTTTTTACGGTGGCCTGTTCCTGCTCGTAGTCGAAGTTGGCCTTGTCCACCGCCTGTTTCAGGATGAAATCAGCGAAGTCTTCATGCTGTTCCAGCAGTTGGCGGGCCGCCTCGCGGCTGTAGGCGACGGTCTTGCCGTCGATCTGCAGCGCATCCCAGTCGAGCAGCACGGTTTCGGCCAGGCATTGCGCCAGCAGCTGGTGGCGCAGTTCGGGACTGGCACTGCCGTTGTCGAACTGGCGTTTGTACGGCGCCTGCAGTTTTTCAGCGCGGGCGCGGGCCTGGTGGCCATAACGGGCGATCAGATAGCGGGCGCCCGAGGCATCGGGCTCGGTCCAGACGCCTTGCGCCTTGGCCGGGTCGGTCATGTACAGCTTCTTGAAGTCCATGGGCTGTCCTTTGGGGGGTTTTTGAGGGTTTAGATGCCGCAACGGTCGAGCAGCACGGTCTTGCCGCTGCGCGGGTCCATGTAGGCGGTGAATTCAATTTTGGCCATGCAGAATTCATTGATCTTGCCGGCGGTCAGCGAGAACTTGCTGATCTGGCCGTTCGGCAGCTGGAAGGCGTAGCCGTTGCCGTTGACGTCCTCCAGCCGGAAGGCGAAGCCGGTTTCCTCATCGAAGTCGTGCTTGCGCTTGAGGCGGGCGGCGCCTTCGTTGAAATAGGCTTCGAAGCTGAACAGCACCGCCAGGGTGCCGGGGGCGATATCGACATTGCCCAGGGTGCCGCAGGCGGTGGCGGTCTGGGCGGCATTGTCGAGGCTGAGGCTGAACGATTTGATCTGGCAGGCCAGCGGCTGGCCGGCCTCGCGCAGATCGCGCAGGCTGCGCACGCCATTGGTCAGCGGGTGGGTCTGGCTCGGCTGGCGGTTGCCGGGCAGCTGGCTGCCGCTCTGGCTGGCTTCGCTCAGGCCGATGAAGTCGAAGCTGCCGGTGATCTTGCTCTGGCTGTCACATTGCAGGCTGAGCTTGTTGGGGTAGCAACCGCGATAGACCGTGCAATGGCCGGTGTCGCCATGCTGGCGTTCGATACTGAAGAAGCGCGGGGTGACCCCATTGACCAGACGGCTGCTTTGCACACTGACGCCGGCGGTGGCGGCTTCGGGCTTGAAACTGTTGTCAGCAAAGCTGAGGGCGGCACCGCTGGATTTGTCGAGGATCTGGAACCAGCCATTGTTCTCGGCCTGGCTGGCGCCGCTGATCTTTATCCACTGCCCGGCCACCAGTCCGGCAAACGGCGTGCCGCCACCGGCGGTCAGGCCATTGGCGCTGAAGGTGGCGGTGATGCTGGCGGTGGTCTCGACCCAGTTGCTGCCGAACAGGCCCCGCAGCAGGGCATCGTATTCGCGGTAGGACCATTCGATATTGATGCCGCCACGCGGATCGACCGAGGTGGTGGTCATGCCACTGATCTGGCGGTCGTCGCGGATCTCTTCCGACTGGGTCTTGCCGCGGTTGGCTTCCAGCGATTCGCCGGTAAAGCGCAGGGCGGCATGGTGACCACTATTGGGGGTCTGGCCGGGGATGGTTTCTTCGACCAGACCGAGGGTGACGCGACTGCTCGATGCAAAACTCATGGCAATTTCCTTGGATTAAATAATGCGGTCTGGCGCATCGGCGTAGACGCTGTAGCTGACATGGCAGATCAGCTGCAGGGTGCCGAGCGGCATTTCCAGCGATTCGTCAATCCCGGCCTGCACGCTGACCGGCAGCAGGCCGGCCGGCAAGCGGCCGCCAAGACTGCCGGCGGCGACCAGCGCCTGTTCCAGCTGCAGCAGGGCTTCGGCCAGCTGCTGGTCGAGATTCGGCAGATCGGCCTTGGCGACGATGCGCAGGATGATTTCGAGGGTGCGTTGCTGCAGGGCCGAGGGCTCGCCGGGGCCGCTGGCAATCAGCTCATCGCCACAGGCCACCAGCAGGCACGGGCCGCCGAGCCGGGCCGGATCGACAGCCCGAACCCGGCTGGGGTAGACCCGTGGGCCAAAGGCGGCCACCTGCAGATAGGGCAACAGCGCCTGCCGGATCTGTTCACGGGCGTGCATGGTTATTCCACCCGCAGCAGGTGGCGCCAGCCGGCGCCATCGACTTCGCAGCGCAGCACTTCCGCCCGCAACAAGGGCTGCTGATCGGCCCGGTAGAAGGTCAGAATGGCGCCTTCGCGCAGGGCGTCGGCACTGCGGAACTGTGGCTGATAGCCGGCGCCATAGCCGAGGGCATCAGCTGGCTGGGCCTCGTATATGCCCCAGACCGGTTGGCCATTCAGGTCGGCGTAGACGTCAGTCAGCCCTTCGCCGCTACGGGCCAGCCGCTGTTGCAGGCGGGCCCAGTCAGCCATTGAGGCAAAGCTCGGCACTGCTGCTGCCGGCAGCGGCTGGCGCGAACGCATAGCCGGCCAGGGTGTTACCGCTGGCGGTGCTGGTCAGCTGGCGGTTGCTGGCATTCCAGTACAGCAGATCGCCCTGGCTCACGGCGTCAGCCGGATTCTTCGGCAGCAGGAACACCCCCTGCATCTGCACCGCCCCCAACTGATTGACGGCGATGTCGCCGAGGGCGACGCCGAGCCGCTTGCCGAGGACGACCACCTCACCGGAACGGATCGGGCTGCTGGCCCGCACGTCCATCACCTGGCCGGATTTGACGAAGTTACGTGCCATACGGTCTCTCCTTAGGCAGTCGGGGTCATGGTGGCGCCGCGGTAGTCGATGGCGGCCACGCCGTAATCGAGCCGCACCTTGTAGCGGGCGCCGTCGATGCTGAAGCCGTTTTCCAGCTCCAGATACGGCGTGTCGTTGCCATCGAGGAAGGCAACTTCCAGCACCGGGGCTTCGTTCGGGTCGGCGAAGGCATACCAGGCCGAAGTCAGGCGCGGCGTATCGACCAGATCGGCAAACAGGCCGCGCACCTTGTTCGGCCGTTGCAGCTTGTTGGCGCTATCGGGGTCGTATTCGGCGCCGTTGATCACCCGCGCCTCGCCCCCGAGTCCGATCGGCCCCAGCCAGATCGCCGGGCGCAGATCGAGGTAGTCGTGTTTCGACACGTCCATTTGCTGCGCCATCAACACTCTGGCGGCCTCAAACGCCGCCACACTGGGCGCGGCGGCACTGGCCAGATTGCCGTGGGCGGCGCTGAACAGCGGCTGGCCGTCATCGAGCACGGGATTGCTCTGCAGCAGCGCGTAGACATCGGTTTCGAGGGTGCGGCGCGCCGAGCGGCCCATCATCGCCGCCAGCCCGACAAAGGCTTCCAGATCGTCATTGATCACCATCTGCCGCGACAGGCTGACCAGATAGCCCTTGGTGTCGGCGGCGATGCGGCTGCGCTCGCCATCAGGAATCGCCTGACTGGCGAATTCGCCCAGCTCGGTCAGCGGCGCCAGATTGCCGAGGCTGCCAAGGCGATAGCGCTTGTGTTCGCGGAAATCGCTGACCGTACCGCGCCGGCAGAAGCGGCTCCAGGTATCGCCAGCGGTGGCATAGCTGTTCTGCAGCGCCTTGTGCAGGGTGTTTTCCAGCAGGACGGGAAAGTCGCTGCTGGACTGGGTAAAAGCGGCGGCCACCAGCGCCATCTTGTCGAGGCCTTCGACCCGATGACCGGCGCGTTGCAGCGAGGCCCGCGCCAGATCGAGCAGGCTGAGGCCGCGGCAAGGATTGGCGCCATCGGCGCGGATCGGTCGCCCGTCAGCGCTACGCAAGCCGGCGCGTGCCAGCAGGGACTCGCTGGCAGCGGCGCGCCATTGGTCGGTCTCATCGGCCACCGTCTGCACCCTGCCACCGGCTACCGGGGCCGCGCCCTGGGCCAGATGCGCCAGCAATTGCTGGGCCGCCGCCTGCGGGCTGCACTCGGGGTCGGCTTCGCAACGGGCCTGCAGGCCGGCAACGCCTTCCTGTGACTGGAAATGGGCAAAGTTGGTCTGGATCGCCCGCCGGCGGAGCTGTTCCTGCCGCAAGGTATCGGCCCGGATCGCAGCAGCTTCCGCAGCGGTGGGGGCTACAGGTGTCGAGGGGGTGGCCGGTTCGGTGGCGGGTGCGGCCGTCGCGGCTTGGGGCCGGGACGCGGTCAGGTTGAGCGAGTGAGGCGGCGGAAAGCGCTGCTGCCAGTCTGCCGCCGCCGCAATCGGTGCCGGCAAGGCGGCCATGGTCTGGTCGATAAAACCGAAGGCTTGCGCCTCGCTGGCGGAATACCAGTGGTCCACCCCATCGCATAACAGGGCCAGGCAATCGTCGGTCGATTTGCCGGTCTTGCTGGCGTAGCTCACCGCCATCGCCTGCGCCCAGGTATCGAGCAGATCGGCATAGTCGCGCAGGGCGGTGCTATTGCCAGTGGTGGAGCCCCAGGGCGCATGCACCATCAGCAGCGCGTTATCGGCCATCTCGACCGTATCGCCCGCCATGGCAATCAGACTGGCGATACTGGCTGCGACGCCATCAATGCAGACGGTCACCTGCGCCGGGTGACGACGGATGGCGTTATAGATCGCCAGCCCATCCGGCACCGACCCGCCGAAGCTGTTGAGCCTGACTGTCAGCTGATCGACATCCAGTGCCGCCAGCTCGCGCACGAACTGCGCGGCGGTGACCGATTCGCCGTACCAGCTCTCGCCAATATCCCCATAGATAAAGATCTCGGCAGACCGTGCCGCTGCCCGCGGCCGGATCAGAAACACCTCGCCCGCCCGCGCGACGGCGGCAACGGGGCGGCTTGCATAGGCAGCCATGACTTGCGGCATTGCAGACTCCAGATGGCAGGGAAATGCCAGCAGTCTGCCGGGGTAGGCGTCCGGTTTTCAGGAGGGAGGTGGACTTTGCTGGATTAGGCTAGTCCAGCGTGAGGTAGTTGATGATTGTCAGACATGATGCGCGATAAATGATTTAAAATTAAGGGTTTGTGTCTGTCAGTTTCATCGCGTGTGTAGCCATCCCACCTCGGCAATGCCGAGGTTTCCAAGCCGAAAGGAATCTCGTATGACTCACTCCGCCTGGCGCCGAAGCGCCTTCCGGAACCTTATTGCCACCATCAGCCTGAGCTGCGCCACTTTACTTGGCGCCACGGTGGCTTCTGCCGAACAGAATAGCTGGACTCAGGGGGCTTGGCCGGAAGGGAGTTATATACACAACCTGACCGTGGACAGGAATGGTACGTTGTATGCTTCAAGTGGAGGTCAAATATACAGAAGTATGGATGGTGCCAGCAGCTGGACCTTAATTAATCCCAAGCAGGAGAATACATATAGCCATGGGCTTGAGCTAGATGCAGATGGTAATCTATATTCTCTGCTGAACGGGCGACTTTACCAAATTAAAGACAAAGAAGAAAACCCGCGACCAATTTCAGAAGGGGTTAATTCATTTGTGATCGATAAGTTACGCAACTACATTTATTATACTTCAGCGTACGGTTCAGATGTTTTCAGAAAGAAACCCGGGGAAAAGTCTTGGGTATCTGTAGGTATAGATATATTACCCAAAGATGTCAGTTACATCATAAGCATTAATTCTCGTGGTGTGATTTATTTAAATTCAACGCATAGTTCAACCATTTACCGCAGTGAAGATGCTGGCAATAATTGGGTGCCCTATAAAATTAGCAATTCAACTGGAACAAGACGTATTAGTTCTCTTGTACATGGAGTTGGAGATGTTTTGTACGCCAATGTCTGGCCGGAAGGGCTCTACAAAAGCAGTAATCATGGCATTAGCTGGTCAGAAGTAACACATAATATCTGGGACTCGCAAAGGGAATTCGCTCCTTATGCTTTGGCAGTTGATGCAAATGGCGCCTTGTATGCCAGAGCCGGCCCTCGCATATATAAGACTCGAAATGACGGAGAAAGTTGGGAGCCTGCCAACAATGGGCTAGCAGCAAGCGCATATGGCATTGAATTCGTATTTTCTCCGGATGGGAATTCATATGCCAAAACCAGTGCTGGTGTTTTTAAGAGTACCGATAGTGGTGAAAATTGGATCTTGTCTAGCAAAGGTCAAGAGCGGCTGTCGGCATCTGCGATAGCCTTCACTGATGAGTATGCATATGCCGCCACAGAAGCTGGTATTTTTCGTAGTGCCGATAACGGAAAAAAATGGCAACCATTTAATAATGGATTATCAAATCAAGTTGTTAATTCAATATATGCCGATAGCAAATACAACCTTTACGCAGGGACTTGCAATGGGGTATTTGAATTAAAATATAAATCTGATAGATGGGTGCATATAAGTGGCTATCTGTACACCAGCCCTATTGATTTGTCTTGCATATATTCAATTGCAAAAGATGGTTATGGCCGTCTATTTGCCGGCTCGGAACGTGGGATTTTCAGAAGCAGCAACGGCAATTCAAACTTTGTATATACACATACACAGTCCTCTGGTCATGTCGCCTCAATTGTGATTGATGCAAAAGGTTATTTATTAATTACTGACGACAGCGGGGGCTATAACTCATATTACAGTAGCGATCACGGCGATCATTGGCAGCAGTGGATACATTCCGCAAAAGCGTATAACTTAGATTCCCACGGAAATATTTATAGCATAAAGCAGCATAAGATATTAAAAAGCTCTGATTCTGGCCATTCCTGGGAAGATGTTACTGAATTTCCGATATACCCTAACGGGCTTGATCGCCTATATATTGATCCCAGCGATAATTTATTCACCTACTTTAAGGGAGGAGTCTACAGCGACCAATTGGAAAGTGGGGTATATCGTAGTAGAGATGGTGGTCGCAGCTGGGCACCTTATGGCACGGGCTTAACCGGTAAGACGGTTTACTCCCTCACCAAGAATGAAAGTGGCACTCTGTTCGCCGCCACCGATCAAGGGGTATTCCAGATCGCCCCCAGCCCGCTCAAACCGTTCAGCATTGAGGCGACTGTCGGTGGCTCGGCAAGCAAGCCTACTTTGACCGCCCAGGTTAGTGCCGATAGTGAAGATGCCAGCCAGTCCGGCAATCTGTATGTGGCGGCAGCCAACGATCGTTATGCCTTCATGCTCGGCCCCAAGGGCTGGACGGCCTTTGATCCGCTGAACCCGGCTGCTTATGCGCCTGTTACCTTGGGTAGCCATACCATCCCGATTCTGGACGGCAAGCTGGATGTCTCTGCTTACAAAGGCATGAAGATCTATGCCGGTTATGGCCGTAGCCCGGCGGATCTGATCCAGAACCAGAAGTACAAGCACATCTACACCGTGCAGTAAGCACTGCATACTGAAACGAAGCCCGTGATTGCATCAGCATCACGGGCTTCGTTTTTTGTGGCGGCGACATACTGCGGGCCCAGCCAGTGCCACCGTCACCGAATCGCCATCCCTGCGCTCGCCAATATCACCGTAAAGACCTCCGCCGACCGCGCGAGGGCACGGGGATGGATAGAGGAAGGAAAAAGCGCTGCCGACATGACCGACTCCAGGCCAAAAATGCCGGCAGTCTGCCGGGGTGGGTGCCCGGTTTTTAGGAGGGAGGTGGACTTTGCTGGATTAGGCTAGCCCAGCATGGGGTAGTTGATGATTGTCAGACATAAAGCGCAGTAAATGATTTAAAATTAAGGGTTTGTGTCTGTCAGACTCATCGCGTGTGTAGCCAACCCACCTCGGTAATGCCGAGGTTTCCAAGCCGAAAGAATCTCGTATGCACCCTCCTTGATCAACGGTTTTGTATTCAGTCTAAAATGATCAATGAACAGAACTGATTGCCGTTTTTAAAACCAGGCCAATGAATATAAATTGGCGAGAAAATCGACATGAAAAAATCTATTTTTTTGGAAACATTTAGAGAATGTTATTTGCATTGGTGTCTTGTCTTGACGCTGCTTTTAAGTACAGGCGTAGTGCACGCTGGGGTTGGCAATTGGAGGCAGCCGTGGCTGGTGGGGGAGCCGGTGAATGCACTAATAATAGATCGCAATGGCGATTTGATTGCAGGCACAAGACTAAATGGAATTTATATCAGCAAAGATGGCGGGGAAAACTGGAACCCATCCAATAATGGATTGGAGAATTTTAATATTAGATCTTTATTTAAAATAAATAATGGGGATATTTTTGCAGTAACAGGGGGGGATAAGGTATATAGAAGCTTCAACAATGGCGTCAGCTGGTCTCTTGTCTCATTTTCATCTAGAGTTAATGCCATAACATCGGATTTAGTCGGTGGCTTGTATTTCGGCACCGAAGACAAAGGACTATTTAAAAGCAATGATAATGGAAATACCTGGTTCTCAGTTAGTGTCGATTTGCAAAATAAAAACATCAGCTCACTGATTTTGGATTCTTCGGGTGATATTTATGCAGCAGGAAATCGTGAAATAGTAAGAAGTAGCGATCATGGAAAAAACTGGATCAAGGTTAGTAGTAATTTTAAAGGCTATGGAATTTACCAAATGGCAAGCGATGGGAAAGGTAATTTATATGTTGGTGCAATAAATGGGCTTTACAAGAGTGGGGATAAAGGCAATAGTTGGACATGGTTGCGTAATTTAGGTGATGAAATTAGAGATCTAGTAATTGATTCAAATGACACCTTGTATGTTACTGAGGGCAGCGCTCTTTCAACCGATGGTATCCATAGGAGCTTTGATTATGGGGCGACATGGACACAAATTAAAGACACCACGAATTTACATGGGGCAGTAGCGCTAGTAGTAGATAAAGAAAATAGACTCTACTCTTACATTGAAAGTTCTGGAATTTTCAAAAGCAATGACAATGGAAATAACTGGAATAGAGATAAAGGGATTAATCTCGACCGTACAGCGAAATTATTTGATGATAGTTATGGAAATTTATTTATTACCTCAAGCAGTAAATTATACAAGAGTAGTGACGGCGGGTTAAGCTGGGTGCATTTTAAAAACTTTATCCATGAATTCTATGAAGATGCATTGGTTGTCAATTCGGCCCATGGGCTTTTTGTTGGATTAAATTCAACAAAAACCATTTATAGGAGTGTGGATGATGGCAAAAGCTGGGAAGAATACCAGAAAGCTCCCTCGCACTTTAATTTAAACTCACTTCTTATGGATAAAAAGGGTAATTTATTTGCAATAACAAATTTGGGGATTTATAAGTCCGCCATTGGCCAAAGAGATTGGAATTTAATTTCCCCAATGCGCACCTATTACACAGCTTTTATTTCTGACAATGGAAATACTATAGCAGCAATCGGGTACAATTCCTGGTCAGACAATCACTTCATAGCAATGACTGTCGATGGAGGCGCAACATGGGGCAATCCATATATGTTTAGCGAATGCGGAGCCATCTCAGTCATTACTATGAATTCCCAAGGAGATATTTTTGCTGGAACGCAACATTGCGGAATTCTTAGAAGGGAAGCTAAATATAATCACGATTACTGGAACGTAATGCTTCCTGGGAAAAATATAACATCTTTAACGCTGGGTGCGAAAGGAAGCATGTACGCAGGCACAAATGGCAATGGAGTGTGGGCAAGTAATGATGGATTAAGCTGGTTGCAATTTAGTGCCGGCCTAGGGGAGCTTAATGTCAATAGTTTGCTGATAGATAAAAAGGGTACTCTATATGCACTTTCATCCTCAAAAATAAATTTTACGCACAATATTTATTCCAATCACTCCGCCAATAATGCAGAATTTGAAATTAAGTCTGCAGTGGACGGCACCGGAACTAATCCGGTTCTTGCTGCAAACATTAAGGTTGGGGAGCGTGATGAGGGGATGCCGGGCTTTCTTTATATTGTTGCATCCTACGGGTCTGAGTTAATTCAACTCAGTGCAGCGGGTTGGATTCCTTTAAAAGGGAATGAACTGATTCCCTATATGTCAGTTACTCTCGGCTCTCATGCTTTATCTCTGCTAAATGGGGACTTGGATGTCTCTGCTTACAAAGGCATGAAGATCTATGCCGGTTATGGCCGTAGCCCGGCGGATCTGATCCAGAACCAGAAGTACAAGCACATCTACACCGTGCAGTAAGCACTACATACTGAAACGAAGCCCGTGATTGCATCAGCATCACGGGCTTGTTTTTGGCCGCTGCCAATCATTCTGGTGCTTCGCCCGTCACCACCGGAGCAGGCTTTGTCACCCCCTCCGCACTACTCAACACCAGCCCCCTCTCCTTCACCAACTGCCGCCAGCTGGCGAGTTGTTCCAGCACGTCCATTGGCTGGGCGCCGCGTTTGCGGATGACTTCGAGTTCACTGGCGAAGCCGGCGCGGGTGAGGGTTTCCCAGGCGAGGGCTTCTTTCATCGGGTCGATCCAGGGCATGGACTGGCCGACAAACAGTGCGTCGTCGGCGCGTTGCGGGTCGAGGTCGGGGGGCATCGGCACGATGCCGGCGAGGTGGGCGGTCTGCACAAAGCTTTGCCACACCGGTTGCACGAACTGGCCGGTGAATTCGTCGGTCAGCACGGCGTAATGCACCCACTGTTCCACCAGTTCCTGCCGCTGGCTGCTGTAGGTGCCGTTGTAGTCGCGGCTGACGCTGGAGTAGCTGGCGCCGAGGCCGGCGGCGACGGCGCGTAGCTGGCCCTGGCGCCAGCTGACCAGATTGGGATTGGGCCGGTTGCTGTCGATCAGGCTGATGTCTTCGCCGGCGGCCAGGCTGTCGATGATCATGCCCGGCGCCAGGCGCAGGTCGCGCGGCAGCGGTTCGCCGTGTTCGTCGCGGGCGGTCTGGCTCGGGTCGTACAGATCGGGCGTGCCGCGTTTGACGTAGGCGGTCAGCATGGCGGCCACCTTGGCGGCGATGCGCTCGCTTTCCTCGTAATCCTTCAGGTCTTCGAGCCGGGTGAGGATGGCGGCGAATTCGGAGACGCCGCGCCGCTGGTCGATGCGGTCGAACAGGGCCAGATGCAGGATGCGGTCAGCACTGATGCGGCGCAGTTCGTTGGCCTGGCTGCCGTGGTCGAGCGGGTGCTGGCGATAGACCCAGTAGCCGACCGGCCGGCCCCAGCCATTGGTTTCGATGCCCTGCTGGATGCTGGCGCCATCCTGATAGTCGAGCGGCACCCGGTCGGCTTCGAACAGTTCCAGGCTGTAAGGCACGCGGCTGCCGTGGTCGAGCTTGGCCACCGGCCCCATCAGCTGCTGGGCAAACACTTCGCCATCGCGCAGCCAGCTGCGGGCGGCCATTCTTTGCAGGCGCGTCCAGTGGTGGCGCTGACTGACTTCGGGGCAGCGGCACCAGTCGCGCCAGGCTTCGCGCAGGGCGGCGGCATAGGCGGTGTGGACAGTGCCATCCGGCAAGCGGGGTTGTGGTTCGATGCCGATGCCACTGGCGCCCACCACATTATTGACCAGAGTGCGCAGCGCGCCCCGGGCAATATCGTGATTGCGCTCAAGATGGCGGGCAGCTGCGCGCAGGCTGGCGGCGGCCTGCTGCACCGGCTGGTTGGGGCCGCTGTCGCGGCGGGCCTTGCGATAGCGGCTTTTCTCGGCCCCTTCGTAGGCGGCGCGCAATTGCTGGCGGCGCAGGCCGGCGGCCGGGTCGAACCAGCCGAGCAGCCGGTCGAGCCAGTTGGTCTGGATGCTGGCGGGGCGGGCCATCAGTCGAGCCTCGCCACGCTGAAACCGAGGCTGCCCTGCCCGCTCTGCTGCCGTTGCTCGGCCTGCTGCCGCCGTTCCCATTCGCGGCGGCCGGCGCGGATCTCGCTCAGATTCTCCAGCGTCAGGGCACGGTCGCCCCAGCTGACGGTCTTGCCTTCGAGCACCGCCTGTTCGGCAGCGAGGTAGCGGTTGATCATGTCCTGGCTCTGGCTCATCGGGGGTTCCTTGTCTGGATGATTTCGTAGAAGCGCGAGCGGCTGAGGCCGTATTGACGGCAGAGGGCGTCGCGGTTGCGGCCGTTGAAGTCGCGGCGGATGGCGGCATCGCGCGGGGCGCGGTCGGGCGCCGGGATGTACCAGGCCTCGCCGCCCATCTGCCGGCACATCTGTTCGACCACCACGGCGGCCAGTTGGTTGACGGGCACCGACGACGGCAGGCTGTGGCGCAGGACGTCGGTCATGGCTTGTTGCAGCAGCAGGCGGGCTTCTGTCGTCATAGGCGGTTTATCCAGTCATCGGCGGCGAAAGGGGAAGACGGCCGCTTGGGCCGGCGCGGCGGGTGGGCCACCGGGGTGGCCGGGGCCGGGGTGGCGGCAGGCGGGGATTCGGTCTGGCCAAGGCGCCTGAGCGGCTGCGCCAGCCGGGCCCAGTCGGCGGCGCTGTAGCGGTGCAGGCGCAGCTCGGGGTGGTGGGTGGCGGCATAGGCATAGACCCAGGTGTCGAGCGCTTCATTGCGACGCCCCCGGCGCAGGGTGAAGCGGTTGCGGACCGGGTCGTAGGTTTCGGCGGTCAGGCCCCGGTAGTACTCGGGCGGCAGCTGGTCGGAGAAGTGGACCAGCCTTTGTTCCGGTTCGCGCCGGGCGTCGGCGCCGAGCCAGGCGTAGAGCTGGTGTTTGATGGCGACGGTGCCAACATGCTGGATCATCACGCCGCGTTTGTCGGTGCGGCCGGCCCAGGTCACGTCCTGCGGTTTTGGTTTGGACAGTACCGGCGCGTTATTGGGCACGGCACCGAAGATCACCAGCGGCCGGCGGATACGGCGTTGCCGCACATAGTGTTTGACGGCTTCGGTACGGTGGCCACCGGCGTCGATGGCGGTGGCCTCAACCCGCAGTTCGCCGCCCAGGGCGTGCGGGATCGGCCGGTTCAGCAGCTCGGTCAGGGCATCCCACACCGTCGCTTCGGCCGGGTCGCCCGGCAGTTCCACATAGTCGAGCACCCAGCTGCGCAGCGCCTCACCCCAGCCGACGATCTGCACGGCCAGCCGGTCATCCTGGGTATCGACACCGGAAGTGACCGCCCGCACTTCGGCCGGTGCCTGCCGCAGCGGGTAAGGCAAGGCCCGGTCGGCCAGCATGGCCTGCTGCACGGCGCGCATGGCCGGGTCTTCCCAGGTTTCGGCCAGCCGGTCGTTGACGAAGGTCTTGAGTTTGGCCGGGTCGTTCTGGGCGTCGAGCCATTCCTGCGCCAGCGCCTGCCAGCGTGGCCCCAGCCCCAGCTGGTAGTAGAGGCCGTTGATGTGGTAGCCGCGCAGGCTGGCTTCGGGTTTGGCCGCCACCCATGCGCCGGCGGCAATCATGGCGGTCTTGTGGGCTTCGTCGATATGGGCGCCGCAGTCGCGGCAGACGTACCAGACCCGTTGCACCTGGCCCTCCTGCGCCAGCCAGTGCAGGCCCGACCATTCGAGCGGCTGGCGGGCAGCGCAGTGCGGACAGGGCACCTGGTAGCGACGCTGGTCGCTCTTGTCCCATAGGGCTTCGATCCGGCTGACGCCGCGCAGCTGCGGGGTGGAGATGTACAGGCGCTGGTAGCTGACCGGGAAGGCCGAGGTGCGGCCATCGAGCATCTTCACCGGGTCGTCACCGCCTTGCAGGCAGGCGGCGAATTCGTCGAGTTCATCGACGATCAGGGTCCGCACGCTGGTGGACTTGAGCCGGCTGGGTGAGCCGGCGTGTTCGATATAGAGCTGACCGCCGTCGAAGTCCTTGAACTCGCGCCGGTTGGCGGCTTCGCGGCTGTTGAGGGTGGACAGCGCCCGCTGCATGGCCGGGGTGGCTTCGATCGTCGGCTGCAGCTTCTGGTCGATCCATTTGTTGAACGAGACTTCGCTGGGCAGGGCCACCATCACCGGGCCGGGGTGATAGTCCATGCAGTAGCCCAGGGTGTTGACGGCCACCTCGGTCTTGCCGAACTGGATCGGGAACATCAGCACGATATCGCGCACCGGGCTGCGCAGCGACAGGCAGTCGAGCGGTTCGCGCAGCGGCGGGTTGCTGGCAGTGCGCCAGCGGCCGGGTTTGGCACTGCCCTTCTGGCTCAGTCGCCGTTCCTGGTCGGCCCAGTCGCTGACGCTGAGCGGCGGCCGGGGCCGCAGGCGGCGGCTGAGGCTGGCGGCCAGACGGCGGCGCGGATCGGCATAGGGGCTCATGCGGCGGCGCCTTCGCCGATCTGCGCGAACTGGTCGGCCAGATCGTGCAGCAGGCGGTCGATCTCGTCGGTCAGCAGCAGGCGGCAGCGCTGTTCGTCGGCCTCTATCGCCAGCAACGGTGCCAGACTGGCCGGCAGCAGCTGCAGCCGTTGCTGGATCAGTCCGGCAATCTCGGCCAGGGCCTGTTCGACGTCGGCCAGCGGTGCCAGTTCGCCGCAGGCCAGGGCATGTTCGCGGGCGGCGGCCTCGGCGGCGTAGTGTTCCTTGCGAGCGGTACTGGTGGCTTTGCTGGGGATGCCGACCTCGGTCTGCGTGGGGTCGCTGGTATCGCCCAGGCGCTGGCGGGCGTTGCGTTCGCGCACGTCGGGCCGTTGCTGGCCATCGGTCTCGGCCAGCCGTTGCAGGCTGGCAGCCACATCAACCTGGCCATCGACCATCACCAGCCGGTCAGCCTGCTTGAGCGCGGTCACATAAGGCCGGCTCCAGCCCTGCATGCGTGCGAATTCGGCCTGGCTGACGGTGGCGCTCATGTGTTGAAGGCCCGGTTGAAGGCATCGGGAAAGTGCTGGGCCATGCCCTGCTCGGCCAGTGATTGCAGATCGAGCCGGGGCCGGTAGTGGGCCGCCGGCACGAACAGCAGCAGGGGCCGGACGGCGTCGCCCAAAGCCGTCGGTACCGACTGGTAGATGCCGGGCTGGCGGATCACGTGGCTGTCGAAACCGGCGCGGGGGCCGACCGGCACCACCAGAAAGCGGCCGTAGCGGCGCTGGGCGGCGGCCTGTTTGCGCGCATCGCCCCGGCTGGCACCGCCATAGCCGCTGTCGGTCAGGGCGCGCAGGATGGCCACCAGCCAACTGCGGGGCAGATTGCCAAAGCTGTCTTGCGGTGCGAGCTCGCTGGCAACGGTGACATAGCCGGCCGGCAACAGGCCGTTGGCCTGCAGGGCGCGTTCGTAGGCTTTAGGTGTGCGGGGTCCGCCCTCTACCTCGGCCTGCAGGGTCTGGGTCTGCCGGGGCTTGAAGCGCACTTCGGCCGCGAGCTGATCCGGCCGGGCCAGCTTGAGCTGGGTGCTACGCAGGATGAACGGGGTCGGACGGTCGAAGGCGGCGGGCAAGGCCTGCTGGCTCAAGGTCTGGCTGATCTGCCGGGCGGTGGCCGTCAAGGCCAGCGCGGCACAGCGGCGGGCCTTGGGGCCGGCATTCGCCAGCAACAGCGCGGTCTGTTGGGTGTTGAGTTCAACCCGGATCATGTCATTTCTCCGGCGTGGTGAAGGGTGCGAACCCCTTGCGTGAGGGGCTTTCCTGTTAATTTTTCTTTTAAATCAATCTTGTGAAGAGTGTGAAGGATGTGAAGGGTGCAGGCAGGCGCGCGCGACGCGCCCGCACGGGTGCCTGCCTGCGCACCTGCGCCCCCGCACCTATAGGAAATAGGCTTAGACCCTTCACACCCTTCGCAAGCCAGTCCTGACGCGGCTTTGCGCGCTTCACAGGCGCCTTCACAGCACCCTTCACACCCTTCACAACTCAGGGCGAGCGCGGGCATGACCTCGTCCGGCGCGACGTCGCCGGGATAGGTCATGCCGTTGGGGCGGATGCGAAAGCGGGCCATGCTCAGGTCTCTGCCCAGTTTGCGGCGGTGCCCCGGCGCCATTGGGCCGAGCCATCGATGAACAGGCCGGCGCAGTGGCCGAGCCATTCGCTCTGCTTGCGGTCGGGCGGCGCTTCCACCCCCGGCGGCCAGATGAAGGTGGCTTGCTTGATGCTGCCGCCGGCATCGTAACGCAGGATCTTCTTGGCCACGCCCTGGAAGCGGCCGACGCGGTTCAGCATCAGGTTGGATGGCGGATAGCGCTGGTAGCCATTGCGGTCAGCCCAGCTCTTGAACAGTTTGTACAGGTCTTCGCTGCGGCAGGGCAGCACCGGCACGCCATCCAGTTCGCCCCGGCTCCAGGCCAGCCAGAAGCGCTCGGTCGAGTCGCGGCTGGTGTCGATCAGCTCGACCTTGGCCTCGGTGACCGGAGGCGGGGTGTGCGGGCCGAAGTCACCCAGATCCAGCTGCAGCAGGTAGTCATGCAGGGCGGCGATACCGCCGGCGTCGATCTCGGCTTTCACCTCGGCATAGAACTTGTATTCGAGCTTGGCCGGGGTCCAGATCACGCAATGACGGCGGTCGTCACTTTCGAGCACCACCGGCAGGTTCTCGTTCGAGAGGAACACCATGTTGATGTGGTTGCGCTCTTCGTGGGCGGCCTGGTTCTTGGGGTTGATGCGGATCCATTCGCCAGTGATGAAGCACTTGAGCAGGTTTTTGACGTGGTACAGCTCCTGGCGAGCCACCACTTCATCCGCCACCAGAAACAGGCGGCCGCTGGCCCAGTCGTTGAATTTGTCTTCGATGGCCTGCTGGTTGACGATGCGGCCGTAGCGACCATAAATCGCCCGCACGGCTTCAAAGAACAGGTTCTTGCCGACGCCCTGCGGCCCGTGCATGACCACGGCGCTCATCATCTTGGCGCCGGGGTGCTGGATCGGGTAGGCCAGCCACTTCAGCAGCCATTGGTAGAGCGCGACAAAGTTCGGATCTTCGCCGCACAGGTATTGCAACAGGTCGAGCAGGCGGCTGCAGTCGCCCGGCTTGGGCGTGGTGGGCCAGCCGGACCAGAGATTGCAGCGGATGTCGGGGTCTTTGCCGGTCGGGTCGAAGCCGACGTTGTGCAGAAAGGCGGCCTGCCGGTTGGGGCTGCGTTGCCATTGCCGGACATATTCCTTGTCACAGCAGGCGTTCCGCAGGTCGGCGATGTCGAGCAGCATATGGTGTTTGTGGTCGAACACCAGCCCATTGCCGCCGTAGATCAGGGTGTAGCGGCTGTCCATCTCGCGCGGGTCGTTGATCAGCTGCGGCTGATCCGGCTGGGCGGGACTGGGGTCGGTGGCGGCCGATGGCCGGCTGGCCCGCCAGCCCAGTTGCTGCAGCCGGGCTTCGATCTGGCTGCGCACGACATGCACGCCTTCCGCCAGGTGCAGGTCGTTGAAGTCGGTCGGGCCTTTGCGGTCGGTCGGCCGTTCGGCGGCAAACTGCGGCAGCAGCCACTCGCCGCCCACCGCCAGCGCAGCGGTATTGGCGGCTGACCGCCCCGGGTTGCCGGCGCTCAGGTAGTCGTCATCGCCACAGATCAGCAGCTTGCAACGGCGATAGCGCTTGTGCAGCGCCTGCGCCACCGGCAGCAGATTGCCGGCATCGAAGGCTACCGCCACCGGCAAGCCGGTGGCTTCATGCAGACTGGCGGCAGTAGCGTAACCCTCAGCCACCAGCAGCAATTCATCGGGGCTACCACCTAGCAGGAAGAAGTGGCCCTTCTTGGCAAGGCCTCGCGGCCAGAAATCCTTGTCGCGGCCTTTCTTGCGCTGGTCGGCATAGATGATCTGCAGGCCATGCAAGCGGCCACCGGCATCCAGCAACGGCAAGGCCAGGTTGCCCTGCGGCGTGAAGCGCACACCGTGGGCGGCAACACCTTTGCGCCGCAGATAGCCGCTGTCACCCGTTGGTGACAGGCGCTGCCACATCCGGCTGGCTTCCTGTGCTGCCCGTTCGGCTTCGACCCGGCGCAGGCCATCGGCCCGCCTGCGGTCTTCGGCCAGCTTGGCCTTGAGCGCCTGCATCTGCTCGTCACTGAAGCGCTGGCTGTCATCCAGCACAATCTTCTGCGCATGGTTGTCGGTGCCGTGCCAGATGCCATAACTGCCTACGAGCAGGCAGAGACCATCATCCCGCACGATCTCGGCCAGGCTGTACCAGCCGCGCCGCTCGCGATCACCCGCCACCGGGCAACGGCGAATGCGCCCGGTTTCCAATGGCAGGCGCGGCAACAGGCCAGCCCCTTGCAGCTGGTGGACGACATCATCGTAGTTGGTGGGATAGCTCATTTGTTAACCATGTAAAACATGCACTGAGTACCCATTTATCGGGCCTCGAATTACCCGCACATAGCAAGCCAGGGAGAACCTACCCACGCTGGCAAGGTTTTGTGTGGGGTGTTCACTGAACATGGGCCAAGGGCGCGGCGGCTGTCGGCCTGACGGGGGAAAGGGGCGTTGCGGGCAGAAAGCGCTCATACCGCAGCCACCCCAAAGCCAAGGCGACTGCGTTGATAGAGCGCCCGCGAGCGTTCGCGCAGCGATGCAAGACTTGTCATCGCTGCATGAATCTCACGCTCGATTGATAGAAACTCCACATCGCTAATTGCGCCGTCAGACAGCGCAGTAGCGAGCGTATCAATCGCTTGCGCTTGCTCTTTGACTGCTTTGCAGATGCTGCGTGTGAAGTCTGTTGCATCAGAAGCGCCGGCAGCGGGCATCGACACAAGCAGAAAACCGTGTCGTTGCACTAGCGCCGCCAATGTCTCCTGCCAACCCACCACCCCAGCATCTTCCAGAATGTGAAGTATCTGGCTCAGCTCATCGCAATAGCCGATGCGATGCGTTGCCACCTGCTGACGCAATTTGCTGTAGAGCGCGCCCTTGCTGATGCCGAGCCGTCCCGCCAGTGCTTCAATCCCGCCCGGATAGCGACCGCAGGCTTTATAGAGCTGGTCGAGCGGATGGCTATCGTCTTTTCTGCATGTCATGACAGACCTCACATTGACGTTCATCAGCTTCTGCGAGCCGTTTACAGTGAAGAAAAAGCGGGGGGCCGAAGCCCCCACGCAAACCCGCTGGCGCGGGGAGGAGGAGAAACAGACATGAACGCGCGATGTGTCATTGCGTGCAGATTAATACGCTACGTATATATACGCAAGGAAAATAATATATGCACGTACTAGATAATATGCACTGCGACAAAGACGATTGCGTGATGACAAAGCACTCACAACTTGCAAATAACTTGCTGCAGCTACTTCGCGAGCACGACGTAAGTCAAAATCGACTCGCAGAAGCAACAAATGTCTCGCAAGCAACAATCAGCAGAATAATCAACAGTAAACATCAAGATGCGAGCACTGATACGCTCATAAAGATTGCTCATTTTTTCGGAATAACCGTCGAAAAACTGCGCGGCCAGGCCGTTCCCGCTCACGCGTCAATAGCGGCGGCACTCGCAAGCGCCGGTAGCGGCATCGCGATCTATCCGATCAAACTGCAAAAAAGAGACGGTGCGGTTATTGCGCAAGCAGACAAGCTCGGGCGCTCGCTCGACTTTCCCGCACTGCTCGATATCGAAAATGTGGGCAGGGCTTGGGCATACATGAAAATGCCGGATGACAGCATGTATCCGCACTTCACGGCCGGTGATCTGCTGATCGCCGATCTCAACTACAAGACAATCAACGAGGGCCGTTTCTACATTTTTGCAATCGGCGACGAGCTGATTGTTCGCATCGTCAATCGACAGAGTGATGGCACGCTTCGCTTACGCGCGACAAATCCAGAACGCTATCCAGACATGCAGATCAATGACAGCGAACCGAATATCGCAATGCTCGGGCGCATCTTCATTCGCCAACACCTGCTTTGAGCTTCACAAATAACGAAAGGAGAAAATATCAATTAAAACAAAGAACTACATCGAAAACATCAAAATCAAGTCATTTAGCATAATGAATAGTCAAGCCTTTGATTATTCATCACATTTATTGGAAATTCTCCAGGGTTTGCCGCCGAGTAGGCGGTTTAGAAGCTGGGGCCAGCCCCGTGGAAGGCGACATCACGGTTTGCCGCCGAGTAGGCGGTTTAGAAGGCAAGCGTGTGCTGTGTGACGCGATGCTCGCGGTTTGCCGCCGAGTAGGCGGTTTAGAAGTTCATCTTGATTCCGGTTTTAGCTAGCTGTTTGTTTGCCGCCGAGTAGGCGGTTTAGAAGTCCAGCCCCCGATCTCTTGGGGTTTAGCCGGTGTTTGCCGCCGAGCAGGCGGCTTAGAAGGAGTGGATCACCGCCCAAGGGGGCGAGCTGTGGTTTGCCGCCGTGTAGGCGGTTTAGAAGAATTCGCTTTTTTGCATCTCTGAACTATCTGCGTTTGCCGCCGTGTAGGCGGTTTAGAAGATCAGGAAGGCGAACAGGTCGCCACCCTGCGCGTTTGCCGCCGTGTAGGCGGTTTAGAAGGATTGCTGATCGCTTCAGCACGAGCCTCTGCGGTTTGCCGCCGTGTAGGCGGTTTAGAAGAAGCAGGTGATTTGGAAAAGCTCGCGAAAGCGGGCTTTTTTCGTATCAGCCGCAGTTAACTATACGCAATGATAATTTTATTCTTAAAACGTCATTCATTTCTCTCTCTTTGTGATGTAATGTGAATACATGTATACGTTACGTATATTTTCAGCTGCTCACGCAGCTTTTTTCACAAGAGCGACAACCATGCACACGAACGAACCAAAAACCGTGAAGTTCTGCATCAATTGCATCCACCACAACCACGTCGAGCAACCGCCAAAAGGCATGTCCAGCCACCAATGCACCCACCCGCGTGCCGCCCACCGCGTTACCGGCGCACCGGCAAACTGCGAAAGCATGCGCTGGAGTCCGTTATGCGGGGATAGCGCTCTTCTATTTGTTGAACGTACATAGCTCATAACCTCAGGAGACCCCCATGCGACTACTTTCCGACACACTCAGAGACATCGGCGCCGGCGCGTTGAACCATGAAGCCAGCGAGGCGTTGTCATCGCTAGTGCAGGCGGTGGATGAACACGGCAAAGCCGGTGCCCTCACCATCAAGATCAATCTGAAGCCGGCCGGACATCGCAGTTCCGGCACATTGACAGTCAGCTACGACGTCAGCGTGAAGAAACCGAGCGGCGAGCGGCCGAGCCAGATCATGTGGGGCACGCCCGAAGGCTCACTGCTGGCCGCAGACCCGCGCCAGCAGGCCCTGGACCTGCGCGAGGTACCGCGCCCGGCTACCGAACTCAAGACCGTCAACGGCTAAGCGTTCTGATCATGGCCAAGCTATTCGATCAAGCCGCAGAACTCGAAGCCCAGCACCGCGAGCACGCGCTCGCCAACCAGCTGGCGCTGATCCGCCAACTGCACAGCCGCCCGCCTGCAGACAACTGCTGCGATTGCGACGAACCAATTCCCGAACCACGCCGGCTCGCCGTACCAGGCTGCCAGCGCTGCATCGACTGCCAAACCCTCAGCGAACGCTAAACCCAACCGGAGGATGCCGTGTATCAAGACCCCACTACGCCCGAAAATTGCCCGAACCTGCTGCAAACCGCACTGAATGCCGCTGCCCAACCCAAGCTGGAACATATCTCGCTCGACCAACTGATTGCCGGCCAGATCCCTGCCCTGCTGGTGCCCAAGACCCATGACATCAAGCTGCTGGACACGCTCGAAGCCAAGCTGCCGGGGCCACTGCGCAAATCAGGCCAGGTCAGCGTCGATGACGCCGACAGCTTCATTCAATATCTGAGCACGCATGGCGACCCCGAAGGCACTACGGTCTGGATGACGGCCGACTTCAGCCGGGGCAGCGTGCTGTTCACCGGCATCCTCAACGACCACAGCCGGCACGATGCGGCATGGCGTGACCATACCGTCCGCTTTGAGCCCGTCTATTCGGAAGAGTGGAAACGCTGGACCAGCAAGGACAAGACGGCGATGTCGCAAACCGAATTCGCCAGCTTCATTGAAGACAATCTGGGCGAGATCGCCCCGGCGGAAGGCATGCCCACCGGCAGCCAGATTCTGGAAATGGCGCTGACGTTTGAGGCAGCCGCCGAAAAGCGCTTCAAGAGCGCCACCCGGCTGCAGTCGGGCGGTGTCTCGCTCGAATACGTCGATCAGGAAGACGCCGCGACGCTGGCGCGGATGCAGATGTTCGAACGCTTCGCCCTGGGCATGGCGCCTTTCTTTGGCGGGCAAGCCTATCGCATCGATGCCCGCCTGAAGTACCGCATCCGCGAAGGCAAGCTGGCGCTCTGGTACGAACTGATCCGCCCCGACCGCGTGCTGCAGGATGCGACCGAAGCCCTGGCCGCCAAGATCCGCAATGAAGCGGGCTTTGCCTTCTATGTGGGCAAGCCGCTACTCAAGCCCTGAAGCGAACCGGTTGCAACCATACGCCCCGCTTGTTAGCGGGGATTTCTTAAGAACAACAGGAGAAACACCATGCGCGAACTGACCATTGAAACCGTAAAACCCGGAATGCAGCTGATCAACCGGCGGCAGCTACACAAGATCGTTCCGCTCTCGCCCAAGACCATTTACAACCTGGAAAAGCGCGGCGACTTCCCACAACGGATCGCCCTCACCAGTCGTAACGTCGCCTGGGTTCTTTCTGAAGTCGAGGAATGGATCAACCAGCGTCAGGCCTCAGGCGCGAAAGCCAACCGTCCCGGCGTTACGCCGCATGTACGCGCTTGACGGTCCACTCATCAATCATGTCCGCCCAATCCTGCAACAAGGCCGTGCGCTGTTCCCGGTACTCAGCCTTGTTGTAGACGGCCCTGACGCCCTTCTGCTCGTGCGCCAGGCATTTCTCGATCCAGTCGGTGTTATAGCCAGCCTCGTGTAACAAGGTGCTGGCCGTACGCCGTAAATCATGCGGACCGAACTTGGCCAAGGGCTTCCCCTCCTTCTGTGCCAGGCGATAGGTCAGTGTCAGTACCTGATTGAGCGTCGCGCTACTCATTGGCAGATCTGAATCATACCGGGACGGCAGCACATACTCCGACCCGCCCGCAAAGGTCTTCAGCGCAATGAAGATATCCAGCACCTGCCGGGACAGAAACACCAGATGCGGATTGCGCCGCTTCATCCGCTCCTTCGGAATCGTCCAAAGTGCTTCGCTGAAACTGATCTCGCTCCACTTGGCATTGGTCAGTTCGCTTTTGCGGACCATGGTTAACAGCAACAGCTTGGCAGCTGCCCGGATCATTGGCGTGGTACCGATGCGCTCAATGTACTGGTACATCAGCGCAATCTCGTCGGGCGTCAACGCCCGGTCGCGGGGCTCGAATCTCGCAATGGTCACTGACCGCACCAGATCCGCCGGATTCTCCACCTTCTGACCTCGTTCAATCGCCCACCGGTAGACCTGCGATACCACTTCCCGCACATGCACTGCCGTCGCTGGCGCACCGCGATCGATAATGGTATCGGTCAACGCCCGCAAATCCTCGTGGGTGATCTCATCCAGCTTTCGATTGCCGAATTTCGACTTCACATCGCGCTCGTAAATGGAACGGCGCATATCGCGGGTGGAGTCGGCCATCTGATAACCACGCAGCCACTTTTCCGCCCACTCGCCAAAGGTCTCGCCACCGCTGACACGAGCCTTGGCACGCGCCTTTTCCTTGGCGGGCGACTTGCCTTTCGCAAGTAATTTCTTGGCCTCCCCCAGCCGCTCACGGGCTTCCGACAGCGAGATGCCCCCGATACCGTAACGTCCGAAGGTAATCGTCTCTTGCCGGCCATTGATTGCATAGTTGTAACGGAACGAGATGGAGCCGGCCGGAGTGACGGCTACATAGAGACCATCGCGGTCGTTCACTTTGTAGAGCTTGTCTTGCGGTTTGAGGTGGCGCAACTTGGTATCAGTGAGCATGATCAAGGTCTTGATAGGCGAAAAATACCATGATGAAAGTGACCATCTTTTTCAAGCTTAAATCCTTATACATAAAGGGTTTAAGTGATTTTCATACCATGATACCCCAGGAAATGGCTACATGGTATCGATGGCTGATCATGGCATCACATCAAATCTGTACCACAAACCATGCCATGAAAATTTGTGACTCACCGGTGCCGGTTTGTACTAGACATTCCTGAACAGGAAATAAGAAAAGCCCGCAGTGACGCGGGCTTTTGCATGTTTCTTACCAGACAGTGAAGCCGATTTTCTGACGGAAAATCACTCCCACTCGATCGTTGCAGGGGGCTTACCCGAGACATCGTAAACCACCCGATTGATGCCACGGACTTCATTAATAATTCGATTCGACACTCGGCCCAGTAATTCATAGGGCAACTCGGCCCAGTGTGCTGTCATGAAATCACTGGTAACTACGGCTCTGAGGGCAACAACGTACTCATAGGTACGACCATCCCCCATCACCCCTACCGACTTGACCGGCAGGAAGACCGCAAATGCCTGGCTTGTCTTGTCGTACCAACTCTTGCCATCGGTATCTTTAGTGTTACGAAGTTCTTCAATAAAGATATGGTCGGCACGTCTTAGCAGGTCGGCGTGCTCTCGACGGACTTCACCAAGAATCCGTACGCCAAGGCCCGGGCCAGGAAACGGATGGCGGTAAACCATTTCTGGCGGCAAACCTAAAGCCACTCCAAGTTCTCGCACTTCATCCTTGAATAGCTCGCGTAGTGGTTCTAGCAGTTTCAGGTGCAGGGATTCCGGCAGGCCACCGACATTGTGGTGACTCTTGATGGTGTGTGCTTTCTTTGTCTTGGAGCCAGCCGACTCAATTACATCAGGGTAGATAGTGCCCTGAGCCAGCCATTTTGCTTGCGGCAGCTTCTTCGCCTCACGCTGGAAAACTTCTACAAACTCGCGACCGATGATCTTGCGCTTTTGTTCCGGATCGGAAATACCTTGCAGGTGATGCAGAAATTCGGCGGAGGCATCAACATGGATCACTTTCACCCCGAGGTTGGCGGCAAAAGTTTGCATGACGTGCTCAGCCTCATTCAGGCGAAGCAGGCCATGATCCACAAAAACGCAGGTAAGCTGATTGCCGATGGCACGGTGGATCAACGCAGCAGCAACGGAGCTATCAACACCGCCAGACAATCCGAGAATGACTTCCTCAGCACCGACCTGCTCACGGATCTTCTGGACGGCCTCTTCAATGTAGTTCGGCATAGTCCAAGATGGTTGAGCCTTGCAGATACTCAGAACAAACTGGCTTAGTATCGCTTTGCCCTGTTTGGTGTGGGTCACTTCAGGATGAAACTGTACGCCATAGATCTTGCGTGCATCGTCGGCAATCGCGGCAATCGGGCAAGCCGTGCTTTCGCCAATAACAGAGAAACCCGCCGGGAGGGCGGTAACTTTGTCTCCGTGACTCATCCATACATCCAGCAAGTTACCGCCCTGTGGATCGACTTTGTCCTGAATGCCCGCAAACAAAGCAGCATGGCCGAGTGTACGAACTTCTGCGTAACCGAATTCACGAACCGTACCCGGTTCAACTTTGCCACCCAGAGCCTGGGCCATCCATTGCATACCGTAGCAAATCCCTAGAACAGGCACCCCCAGTTCAAACAGCTTCGGATCTGCATGATAGGTATCAGCGTCGTAAACAGAATTGGGGCCGCCGGACAAAATAATGCCCGTCGGTTTGAACTCGCGAATGAACTCGATGGAAGCATCGTAGGGATGAAGTTCGCAATAGACATGCGCTTCTCGGACACGGCGCGCGATGAGTTGGGCTACTTGGGAACCGAAATCGAGGATGAGGATTTTGTCCATGAAAAGGTCTCGCGCAAAAACCGGATTTTACCTGATCCAGGCACTATTGACGTTTCATTTTCGGATCAAACCTGAGGGAGAGGTGTTGTGATAGATCGCCCAGTTGGGCCAACCTGACTACTCTCATCACACTCCGGCGGCCATAGGCAGCCGGAAATGGGCCGTACTGAAGAGATATCGTTTCGGCAAATACGCTGTCATCGCTCAGGACTCAGGCAGATGACAGGCGTGTGCGCTAGCGCACTTTATGTTTCATCAGGCGCTGCTTGTCTCGCTGCCATTCCCGGTCTTTGGTGGACTCGCGCTTGTCATGCAGTTGCTTACCCTTGGCAAGGCCAATCTCGATCTTGATGCGACCTTTGGCATAATGCATATCCAACGGCGCCAGGGTATAGCCGGCTCGCTCGACGCTGCCGATCAGACGATTGATCTCCCGCTGGTTCAGCAGCAGCTTGCGATCTCGTGTAGGGTCAGGATGAATGTGGGTCGAGGCTGTCGGCAGCGGTGAAATGTGGGCGCCTACCAGATAAAACGCACCATTTCGCGGCAGCACGTAGCTTTCCTTGATCTGTATTCTGCCAGCACGGATAGCCTTGACTTCCCAGCCTTCCAGCACCAGCCCTGCCTCGTATTTCTCTTCAATAAAATAATCGTGATAGGCCTTACGATTCTCGATAATCGACATGGATAATTTCCAGGTGATAGAGTGCCGCGCAGTTTTTTAGGGCACTCGTTTACACTTAAATTAAATACAAAGCCCCTGCCTGAGCGGTGCCGAGGTACGGTTTTCAACGCTACCATGACGCCGTGACCGGGAATCACGGCATTGGCAATTGCGAATACCCGCCAGAAGTACAGGTCCAGGGCTCAAGCAAAATCCAGACAAACCAAGGCGATACAGAAGCCGCATAACCCCGTAGGGGCTTCATCGCAATGTATCCAGCCGTAGCAAAAAATATGATCAGGGTCAGAATCTGGGTGAAAGCATAGCGACATGCCACCAATTACAGACAAGATGATCACCGGACTCTCACTCTCTTCGGACCGAAGAAGGCGAAGAACAAGATCAACCGGGCCAAGGATTCTACTCCAATCATAGCGGCCCCCTCAAAACGCGAATGCTCATGTCACACCAACGAATCCTTGCAATCTACACCGGCGGCACGATCGGCATGCAGAAAACCGAGCGGGGTTATGCTCCGGTGGCAGGTTACCTTGCCAAGCGCCTGGCTGAGATCAGCCAAAGTACCGCAGACTTTCCTGAATATGTGCTGAAGGAATACTCGCCACTGATAGATTCCTCCAATCTAACCCCCTCCCACTGGAATCAGATTGCTAAGGATATTAACCAGCACTACGCCGAGTTCGATGGCTTCGTCGTGATTCATGGTACAGATACCCTGGCCTATACCGCGTCAGCCCTGAGTTTCATGCTGGAAAACCTGAGTAAGCCTGTCGTACTCACCGGGGCGATGGTTCCTCTGGCAGAACTTACTAACGATGCCGAGCAAAATCTGCGCGATGCCTTCTCCTGGGTATGCATGGCTGATATTCACGAAGTCGTGATTGCGTTTAATAGAGCCCTGTTTCGGGGAAATCGTTCACGCAAATTATGGGGAAATGACTTTGGAGCCTTTGGCAGCCCCAACTACCCGATTCTGGGCAAGGCTGGTCAGCAGAATGCATTGCATCACGCCCTGCTGCTCCCCAAGCCACAAACTCCATTCACTCCCCGGCTGATTGATGCAGATCTGGGCATAGCCGGGGTCAAGCTCTACCCTGGCTACACCAGCCAACTGCTACAAGCTGCCTTGTCCATACCGCTACGTGGCTTAGTTTTGGAAACATATGGTGCGGGCAATGCCCCAGATGCGGATGAGGCGTTGATCCGGGCGCTTGGCCAAAGCGCGGGTCGAGGTACCATCATCATCAACTGCACCCAATGCGTATCCGGCCGCGTCGCCATGGATACCTATGCGGTTGCCGACAAGCTGGCGTCGGCTGGCCTGATATCGGGCCACGACATGACGCCCGAGGCTGCAATCACCAAACTCTACTATTTGCTGTCACAGCCATCCGGGCCATTCGAACTGGCAGACCTTATCTCCACCAGCCTGCGAGGAGAGTTGAGCCCCTGCTGACAGGAATCCACAACAAACCAACTGCACCAGCAAGTCCCCTGCCGCACTGCAAAGCTGTGTCTATAATCGAACAGCCATGCAAAACAGCTCACACTCTCCCTACCGCTTTCATGCACTGCTGGCACGCCTGACCGAAGAAGCCGGGCGCCACAGTGCCAAGCATGCTGAGTTTACGTTGCATAGCCACTTCCAGCCGATCTTCAGCTTGGCGCACCGACGGGTTGTCGGGCACGAAGGTCTACTTCGGGCCACAGCGGAAAGCGGCAAAGCCGTCAGCCCCTACACGGTTTTTGCCAGCGCACGTAGCGAATCAGAAATTGTTTTGCTTGATCGACTGGCCCGACTGTTGCACGTATCCAATTTCATCAACCATCCCGTCGAGCATCAGTGGTTGTTCCTCAATGCTGAGCCGAATGCCTTTATCCACGCTGGCAAATATGGGCCGTTTTTTGCTGAGCTATTCGATCACTACCAACTACCGCCGCACCAGATTGTTATTGAAGTGCTGGAGACAGCCATCGATGACAACCGCTTGCTGGGCCACGCAGTCGAGTATTTCCGTGAGTTGGGATGTCTGATCGCGATTGATGATTTTGGCGCAGGCCATTCCAACATTGATCGCATCTGGCGACTCAAGCCAGACATCGTCAAGCTTGATCGAACCCTGATCACCGAAGCCAGTGATAACCGGGAAGCACGGCACATTCTGCCCGGTCTGGTCGGTCTGCTGCATGAAGCTGGCGCGTTGGTTCTGGCAGAAGGTGTTGAAACGGAAGCCGAGGCCATGCTGGCCATGGAGTCGGACTGTGATCTGGTGCAGGGTTATCTCTTTGCGCTGCCCAGCCCATCATTTGTGGAGGCACAGGACAGCGATGAGACCTTCAATTCCTTGTGGAATCACTTTGACGAGCGAGTCAAGCACGAGATTGAGCACAATCAGACTATCCTGATCCCATACACCCAGGCATTCAACGACGTCGCCCAGCAAATACGCGAAGGTCGCGAATTTCTGGATGCAACCCAAAGCTTTCTTGAGCTTGGGCTAGCGTTACGCTGCTTTCTGCTGGATGCGGAGGGCAGGCAGATCGGTCGTCATACCACGCAGTTTGCCCAAGCCAGCCGAAGCGAACGCTACCTGCCATTGCTGGATACAGAGGGTGCCGTCTGGTCCCGTCGTCAATACTTTCGCCAAGCGATGAAGCGCTTTGGAGAAATTCAGGTTTCCCGGCCGTATTTATCCCTGGTCAATGCCGATTATTGCGTCACCTTATCGTTGGGAATGCAGATTAATCAGGCACCTTGTGTGCTGTGTGCCGACCTGCTCTGGCTGTCAGAAAACGAAGATACCGATCTGTAGCCACTCCGGGTATCCGCCAACAGACTGGCCGGCGCGCGGACGGACTGGTATACTGCGGCCTCGCTGTCAGGTTTTGCAGGGCAGCGAACTCAATGGCGGGTCTCCCCGCATTGCAAGGTCGTGAACCTGGTCAGGTCCGGAAGGAAGCAGCCACAGCGATTTATTGCAAGTGCCGGGGGTCGGGCTCGCCACCTCCCCCTCCTCACCGCCCGTCATCTTGATAGCAAGTAAGCGAAAAGCATACTAGCCTTAGATCAGCACTAGAGCTTTTGCTCGTCATGTAGCAAAATTACGGGATTTTTGCGTAGTTTCCACAAGCCATGAAAACCTATGACCGGATCGTGCAGGAAAGCCTCAAGCTTTTTAATGAGCATGGAGAGCGCTCCATCACGACCAATCATATCGCTGCCCATCTAGGGATCAGCCCAGGCAATCTGTACTATCACTTCCGCAACAAGGAAGAGATCATCTATCAGATTTTCTGCCAATACAAAACCTACATCCAGCAGCATCTGCAATTGCCGGAAGACCGGCCGCTGCTGATGGATGACATGATTCATTACCTCGATACCGCCTTCGTTGCCATGTGGCAGTATCGGTTCATGTTTTACGACCTGCCCGGCATCCTGTCCCGCAACACTCGCATGCAGGAGGAATACACCGTATTCCTGCGCCAGGATCTGGCAAACATCCTGAGCCGCCTGTTTACCGAGTTTTCGCATGTCGGGATCATTCGGGTCGCCCCAGAAGACATCGAACCGCTATCCGTGAATACCTGGCTGATCGTCAAATTCTGGTTCGCCTTCCATCAGACGGCCAATCCAACCGTCCCAATCACTGAAGACACCGGCCGGCGCGGCGTATTGCAGGTTTTGTCGCTGCTCAAACCTTATGTGCAACCAAGCTTCATGCCCTTGTATGAAGAGCTGGAAGCAGCCTTTGGCCGAACCATCACCAGCGCCTGATCGTGCGCCTTGCCCGGCCTCATGGCAGTGAAAAGACAACGCCCCATCTCTGGGGCGTTGACGTATGGATACTTGAACTTAGGCTTTGTCAGGGTAGATACGCCTCAAGCGGCCAACCAATCCACAGGCCGACCGATCAACTGCCCAGCCAATCGAGAGGCGTTACGTGCAACCAGGCCATAAATCGACAACTGCGGGTTGGCGCCAATGCTGGTCGGAAAGGCGGAACCATCAAACACGTAGAGATTATCGACCTGATGATGACGACCGTTGACATCGACGACGCCTTGCCTGGGGTCTGCACTCATGCCGCATCCCCCCATGACGTGAGCGCTGACGATCTTGGCTCGCAAGATCTCAAGCGGTAGTTCACTGATGCCCCGCTTAGCCTCAGCCCAGCTTGAATAACCTTCCACGCCGATATCCTCATGGATAGGCACAACCCGTGTCGCCCCGGCAGCAAACTGCAGCTCGGCCATCGTCAGATAGGATCGGCGCAACCCCTCCCAGACAAAATCCGTAATCGGGTAATCCAGTACCGGCGTCCCATCACGTTTGAGTTCCACGTTGCCACCCGGACTATCAGGATGAAAGCCATCCCGCAGCAAGGAAAGCACAACCTGCAGCTGAGCAAAGCGTGACATGACCGAGCGATGCTTGGCACCAAAGCCCGTCATGGTGATGGCAGTCAACACAGGATGTAGCGGCGGAACTTCCAGCTTGTAGCCAATGGGCCCATCAATTGGCTGGCTTTCGAGAAAGTGGTCGGAATAAATACTTTGCGGGGCACCGTTCCAGCCTTCTACCTTGAACGGCATGAACGCGCCAGAAATATTGACCGGGTGCAGGAAAGTGCGCTTGCCCACACGCTGGTAGGGATTGAGCCCCTCGTCCGAACGCAGCAGTAATCCCGGTGTGTTGATCGACCCACCTGCCAGCACAAAGGCTTTTGCCAGCACACGGATCTTACGACCCGATGGATAAATACCTCGACCATCCATGGCACTGGCTTCAATGGCCTGGGCCTTGCCCCCCTGCATCACTATCCGCTCGGCGCGGGCACGCGTGACCAGCACGGCGCCTTTGTCCAGCGCTGAGGGAATGGTGGAGACCAACATCGACTGCTTGGCATTGACCGGACAACCCATGCCGCAATAGCCAAGGTTCATGCAGCCATTCACATTGCGCCGGATATGCGACCAGGAGATCCCGAGTCTGTCCGCGCCCAGTTTGAGTACCGTGTTATTGACGTTGGGTTCGACATTCCAGTCGATCACATTCAGGCGCTTTTCCGCCTTCTCGAACCAAGGCTGCATCGACTCAACCGTCAGTGCCTTCAAACCAAACTGCGACTGCCAGTATTTGAGCGTACTAGGCGGCGTCCGAAAGCTCGATGTCCAGTTGACCACGGTTGAACCGCCCACCGCACGCCCCTGCAGGATGGTGATGCCCTTATCCTTGGTCTGCCGCCCTGCCGACTCTTGATACAGATTTGGATACGCGTTGGCCTCGGTCAGGCGGAAATCCCGGGAGGCGAAATGCAGCGCCCCCTCCTCCAGCAGCACGACCTTGAGCCCCGCCTTGGCGAGAATCTCGGCACTGACTCCGCCGCCAGCACCTGTTCCAACAATGACCACATCCGCCGTCAATTCCAGATCGGTGTTGAGCTGCGAAGCGTCCTGCACTTTCCAGCGACCGGAGGCCAGACCTTCGGCAATTACATCCTTAGCCATGTTTAAAAAAATCCTTTACGAACGCGGGTGGACCGTCATAACCGATCCCTACCCAGGCATGCGGATTGCCGTACCAGGCTGCAAAGACCACCTGATGCAACGCCTGATAACCGCTGCGCAGCAGCACTAGGCTGCTATAGCGCCAGCGGGAGAGGAAGTTGCCGATATCATCATCGCTTGCCTCGCCCCAAGGTTTGGTGATGCCAACAACCCAGCGACGAGTAAAGCGATTGGTCAGTAGCATCAACAGCTGTTTGACTTCATCCTGAACCACGCCCGGCAAGCCACTGATTGCGATATCTGCGCCATGCACAAACTCCTGCAAGGCTATATCGCGGGCTGCCGGTGCCTCAGGCAAGGCGCCCGCCAGCATCACCCGGCCGATCGCCGCCATGGCCGAGCGGCTGGCCGCATCAAGCACTTTGAAACGAGCCGGGTCTACCACGGCGTAGACGGGGTCTGCCTCAAGTGGGCCATAGCCAAAGCGGGCAACCCCTAGCAAAGCCCCACCCAGCACCCCTGTTTTGATTAACTGTCTGCGCGTCAGCACGATAGCTCCTTAGCGCAACATGAACTTGATCATGGTTTCAATCGTCTTGCCGTAGGGTGGGCGTAGCAAAGACAGGCCATTGACTCTGGACTGGGCAAACACCCCCTTCTTCTTGGAAAACGTGTCGAAACCCTCCTTGCCGTGGTAGGCCCCCATGCCGGAAGGCCCGACACCGCCGAATGGCAGATCATCCTGCGCGACATGCACCACCGTTTCATTCAAGGCAACGCCACCAGAAATCGTGTGGCTCAGCACATATGAAATACGTTCACGGTCGTAGTCGAACAAATACAGCGCCAGCGGCCGAGGATGAGCGTTGACATATGCAATCGCCTCATCGAAGTTGCGGTAGGTCATCACCGGCAGTAGCGGGCCAAAAATCTCATCCTGCATGATTTTCATGGCGTCGCTGACACCCGTGACAATCGTCGGGGCCATCTTGCCGGTATGGCTGCAATCGCCTTCAACCAACGGGATGATGGTGGCACCTTGCGCCTTGGCATCAGTCAGATACCCCTCCAGCCGATGTCGATGCCGCTCGTTGATCACTGCACTGTAATCAGGATTCGCAGGCAGATTGGGATACCAGCCATTGACGGCAACTTTGGCAGCCTCGACAAACTCAGCCAGCCTCGCCTCTGGCACAAAGACATAGTCCGGCGCCACACAGGTCTGGCCAGCATTCAGGCACTTGCCGTGCAGAATCCGCTCTGCCGCCGTTTTGACGGAAAACTCAGGTCCGACCAGGGTTGGGGACTTCCCGCCCAGCTCCAGCGTCACCGGAGTCAGATGTTCACTGGCCGCACGCATGACATGCTTGCCGACCGATGTTGAACCCGTAAACAGGATGTGATCGAACGGTTGAGACGAAAACACCTGTGCGACTTCGACGCCACCATTGAAAGCCACCACCTGATCTTCGTGGAAGCATTCGCTCAACACCCTTGCCAGCAATTCTCCGGTGCGTGGTGTGAACTCGGACATCTTGAGCATGACCCGGTTGCCCGCTGCCAAGGCGCTGGTCAGCGGCCCGATGGCTAAATACAACGGGTAATTCCAGGGGACAATGATGCCTACCACCCCCAGCGGCTGGGCAATCAGCGTGTTACTGGCTGGCATGAACCACTTTGATACCGGCCGACGCTCTGACTTCATCCACTTCTTCAGGCTTTTCTCCGCGTGGCGAATGCCTTCGATACAGGGAAACAATTCCAGCACCCTTGTCTCGTGGGCCGACCGATGACCGAAATCCGCGCTGATGGCCGCACAGAACTCATCGGCATGGCGCAGCAGCGCTTCGCGCAAAGACACCAAAGCCTGCCGCCGCTCCTCGCGACCTGGATAAGGTGCAGCAGCCCAGGCTGCGCGTTGCCTGGAAAAAACCGCCTGCAGGCGCGCTACCTGCGCCTCGGCCTGGTGCGGTTGAAATCCGGGTTCCATGGTGTTTGCCCTCAAATCAAAATAGAGTAACGACTCTAAACAAACAAGATTGTACCAGCAAGCGTCTGCAGGCCGCTAATTGGTGGTCAGGCAACCAAGCAAGCGTCCGATCAGACAGGGTTTGCGGCGTTGTATTGCTACAACAGCGCACGGCAAATCACTCGGCCATCCCTACTTCTCCGTGTACGCACGCGTCAACAGAGCCTAGACATTCTGGTTTGCTGTTGCCGGCCACAGCAGTGTAATCTAGGCCATCAATCGGTCATTTCACGCCAATCATGCAATCTTCAGTCACGCCGGACCACTCAGAGCGGCAGGTTCGCATCCCTGCCAGCTACACCCGCCTGATGGCCCGCGAGCTGAAACTCGACAAGGACGGCATGGTTCGGCTGTTGGCAGGCAGTGGCGTCAGGCCGGATGACTTGCAACATGCCGACGCCACCCTGACGCTAGCGCAGCATGAGGTCACCGTCCGCAATGCCAAGGCGCTCAGCGGTGATGCCGGTTTGGGGCTGATCGTCGGCAGTGCACTGAGTCTATCCAGCCACGGTGCGGCCGGTTATGCCGCCACTACCAGCGCCGATCTGGGCGAGGCCCTGCGCACCGTCACTCGCTATTTGCCCTTGCGCGCCCCCTATCTCAGCGCACAGTTCGAAGTGACGGAAGATCTGGCCATCTGGCGGGTCGAACCTGCGATCGAACTGGGCGACAATCTGTTGTTTCTGCTGGAAGTGGTCTTTCTGGCCTTGCAGTCACTGCTGGAATTCACGGCTGGGGGATTACCCCCAGGCTGCAAAGTCACATTGGGGTTACCAGCCCCACGCTATGCCGAGCGCTATCGGCAGGTCTTCAGGATGCCGATTCAGTTTGGTGCCAGTCAGCATAGTCTGATTTTGCCAGCCGCCTGCCTGAACATTCCCTGTGCCAGTGCCGACGCCCCGTCTCATCGCGGTCTGCGCTTGCAATGCGAGCAGGCGCTGCAAGCCCTCAATCAACCCGGTGGTGGGCTGGCACAACAAGTGCGGGCTTATCTGGCCGAACGGCTGCAGGACTCGCCTTGTATTGATCAGGCCGCCCGGCACTTTCACCTTTCCAGCCGCACGCTGGTGCGCCGCCTGGCCGCAGATGCCACAACGTTTCAAACCTTGCTCGACGAAGTCCGGCGCGGCCAGGCCAGCGAGTTGCTGGCGGTCCGGCTGCCGATCGACAGCATCGCCGAACTGCTTGGTTATCGAGACCCCTCCAACTTTGGCCGGGCATTTCGCCGTTGGTTCGGCATGTCACCCAGCGCCTACCGTAATCAGCATCACCAGAATGGATAAGTCCCCATGTTGATCGACTTTTTTTATGAACTCCGCGACGCTGGTTTGCCCGTCGGTACGCAGGAGCTGCTCACTCTGCTCGAAGCGCTGGATCAGCGCGTAGTCAGCGGTAGCCTTGATGACTTTTATCATCTGGCGCGGCTGGTACTGATCAAGGACGAGAAACACTACGATCGCTTCGATCAAGTGTTTGGCCACTACTTCAAGGGGCTGGAGTCGCTGGACGAGGTGCTGCAGGCCGATATCCCCGCCGACTGGTTGCAAGCCTTGTTTGAGCGCCATATGAGCGATGAGGACAAGGCCAAGATACAGGCCATGGGCTGGGAACAGCTGATGCAGACACTGAAAGAGCGGCTGGCCGAACAGAAGGAGCGGCATGAAGGCGGCAATAAATGGATCGGCACCGGCGGCACCAGCCCGTTCGGTGCCTATGGCTACAACCCCGCCGGCATCCGCATTGGCCAGAAGGAATCACGGCATCGGCGGGCGGTAAAGGTGTGGGATCAGCGCGAATTCCGTAATTTCGATGACAGCGTTGAACTAGGTACCCGCAATATCAAAGTTGCCTTACGGCGCCTGCGCCAATTTGCACGGGATGGCGCCGAGGAGATTCTGGATCTGGACGCCACCATCCACGCTACCGCCGCCAATGCCGGCCATCTTGATCTCAAATTGGTACCCGAGCGCCACAATACGGTGAAGGTGCTGCTGTTTCTGGATGTCGGCGGCTCAATGGATGATCACATCAAGGTTTGCGAAGAGCTGTTTTCTGCCGCCAAGACCGAGTTCAAGCACCTTGAGTATTTTTACTTTCACAACTTCGTGTATGAGTCGGTCTGGCGTGACAACGCCCGACGGCATGGCGAGCGCTTTCCAACCTGGGATGTCATCCACACCTTCGGCAGCGACTACAAACTGATCTTTGTGGGAGATGCCACCATGAGTCCTTATGAGATTCTGTATCGGGGAGGGAGCGTCGAGCACAACAATGATGAACCAGGCAAAGTATGGCTGGAGCGGCTGCTAGACCAATTCAGCCACGCCGTGTGGCTTAACCCGGTACGACAGGAGATCTGGGATTACACCGAATCCGTGATCATGACTCGGCAAATGCTTGGCGAGCGCATGTTTCCGCTAACCGTCGAGGGCATTGAACAAGCCATGCGCAGTCTCACGCGTGGCCGCTAAACCCTGGAACCGGCAAGCAGGGCTTGCCATTTTCAGTAATAAGAATTATTCTCAAAAACGAAGCCAAGCCAACCCATTGGCTTCGAATTTGCTCCAGTCCAGATAGCGGGCTCGCAACCCGGACCTGTAGCCAGCCCGGCGGGAAGACGGAGCCCGCCCAGCCAGCCAGGGTCAAACTCGTATCGGCTCAGACCGTCACCAGCCGGAATACCTCTCGTCTGCCAAACAGGCGATCTGCGCACAATTCGAAACGATAGCCCGGTGGTGCGGCCGTCGCCGCCACCAGATCGGTCACCAGAATTTCCCCGGCCTTGGCGGTGTCTTCACCCAATTTGCTGGCGGCGTTGACCTCAGCGCCATAGACATCTTCATCACCAATCACCAACATGGGCCCAAAGCCCAGTCCCAGACATAACCTGACGCGGTTTTCCTCCAGCTGGTTCTGGTTGTAGGCATCTGCGGCCAATCCCATTGCAATCGCACAATGCAGCATGCTGTCGGTATCAGGAAAAATTACCAGCATGCTATCGCCATCGCGCTTCAGGCACTTGCCCTGATGCTGGGAAAACAATGCCTCGAACAGGCGTTCTGATTCGCAGATCACCTGCAGGAACTGGATGATGCCAAACTCCTCGACTTGTCTGGAAAAACCAGCAAGATCGGTAAACATCACCGCCCGTGTCTGGCCAAAACGCTGCCAGATTTCGGCGTCTATTGCGGCGAGGTCAGCGCCGGGCTGGGTACGCCGGCAGATTAATTCAGACAGGTGATACCGGGCAGTCGGAGCAGATGTGGGGCTATTGCCAGCGGGCGAGGATACGGGCGAGTGTGCCATCTTCTGTAATTCGCTTCAGTCCAACGGCAAAGCGCTCAGCTTTGCCGACAGCGTCCTTGGGAAACCCGACATAACGAGGCACCACAGCCAAGGGCTGGGACAAAATGCGCAGATCCTGCTCAGCGCCACGCTTACGGGCAAGATAAAGAAACTGGGCTTTATCGCCCACGATCAAATCTACTCTGCCTGCCAGTAACTTTGCCAGCAATTGCTCGGGGTTGGTCGCTCCATTGTCCTTTTTCAACGGCGCACGATCGAACGCATCGGTATAGGCATAGCCAAACACCGTACCGATCACATGCGGCGTCAGGTCTTCCAGCTTTCGGTATTCAATGGGGTGATCCGCCCGACTGGCAAATACGGTAATACCGGGGCGAATCGGACCGATCAGCCGGTACTGCGCCTGCCGCTCGGGCGTGCCAACAAACTGATAGGCCAGATCAATCTGTTTGGCATCCAGCATTTTCTTGACCCGCTCCCAAGGGTAGAGCCGGATCTCGAACGGCTGATTGATCGCCCGTAGCGCAGCGGCAACGATCTCGGTATCCATTCCGGCCGGGTTGCCCAGTTCATCGATAAAGCTGTAGGGCGGATAACTGATATCTCCGGCAACCGTCCAACCTGCCTCCACAGCAGCCGTGGCACGAAAGCCGGTGAGATAGCCCCCGAGCAGACCGAGCAGCAGACGACGGCGAACGGGTTCCATTGGCGCAACCTCCAAAAAGAAACCGGCAACGAGTGCCGGTTTCAGTATAGGTTGCTTCAGTCGAGATACTTCAGGACGGCTGGAAATCTACCGCCTGAGGTCAGCGGGCCGAGTGGCCACTCAACTTCACTTCCACCTTCTCGTGCTCTTCAAGGCTGGCGTAATACTCCCGCAGAATCTGCAGTACCTCGGGCCGGCTGAACTGCGGAGGCACCTCACCCCCTTCCGACAGCAGCTTGCGCAGCTTGGTGCCAGACAACAACAGGCGGTACTTCTCGTCGTGCGGGCAAGTCCGGGCTGAGGCCATGCCATCGCACTCACTGCAATAGAAGGTCCAGTCAATTTTCAACGGTTTGATTTCGAGCGCATTGGCAGGGATTTCATCAAAGATATGCTGCGCATCAAACGGCCCGTAATAGCTCCCCACACCGGCATGATCACGCCCCACGATCAGGTGTGAGCACCCGTAGTTTTGCCGGAACAGCGCATGCAACAACGCCTCGCGTGGGCCGGCATACCGCATGTCGAGCGGGTAGCCCGCCTGGATCACGGTGTTCTTGACGAAATATTTTTCAATCAGCGTCGAAATCGCCTTCGACCGGACCGGGGCCGGAATGTCGCCTGCCTTCAACTTGCCCAGCAGCGAATGCACCAGCACGCCATCGGTCGTCTCAATGGCAATCTTGGCCAGATACTCGTGCGAACGGTGCATCGGGTTACGGGTCTGGAAAGCCGCAATCGTCTTCCAGCCCCGTTGTACAAACTGTTCACGGGTTTGCGCTGGCGTCAGGAACTGATCGCCGTATTCTTCAGGGAAGCCCCCCGTAGTCAGCACCTTCACAGGGCCGGCAAGGTTCACCTCGCCCTGCTCCATGACCATCTTGACGCCCGGATGCTCCGGGTCGGTCGTACGGAACACCTGCTGACACTCGTGGGCCTTGTCGATCTGGTACTTTTCGGTGAGCTTGAGTGTGGCGACGATCTCATCGTTTTCCGGATCGTACAGCGCAACATCCTGGCCTACGGACAGGCCATCGGCCAGTTCGCGACGGGTAGACAAAGTAATCGGAATCGGCCAGAACAACCCATTGGCCAGGCGATACCCATCGCAGACACCCGCCCAATCGGCGTGGGTCATGAATCCATCCAGCGGAGTAAAACCGCCAATGCCCAGCATGATCAGGTCGCCCTTTTCACGCGAGCTGACCGGGATGCGGGGCAACCCCTGGGCGCGCTCGCGTTCCGCCACCAGGGCAGCGCCTTCTAGCAACAGGGGTTTCAGATCACCACCGCCGTGGGGAGACACGAGTTTACTCATGGCAGACAAAGCCTCGTCAAACAGTAAAGCGCCGACTATAACATTGGCTAAAGAACCATTTACTGGCCGTTTCTGCTATTCAAATAGCGTGCCGGAATATTGAAAGCGTCTGTCGATTCAAACAGTGTGAAACTGTCACAACCTGCACGACAGTCAGACAAAAAGGTAGCATTGATGGCATCGAGTGAAACGGGAGCGTCGCCAATGCTCCGCCAGATATCTGAAAACGAAGCACAAAACCTGCTGAAAAGCCTGACGATACCAGCAAGACCGCAGATTCTGGCCGACCTCGCCGCCGAGCAGGCCAGACCTGCAGCAGACCTGCGCAAGGTTGCCGAACTGATCAGTCAGGACGTATCCCTGGCGGCCGCAGTGTTGAAAATTGCCAACTCATCGGCGTTTGCCCGAGGGCAGGTCAGCACGATTCCCGAGGCGGCCACCTATCTGGGGCTGACGAATCTGGGCAATGTCGTAGCCAGCGTTTCACTTCGTAAAGCCTTGCCCAAACCACACAACTTCGATATCGGGCAATTCTGGACTCACACCCTTGGCATCGCCGCCCTCGCAGCATTGGCGGCCAGTCAGTTCCGCCTGTGCAGCGCCGATCAGGCCCATCTGTTCGGTTTGCTCAGGGATAGCGGCATGCCGGTGCTGGCCCAGCGTTTTAGCCACTATGGCAAAACGCTCCAGCAAGGCGCAGAGCAGCCGGACAACCTGCCTGCTCTGGAAGAGGCCATACATCGCGTGGGTCACGATGTGGTGGGTTACCTGCTCGCTCGTAGCTGGAATCTGCCGGTGACACTGCAACAGGCAATTCTGCATCATCATGCTTTCAGCCTGTTGCAGACGGAGGACGCAAGTCTGGAACCTCAGGCACTGACCCTGATCGCGCTGGCACGACTGGCCGAGCACCTGGTCATCACCCGCAGCAAACTCAGCCGCGACCCCGGCTGGTCTGCCGTGGGCGGGATTGTCGTGGGCTATCTGGGCCTGCACTCGGATGACATCGAGCACCTGGCGGAAGAAGCCAGTCAGCTTGAGTCGGTTATGGAATAAACACCACGGGGCCAGACCCTGCGAACGGGTCCTGTTGAAGCAATCCCCATGCGTCGCCTGCGCCATCTGTTCTGCCATCGGCAAAACGGATCCGGCGGTCATGGCCCGCCGAGGCGCGGTCACAAGACGATCGGCCACCTCGCGACGGACGCACCAATACAATTTCTGGAGACAGTAGCAACCATGCGCAACATCGCACTACGGCTGACCACAGCGGTCATCGCCGCAAGCTTCCTGCTTACGACGCCAGCGCAGGCCGCTGGCAAGGTTTATCTGGGCCGCGTGGGCGCCCTGAGCAGCAAGATCAAAGAGAAAGTGGAAAGCAGCAATGCCACGCTGACGAAGTTCTTCGAGGAGATCAATCGCAAAGGAGGCATCCATGGCAATCAGATCGAACTGGTTTTTGGTGATGACGGATTCGACTCGAATCGCCACGTTGAAGAGACCAAGCGCATCATCGCCAAGCACCAACCGATAGCTTTTATCGGTTCTTCCGGCTCGGGCGGACCGCAGGAACTGATCAAGCAAGGCATTCTGGCCGAAGCCAGAATACCGCTGATTGCACCGATCACCGGGGCAATTCCCTTGCGCAACGACCCCTATATCTTCCCGATCCGTGCCAGCTGGGTTGATGAGCTGCAAAAGCTGTCCCAACAGGTGCAGGCATTGGGCCATCAACGGGTTGCGGTGTTGTATCAGAACGATAGTGACGGCAAGTTCGGCGTGTTTGCTGCACGGCAGGAATTCAAGAAGCTGAACATGGACCTCGTGGCCACGGCCGCCTACGATCGCAACACCATGGACGTCGCACCTGCGGTCAAAACCCTGCTCGAAGCCCAGCCTACCGCCATCCTGCTCGCCGGGGTACAGGAAGCTTTGGCCGAATTTCTCAAGCAATACCGGCTGGCCGGGGGAACGGCCCAGATGTACACCATCTCGGTCGTCGATGCCCAGGAGCTGATCCAGGTTGCAGGCATCAACGCGGCCCGAGGCACCGGTATCAGTCAGGTATTGCCGTTCATTTTTGCTGACTCCACGCCGATTTCGAAGGAGTACCGGGCCTTTGCCAAGCGCAACAAGCTGAACATCGGCTACACCGAGTTCGAGTTTTATATTGCAGGCAAACTGGTGGCCGAAGCCCTGCGCAAAGCAGGGAGCGAGCCCACCGGGGAAAAGCTCATCAAGGCTCTCGAATCCCTCGATAACTTCAACGTTGGTGGATACCGCCTCTCCTTCGCCCCAGACCGCCACGCCGGCTCGAAGTTTGTCGAAGTCACGGTCATCGGCCAAAGCGGGCAGCTGGTGCGCTAGTTGTAACCTTCACCGCCAGGCTTGCGCGCAATCAAGCCTGGCTGGCCACTCTGCCCTACAATTGCGCCTATGCAAACCGATACCTCCTCTCCAAACAGCCAGTGTTTTCACTGTGGCCTGCCCGTACCGGCAGATGCCCAGACGCCACCGACCTACCCCATCCAGTACCGACAGCAAACCCGGGCAGCCTGTTGTGCGGGTTGTCAGGCCGTTGCCAGCACCATCATCGAATCGGGGCTGGATCAGTACTACGCCCAGCGAGACACCCTGCCCTCGCGGAGCGACCCTCTGCCCGCCGAGCTGACCAATACGCTGAAGCTCTACGATCAGCGCGAAGTACAAGCCAGCTTTGTGCGCGATGAAGGCAATGCCCGCGAAGCCGCGCTGATTCTCGAAGGCATCACCTGTGCCGCGTGCGTCTGGCTCAATGAGCGACACCTGACCAGCCTGCCGGGCGTATTGGAAGTCGGCATCAACTACAGCACCCATCGCGCCCGCATCCGCTGGGATGAAAACCAGATCAAGCTGTCCGACATCCTGGCGGCTGTGGCCAGTATTGGCTACCGCGCCCACCCCTACGACCCCGGCCGCCACGAGCAGCTGGCCCAGCAAGAGCGCCGTAGCGCGCTCAACCGCTTGTGGATAGCCGGCCTGTCGATGATGCAGGTCATGATGTACGCCGTCCCGGTCTATCTGGCCGGTGCCGGGACCATCGAAGCCGACATGGAGCGCCTGATGCGCTGGGCCAGCCTGATTCTGACCCTGCCAGTCGTCGTCTACTCATGCTGGCCGTTCTACCTCGGCGTCTGGCGCGACGCCAAAGCACGCCGGGTTGGTATGGATGCTCCCGTCACCCTGGGCGTGCTCGCCGCCTTCATCGCCAGCGTGCATGCAACGGTGGTCGGGCGGGGCGAGGTGTACTTCGACTCCGTGTCGATGTTTGTCTTTCTGTTACTGGGGGGGCGCTATCTGGAAATGGTTGCCCGTCGCAAAGCCGGCGCTGCAGCCGAGGCGCTGATCAAACTCATACCGGCCTTTGCCCACCGTCTGCTGGGCTTTCCCGCCAATCGCGAGCCGGATACCGTCACCGTTGCCTCGCTCAAGGCCGGCGACATCCTGCTGGTCAAACCGGGCGAGACATTTCCGGCAGATGGCGAAGTGCTGGAGGGCCGAAGCTCGGCCAATGAATCGCTACTAACCGGCGAAAGCCGGCCGATTGCCAAGACAGAAGGCGCCAGCGTGATTGGCGGCGCCATCAATCTCGACTCGCCCCTGATCATTCGTGCCACACAGGTAGGCCAGGACACCCAGCTCTCTGCCATCGTGCGCCTGCTCGACCGTGCGATGGGCGACAAACCCAGGCTGGCACAGCTGGCAGACCGGGTCGCAGCCCATTTTGTGCTGGTATTGCTGATCATTGCAGCGATTGGCTACGGGTATTGGCACGGTGTCGCACCCGAGCACGCCCTGCCGATTACCGTCGCGGTGCTGGTCATCTCCTGCCCTTGCGCCCTCTCCCTGGCAACGCCAGCGGCACTGACAGCGGCAACAGGGTGGCTGGCCGGAGAAGGCTTACTGGTAACACGAGGCCATGCGCTCGAATCGCTGGCGCATGTCACCGATGCGGTCTTCGATAAAACCGGAACCCTCACCCACGGTGAACCCCGTGTGCTGGCGACCTTGCCGCTGGCCATGCCGGAAGGCCCCGCCCGTGAACTCGCCGCAGCCCTGGAAGCCGCCTCTGAGCACCCGCTGGCCAAGGCTATTCGCCACGGCATAGAAGTCCCCGCCCTGGCAATTTCCGATGTTGCCAACCACCCCGGCGCCGGCATCGAAGCGTGCCTGGATGGTCAGCGATTGCGCATTGGCCACCCGCGCTTTGTGGCAGACGGTTGCGCCGAAGCGCCGCCGCCTGCCTTGTCAGGCTGGCAGACCGCCCACACCATCGTTGCACTGGCCAATGAAAGTCAGTGGCTGGCTGCGTTCGCACTCGGCGACGGCATTCGCCCCGAGGCGGCCGATGCCCTGCAACGCCTGCGCACCATTCACCCCGGCATCACCCTGCATCTGGTCAGTGGCGATGCCAGCGGCCCGGTCTTAGCCGTTGCAGGCGAGCTGGGCATCCCCCATCAACGGGCAGAGCAGACCCCGGCCGGCAAACTCGAGTATGTACAGAATCTGCAGGCGCACGGGCGTCGCGTCTTGATGGTTGGGGATGGCATCAACGATGCGCCGGTGCTGGCCGCCGCCGATGTTTCGATTGCCGTCGCCGGAGGGGCCGACCTCGCACAAACCACGGGTGATCTGGTTCTGATAGGGCATCTGGGTGCAATCGCCGATGGCGTCACACTCGGCCGCCGCACCCGCACTATCATCGCCCAGAATCTATGGTGGTCACTCGGTTACAACCTGGTCGCCATCCCCTTTGCCCTCAGCGGTCTCGTCACCCCCTGGCTTGCCAGCCTCGGCATGGCGGGCAGCTCACTACTGGTAGTTGTCAACGCATTACGGCTGGCCAAACCCGGCTATTCCACCACCAAGCCCAGGTCGGGCTAGGTTCTGTTGACGCAAGGTGTACAGTCGCGCCGGATCGAGTTTTGGGGCGAGGCAGGGTAAACGCGGTTTAGCGAGCGAAATAAGCGATCCCTAACGACGCTCTGCGCCTTGTTCCAGGCCGCTTTCCGGCGCAACGCGATCTACAAACCTTAGTCAACAGAACCTAATCACCCCATTCCATTCACAACCGTCACTCTGTCTCGTTTCCCCATCTTCAGCTCAAGCCAATAGCCTCCCATATGCCCCAGCCCGGGCCAGACGGGATTGGGTGCTACCAGCAATTTGCCGGAAATACGAACGACCGAACCGTCATCCTGCCAGGGTAGCAGCCGGCCTTTATAGGTCGAAATCCAGACTGCTGGCGCAAAAAGAACTGCAGGGTCCGGTGCAAAGTCATCCAGAGCCCATAGCTCCTGCTGTTCAATGCCGACGCGCAAGCGTCCGACCACCACAATATGCTGGCCATTTAGCGGTCTGGCCTGACTGAATAGCTGACTGACGGTTAGAGGGTTCATTCCGGCACCTCAAGTTCGTTGCCTTCAATCATCCCGATAATTCTTGCGGCCGCACAGAGCAGGCCATTTGTCCTGCCGCCCCGCAATGCGGACTACCCCATCCAGCACCCCGGCCTAGTACTTTAGGCCAGTTATTTATTCAGTCCATTCGTATCACTATTTCATCTGAAGCGGCCCGGTGCTGCGACGCCTTTACAACAGTTTGCACTTGCCAAGGCAGGGGTGGATGGCTTGTTTTTTTTGTATTTATTTAGCATTGACCGAAATCAAGCTTTTGAATTTTGTTGCTGCCCTCGCAACCAGACCTGCGTTTCCTCAAACCTGCCGGATCGATAATTTAAAAAACATTCAAATTTCTTCTTAACAGTTTTATCTGTAATGGAGCCTGGCAATGAAATCGAATCGACGCATCTGGCAAGGGCTGGCGCTGGTATTTGCGCTGTCCTTTGCCGCCCTGCTCTGGATGGGGCGGGAAATCTGGCTGGCGGCACCGCCGATACCGCAGCAGGTGCAAACAGCAAGTGGCAAACCGCTGTTCAGTGGTGAGCAGATTGATATGGGCCAGCGGGTATGGCTGGCATCTGGCGGACAGCAGCTGGGCACCGTCTGGGGGCATGGCAGCTATGTCGCCCCGGACTGGAGCGCAGACTGGCTGCATCGTGAAGCCGTCGCCCTGCGCGAATTGCTGGCGCAAACCGTGGCAGGCAAGCCATTCGCGCAACTCGATGCCGATCAGCAGGCCGTGGTGTCGAAGCGACTGGTCAGCGAAATGCGGTACAACGGGTTCAATGCCGATCGCAACGTGATTGTGGTCTCAGACCTGCGGGCCCAAGCCATCGCCAGTGTCGCCAGCCACTATCTGGCGCTCTATGGCGCCGACCCGTCGCTGAATGGGCTGCGCGAGCAATACGCGATGAATGCGAATCTGCTGCCGAATGAAGCCGACCGCCAAGCCCTGACCGCGTTTTTCTTCTGGTCGGCTTGGTCTACCGCAGCCGATCGCCCAGGTGAAGCACTGCATTCCTACACCAACAACTGGCCGCACGAGCCGCTGGTGAACAACACGCCAACCACCGCCAATGGCTTGTGGTCGGTTGCCAGCATCATCCTCTTGCTGGCGGGCATTGCCGCCATGGTGTGGTTCCACGCTGCGCGCGGCGATCACGATGAGTCGCCACGTACCCCGGACAAAGACCCGCTGTTCTCGCTCAAACCCACCCCGTCGATGCTGGCGACCCGCAAGTATTTTGTGGTGGTGATCGGCCTGTTTCTGGTTCAGATCGGCATGGGGGCCGTCACGGCGCACTTTGCTGTCGAAGGATCGGGCTTTTTTGGGATTCCGCTGGCGGAAGTACTGCCTTTCGTCGTCAGCCGTACCATTCATACCCAGTTTGGCGTGCTGTGGATTGCCACGGCCTGGCTGGCAACTGGTCTGTTCATTGCACCGCTGCTCGCAGGCTACGAACCCAAATATCAAAAACTGGGGGTCGATGTACTGTTCTGGGCACTGATCTTCATTGTGGTCGGCTCTACCGCCACCGGCTGGCTGGGTACCTTGCAACGGCGCGGCGTGGAGTTCGCGTTCTGGGTGGGTAACCAGGGGCTGGAATTCACCAGCATGGGCCGGGTCTGGCAGCTTCTGCTGTTCGTCGGCTTGCTGTTCTGGCTGCTCTTGATGGGCCGTGCGCTGATCCCCGCCATCCGTAAGGCGCAAGAAGGCCGTGGCCTGATTGCGATGGTCTTCCTATCAGCCAGCTGTATTGGTCTGTTCTACGCCTCATCGCTGGCATGGGGTCAGCACAGCCATTATTCGATGATCGAATACTGGCGCTGGTGGCTGGTGCACCTGTGGGTGGAAGGCTTCTTCGAAGTCTTTGCCACCGCCGTGATTGCGCTGATCTTCGCCCGCCTCGGCTTAATCAAGATGGAGAGTGCCAACCGCGCCATCGTGCTCGAAACCATTGTGTTTCTGGGCGGTGGCATTCTGGGTACCTTGCATCACCTGTACTTCACCGGTGCCTCGACGGGCGTGATTGCGGTCGGTGCCGTGTTCTCGGCCTTTGAAGTGGTCCCGCTGAGCCTGATCGGTCTGGAAGGCTGGCAAACCTACCGCCGCAGCAAAGCCGCGCCGTGGGTAGCCGCCTGGCGCTGGCCCATCCTGTGTTTTGTCTCGGTGGGCGTCTGGAACACGGTCGGCGCTGGTCTGCTTGGCTTCGCCATCAATCCACCCATTTCGCTCTACTACGTGCAGGGTCTGAACATGACGGCCGCACATGGTCACGCCGCCTTGTTCGGGGTCTATGGCATGCTGGGCATCGGCCTGATGCTGTTCTGTCTGCGCAGCCTGTCGGCCCGCGCTGCCTGGTCGGATCGCTTGGTGGGGGCAGCCTTCTGGCTGCTCAATATCGGGCTGGCAATGATGGTGTTCATGTCGGTACTGCCATCGGGCATCTATCAGGCGTGGGCCAGTGTCAGCGAGGGGCTCTGGTATGCCCGTTCGCCGGAAATCATCCATTCGGGGCTGATGCACGCCTTCGTCTGGGCCCGCGTACCGGGTGATGTGGTGTTTGCGCTGGGTGCCCTGTGCCTCGCCTGGTTTGCGATTCGCCTGCTGTTGGTACCACGTCCGATTGAGCCGGCGGTATCGCCCCTACCCAACCGGGCCTGACGTTAGCTGGTCCGCGCAAGGGCGTACTGGCGTCGGACCAGCCACTTTTGCCTGATCGCCGCGATCAGGTTTCCCTGTGGAATATTCAAAGATGAAAAATCTGCTGAAAGTCACTGCCGTCGCCACACTCACTGCCTTGGCCTCGTTAACGGTTTCTGGCGCGGTCAACAGCCAGAAAGCACCGGCAGCCGTCAAAGCCGAAAATCTGCCGGTCATTCACCAGACGCTGGTGGCGCCACCAGCGTTGCCCCCGCAAATCACCCGCAAGACACCGGCCCGGGTTGTGGTCGAGCTGACGATTGAAGAAGTCGAACGCGAAATCGCCCAAGGCTCCACCTACACCTTCTGGACCTTCGGCGGCACCGTGCCGGGCAAGATGATCCGGGTGCGGGAAGGCGATACCGTCGAATTGCATATCAAGAATCTGGCCAGCTCTAAGCTGCCGCACAACATCGATTTGCACTCGGTCACCGGCCCTGGCGGTGGGGCACCGCAAACACTGCTGGCCCCCGGACAGGAAGGCGTCTTCAGCTTCAAGGCGCTCGACCCCGGCCTCTATGTTTACCACTGCGCAACTGCGCCAGTTGGCATGCACGTCGCCAATGGCATGTACGGCATGATCATGGTCGAGCCCAAAGAAGGCATGAGCAAGGTAGACCGCGAGTACTACGTGATGCAGGGGGATTTCTACACCACCAGCGGCTATCGGGCGGGCGGTCTGCAACCCTTCGATATGCAGAAGGCCATTGATGAGAAGCCTACCTATGTGGTGTTCAACGGCGCCGACCGGGCACTGACCGGCAAGAACGCGCTGAAAGCCAATGCGGGCGAAAAAGTGCGGATCTTCTTCGGTGTCGGTGGCCCCAACCTCACGTCCAGCTTCCATGTGATCGGCGCCATTTTCGACAAGGTGTACTTCGAAGGCGGCAGCCGTTATCAGGAACACGTCCAGACCACGCTGGTACCGGCAGGTGGGTCGGCCATTGTCGAGTTCGTGCCGAAAGTACCGGGCAACCTGACCCTGGTTGACCACTCACTGACCCGTGCCTTCAACAAGGGCGCGGTGGGCCTGCTGGCCGTGACCGGACCGGACCGGCCCGACATCTATAGCAAGGGCATCATCAAGGCAAGCTCGGCTGCCGCGACCTTGCCTGCGCACGGTGAAGAAGGCGGTAACGCCGAACCGCCCCCACACGATAAGGCCCCTAGCCACAACATCGGCCAGGCTGTCTTCGAGAAGAACTGCGTTGCCTGCCATCAGGCCAATGGTCAGGGCGTACCGGGCGTCTTCCCGCCTGTCGCCAACTCCGACTTCATGCAGAAAAATCCGGAAGAAGCCGCACGTATTGTGCTGGGTGGCCGGGCTGGCGAGATTACGGTCAATGGCATCAAGTACAACTCGGTGATGCCGCCACAGGATCTATCGGACAACGAAGTGGCCGAGGTGCTCAACTACATCAACGTCAAATATAACAATGGCAAACCGGTACTGACCCCGGAACAGGTGAAGAAGCTGCGCGCCACCAAGTAAAAGACCATGCGGCACCCTCTTTACCTACTGGGCGGGCTCCTGCTCGCCCTTATCAGCCTTCCGGGCCACGGTGCAGACTATCTGCCTGTGCCCGGCGGGCGTTTTCGCAGCGCTTTACCGGTCGATGACAAGCCGGTCACCGTTGCGCCATTCCTGCTGCGCAGCCAGCCGGTTACCAATGCCGAATTCCAGGCTTTTGTCAGCCGCCAGCCCCAATGGCAACGTGGCAAGGTACCCAGCCTGTTGGCCGGTGGCAGCTATCTATCACATTGGGCGGACCCGGTTCGACCGGGCGACATCGCGCCGAACATACCGGTGACGCATGTCAGCTGGTTTGCCGCCAGCGCCTTCTGCGAGAGCGAAGGAGCCCGACTGCCGCGCTGGCATGAATGGGAACTTGCCGCCGCCGCAGACGCCCAGCGCGCCGATGCCCGGCAAGACCCCGCCTGGCGGGCCCGCATTCTGCGCTGGTACGAGCGGCCAGCCACTGGCAGCCTGCCCCCAGTGGGGCGCGATGCCAACCTGTGGGGCATTACCGATCTGCACGGCGCCATTTACGAATGGGTAGAAGACTTCAATGGCCTGTTTGTCACCGTCGATAGCCGGTCGCAAGGCGAACAGAAAACGCTGGAAACCTGTGGCGCGGCCGCGCTCTCGCTCGACGACCGCGAGAATTACGCCATCCTGATGCGGATTGCCATGCTGTCCGCGCTAGCGGGCCGCGACACCTTAAGCACCCTGGGCTTTCGCTGCGCCCGCGATGTCCCGGCTACACCGCCCGCAGCCGCCCCCATCAAACGAGAGACATCATGAAAATCACCCGTTTTGCCAGCCTGCTGGCTGGTCTGCTTGTCAGCAGCCAACTGCTGGCAGCCCCAACCCTGCCTACCGATTCATTGTTGCAACTGAAAATGCCACTGACTTCGCAACGCAACGAAGCCGTTGAACTACCCGCCCTTGCCGGCAAACCCCTGCTGATCACCATGTTCTACGGCAACTGCAAAACCGCGTGCCCCGTCATCCTGCACAGCGTCAAAGCCACCGTCGATGCCCTGCCTGCTGCACAGCGCGAACGCATCACCGCCCTACTGGTGAGCCTTGATCCCGAACATGACACCGCGCAATCGCTTGGCCACATGGCCCACGAACAGGGCATGAGTGCCGCGCCCTGGCTATTTGCCGTCAGCGATAGCGACACCCACACCCGGCAACTGGCCGCCTCGCTCGGCATTCGCTACCGCAAGCTCGAAAACGGCGAGATCAACCACTCTTCCAAGCTGATCGTCACCGACCGCCAGGGCCGCATCGTGGCCAGCAGCGACAAACTCGGCAACAAAGCCGATCCGGCCATCGTGGCTGCATTGCAGGCCCAGCTGAAATAAAGCGACTCACAAGGCGGGGGATGGGGCGGTAAACAGGGCAACCTCGGGCCGGAAGACAGCAATGGTCGCAAGGACTCTTGCCCCCGCCGCTACCCGCCGAAGAGTGTCACGGAACGTTGATAACAGATTGCCACGATCAGACGGGCGCATGAAGCAAGAGAATTGAAATGGAACGATCTCTCCTTAAATCAGGTTTGATCTTCCCTGGCGTCTAGATTAAATGGATGGAAACGGAACGGTATTTCATCGTGGGCAAAATAGCTGTCGGTGCTGTGGCACGTCAGATATAGCCGGCCAAGTCTAAATTCACCTTCATAGTGCGCAATGACTTTATTTGAAATTAACAAATCAAACGACACAACATTTCCAGACTGTCTTACCACTCCTTGGGCCAAATCAGGGCCCCATATCTTGTTCCTCGCCGAGGATAAACGCCCCTGTATAGATGCCTGACCCAGAAGCGTATCTGATTCAGGAGACGTCATCAATTCAGGGCCTAACCGATTATTTATAGCGCGGCAACATCTTACAAATCCATCCCGATAAAAACGGAGATAAATTCGAAAATCCCACTTTCTCATTGGCAATCGACCTGATTTGAATAATCCATTAAAACAAATATTGCTTAATTCGACACTTGCCAATAATGAACAGCTGGCGGTTGCCGGGCTATCCGCGCTTACCCGGCTGCGGAGACCTGCGCGTAAGTCAGCGACATAGCGCCCAACGTCCGGGTCATTCCACTGTTTGCCAATGAAATCACCCCAAAATTGTCCCTCATCCAAATTTCCGTACCGAATAGGTATATGGCAATTACAGAGCCGCACCCCCTTGGAACTGACTCCGGTCATTCCGAAGCGTTTGGACATCCCATTTTTGCCAGAAATAAAAAATATATCCCCTTTCACAAACCATCGATGATTCTCCTTTGCCACCCAAATTTCGTCATCCACAGCTATAATTAAAAAAGTTGGCGTGCGAGCATTCATCACACTCCGCTGCGCACTGATCCACCCACGGAAGTCCGGTGTAAAGAAACCCAAGTCCACCATATCTCCTAAACGCTTTGGCGGCGGATCGGGCCTGTCGCCCTTCCAACGGGTTCTATATAAAAAGTCGTAATACTCAATCGTTCTTTCCCACTGCATTTCAGGCGAAAGTAGCGTCTTGACCCTTTTTGCCATGGCAATCATCTAAAGCCCGCAATGGGCGAAAAATGTTCAGCGTCGTCATAAAGAAACTACACAGTGGGATAAAGCCAGCGCTTCGAGCTTTTTGCCAGATGTCACGTGGATGCCCCCGGCAAGCGTTCTGTTCTCTCAACATAGACCAGTTTGTTTTAAAAAACGACCTGGTAGGCCTCTACGAAAAATCGTAAGCCTTGCTCCCCGGCGTGCTGTGGCCGTTAATGTCATTCATCCGGCCGTAAAGAATTTGTCGTTTTAATTACGCAAATTCATCAAGAAACCGCAAAAGCCATTTCACACAACCCGCATACACTGCGGCTCGCAATAAGCTGTTTATTGCGTAGTCAAGAAGCCAAATTATTGGGTTGGTGAGTAGCCGTCCCCCTGGTCGCCACCTGCCACACCGGCCTGCCGGAAGGAATTGGGTCTGGTATTTAGTATTGGCATAAAACCACTGAATAGACTGCGGCAAAACAATTTTAATTCATGATGCTGCAGAAAATAATTTGCCATTTTAAATACCCGAACCAGACGCCTTCTGTTGCAGGCCCTTTTTTTGCCGCCGAGGAGAAGGATCGTGAAATTAAAATCAAAGACCATATTGTTTGCTGGTCTGGCTATTTTCAGCAGCTTTCAGGCTGTGAAGGCCGATTCATTTGATTACTATTTGTTTGCCGCATCCTGGCAACCAGGCTTCTGCGCAACGCATGCCGACAAGGCCGAGTGCCAGACGCTGACCAGCAGCAGCTGGACTGCCAGCCATATGAGCCTGCACGGCCTGTGGCCCAATCGCTATGGCGGCAACCATCCGGCTTACTGCGGGGTGTCGTCGCAGGTTGTCGGCATGGACAAAAACAACAGCCAGTGGTGCCAGATGGGCGACTATGGTCTGAGCAGCAGCTTCCGCCAGAGTCTGGCGCAGCAGATGCCGGGGGTGGATTCCTGCCTGGATTATCACGAGTGGTACAAGCACGGCAGCTGCGCCGGACAAGCACCCGTCGATTACTTTGCCACGGCCCAGTGGTTGACCCAGCAGCTCGGTGGTACCAGTTTCAACCAGTTTCTGGTGACAAATCGTGGCCGCACGGTCAGCCGCAACGCCTTGCTGAATGCGTTTGATGCCAGCTTCGGCAGCAATGCACGGCGGGCGGTTTCGCTTAAATGTACCAAGTCGGGCGGGGTCAGCTACTTTGCCGAAGCATGGATTGCCTTGAATGCCGACACCCTCGATCAGTTCCCTTCCGCATCAAGTCTGGTGATGGACGCAGGCCAGGCCGGCAATTGCCCGAGCAGCAATATTTATATCGCCAGGTTCTGACGCATCAGCGCCGCGCCGCCCGGCGCGGCAAACTTCGGGTATGGCAAGTTGCCGCTATGATGGGGAGTCCCCTGCCCCATGAAATCGACATGAAGTCAGCCCATTTTTGCCAAGCGCTATTACCGCTCGTCTTGTTGCCGGTCTGCACGTCAGCATCAGCCAGTAACGATGGCCGTCGTCCGCTACAAATCGAACGCCCGCTCAGCGAAGCCCCGTCCGCACAAGGGCCTTTCAACTTTCGCTACCCGTATGGCGCTCTCCAATTCGACATGGAAGGCCGCTGGTTTTTGCGGTCAGATTCGCTGCAGATACAGGTCGCGCGCCTGCAAGTGCGCTATGGCGGGGCGCAACGTTGCTCTGACCGTTGCGACCCCATCGTCGGTATCCGGCTGGCTCTGGTCAGTCTGAAGCCTTCCTCAACCGAAACCCGGCAGCCGGAGGTCCTGAGCTCTGCGCTCAGTCTGGAGCAACCGCTGTTATTCGGCAGGGATCGGGAACTCAGAAACTTCTCACTGATGGTGCCGATTGATAGCACTGCTAAAAGCGGTACGGCACTCGCCTTGAGCCACCTGCCTTTTGCGCGACCAGAGCTGCGCTTCAGCACCAGCAGTCTACCCTGGACGGCGGGACACTATCCCGGTTTACCTTGGGCAGCAGCCACCGGTTTACCGGTCAGCCAGCAACCCTGCGCGCAGGTCGAAAACCTGCATCAGGCAATTGCCTGGCGTTGCCCGGTTCAGCTCAAACGCTCGCTTGCAGAGCCAGCGACCCGCGAGGCCATCAATGAAGCCGCCACGCTGCCGGGGGAAGGTGGCAGCCCGCAAACGCCGTTGTTGCGAGCGGTTCATAGTGCGGATTCCGAATTGGTGCAGGCACTGCTGCAGGCTGGTGCGAATCCGGACGTGCCGGCAGGCAATGAGCAGCTACCCCCCCTGCTTGAAGCGGCCTGGGACAACAAGGTCGCCATTGCCCGCCAGTTGCTGCAAGCCGGCGCCAAAGTAGATCAGATCGACAGCAGCCCTGGCCGCGAAGGCCGCACCGCGCTGCACTACGCCAGCATCGACGGCCTGGGCGAACTGGCGCGCCTCCTGCTCAAGCACGGCGCCAACCCGCTGCATCAGGACAGCAAGGGCTGGAGTCCCTATAGCACAGCGCTCTACTACCCATTCCGACTGGAAGTGCTCAAAGCGATGCTGGCAGCGGGCGTCTCACCTGATCAGCGCATCGTCATGCCGGCGCAGTTCGGCAATGCCGCCGTCCCTGGGCTGCTGCTGCCGATGGCAACCGAGAACCATGCGGCCATCAAAGCCCTGCTGGCGGCAGGCGCCAACCCGGGTCAAGCCGGCCCGTATAACTACCCGGTAGGAAATTTTGCGGCCTATTGGGGCCGCTGCAAGGTGCTGGCTACCTTGCGTGAAGGCGGCGTCGATCTGTTGCGCCCCACGCCTGCTCAATCTGCCCATCCCGGTGAAACCTATCTGATGCATGCAGCGGAAGGGGGAAGTCGTGAGTGCATCAAATACCTGTTGCAGCTTGGCGCCAAAACCGATGAACGCGATGCGGCTGGGCGTACGGCGGCCGATCATGCCAAGCAATATGGCCACGACTGGTTGGCCTTTCTGCTGAAGTGGTGGTACTGAACAGGCCCACCCCGCCTCGCCCTCGGCTTGCTCCCCTCCCGAATCCGTCCTATCACTCCGATAGCCAAAGAGAAGACGTTTTGACGACAGGGCAGCTCGAAGATCCTTGATTTCCGGCCGTGTAACAACGCGTCAGCCCCCAACAAGGAGATGGAGCGGCCCGCCATAACCAGGAGGAAGCAACCATGGCAGGCATGCAGGATATTGATCACGTAGTCGTACTGATGCTGGAAAACCGGTCTTTCGACCATATGCTGGGTTTCTTGTATGGCCCGAATGATCCGGCCCTGGCAGGACAGACCTTTGAAGGCTTGACCGGCAAGGAAACCAACCCGGATAAAAACGGCCAGCCGGTTCAGGTTTTCCGCATCACCCCCGACACGCCCAATGGCTACTTCATGCCGGGTGCCGATCCGGGCGAAGGCTACAAGGCCACCAACTCGCAGCTGTTCGGCAATATCAACGCCCCCAGCGAGCCCCCGCCCCCCGGCCAATCCAATCTTGGCTTCGTCAACGACTATGCCTACACGCTGGGCTGGGAATCGCAGAAACCCAGCTGGACCATCAAGGACGGCACCACCGCCAACGACATCATGGGCATATTCACCCCGCAGATGTTGCCCGTGCTCTCGACGCTGGCCCGGTCTTACGCGGTCTGCGACCATTGGTATTGCTCGGTACCAACCGAGACGCTGCCCAATCGCGCCTTTGCGCTGGCCGCCACCTCACAAGGCCATCTTGACGACAATACCAAGACTTTCACCTGTCCCAGCATCTTCGGCTTGCTGAGCAAGGCGGAAGTCCCCTGGGCCATTTATGGCTACGATGCCCCGCCGCTGACCCGCCATAACTTCCCCGACACTACCGATGCCCCCGAGCAGTGTTTTGGTCTGTTCAGCGACTTCCAGCAAGCCGCCCAATCCGGCCAGTTGCCAGCGTTCGTCTTTCTGGAACCCAGCTGGAGCGAAACCGGCAACAGTCAGCACCCCGTCGGCGACGTTGCGTTGGGCGAGCAGTTGATCTTTGACGTCTACAACACCCTGCGCAACAGCCCGCAATGGAGCCGGACACTGCTGGTCATCACCTACGACGAACACGGCGGTTGCTACGACCACGTAGACCCACCCTGGAACGCGACGCCGCCGGACAGCAGCGTGGGCGAATTCGGCTTCGACTTCCGCCGCTTTGGCCCTCGGGTGCCCACGCTGTTGATTTCACCGCTGATCAAACCCAACACCATCTATCGCACCCGCAGCGACACGCCGCTTGACCACACCTCGGTGCTCAAAAGCATCGAACGGCGCTGGAACCTGGCCAGCCTGACCGCCCGCGACGCCGCAGCCCCAGATTTCTGGGATGTGCTGAACAGCCACGCTGTACGCACCGACAACCCGCTGGCGCACGTTACACCGCCGAATTCCAATGGTGTTCACCCCAACCCGACCAAGCCATCCCACCTGCAACAGGTCCATGCCGATCTGGTGGCGCGGCTGCCGGTGCCTCGCGCACACGAGTACCATCGCGACCGTGGCGCGCTGGAAACATCTGAGGACTACGACGATTACATCCGTGAACGCACCCGCGCCTGGCAGAACACCCGTCATCTACGCCGATAAGCGGTGAGTCCAAACCCGGTTGAGCATGCTTTTGCAGATCATGGAAAGGAAGCTCAGCCGGGCCCGCTCCCTTCACCAAGACCACTCAAAAAAACCAGCAGCTGTCGCACCGGGCCGCTTGTCTCTTCGCCCGAACGCACGCACAGGCGCATCTCGCGACTGACCCAGGTGTCGTCGATGACGATCATCGCCAGATCCAGCGCCTCGGCATAGCGTTGCGCCACCGGGCTGGGCACCAGCGCCACCCCTACACCGCCGGCCACCAACTGGGCAATCGCCGAGAAGTTCGGCGCATGTGCCCTGAAGTTGATGGTCTTGCCCGCCAAGCCCGCCATGCGCTCGATAAAGCCCTGAATCGACCGCCCCCCACTCAGGCCGACAAAAGCGTGCTCCACCGCCTCGACAAAGCTGCAGTGCCCCAGCTGCGCCAGCGGATGCGAACGCGCCGCCAGCAACACCAGCCGGTCTTGACGGAAGGGCAAGGTGGTCAGATCGGTAGGATAAGCACCGTCTATCACTCCGACATCCGCTTCCCCGGCGCGCAGGGCGGCCAGTACGTCGCGGCTCGGGCACTCTTCCAGCAGGATGTCGATCAGCGGGTTGGCCTGCATGAACTCGGCCAGCAGGCCGGGCAGGCTGGAGCTGTTGGCAACCGTATTGGCCCGTAGCGTCAGCCGGGTACGGCGTTGCGCCTGCAGCGCGTTCAACCCTGTCTGCATCGCATCAGCCGCCGCCAACACTTGCCGGGCCTGCTCGATTGCCAGCCGCCCGGCTGGGGTGCAGACCATTCCCTGCGCATTGCGCTCGAACAGCGTCAGTTCCAGTCTGGCTTCCAGTTGCTTGATGCGATGACTGGCCGCCGACAGCGCCAATGGCAGGCGGCTGGCCGCCAGCGAGAGACTCCCGCTATCGCCAATCGCGACAAGCAGGCGCAAGTCGGCAAAATCAAACCGCAATGGCTTCGTCATCTACGAAGACCCTCTTGAATAATGGCGCATTCTGCTAAGGAGGCATTCAGCGCAAAATAATGAAAATTCGACATTTGGAGTGTGCATCATGAGCAAAGCCCTGGTCCAACAATTCGTGGCACGAGAAGGGCTGAGTCAGTATCTGCTGGATGGCCGGGTACTGGCCATGCTGGCGGCTGCCGGTTTTTCGATGAAAGCCATCTTCGTCAAGCTCTCTTATGCTGCCTATCCAGTTGACCCGATCACCCTGCTAGCCCTCAGGATGGTGCTGGCCCTGCCACTGTTCCTGCTGCTGGCCTGGCGTGAACGGGGCGCTGGCCCACTCGGCCGGCAGGACATCTGGCTGTTATTGCTGATCGGCTTTCTGGGTTACTACCTATCCAGCCTTACCGACTTCATCGGCTTGTTCTATATCAGCGCCGGCCTGGAGCGGCTGATCCTGTTCACCTACCCAACGCTGGTTCTGCTGTTTGGCGCCGTACTGCTCAAGCAGCCTATTCCCGCCAAAGCCTGGCCGCCGATGCTGGTCTGCTATATCGGCATCTTCGCGGCAGTTGGGCATGATCTGCAGCAACGCGCCGATGGCCACACCGTACTGATTGGCGCAGCCTGGGTCTTTGCCAGTGCTGTCAGCTATGCACTGTATTACCTGGGTGTGGGCAAGCTGGCCAAGCGGATCGGCTCCACCCGAATGGCAGGCTGGGCGGGCGCCGCCTCCAGCGGTATGGTGCTTGCGCACTTCGCCGCAGTAGGCGATTTCACTGTGCTGCCCAAGCTGCCTGGCATCATCTGGGGTTATAGCGCCGCCATGGCCGTGTTCAGCACCGTACTCCCCATTGCCCTGCTGGCAGCGGCAATTCGACGGCTGGGCGCAGGCGTCGCGGCCGGCTATGCCACGCTGGGGCCCGTGCTGACCATCGTCTTTGCCTGGTTGTTACTCGGGGAATCCTTCACCTGGATGCAGGCGCTGGGGCTGGGCCTGGTGATGGGCGGAGTTTCTTGGCTCGCCCGCAGCAAATAGGTTCTGCTGACATTGGATTGGTAGCACACGTGTCGCCGGAAAGCGGTCTGCAACACCGGGCCAGGCCGCTTTCCGGCGAAATCCTCCGGGGCGGGGCGACGCCCTGCCAGAGCCTCCACCTCGGCAGAAAAATGCAGCCGTTTCCGGTATAAAGGCAACATTTCATCCAACAGATTGCCCCGCCTCGGTTTCTGCTAGGCGGGCTTGCCTTACCATGCCTTTTTTCGGACTCGGACTACATATCCTCATCGCGCTGTATTTCGGTATTCATGCCCTCAGACGCGGCCACAATCTTTTCTGGCTGATCGTTTTATTCAGCTTCCCCCTGCTCGGCAGCATCGTTTACTTCATCGTGATCTACCTGCCGGAACTACGGAACAGCCGTGGGGCGCAAGTTGCCAAGCGCACGCTCAACCAGCTGGTAGACCCGAAGCGTGAGCTGCGCGACGCCACCGAGGCATTCGAACTCACCGCCACCGCAGCCAACCGGGCCCGGCTGGCCGCTGCGCTGCTGGCTTCGGGTGCCGCAGCCGAGGCCGCTGAACACTATCGCCAGTGTGCAGCGGGCCCCTTTGCCAAAGACGCCTCCTTCCTGACCGGTCTGGCCCAGGCCAGCATGCTGGCTGGCGATTACGCCACCGCAGCCAGCACCCTCGAAACGCTGTTCGGCCACGCCCCGGAGACCCGGCGTCAGGCAGCCACCTCGCTGATATACGCCCGTAGTCTGGCCGAGCTGGGACGCGAAGAAGCCGGCCCAGCCTTCGAAGCCGCAATCAAGTCCGCCACCGGCCCCGAGGCCAAATGCCGCTACGCCCAGTGGCTGGAACAGCGCGGCCAGACCAGCCAGGCTATCGCCCTGTATAAAGAGGTGATTGCCGACAGCCGGCACTGGCACCATCACGCCAAGTCGATCAACAAGGAATGGCTGAATCTGGCCGAGCAAGGCTTGCGCGGCAAGTAATTTCCGGCAAGGCAGCATCTTGGCTGCCATCAGCCTCTGCGCGCCGGTCTGGCGCGCAGATTTCTCAATATCCCATGCCCGAATCATGCGCCCCCCATCCCGATTCCGCCCCTTGCAGCAAGCCGTAGCGCTGGCGCTGCTGAGCCAGCTGTTTGCCTGCGCCAGTCCTGGCAAAGCCACGTTTACACCGGTCGAGGCAACGCCTGCCCAACCATCGGTTGTGGTCACGCCACCGGCACGACTGCCGGAGCCACCACCGCCCGCCAACCTGCCCAAGCCAGTCAACAGCAATCCGCCTGTCGATACCGCCCCGGTCAGCGTTACCCCGCCGATCGTTGCACCGGCCATCACGCCGCCCGCTCCCGTACCGGCCTGGCAGAACGATAAAGAGGGCCGGCGCCTGCTCGATGCCCTGCTGCCACGGCAAATCAAAGACCGTGCAGGCTGGAGTGACGATATCTTCAATGCCTTCGCCACGCTGAAGATCCCCTATACCGCCGAGTACTTCTGCGGTGCGCTGTCTGTCATTGAGCAGGAATCAAGCTGGCAGGCCGATCCGGTCGTGCCGGGTCTTGGCAAGATGGTATGGAAGGAAATTGGCGAACGGGCCGAGCGCTACCATGTACCGCTGGTGTTGATTCAAGCCGCCATGAGCAAAAGCTCGCGCGATGGGCGCAGTTACAACACCCGCATCAACGCACTGCGCACCGAGAAGGAAATGAATGCTCTGTTCGAGGAAATCGTTGCCGAGCTGGGGCGCAGGCATCTGCCGAGCATTTCCAACCCGATCCGCACGGGCGGACCCATGCAGGTTGGCGTCGAATTTGCCCAAGCCCATGCCAAAGCCTGGCCGTACCCTTATCCGATCGGTGACAGCATCCGCCATGAAGTCTTCAGCCGTCGTGGCGGACTGTATTTCGGCATTGCTCACCTGCTGCATTACCGTGCCGACTACAGCCGCCAGATCTACCGTTTCGCTGACTTCAACGCCGGGCGCTATGCCAGTCGTAACGCGGCTTTCCAGCTGGCGGTCGATAAATTGGCGAGTAGTAGCACAGCAACGACGGCACCCGCCCCCAAAGTGGTCAGCAAATCTGCCAAGGGCTCAAAGCCAGCCGCCAAACCTCAGCGCCTGACCCCGGATGGCGACCTGCTCCGCTATGAACGGGGCGCCCCCAGCCGCGAAGCCAGTGACACCCTGTCCGCATTGCTGAAACTGACACCGCAGCTGGGCATGAGCCGGTCAGACATCGAACGCGACCTGCAAAGCGAAAAGACCGAACGCTTTGGCCAGACCCTGCTCTACCGGAAAGTCTATGAGCTCGCCGACAAGGCAGCAGGCAAGCCCTTGAGCCGCGAAGCCCTGCCACAGATCAAGCTGTCTGGCCCGAAAATCCAGCGCAAACTGACAACCGCCTGGTTTGCTGAGCGCGTGGATGGACGCTTCCGCCTGTGCATGGCACGGGTGCCAACGATTTAGGCTCTGTTGACGTTTTGCTTCCCGAAACAAAATGTCAACAGAGCCTAATGCGATAGGGGGATTTGAAGATCAGGCGCTGTTGCTGCGCCCAGGTCGGCGCCAAACCGGGTTTGGCGCCGACGCACGTTCAATGACCGCACCGTCTAGAACGGATGCCAATCCAGCCGAACGGCAAAGAACTGATTGTCATCCTTGCGGAACAGGCCTGTGGTGAAGGCCGATACCCCCAGGCGCTTGTCGGGAGACGACCAGGACAACACGACGTTACCGGTCCAGCCCGAAGGCTTGTAGCTCTCGGTGAGATTGGCTTCGCTGGTATAGCGACGCGTCAGATAGGTCATCTGGGTTTCGAGTTTGAAGCGCTGGCCCGGCAGCCAGGTCGAACCCAAGGCAAAGCGATGGCGCGGCAGATTAGGCACTTCGAAGTCTTTGAAAATCCCCGAGGTATTGACGCCCTTCGACCGGACATAGCCAATATAAGCACTCAGATTGGGACTCAGCACGACATCGGCCGTTGCACCCGAAGTCCAGATCCGCCCCGCGCCGATCGAGATCGGGCTTTCCAGGTATTCGACATTACCCAGCCCCGGAATCTTGCGCCGCTGCAGAATATCGAAAGCCGCAGTCGTGGCGGTTTGCCCCTCGGCCGGCTCCCCACCGCTGAACAGCAGGTTTTTGACTTCCTTGTAATCGGCAAAGAACTTGGCAAAGGCAAAGCGGCCGTAGTCGGACTCCCACTGCAACCGGAAGCGCTCAAGGCGCCCGCCCGGCAGCACCACTTCATCATCAACCGGAATCCCGCCATTGCTGATGGGTGCCAAGGTGGCGGGGCCCCAACCACGCCGCCAGGTCTGTCCTGCCAGCCGCAAACGACTATCCTGCCCAAACGCCGCCACAGCACCAACACTTGGCAGCCAGCCATCGTCGTCAACGTCCCAGCGCTTATGGAAAGTCGCCACCAGTTTGTCATTCTGGAAGGTGCGATTACTGTTTTCCCTGCGGGCATCGATGCTGCTGTATGCCAAGGCACCATCAACCTCCAAACCGCTCAGGCGCAAGCGATCACTCATGTAGTACAGGCTGTTTCGTCGATCAAAATCACGCGTTTCAAGGTTGCGGGTGGTAAAGACCTTTCCCCCGGCAAGCGGCACCGTACCTATGGAGACGGACTCCCGAGTCTGATCGGCCCGTTCGTGCTCGGAGCCAAACATCAACTCATGGCCACCCAGTCGCATGACGTGTCGCCATTGCACATCCTGCTGCGTTGGCGCCTGCTGCGCACTGCGGTTGAAAATCCCCACCGAGCGCTGGCTGTCGTCATCCCAACGCCCCCAACCGAGCTTGAACCAGGTCTGAGCGGTCGGACTATGCCGCCAGTTGATGCCCGCATCCAGCCGATCGACTACCGAACGGCTGGGGCCAATATCGCCTTGCGGGTCGGGCACGATCATGTCGCCATCGGTTCGGTTGGCAAACAGGAAGGCGCGCAGTTCGTAAGTGGGCTGCATGCCCAGCGCCAGAGTGTAGTTGGCCAGATGGCCATCCAGCGGCAGCTGTTTCGGGTCCACCTTCAGATATTCGGCATTGGTAAACCAGGCAAGCGGCATGCTCGCATTGCTCATGCCATAGGCAGAGGCGCTGGTGCCATAGGCCCGGAACTGCCGGCCCAAGGTGACATTACCAGTCAGCGAAAGATGGGAACCCGGCGTCACTACCAGCGGGCTGAGATCGCTCGGTGCGCCAAATGTCAGCGGGTCGGCCAGATAGGCACGTAGCAAGGATGAATTCTTCAGATACTCGCCACGGTAGCGGTTGGCGAGGAAAAACTCGCTACCCGCCCATAGTGGGTCGTAAGAACGCTGGGCATAACTCATGGCCCAACTCTCCAGACCGAACGCAGCAAAACCGCTTCCCAGGTTGGCACTCCCTTGCTGGTCAACGCCCAGTGGGTTCAACGATTTGAGGAAGGGCAATCGCTGCATGGCCCCCTGTGCCTCGTCGATGGCTGCAGAGGGGGCCATGCGGTCCTGCTCGATCAACGCTGCCAGCTGGTAAGGCAGGGGGTCATTCGGGTCCAGCTCTTTGGCGCGCGCCAGGGTGTCAAGCGCTGCTTTCTGTTTACCTTGCCGATAGTAAGCAACGGCCAGATAAGCATAGGCACGGGCATACAGGGGTTCGACCAGCGTTGCGGCGAGCAGGTCAGTCTGGGCGGCCGCATTCTGCCCCTGCTTGAGTCGTGCCACGCCACGGCCGGTGAGTGCGACATAGTCATCGGGCTGCGCTGCCAATGCCGCATCGAACTGGGTGTGGGCCTGCTGCCAATCACTGCGCAGGGCCTCGACATTACCAAGCTCTCCCCGCAGACCGGGGCTATCGCCACCAGCCAGCGCCGCCATCAACTGCTGGCGAGCCGCCGGCAGATCTTCGCGTTCGACCTCCATCGCCGCAAGACCACGGCGGCCGCGTGGATCATCCGGCCGGCCAGCCAGAAACGCAGAGTAAGCCGCACGAGCCGCTGCCTCGCGCCCATCCAGTCGGGCCAGATCACCACTCACCAGCATCAATTCCGGTTCCGCCGGAAAGCGCTGAACGGCTGCCGCTACCAGCTTGCGGGCTTCGGCGGGCTGGTCGGCGGCCAGTAGCAGGCGGGCCTGAACCGCCGGAACCCGCCCCTCGTTCGGGAAGCGGGCAGACGCTTCATCCAGCCAACGCTGGCTTGCCTTGATGTCGCCCGCCAACGCCGCCAGCTCGGCACGCAACAGGCCCGGCACCGCGCTACGCCGGGCATCTGCTGGCAGAGCCTCGAGCGCTGTCGCCGCTTCAGCCATCCGACCTGCTTGCAGATGCGTGGCGACCGCCTGCAAGGCCAGCGTTTCCGCATGGGTATCCTTGAAGCGGGTTTCCGGGTATGCGGCGAGATCAATCTGGCGGTAGTTCACCCATTGGATGCGCTCTGCCGGCCGCTGCAGCTGGATCTTGACCGGCGCCTGACCCACTGCGGCGACGGCGGCTTCGCCGCCACCCACCGACACCCGGCCGAACGCGTTCGAGAATTCAACGCGGCCATGCAGTACGGTCAGTGTCGAACGCCCGTCATCATCGACCTGCATTTCCCAATCCGTGCCAGAAATCGCAGCCAGTGCCGATGGCGTCTGCATGCGTAGCTGGCCACGGGTTTCCTTGGCCTGACTCCAGGCTCGACCCCGCTTGAGGTCTAACACCGTCCCCTCTTTGGGCACCGCCTTGAGTTGGAAAATAGCATTCTGGGCGAGCTTGACTTGGGCACCATCCGCAAAGAGCAGGCTCATGCTGGCCAGATCGCCAGTGCGGACGTGGCTCTCCGCAGGCAGTCCCAGCTTGACCTTGGCCACACGCCAGGCGGGATCGGAATCCGGGCGCCAATCGCCGCTGCCCGTCATCGACACGATATGTGCCAGATCCGCAGCCAATGCCGGCAAGCAGGCGGCTAGCGCACAGGTGAGCAGCGAGAGGCGAAGTGTTTGTCGGGGCATTGAAGATGCTCCATTGGTTATTCGGTTTAAAAAAACCGAATACTACAGCTTAGGTGTACCCGTCGTGATGGCAAGCCGGTACTATTACCAAGCAAAAACCGGGCCTCGCTGCGTTGGCTTGGCAAGCAGTGCCTAAGCCGGGGTTGGGGCGGCATTCACCATCAGATTCGCCATCATGCCCAGTGACTCGTGTTCCAGAATGTGGCAATGCAGCATGCGCAGCCCCGGATGATCCTGGCGAACCTTCAGTCGCACCCGCTCGGCATGCGCGACGTTGATGGTGTCTTGCCAGGACAGGAACGGCGGTGAAATGGCGTCGCCCTGACGCACTGTCGCCACCACCTGAAACTGCACACCATGCAGATGGAAGGGATGATCCATATTCGAACCATTGATCACCTCCCACAGTTCGGTTTCACCCACCACACTGACGAAATCAATCCGGTCGTGCTCATAGCGCTTGCTGTTGATCAAAAAGCCGAAGTCTTTAGGGCTGCGTACCTCGCCCATTTCTTCGCTGAAGACGATGCGCTTGCTGCTGGTGGGCTCGGGCAAGGGCGGAATTTCGCGCAGTTTCTCTGGCATGGCCGGCGTTGCGACCTTCTCACCGGTCAGTACAACGTCCGCCAAGGGCAAGGCACGCTTCTGCTCCGGGGTCGCCATTCTGCCGCGTTTGTAGGGCTCGGCCAGCAGGGTCAGCTTGTTGCCTTTAGCCGCCATCGGCATTTCAATCAGCAGTTCCACGCGCTGCGCTGGCGCCAGCAACCATTCGCGCACTTCGTAAGGGGCCGCGATCAGTCCTCCGTCTGTCCCCACGACAAACAATCGTGCGCCAGGTAGCGCCAGGCGCAAATACCGGGCACTGCAGGCATTCCAGATACGAATCCGATTCAGGCTGCCCGGCGCCATTGCAACAGCAGGTCGCCATTGGCCGTTGATCAGGACGAATTGACCTTCCCGCCCATCGGCCCAGTCGGCCAGAGTGTTGGCAGGAATCTGCGCTGACTTGTCCAACCGCAGATCGCTGATCAGCAGCCACTGTTCGGGCAGATGGGCAAGCGGGTCTTTGGGGTCTCGCACGACAAAGGCGCCGGCCAGACCGCGAAACACCTGCTCTGCCGTGTCGTCATGCGGATGCGGGTGGTACCAGAAGGTGCCGCTGAAATCGGCCGGCAAGGTGAATTGGTAGAGGCGGCTCCCTCCCGGCTGTACTGCGTCATGGGGGGAGCCATCCTGATCTGCCGGCACTGGCAGACCATGCCAGTGGACCGTTGTGGCTTGTGGCAGGTGGTTTTCGAATTCGATTTCGACCCGACTGCCGGCCGCAATCTCGATGGCTGGACCGGGTAGCTGACCGTTATAGGCCCAAGCCTGGGTTTTATGGCCCCGGACCAGTTCCAGCGTGGCCGGAGCAGCAACCAGCTTGGCCTTGAACACCCCAGCTTCCTTGGTCTGATTGGCCAGCCGTGGCAAAGCCCGCAGCGGTTGCCCGACCGGCAAGCGGATGTTCGCCGGCGGCACAAAGGCATTGCCGCCTTTGATCACCAGTTTGGCGTGGTGATCCATTTCCATTCCGAACGCCTGGGCGCAGGCCAAGGCCAGACCGCTCAGCAAGAAATTGCGTCGATTCATGTTGTCTGATTTCCCGATGTAGATATTGTTCAAGGCTCTCCGGCAAACAAGGTAGCCAGGTGCCACTGGCCCGCCAAGACTCTGCCGATAACGCTATTCTCAAATTACTGGCCCCCACGCAGGCGCATGCATGCGTTGCGTCGTTGACTCGGTTCGACTCGCAAGCCACTTCCAAGAACGACCTCCGACGGCTGCGCAGGTTCCATATGACCGATGAACTTGTCATAGCACACCCCCTCCAACTACGGTTCAGACCTTTGCCCAAGCAAGAAAGCCGATATGAAGCTGATTCCGACCAAACTGAAGAACCGCTTGCGTGCCCGCAAGCAACTGCGCAGTGCAACCGACTATCACTTTGCGATTTCCAGCCGCATCCAGTTGCTGGATCTGGCGCGATGGCGCGCCGTGGTAGGCGAACAGAGTTTTTTCTTCTCGCCCGAATATCTGGCAATGCTCGAAGCCGCCGGCCCGGAGGGGCTGGAGCCACGCTATGCCTTGATCGCCGATGACGAGCGGCCCCTGGCGGTGGTGTGCATGCAGATTGTACGAGTCAGCCTGGCCCAGCTTGGCGATCATCACGGTGACAATCCCGGGTTGAAAAGCAAAGTGGCTCAGCGTGTGCTGGTTGGCGGCAATCTGCTCAGTTATGGCATGCACGCCGTCTGTTTTGCCGAAGGCGCTGATCGCACAGCCCTGTGGCCTGCGGTAGCAGAAGTGCTCTATCGGGTTCGACGCGAAGAAAAGCTATCTGGCCAGACCAATCTGGTGGTGATCAAAGACTTTGGCGAAGCCGAAAAGCAGGAAGCGGCCGCCTTGGCAGGGCTTAGCTATACCGCCATTGAAACCGAACCCAATATGGTGCTGACGTTACCCGACCACATCAGCACACATGCCGATTATCTGGCCAGTCTGACCTCCAAATACCGCAGTTCGATCAAACAACAGGTGATGAAGCCGTTCGAAGCCGCCGGTTACACGCTTGAGGTGCTCGACGACGTCGCCAGTGCCGCCGACACGCTGCAAGCCTTGTATCTGGCGGTGCATGAAAATGCCAGCCTGCGCCCCTTCACATTGGATGCCAGTTACTGGCCAGCGCTCAAAGCCACCGCAGGCCCACAGGTGACCTTCCATATTGCCCGCAAGGAGGGAGGTATCGATGGTTTCGTTGCCACCTTGCGCGACGGACCGGTCGGCTACGTTTACCACATCGGTTTTAATCGCGACGTTGCCAACCAGGGCGTGCCGCTCTATCTGCGACTGCTGCACGCCGCGCTGGCACAGGCCATCGACTACGGCTGCCGGCGCATCTCTTTTGGTCGCACGGCGCTCGAACCCAAAGCGCGGCTAGGCTGCCAACCCGAGCCCACTCATGTCTGGCTACGCCACCGTCAGCCCTTGCTGAATCAGGTGATGCGGCCCTTGCTGCGTCGCATTCAGCACGAAGAGGCCCCCGAGTATCAACCATTCAAGAAGACAAGCGGCCAGGTTGAATAACGCGCCGGCGTCTATACTTGACTCGTCATGCAATCTGATTTGGCACGAGTTGAATATGAAACGACTTGCCAGCCTCCTGCTTATAAGCCTGGGCGCTTCCAGCGCCTGGGCTGCCAACCTCAGCATCAACTTTCCGGTCAGTGAAGATGGGCGCCATCAGTTTTTTCAGGAGCTGCTGGTCGAATCACTCAAGGCTGCCGGGCACAATGTCAGCCTCAATGGCGTCGATATTCCCCGCCACAAGCGTTCCTACCTTTTTCTGGAAAGCGGCAAGATTGATCTGCTGTGGATGCTCCCGAGCGCAGAGCGGGATGCTCGCTTTACCCGGATCAACCAGCCGCTGACACGCGGATTGATCGGCACGCGCATCCTACTGATCCCGCCAGGAGAAGAAAGCCGCTTCGCGTCGATCAACTCTCTGGAGGATTTCAAGCGGACCGGCATGGTGGGGGGTTTTGGCGGCGGGTGGGTAGATATCGCCATCTGGAAGGCCAATGGACTACCTACCTATGAGCACAATGGCGAATGGAATGATCTGTTCCGCCTGGTTGCCTCGAAGATGCGCGGTATCGATTACTTCCCACGCGGCGCCAATGAAATCGGGCGAGAAGCAGCCATGCATAGCAATCTGATCATTGAGCCGCGCCTGATGCTGACTTACCCGGCAGACTTTCATTACTACATCGCCCGCAACCGGCGCGATCTGATCGACGCCTTGAACACCGCCTTGCCGCAAGCCATGAAAAATGGCGTCTATGACCGGCTCTACAAGCAGCATCTGGAGCCCATTGCCAGAAGCCTGAATCTGAGCGAGCGCCGCAATATCAAGCTTGAACTGCCGGCCAGCTGACAGCCCAGCCGCAGCCAGCCAGGCCGCATCTGGCATAATCGCGGCTTTGCCCACTGTCTGCGCCCCATGTATACACGACGCCTCTGGCGCCAGCCGCTTTGCCAGGCGCCTCGCCGTCTTCACCCCTGGCTACAGCACCAGGCGTCGCTGACGGCCCGCCTGCAGGCCCACTTTCCCGATGTCCACGTCAGATTGCTTCATCAGGGCTGGTCTCGGCCGCACGCTGATGAGCTTGGCGAAATCGGCATGCAGCGGCCTCAGCGCACCCTTTGTCGCGAAGTTCTACTGCTCTCTGGTGACACGCCACTGGTGTTTGCCCACTCGGTTGCCGGCCATGATGCCTTGCGTCATGGCTTCCGCCTGCTATCACGGCAAGGCACCCGCCCTCTCGGAGCAACCCTGTTTGCCAAGCCACAGATCACCCGCCATCCGCTCAGCTGGTGCCGTATCGACCGACGCCATCCCCTATGGCGCAAAGCTGCGCAGGCCGCCGGCCCCCTGCCTTCCGTGCTGTGGGCGCGGCGCTCGTTATTCTCGCTGGGAACTGCACGACTACTGGTAACAGAAGTCTTTTTACCGGCAATCCGCCGGGAGGTTGCATGAATCGATCTGCATTGCTCGAACGCTTGTCCCTATATGAAAAACTGATGCGGCTCGACCGCCCCATCGGCATTCTGCTGCTGCTGTGGCCAACCTTGTGGGGGCTGTGGATTGCAGCCGCAGGCGTACCAGCCTGGCTGACGCTGTGGATCTTCATCATGGGCACGGTGCTTATGCGCTCTGCAGGTTGCGTCATCAACGACTACGCCGACCGTGACTTCGACCCGCACGTTGAGCGCACCAAAGACAGACCACTGGCCGCTCGGCGGGTCTCGACCAAGGAAGCCTTGCTGCTGGCCGCCGGTCTCACGCTCTGCGCCTTCCTGCTGATTCTTCCCCTGCCCCGGCTGGTAATCTGGCTGTCGATTCCCGCCGCGGTGCTAGCGGCCAGTTATCCGTTTACCAAGCGTTTTCTGGCCATCCCGCAAGCCTATCTGGGCATTGCTTTCGGGTTCGGCATCCCCATGGCGTTTGCTGCTATCCAGTACCAGGTTCCGTTGATAGCCTGGTGGCTGTTGCTGGCCAATGTTTTCTGGACCGTCGCCTACGATACCGAGTACGCGATGGTCGATCGTGACGATGATCTGAAAATCGGTATCAAGACATCTGCCATTACCTTTGGCCGCTTTGATGTCGCAGCGGTCATGCTGTGCTTTGTCCTGTTCTTTGCCAACCTGCTGGCCATCGGTATCTACCTGCATCGCGGCTGGTTTTACTATGCTGGGTTGGCAATCGCCGCGACCCAGGTGGTCTGGCAATACCGCCTGATTCGCGGACGCCAGCGCCAAGCGTGCTTCAAAGCCTTTCTGGCCAATAACTGGATTGGAGCATCGGTATTTGCGGGGCTGGTCTGCGACTACGGCCTGATGCGCTTTTACTAGGCGCTGTTGACGTTTTGGAATAATTATCTAATTTCTAGAAAAAACTTAGCCTTCAACACGCCAATCCGGACAGCCCATTACTCCTTTTCGACACCTTTCTTACACAGACCAATCTGGTGACATGATGACAACCAAGCAGTATCTGATCCTCGACGAGCCTGGCGCAGAAGACGACGTTTCTTGCATTATCGACGCCAACAGCCCGGAAGAAGCCTTCGATCACTTCGTAAAGTCGGTGTATCTGAAAGACACCTTGCTGACCAGCTACCTTCTGAGTGGTCGCGAAGATGGCCTGGGCGCTGTGTTGTATTCCGATAAAAATGGCCCATTCCTGAACGAAGTGCGGCGCCTGCGTGTCAAACGCGATTATGCCGAACAGCAATTCCAGAAGAACGTCAAAGAGTATTTTGGCGACGAGGCCGTGGCCGAGCAGTTCATCAAGTTGTGCGACGACCCGGAAGCCCATGCAGGCAAGACCGCCATTGAGTTGCTGCCAGAATCTGCACTCAGTCTGATCGCCCGCAATTTCTATGATGATCTGCCAATCATCGAGTTAAGCGCGATCCCCAAGCTCTAAACAACAATGTCAGATCTGGTCCAGTCCCTGCATGCCCTGCTACTGATGTTTGCTGCCATCCTCCCGCCCGTGGCGTGGGTCGGTGCAACCTTGCAATGGCGAGGTGTCCGTCATTTCGGCCTTCGTGTTCTGCACATCGGGGTAACTGGCTTTATCACTATCGAAACGCTGATGGGGTTGTTGTGGCCGATAACTGCCTGGGAGCGCTACCTGCTGGCAGCCATTCTGCCGGGCGGGATGATTTCCCGCTGGGCGGATACCCTGTTCGGCCTGCAGCTGTCCGCATGGGAGTTCGCTTTGGCTTACACAGGCTGGCTGTTCGTCAGTATCGTGACCTGGGTACTGGTACCACCACAGTCTCCCAAACAAGCCTCCCGCGTCTGAATACCGCGACCAGTGCGGGCACTTGTTGCCAGTCTACAAGTCAGAGTAGAAGCCGGAGCCGCGCAACCGGGGGCCAAGTCCTGTTGACGTTTTGTTTCAGGCCGAAGACAAAACGTCAACAGCCCCTAGCCCGAATAGATTGCTTATATCCCCCCCACAACCATTTCGGAGTTTGAAGTGACATTTCCATTCGCTTTACGCTTGATTGCACCATTGGCCGCCGCCGTTCTGGTGAGCGCCCCGGCACTGGGTGCCGTGACCGTCGGGCAAGCTGCCCCTGCTTTTGCGCTGTCTGACCAGAATGGCAAAACCCGCAGCGCTGAAGAGTTCAAGGGCAAGTGGCTAGTACTTTATTTCTATCCCAAGGCAGATACCCCCAGCTGTACCGACCAGGCTTGCGGATTTCGCGATGAATTTGCCCTGCTGAAAGTTCTGGGCGCAGAGGTCATGGGCGTCAGCACCGACAACGCTGCCGACCTCGCACAATTCGCGCAGAAAAACCATCTGCCGTTTCCGTTGCTGGCAGACAAGGATGGCAAAGTCTCCGAGCTATTTGGCACCTTGATCAATCTCGGCCTGACCAAGCTCTCGAAGCGCCACACGTTTCTGATCGACCCTGACGGCAAGATTGTGCGTCGCTACACTGATGTTAACGCCAAGGGAGATGCCAAGCAGGTTGTGGAAGATTTGCGCCAGTTAACCAAAGCCAGCAAGCCCTGAGTCGAACTCATGGACTTTTCGATCAGCGTACCTGCCTTGCTGTTCCCGGCCATTTCGCTGCTGTTACTGGCTTATACCAACCGCTTTCTGGCGTTATCGAGTGTCATTCGCACTTTGTACCGCGATTACCAGACAACGCCAGATGCCAAGATCGTGCGCCAGATCTCCAATCTGCGACGACGCGTCCAGTTGATCCGGGGCATGCAGGCGCTTGGCGTGGCGAGCATGCTGTTGTGCGTGCTCGACATGTTCCTGATTCTGGCCAGGCTGGAAAGAATCGCACCCGGCGTCTTTGCCATCAGCCTGGTACTGATGCTGATATCGCTAGCGCTGTCGATCATCGAGATCTGGATGTCCGGCGAGGCACTGAATATTCTGCTCTCCGACATCGAAGGCGCTTTGGCCGAGCATGCAGAAGCCGCTCTGCCACTGACTAAGGACGCTGCAGGCAAACCGGACAATCCGGATCGCGCTTGAACTTGAGGCTACGCCATTGCATGGAGCGCGCATCCAGCGTCAGCAAGCGCCCCACTGGCGATTCGCCGATACCTGCCAGCAGCTTCAACGCCTCTGCTGCCTGCATGCTGCCAATAATGCCAACGAGTGGCGCAAACACTCCGAAAGTGGCACATGGCCCATCGTTGGCTTCGCCCCCGTCATCGGGGAACAGGCAGTGGTAGCAGGGGCTCTCTGCATGCCGCAGGTCAAAGACACTCAGCTGGCCATCAAAACGCACCGCCGCCCCAGACACCAAGGGCTTGGCCATTCGGGCGCACGCCGCGTTGAGAGCGTGTCGGGTTGGGAAATTGTCGCAACAATCGACCACTACATCCGCCGCCGCCACCAATGCCTGCAAAGGCTCGTCTGAAACGCGACGAGCCAATGCTTCTACTTGGACCTCCGGGTTCAGCCGTGCAATTTCAGCCGCCGCCGACTCCACTTTGAGCCGTCCCAAATCCGCTTGATGATGCGCAATCTGTCTTTGCAGATTGGTCAGCTCTACGGTGTCATCGTCGCAAATCGTCATGCGCCCCACCCCGGCCGCAGCAAGATACATCGCTACCGGCGAGCCTAGCCCCCCCATGCCGACAACCAGAACGTGCGCAGCCCCAATAGCCTGCTGACCTTCAATACCCACCTCAGGCAGCAGGATGTGCCGGCTGTAGCGCAGCAGGCTTTCATCGGAGAAATCAGGTAGCTCACAAACAGACATAAAATTTCCTTGTTGCAAAGAAAAACGCCGCAGAATGCGGCGTTGGTGAGTTTCCAGTTTGAGTGTGGAAGCGAAAGCAAGAGCGCCTCCCGCATCCCCTCAAAAAAATAAATCTGGCTATTAATGTCGCAAACTTATTTGGCTGACGCCGTCGCAGCCGCTGGCTGAGCCTGTGGCTTGGCCAGCAAAATCTGCTGTACCTTCAAAACATTAAGTGCCTGTTGCAGCTGGTAATCCACGCGATCAGCTTCGGCCGCGTCATCTCCCTTGCCGCGCTTCTCGCCTTTCTTGGCGGCAGGCTTGGCAGGTGTCAAGGCAGCTGGTGGCGTTACTGCATCGGGCTTTTTATCGTCAGCTTTCTGAGTTGCCTTATCGGTCTTTTCGCCATTCGGATTTTCCAAATGGTGCTCAAGATCTGCCTCGCGCAACCGGTAAGCATCCGGGTTTACGCCGTTGACGGTCGCTTCCTCGGCGATGATGTCCGGTGTAATCCCCTTGGCCTGGATCGAACGACCGCTCGGTGTGAAGTAACGCGCCGTCGTCAATTTAATGGCGGATGTTGGCCCAATCGGCAGAATCGACTGCACCGAACCCTTGCCAAAACTCTGGGTCCCGACAACAACGGCGCGCTTGTGGTCCTGCAAAGCCCCCGCCACGATTTCAGACGCCGAGGCACTGCCTCCATTCACCAGCACCACCATCGGCACCGTTTTGGCTTCCTTCGGCAGGCTCTTCAGAATATCGGCCCGGTTATTATCACGCTGGTAGTTTTCACGTGTGGCGTTGAGCCGAACTTTCGAGTCGGGTGTACGACCTTCGGTATAAACGACCAAAGAACCTTCCGGCAGGAAGGCAGCGGAAACGCCAACCGCGGTATTCAGCACCCCACCCGGATCATTGCGCAGATCCAGCACCAGCCCTTTCAGGCCCTTGGCTTCCTTGCTCAGATTTTCCAGCGCTTTTACCAAGTCTTCCGTGCTGTGCTCCTGGAACTGGGTAATCCGTACATAACCGAACCCAGGCTCCAGCATGCGAGCCTTGACGCTCTGCACCTTGATGATGGCGCGTGTCAGGGTAAAGGTCAGGGGCTTGCCTTCTCCCTTGCGCAATACTGTCAACGTCACGGGGGTATTGGGTTTACCACGCATCTTGGTGACAGCTTGGTTCAGACTGAGGCCACGAACATTGGTGTCATCAATCTTCATGATGTAATCACCAGACTTCACACCCGCCCGGAAAGCCGGAGTGTCTTCGATCGGGGTGATGACCCGCACCAAGCCATCTTCCAGATTGACTTCCAGCCCCAAACCTCCGAATTCACCGGAAGTGGATACGCGCAGCTCCTTGAATGCTTCGGCATCCAGATACGAACTATGCGGGTCCAGCCCTGCCAGCATGCCGTTGATTGCCTCGTTAATGAGCTTCTTGTCATCGACGGGCTCGACATAGTCTTGCTTGATACGGCCGTAAACTTCAGTAAAGGCCCGCAATTCAGTAAGCGGCAACGGCCCCGTCGTCTCTTTCTGTGCGATGGCGGTAAAACCCACCGACACGACCACTCCGAGGCTGACGCCGGTACTGAGCCATAGCAGTTTTTGAAAACGTGGATTCATTGTGTCCTCTGTCGCGCCTACTTCACCCACGATAGTGGATCAAGCGGTTTGCCTTGATGTCTTAATTCAAAGTATATCCCCGAATCTGCGCTGCCGCCGCTGTTTCCCGACGTTGCGACCGATTCGCCGGCTTTGACCTTTTCACCCACTTCCTTGAGTAGGCTTTCAGCCGCGCCATAAATCGTCATATAGCCGTCGCCATGATCGACGATCAGCATATTGCCAAAGCCTCGCAACCAATCTGCGAATACAACCTGCCCCGACGCCACCGATTTGACGGGCAGACCCGCTCCGGCTTTGACAAACACACCTTTCCAGACTGTACCTTCACTGCGGCGTGCGCCAAATTTGCCAACTAGCGCCCCTTTCAATGGCAAGGTCAGTCGGCCTTTGAGACCTGCAAATTCAACACCATCTGCCGGCGCTGCCTCTGGTGTGCTCGCAGACCCTTTGTTTTCGACCGGCTTTTCTGATTTAGTTTCCACGGGCCGACTATCGGGCTTGGTTTCCGGCCGGGTTTCAACTTTAGGATCTGGCTTGGTATCGGGCTTGGAAGAAGCGGATGGTTTGGCGGGCGATGGCTTGGCCGCCTTGGCTTCACGATCACGGATCAGTTTGTTCAGGCGCTCGATCAGGTTGGTCAGCCGCTTTTCATCGGATTGCAAACGCGCAATCTGGCTACGGCGCGCATCGATCTCGGCGGCAATCCGGGTCAAGGTGGTCTGGCGGGCCAGATGTTCCTGCTGCAGCTCTCCCTTATGCTTCTGTTTCTCTTCCGCAATCTGTTGTAACTCTGCCGTCTTGAGTTTCAACGTTTCGGCAAGCGGGGTAAGTTGACTCAGACGCTCTTCCAGCTGCTTGCTGATGCGTTGGTGGGCTTGAGCAAGGTAGCGGTAATAACGCAAATCACGTGAGATCTTGTTGGGGTCTTTTTGCTGCAACACCAACTTCAGCGCTTCATATCGCCCAGCCCGGTACTCAGCTCGAAGCAAACGGCCAATGCGATCACGGCTTGAGTCAATATCCGCCTTCGCCCTGCTAATGTCTGTCCTGACTCGGGATAACTCAGACTCGGCCTCCAACTGCTGCGAATGCAGGCTGGCCAAGGCCCGGTTTGCTTCGCTGATCGCCTTTTCAGAGGACTTCAGCGCATCAATCGCCTCTTCCCGGCTCGCCTCACTCTCGGCCAATTCATGCTTGAGGTTGTCGATTTCTTCTCGCAACTTGCCGAGATTTTCCTCAGGCTGCCCAGCCGCCAACAAAGGCAGGGACACGCCCGCTATCAGGCAAGCCAACAGGTAGTGTGCGATCTTCACTCGAAGCGGATCAGCGAATGACCGGTCATGTCCGCAGGCTGGGATAAGCCCATCATGGCCAGCAGGGTTGGCGCGACATCCTTCAAGGCACCTTCACCCATTGGGGCAAGGCTGGCAGGTCGTCCGATATACAGGAATGGCACCAGATCTGTCGTATGTTGGGTATGGGCCTGCCCCGATGCGGCATCAAACATCATTTCGCAATTACCGTGATCGGCCGTAATCAGCACCTCGCCGCCTGCAGCCTGCATCGCTTCGACGCAACGACCAACGCATTCATCAAGCGCTTCGACGGCCTGCACGGCGGCTGCAAAGTTCCCGGTGTGCCCAACCATATCGCCGTTGGCGTAATTGCAGATGATGGCTGCGTATTGGCCAGACTGAATGGCCTCAACAATCTTGTCGGTGACCACCCGGGCACTCATTTCCGGCTGCAGATCGTAAGTTGCCACTTTTGGGGATTGCACCAGAATGCGGTCTTCCCCAGGAAACTCTTTCTCTTCGCCACCACTGAAGAAGTAGGTGACATGCGGGTATTTCTCGGTCTCGGCGATGCGTAGCTGCTTGAGCCCCAATTGTCCCAGGTGTTCACCAAAACTATTGCGGACTTTCTCTTTTTCGTAAGCGACCGGATAGGGGTAGGCCTCGGCATAACGCGTCAACGTAGCGTACATGGCCAGCTTGGGGCGAATGGGTCGGGCAAATCCTTCAAATTGCACGTCATTGATTGCCATCGAGATTTCACGAGCCCGATCTGCACGGAAGTTCATAAACACTACAACATCGCCATCCTGCAAGGGGCAATGCTCGCCTATTGCTGTAGCCTGCACAAACTCGTCGTTCTCGCCGCGCTCATAAGCCATCTGCAGCGCAGCCAGTGCGGTGTCGGCATGAAACGCTGACTTTCCTTCAACGATCAGGCGATATGCGGGCTCCACTCGCTCCCATCGCTTGTCGCGATCCATCACAAAATAGCGCCCGACAACCGATGCGATGCCTGCACCGGGGCATGCATCACAAACGGCTTGCAGCCGTTGCAAGTAAACCTCTGCGCTGCGAGGCGGGGTATCCCTGCCATCCAGAAACGCATGAACCGCAATACGTGCAACACCCGCTGCATGGGCGTCCTTGATCAACGCATGGATATGGTTTTCATGACTATGCACGCCACCATCCGACAACAATCCGAACAAGTGCAGGGTGTTGTGCCCTTTGCTGGCCTCAATTGCCTGGGCAAGAACGGAATTACGCCTCAGGGTTCCCTCTGCGACGTCACAATCAATACGGCTGATATCCTGCTGCAGAATACGGCCAGCACCAATATTAAGATGGCCGACTTCCGAGTTCCCGAACTGGCCATCCGGCAGACCCACAAAACGCTCTGATGCATTAATGGCAGTGTAGGGATAACGTGCCGTGAGTTTGTCCCAATTCGGCTTTCTGGCATGCAGGATCGCGTTGTCATCACCATCCAGTCGGTGACCGAATCCATCAAGTATCAGTAGTAGTACAGGGCGAACAGTCGTCATGAGTCAGAAGGGCAAGTTAGCTTTGATTACCGGAAAATTGAGGCAAGTCCGAACGGTGCTGGCCAAGATGGTATCGCTACCGACATTTGGCATGACGCCTATCTGGGCAATTGCCAATAGGAAGACAAGCAACAAAAGTGCATAATAATATGCTTTACACTAACCACCGTTGCCGCAATGCAACGAAGCGGCTAACATTCTATCAGCATCTTTTGGCAGGCTGCTCTCTGGAGAGCCGGTCTTAGTCTTCCCGCCTACGCTACCCCCCAATGGATTTGCAACCAGATCATTTTTTGATTAATGACGACGAACAGATTGCCCAAGCATCGCGTGCGATGAAGGCAATGTCGCATCCTCTCCGACTCAAGATTCTCTGTGTGCTGGGCTTGGGGGAGTTATCTGTCCAGGAAATTGTGGAAATGGTTGGGACTACCCAAAGCAATATTTCCCAACATCTTGCAAGCTTGCGGGAAAACGGTGTGCTCCGAACCCGTAAAGATGGCAACCGCGTCTTTTACCGGGTCGGAGATACCAGAACCTTGGCAGTTGTCGGCATGATGCGGGATGTGTTCTGCGGCTTTATCGAATGAGCCTGACCCACTACACCGATAGTCACTGAACAGCCTCAATGCTTCACGCGCTTGAGGCTGTTTGTTTTGGCGGTCAGCTCACAAGCGGTTTCAGATAAGCTTCGAGCTTGGCCTTGGTCAATCGACCAGCTACGACAGCAACCTTATTCCCCTTCGCATCAAAAATCAGCGTAAAGGGTAACCCGCCAACGCGATTTCCCTCGGCCCGCATCAGGTCTAGCGCATCTTGTTCTCCCAATAGAATCGGGTATTCGATCTTCAGTTCTTTCACGAACTTTTGCACTTCCGCCGGGTTGTCGATCGCTATGCCGACAAATCCGACCCGCTTTTCATACTGCTTGTGCAATTCCATGAATTCGGGCATTTCCTCACGGCAGGGTGCACACCAGGTAGCCCAGAAATTCAGCACCAATGGCTTACCTTTCCACTGGGACAAATCCTGCTTCTTACCCGCCAAGTCGGCAAACTTCTGCTGCCAGATTTTGGTCGCAGCGGACGAATCGGTCTTAGTCGCCGCTTTGTCCCGCAGTACAACGGCTGCCGTTGTGCCCAGTCCCATTGCAAAAGCCCCGACAGCCAACATCATCAAGATTTTTTTCATTCTTCAATCACAGTCCAAGTCCGTTACACACTTAGTTCGCCAGAATGTGCCAAAAGCACCAGTCCATCAAAGTCCTGCAGCGCGCAAGCTGGTTAAAAATGCTTCCGGCTCTTCAAAGCCAATGACTCGCTTGGACTGCAGCTGTCCCGCTTTGTCGTAAAACAGGGTGCCGGGTGGGCCAAACAAGCCGAAGCGAGCCAGCAGCGCCTTATCGGCATCGGAATTCGCAGTGACGTCTGCCTTGAGCAGCACGGCTGGGCGTAATGCCGCAATCACTTTGGGGTCAGTAAAGGTAAACCGCTCCATTTCCTTGCAGGACACGCACCAGTCGGCATAAAAATCGAGCATGACGGGCTTGCCTGCCGATCCGGCAATCGCAGCATCCAGCTCGGCCACACTGCGAATCGGCTGAAAGTGGAGCTCTGCCTCAGGCTTTACCATCCCTCCCCCGCCAAGCACTTTCAGTGGCTGCAGAGGATCGCGACTGCCGGCCAACAGGCCGACCACCAGGGCCAAACCGACCACAAGGCTCATCACTCCAGCAGCCTTCCACAATCGGCGCCAGCCCGAAGCTTGTGGTGGCAGACTATCCAACGCTTTCAGATAAACACCCGCCGCAATGGCCAAGCCCGCCCATGCCAGCATGGACAGCCACCCCGGTAACACTGGCTGGGCAATCCAGATCGCCACGACCAACATGATGGCACCAAACACATTTTTGACCGACGTCATCCATGCCCCGGCACGAGGCAAGGCATGGCCGCCCAACACCCCGACAACCAGCAATGGCAAGCCCAGCCCTAATGCCATGACGTAAAGAGCCAACCCACCACGCACCACGTCGCGGGAGGCCCCGATATAGCCCAGCGCTGCGGCCAAAGGGGGCGCCACGCACGGTCCTATGATGAGTGCCGACAAGGCCCCCATGAACAACACGGAAAGCCACTTGCCACCGCTGAAGCGATTGCTGGTGTCATTCAACCTGGATTGCAGTGCTGACGGCAGCTGCAAGTCGTACAGGCCAAACATCGACAAAGCCATCGCTACAAAGAACAAGGAAAAAGCCAGCAACACCCAAGGCTGTTGCAGCGCCGATGACAACATCGAGCCAGATAGTGCCGCCATCACACCTGCGGCCGCATAGGTAATTGCCATACCCTGCACATAAACAAAGCTCAGAGAGAATCCCTTGAGCTTGCTCACTGCCTTGCCTTGGCCAACGATGATGCCTGACACAATGGGAATCAGCGGATACATGCAGGCCGTAAATGCCAGCCCAACACCGGCCACAAAGAAAAAGCCCAGCAATGCCAGCAAATTCCCTTGGCGGAATAGCTGATCTGGCGCTGACTCCTGGCCTTTCCCTGTCAGCACCAACACAGGCGCTTTGGCGACAGTACTACCGACTTTGGAGGCGCCAGCCTGCCAGTTCAGCTTGATGGTCTGCGGCGGATAGCACACGCCAGCATCGGCACAGCCTTGCAACTTCAGGGACAATACGCCACCCGCTGGCAGTTCCGACTCGGCCCCCAGCTTGATTTCCACCAGATGCCGATAGGTTTCGACCTTGCCAAAGTACGGGTCTTCTTTCACCTTGCCGGGAGGAAACTGCGGGATCAGTTTGGTCGCTCCCCCCTCCACAGTAAATTGGAAGCGGTCCTTGTAAAGGTAGTAGCCCTCCGCAATCTCTACAGAGACGTGCAACGTTTTGGTATCCAGCCAGCCGAGAGTCGGCTTGAATGCTTGCTCGGGCGAGAGGAGTTCCGCCTCCGATACCGCCATGGCCCACATCGACCAGAATGAAATTAGCGTTGTCATGCACGCAAGCAGGAATTTTCTTGCCACAAATGTCTCCAAGGGCGATGCAGTCAGGTCAGATGGATGTGGGAGTAACCAGGGAAAACGTTTCGGCCCTTACCCAGTCGAAATACGCAGGCAAGCCGTCCACCAAGGGCAGCACAATCAGCTCGGGCACCTCATAAGGGTGCTGCTGCAGAATCAGAGACTGTAGTGCCGGATATGCACGCCCGGTGGTCTTGATCAGCAGAGGCAGTTCGGTTGCTGCTTCTACCTTGCCTTGCCAACGATAGATAGACCGTACAGGCGGCAAAACATTCACGCAGGCTGCCAATTGTTGCTCAACCAGCTGATGAGCGATGAGATCGGCGCAGGTGGCATCCGGCACATTGCAGAGTACTAAGATTATTGATTCAGAATCAGGTGACGACATGCGATTTTTATCTTTCATTCCTTTGGCCATTCTGGCCTTACCCGTCGCCGAGGTAGTGGCGTCGATTGCCCTGGCATCGCAGATCGGTGCAGGTGCTTTGGCGCTATGGTATTTGGCTAGTGCCCTGATCGGCATTGTGCTGCTGCGCCAATGGCGCATGGCAACAGCCTGGGCGCTATATAGCTCAATCAAACACTCGGAAGCCCCGATACGTCGCCTGCTGTGGGTGGCACGGGGTCTGATTGCCGCCTTGCTACTGGTTTTCCCCGGACCAGTCAGTGATGTCATCGCTCTATTGCTGCTACTGCCATGGAAACTCGGCAACACCACCGAACGGCAGGTGACTTCGGACATCATCGAGGGTGACTTTTCCAGAGTCGACCCCGCTCCAGTTAAAGCAAATCGTTTACCCTCGCTAGACTGACCCAGCCTTCATTCGGCAAACAGCGGTGCGGCACTCGCCACACCGCTGATCTCGACCAGCTTCTTTCTCGACAGTTCCCCCGAGACGATATTCACTCGGTGGCGTGGCACACCAAATTGGGCGGCCAGATAAGCCACCAACTGCTCGTTGGCCTTGCCATCAACAGGTGGTGCAGCCAGACGCAGCTTCAGGCTCTCGCCGTGCAAACCGGCAACTTCCGTACGCTTGGCACCCGGCTGGATGTGCAGGCTGAGGCGAACTCCACCTTCTACGACACGCCACCAGGTCATTGTGCAAACCAGAGTTGATTGAATAGCGTCAGCTCAATTCGCGTCAGCACGACTTGCAACAGCAACTGGATAGCAAGAATCAAAGCAACCGGACTCAGATCAACACCGGAGATCGTCGGCAGCAACTTACGAATCGGGCGCAGGAAGGGCTCTGTTAATCGGCTGAGCAGCGGAGTAAGCGGGTTGTAGGGACTTACCCAGGTCAGAACAGCCTGCACCAAGGTGGCCGCAAACAGGATATATAACGACAAGCGCATCAACTCCAATAAAGCCAGAGAGGATATACCTAGAGCGGCGATCGGATTGAGAAGGTTCACCGGCATCGGCATCAGCAGGATCAGGCAGATCTCCATCAGCAGTGCCGTAACATAGGCCAGTAACAGGGTAGCGGAGTCATAGCCAGCCACACTGGGCACCACTCTGCGAACCGGCACAACTATAAAATCTGTCAACTTGATGACAAATTGTGCGACCGGATGCCCGAAAGGTGCTCGCGCCACCTGCCAGTAAAAGCGCAGCAGCAGGCAAATCGCAAAAAACTCTGCCAAGTTCTTGATCAGAAAGTTCAGGGTATCAACGAGCATAAGCGTTCGATTCTCCAGTTGGTATTTTTTGTGTAGCGCGCATCCTACCAACCCCTCCTTCAAGGGCAAACCCTGCGCTAATCGTTTCATGCACAGGTGACGTGATCTGTGCTTTGCCAAAATCTGTCGGCTTGGCGCATTATGCCCCCGCCCGAGCGCTCAACTGTCACCCGCCAATGCAGAACACTTTGTTTCCCGGTCCCGGTGCCGCCCGGCTCAAGGAATTGATGAAAGTTGCCTGTCAGTCGGGAGACGCTGAACATCGGGAGTACCGACGAGGTCATGGACAAACTTGGTCCACAGACTCCCTATCACCCCATCCAAACAGCAAAACGGAGAAACGATTCATGAAAAAAATTTCTGTATTGGTCACTGCCCTCTGCGTGGCAATGCTGGCGGGCTGCGCTTATAAGCCTGGGCAAGAGCTGGACCTTAAGGAAGAGCCAGAGTTTCAAACGGGCAGTAATTTAGCCAGAAAATCACGCCCCGCCGCGCAAAAGGTAGATCCGAAGTCTATCGAATTAAGGGGCGTGCCCGAGCCTGCCAAGGGTAGTTCTCTTTGATTTGCACACAAACAAGACAGCAAAACAAAAAGCCCGTCAAAACGACGGGCTTTTTGTTTTTCATGGTCTCAACACCATCAATCCATTAATGGCGACCTTTGCCATCTAGGATACGCACCGCCTCAACTGCGATCGCTTTCTGATAGTTGCCGTAGGAATCAACCAAGGCAACTGCACCATCAGCATCCCGAGAGACAAACCGTGCCATCAACTCGGCAAAGAAACCATGCGCCCGCTTCAGTTCACTTTTCCCGGCCCGCAAAACCATATAGGAAGTACGGCGTGCCGTTGGCAGCAAGTCGTACAGCACCTGCTCGGCATAACGATTGCCAGCAAATGCGGTCATATTGTGAATAAACTGCGAACCCGTGTCGTAGAAACTCTCGACATCACCACTGTCTGCCGCCCGTTGCAAGTCCAGCACCAGCTGATGGAAAGGTGGCAGATCATCCGGCCGCCAATGGCGCGCCATATTCCCTGCCACCCGTTGCAGCAGCAATAGCCACAACTCATATAAAGCCTCGACGTCAGCCGTTGTCAGCCTCGACACCACTGCACCACGTCTGGGCAGGATCTCGACCAAGTGCCTGCGCTGCAGAATCAGCAACGCTTCCCGCACTGATCCACGGCTGACCGAAAGCTCGGAAGCTATTCGAAGTTCCTGAATTCTCTCGCCCGCAGGAAGATCCCCCACGACAATCTGATGTCCAAGGTACTGCGCAATCTGCTCGGTAAGCGGATCATTTGCCTTAAACACTTTCTCCCCCAATCACATGTAGTCAATTTTTGACGGTCGCTTAAGGGGCCGATTATAACTTAACGAAAAAAAAGGAAAAGTCTTGAATGAAAATATCTATAATTTAAGCAATCTCTAATAATCATTCAGCTTTTTTGGAACAAGTACACCCCCCACCCAGCAAAGCCAAGCTACTGCCGGAAAATTTGGAAAATTCCATATAAATCAATAAATTACCAAAATTCCAAAACGGCATCACAGGCCATACACAAGTACGAACCTAGCCGATTCAGCGCTCCTTGACGGCTGCCGCGCCAATAAATCACCAGTAGCGCCGCACCCACACTCCCATCCCTTGACCGTCAAAACTCACCGCAAGCGCCAGGAAACCCCAAGTAACTTCAAACAGATACATTAGTCTTTCCTTAATTAGCCTGCGATTGCTGACTTCCAGCCACTCAAACTGGATCATCGCCCCTTAGTACCCATGGTATTCAGCACAAGTCATGGCCGCGCCCGGCAATCAATTCAGGAGAAGCACCGCTTGGCGGCCAAAACTGCTGAACCAATCGCTGCTGATTGATCATTTGTTCTACGTTCACAACAAACTGAGATAGGCCAAATCTACTATCTATTCAACGCACCCAAACATTTTGTTCCCCTCCCCTCTACTTCTCATCCGGCATATTAACTTTATATAGGCATGCAACTATCGCTATTTATCCGTTTGGATCATGCAGCCAGTACATGCAGCACTAGCAAGCTTACATAGGCCATTCATCATTCTGCTTGAATAATCTGCATTGCCAGCTCCACATTAATACATCTTTAGGCCTAAATGACCCAAGATCAGTCAAGGATTAAGAACTTGTCGCGTTGAAATGACACCAGCCGCTCAAGAGCGGCTGGTGTGAAAACACTCAGGGCTACATGCTTACCGTCAGTTACGGAACCCCCCACCCTTCTGGATAACCGTGAGGTCTACAAATTTAGATTGGCTGTGATTGTGTGACGAGAAGCTCACCTTGAATCCACCAACGTCGTAACTATCAATCTTCTCCAAAGCAGCCATCAGACTCTCACGCGTCGGATTCAGCCCTGCCTTGCGCAATCCTTCTACAAACACTTTCGCAGCAATGAATCCCTCAAGGCTGGTAAATGACACTTGTGCTTTAGGCTGGAATTTCTGCATGGCTGCACGGTACTCGCGTACCACAGGTTGCACCTGCTCAAACGGGAATGGCATCACCTGGCTGATAACCACCCCGGCACCTTCATCCCCCAATTCTTCTGCCAGGGGCCGGCTACCCACGAAGGACACGTTATAGAACTGGGCAGAGGCGCCATGAGCCAGCATTTCCTTGATAAAGGCTGCACACGATTTATAAGCGCTGACCATGATTACTGCTTCTGGCTTCACGGCGCTCAATTTCGCCACCGCATCTTTCACATTGGTTGAGTTACGCTCAACCGTTGCAGTAGCAGCCAGCTGCATCCCTCGCCTTTCAAGCGCCTGCTCGACACCACTTAACCCAGCCTTGCCATAACTGTCATTCTGGTAAAAGACCGCAATGCGTTTCAGATTCAAGCCCAAAGAGTGACGCACAATTTTCTCAGTCTCGTCGCTGTACCCGGCACGGATATTGAAGATATAGCGATTGAACGGGCTACGCAGTGCATCTGCTCCCGTAAATGGAGCAAAAAATGGCACCTTCGCCTCGGTAAACACTGGCTGGGAGGCCAAGCTGGTTGGCGTGCCCACATAGCCAAACAATGCGAATACTTTGTCTTGTTCAATGAGCTTTCGGGTATTGCCAGCGGCTTTTTCCGGCTCATAGCCATCATCCAGGCTAATCAGCTCGATTGTCCTGCCATTTACACCCCCTGCAGCATTCACCTGAGAGAAGTACGCATTCGCGCCATCGCGCATCTCTGTGCCAAGCAATTTTGCAGGTCCAGTCAGTGCAGCGGATTGCCCAATGACAACCTTATCGGCTGTTACGCCATTCTCTGCCCAAGCCAGAGTGCCAGCCAGTGCCGAGGCAGCCAGCAACATACGAGATATAAGTAGTGCGTTCATAAGATACCTCCGTTCAATCCATAAGAAGTCACTGATTCTGATTTGTTAAACTTAATCCTCAGAAAATCCGATTACAAGAATGCAATAGCGGTAAACACTGACTTCCGGACGGGCGGTATACACACATCAAGCAAGCGCTTGAAATTTATTAAATCGTTGTACTATCAGTGAAATATTGCCAATCAAAACCTCCAAGAACTGCCAGACAAGTTCTGTGGGTAAGTCAAAACCATCACACCACAAAGAAGCAAGTATTTTGAATAAGCCTATACGCAGCGCCGCTATCAACTCGAATTTTGGCGTTAACAGGTATAGCGCTGCGGTCATGGCAGGGGGAGACGATCCTGCCAAGATACGGATTGAGATACGGTCACAAAGCGTCGAAAGATCGGGGCTTGCACTTCCTCGCCATGCAGCAATTTCCTGCCATCAAATTCGGATCGACCATATTGCCAAGCAACCCAATAATTCAAATGTCATTGTTCAGTTTCGATTCAGCCTCAATCCGGATAATCCGTTTTCATAGAACGCACCAACCGGTGCCTGTCGAGATGACCGTAAGGGAGAATTGAAATGATGAACAAGTCGATGCTGATTGGGATGATTGCAGGTGGCGTAGCCGTAGTATCCGTGGGAGCTGCTGCTGGTTATAAAGCACTGAAAGGCCCAGAGTTCGCAGATGTGGTGAGCGTGGACCCGGTAAAGGTGGCGCAGAAGCAACCACATCAGGAATGCCGTCAGGTGAAGGTCACTCATGTACGCCCAGTAAAAGACTCAGACCGGATCACCGGCACCGTAATTGGTGGCTTGCTCGGGGGAGCGCTTGGCAATCAGGTTGGCGGTGGGGACGGCCGCAAGCTGGCTACCGTTGCAGGGATTGTTGGAGGGGGTTATGCCGGGAACCGCATACAGAAAAGCATGCAGGATAGTGATCGCTACACCACCACAGAAGAGCGCTGCAAGACCATCAATGAAACCGTGGAAAAGGTAGTGGGTTACGATGTGAAGTACCGTCTGGATGGCAATGTCGGCATGGTCAGAATGGATCATCTGCCTGCCGATCGAATCCCGGTCAAGGATGGACAGTTAGTACTCAATCAATACACGCCCGTACAACATCTCAACTAACCACTGCAGTGAGGCTCTGTTGACGTGTTGCCTTCAGATCGCGTTCGCTGGATTTGGGCCTGATGCACGGCAAGAAGTACCCTGATTGGCCATAAGTCAGGCGATTTTCTTCTGGACGTACAGGCTGTAAGGCTTGCGATGCAAGCCTTACAGCCTGACAGTCAACACCGCAACAGACTCCAGTCCGGCGAAATCCTCCGTCCCCGCAAGGGAATGCCCTAGCAGTAAGCCACTCTGCGGCAACCGTAACGCAAAGCCGGGGTCGAACTTTGGGCTAGCGCGTCATTAGGGTTCGATTATTTCGCTCGCTCAACTATCCTCGCCCTATCCCCAATTCGTCCCGACGCGACCGGAAGCAAAACCTCATCGGAACCTCGCTCAATCAGATCTGCCACCCCGGCTGGCGTGGGTATGTGCTGACAATCCCCCCACTCATCGCTTACGCTGACACCCTTGCAAAAAGGGCGATCAATGAACACTTCTCCAATCCGTTGTGGCTGGGCCAATCCAGCCAACCCGTTGTACCTCTCGTACCACGACGACGAATGGGGCGTTCCGTGCCACGACGACCGCCATCTGTTTGAGATGTTGATACTGGAAGGCGCACAAGCAGGATTGTCATGGGAAACCATCCTGAATAAGCGGGAAGCCTATCGCGCAGCATTTGACCATTTCGATGCCGAGAAAATCGCGCACTACGACGGCACACAACAAAGCCTGCTCCTACAAAATGCTGGCATCGTCCGTAACCGCTTGAAAATTGCGGCCGCCATCGCCAACGCCCAGGCTTATCTGAAACTAAGAGATTCCGGAATCAGCCTGGACCAATATCTATGGCAATTTGTCGATGGTCAGCCCATTCAAAATGCCTGGTCGCAATCCACTGCCAGCCCCACATCGACACCACTTTCCGACGCCATATCGAAAGATCTGAAGAAACGCGGCTTCAAATTCGTGGGAACAACCATTATCTATGCCTATATGCAGGCAGTCGGTCTGGTAAACGATCACTGCATCGACTGCTTCCGTCACCAACCCGTCCGGAAACTTGCCAATGCCTGAAATTCTTGCCGCCGTCGAGCAACAAACTAGTCCCAACCCCGAATGGAGTGTCATCTGGATGCACGGCCTGGGCGCGGATGGCTATGACTTTGCCTCCATCGTCCCAGCCCTCCAACTGCCCGACACTCCGGGCATCCGCTTCGTCTTTCCGCATGCCCCGATGATGCCGATCACCTGCAACAATGGTTATGTCATGCGCGCCTGGTACGACATCATCCGTTTCGATGACATCAATCGCCACGCCGACGAAGCCGGCATTCAAGACTCGCTCACGGCTATTCGAGCCTTGATTGCGAGGGAAAACGAGCGGGGAATTCCATGTGAGCGCATCATCATTGCTGGATTCTCGCAAGGCGGTGCCATGGCTTATACCGTCGGCTTGACCCACCCACAAAAGCTGGCTGGCATCATCGCCCTCTCCACCTATATTCCAAGCCTTGCGCTGCTCGCATCCCAGCAATCGGCAGCAAATCGCCAGACGCCGGTATTCGCCGCGCACGGAGACTTCGATCCCGTTGTGCCGATTCAGCTCGGCGATCTGGCAAAGAACCACGTTGCCTCACTCGGCAATCCTTTGGAGTGGTATCGCTACCCGATTCAGCACGGAGTCAACGACGCGGAAATCCTGGCTATCGGTCAGTGGATCAAGGCGCGCCTTGGCGCATAGCACATAACAGTTATTGGCACCAAGACACAGGCCGGCATTTGCCGGCCTCTTTTCTGCACCACTTGCAACTCGAACAGCGGCGCCGCTTAAGCTCTGCGGACGTCTGGTTTTCGGTCGCGCCGGGCCGAGTTCTTGGAAGACGCTAGGCAGGGTAAGCGCGGTTTAGCAGGCTAAATAAACGAACTCTAGGACGCCATGCCCCCGGTCTTGCGGGGACACAGGATTTCGTCGGATTTGGGCCTGATGCAAGGCGAGAAGCGCGCCGCTTAGTGGACTAAGCAAAAGATCATTTACGCGGCAGCAGGCCCAAACCCGACGAAACGCGATCCGAAAACAAAACGTCAACAGAGCCTAAAGCTCCGGCGTCAGGATGGTCGGCCCGGAAGGCTCAACCGGCGTCGGGTAGTCCCTGCTGAAATGTAGTCCTCGACTCTCGTGCCTCGCTTGGGCGCAGCGAACGATCAAATCTGCCGTCTGCACCAGATTACGTAGCTCAATCAGGTCATTCCCGACGCGGAAATTGCTGTAGTAATCGTCAATCTCGTCTGTCAGCAACTTGATGCGGTGCTGCGCACGCTCCAGTCGCTTGTTGGTACGAACAATTCCGACGTAATCCCACATGAAACGTCTTAACTCATCCCAGTTGTGCGAGATCACAATCTCCTCGTCCGGATCGGTCACCCGGCTTTCATCCCACTCCGGTACTGCGCAGGTAGCGGCAGGCTGGCTAGCCAAAATCTCCGCCGCCGCAGCGCGGCCCAGCACCATGCATTCCAGCAGAGAATTACTTGCCAGCCGGTTCGCACCATGCAAGCCGGTATAAGCCACTTCCCCAATGGCATACAGATTGGCCAAGTCCGTGCGCCCCTGCAAATCGGTCACCAGCCCCCCGCAGGTGTAATGCGCCGCCGGCACGACAGGAATCGGCTCGCGCGTTATATCTATACCTAGTTCCAGACAGCGCTGATATATGTTAGGGAAATGTTCGGTAATGAACTTGGCGGGCTTGTAAGAAATATCCAGATACACGCAATCGACGCCATGCTTCTTCATCTCGAAGTCGATGGCGCGCGCCACAATGTCACGCGGCGCCAGTTCAGCCCTTGAGTCATGGTCCGGCATGAAGCGGGTTCCATCCGGCAAGCGCAAAATCCCCCCCTCACCGCGTACCGCTTCGGTAATCAGAAATGACTTGGCGTGAGGGTGATACAGGCAAGTCGGGTGAAACTGGATGAACTCCATATTTGCCACCCGGCAGCCGGCACGCCATCCCATGGCGATCCCATCGCCCGTCGCAATGTCCGGGTTCGTCGTGTAGAGGTAAACCTTGCCAGCCCCTCCAGTCGCCAACACCACGTGATCGGCCACCATGGTTTCGACCTTATCGGTTGACTTATCAAACACATAAGCCCCGAGACAACGATTCTCCTGCTGCCCCAGCTTGCGGGCGGTGATCAAATCAATGGCAATGCGATGTTCCAGCAACTGGATATTAGGATGCGCCCTCACCTTGCTAGCCAGCGTTGACACAACCGCCTCACCCGTTGCGTCCGCCGCGTGAATGATACGGCGGTGACTATGCCCACCTTCCCGGGTCAAATGAAAGCCCGTCTCATGCTGTTCATCACGGGTAAATGGCACACCAAGCTCAATCAACCAGTCAATTGCCGATTTAGCGTTTTCAACAATAAAGCGGGTGGTTTGAGGATCGGTAATCCCCGCCCCTGCCACCAAGGTGTCTTGAATATGCGACTCAATCGAATCATGGTTATCCAACACCGCCGCAATCCCACCCTGGGCCCAGTTACTGGAGCCATCCGACAGCTCACATTTGGTAACCAATGCGACTTTCTTGGTATCGGCCAGATGTAGCGCAAGCGTCATTCCTGCCAACCCAGACCCTATGATCAAGACCTCATAACGGTGCATCGTAAATCCTTGCCAATCGTAAGATGGGCCGACTATAGCAGAGCAGACAATTTCGATTGAACCTTTAGCCTCGCTGACAATCAGAATCACCCAGAGGCAATCAATTGCAAAAAGGCCACACTGCGACGTTCCAATTCACGTTTTGAATCGACTTGGCGCTAAACTGCCGGCCTGCGTCGCCAAGGCATATAGACAGACAAAGCTTTCAGCTGCCCAACTCTTACTAGAATTGATGATGAGGCGGCGAAGCAACAAACCGCAGGCCTACAAAGACAGGACACATCGCCAGCCGGCAATCCCACTGCCGGATCAAGCCAGGGAGGCAGGCGATGTCGTCATAACGATAATCAAATCAGCGGAGCCACTAACTCTGGCCCGCCCCAACCGTCGCGCGAAGATCTTTACACCGCCGTGTTGCCATCACGCCGGTATAAAGGCCGGTTCTTGTCTTTGCCAGGCAATAGCGTCGCGTTCAGATCGGTGCCAAGGGGAGCAAGCGATGGCAAGTGATCGGGATATCGATCAGGAATTGGTCGTCCGCGTGCAACGCGGCGACAAGAAGGCTTTCGAGCTTCTGGTGAACAAATATCACCGGAAGATTGCAAGACTACTCTCACGGATGATCCGTGATCAGGCGGAAATCGAGGATGTAACACAGGAGGCCTTTATCAAGGCTTATCGTGCAATCCCTTCATTTCGCGGAGAGAGTGCGTTTTATACATGGCTATACCGGATCGCGATTAATACTGCCAAGAATTACCTGGCATCCATGGGCCGTCGCCCCACGCTCTCAACCGAGTACGAGGATGACGAGGGGGAAACTCTGGATGCCGCAGCGCAGATTCCTGATCTCAATACGCCAGAGACAGAACTGATGAACAGGCAGATTGTCTCAACGGTAAATGAAGCCGTTGAGGCGCTGCCTGAAGAACTCAGAACCGCCATCACCCTGCGTGAAATGGAGGGGCTCAGTTATGAAGACATTGCAACAGTCATGAACTGCCCCATCGGAACGGTGCGGTCTAGAATTTTCCGGGCGCGCGAGGCAATCGCGACACAATTGCGACCTTTGCTCGATACGGTCAGCACAAACAAAAGGTGGTAAGCATGCAAGAAAAACTTTCGGCACTCATGGACAACGAATGGGAAGATCATGAGCTCGACGCCATGCTCAAGACTCTCTGCAACGAAGACGGTCAGCGCTACTGGCAGGAATATCACGCCATCTCTGACGCCCTACGTACCGAGCCAGCGATGTCGTCAGACTTCATGACTCGCTTTTCCGCCAAGCTGGATGCCGAGCCCGTCGTCATAGCACCGAACGCCATCCGTCAGCGTAGCGCCACCTGGCAGCCCAAGCGACGCTGGATAGCCTTGTCGGCCGCCGCCTCGGTCATGGTGGTGGCAAGCGCCGCATGGATCGTCAACCGCCAGTCCACAGACATCCAGCCTACCCTCGCACCAGCATCGGTTGTCGCAAGCGCGCCTGCCGCGAATGAAGTGAGTGTGGCGCCCTATCTGCTGGCTCACCATGAAACTCTTGGCAACCCCAGCTGGAATGGCAGACTTGCGATGAAGGCAGGCCTTGAAGTTCGCCGTCCTGCTGTCAAGCAACAATAACCGAGGTTTTCGTCGATGATGTTACGATCCGGCCTATGTGGCCTGGCGTTGGTGGTTTCTGTTGCCTACGCCAGCGAAACGACCACGGCGCAAACTGGCCAGCAGCTCAATCCATTTGAGGCCGCCAACGTCCTGCGCCGCATCAATACCGCAGCTCGCAACCTCAATTACAGCGGTGTCTACCTCTACCAGCAGGCAGATCACCTGGAGTCTTTGCGACTGGTTCACTACGCCGATGGCAATGGTGAACAGGAAAAGCGTGAGTCTTTAGATGGCCCGCCCAGAGAATTCATCCGCAACAATGACCAGATTGTTTGCTATCGCCCCGATACCAAGCCAATTGCGCTGGATCGGCGCACTGCCAACAAGTTTTTCCCCGGCATCATTCCAGACCAGATTGCCGATGTCGTGGCCAACTACAACTTGCGGCAGCTTGAAAACGAGAGAGTAGCAGGCTATGAAACTCAGGTCTTGATACTCGAACCTCGCGACAAACTGCGGCACCCACATAAGCTCTGGATCGAACCCAGCTCCGGCCTGCTGCTAAAAACCAGCATGCTAAACAGCCAGAAGGCTGGAATTGTTGAACAATTCACCTTTACTCAGTTGCAAATTGGCGGGTCCATCGACAAGCGCGCGCTACGTCCCAGCATAGGCGGTCGCGCCAGCCTTGCTGAGTTGGCACAACCCAAGGCTGACCAGGCGCCCGATTCAAACTGGGAAGTAAGAAATGTCCCAACCGGCTTCCGCCTGATCAAAGAAGTACGGCGCCAATTACCGGGCAAGAGTCAGCCCGTCGTGCAATACGTATATAGCGATGGCTTGGCTACCGTTTCAGTCTTCATCGAACCCTTGGCTGCAGGCGCTACGTCCGGCCAAGCCAAACAGGGATCCCTCAACGTATACGCACGCCAAAGCAGCGGATACCAGATCACCGCTCTGGGCGAGGTGCCAGAACAGACCGTCCAGATGTTCACCCACGCCTTCATCTTGCGCTAACCCCCCCGATACTTGAAAAGCCGGCCAGGTGCCCAAAACATTAGGGCGCTTGGCCAAGTTCTGTTGGCTGCGAATCCCCATTCAGCCCCCTTGCACTCGTCAGTGCAAAGCATGAGGTGTTTGGGAGTGGATCACATGCGACCACAACCATCAAAAAGCGGGAACTTCACAGCTTTTGGCTACTCAAAGCACTCATATCGCGCAATATCGACGATTTTTTATTTACACATAATCCCTTTTGCTACATACGAGAGAAGGAATTCAAACCATGATGAAAACGGTACTGACTGCAGCCTTGTTTGCCATCGGCCTTTCAAGCTGCAGTGAAGCGGCAAGTCCGTCCAAGGTTCAGAACGTACCCACGCCGGCCCCCGCAGCGGCACTCCCCGCAGCAGCCAGCGCAACGCCACTGGTTACAGGACTTCCAGACTTCACCGCGCTGGTAGAGAAAGAAGGCAAAGCCGTTGTAAACATCAGCACCACACAAGTTATCCGCCGCAATCAGCGGCTTCAGCGATTTGAAGACGACGACGATGGATTTGACATTTTTCGTCGCTTCGGCTTCCCAGCCCCGCCACGTTCGCAACCCCAACCTCGCACAGAACGCGCGCAGTCACTTGGATCAGGCTTCATCATTGAATCAGATGGTTACATCCTGACAAACGCTCACGTCATTGCCGATGCAGATGAAATCAAGGTCAAGCTGGCAGACAAACGTGAATTCAAGGCAAAAGTGATTGGCTCAGATGCCCGCACTGACGTCGCCGTACTCAAAATCGATGCCAAAAACTTACCCACCGTTGACCTTGGCTCAAGCCAGAAGCTGAAGGTCGGCGAATGGGTCGTTGCCATTGGCTCGCCCTACGGCCTGGAAAACACCGTGACAGCCGGCATCGTCAGCGCAACCAAGCGTGACCTGCCCGATGAAAGTTACGTTCAGATGATCCAGACCGATGCCGCCGTTAACCCAGGCAACTCTGGCGGACCACTTTTCAACATGTACGGCGAGGTTATCGGTATCAATGCCCAGATTTACAGCCGCTCCGGCGGGTATATGGGCCTGTCCTTTGCTATCCCGATTGATGACGCCAAGCTTGTGGTCGAGCAACTGCGCGACAAAGGCAAAGTCACCCGAGGCCGCATTGGCGTCGGTATTCAGGAAGTCTCTCAAGACATGGCAACCGCACTTGGCCGGGACAACACAAATGGTGCCTTGATCAGCAATATCGAAGCCGATGGCCCGGCCGCCAAAGCCGGCTTGCAAAATGGCGACATCATTGTGAAATTCAACGGTCAGGGTATTGGCAAGTCATCCGACCTGCCTCGGATCGTCGGATCAGCCAAACCTGGCTCCAGCGTACCGGTCGAAGTCTGGCGCGACAAAGCCAGCAAGACCTTTACAATCAAAGTGGGCGAAATGGAACAAGCCTCGGAAGGCCGCTCCGCCGAACGTGAGTACCGCGGCAAGCAGCAGGAGAATGCTTTCAGCAAGCCGGGCCTGACTGTAGAACCAGCAGACCCACGCTTACTCAAGCAACTGAATCAAAGGCAATTTGACATCAAATTCGCCCTGCAGGTCCGCAATGTTGATGGCCCCGCAGCACGAGCAGGCATCCAGCCTGGTGACCTGATAGTTGGTGTTGGTAGCGACGAGCTTAAGTCGTTGAAGCAGCTGGAGGACGCCTTCAGCAAGGCCAAACCCGGCAGTGCTGTTGCCCTGCGGCTGATTCGCGGAGGACAGCTGTCACTATATGTTGCAGTGACCCTTCCCAAAAAAGGCGATGAAGAGTGAGCCTACCCAGACTCACCCTTTACGGCAGAGAGTACTGTAGCCTGTGCCAGGATATGCTGGCACAGCTACGTTCCCTGACAGATTCCCTGCAGTTTGAGTTGAATTGGGTGGATATTGACGATGAAGACGCTCTGGAAGACAAGTATGGACAACTCGTACCAGCCTTGGTTGGCGAGCGCGAGGAAATTATCTGCTTCTACCACCTCAACCGACGGCAGTTAGATGCCTATCTGGGGAAAATCCGCTAGAATCCGTGGTTTGTGAAAGTGGGCACGCACGACGTGCCCATTTTTCTTTGTCGCCTTCGTACTCACGCGCATCCTATGAAACACATACGCAACTTCTCGATCATTGCTCACATTGACCACGGCAAATCCACCCTGGCGGACCGTTTCATCCAATTCTGCGGCGGGCTGGAACTTCGCGAAATGAGCGAACAGGTTCTTGATTCGATGGATATCGAGAAGGAGCGCGGCATTACCATCAAAGCCCAGACCGCCGCCCTGCAATACAAGGCTCGGGATGGGGAAATCTACAACCTGAACCTCATTGACACCCCTGGCCACGTTGACTTCAGCTATGAAGTCAGTCGATCGCTAGCAGCCTGCGAAGGTGCTCTGCTGGTCGTTGATGCCTCACAAGGGGTTGAAGCCCAAACAGTAGCCAACTGCTATACCGCCATTGAACAGGGTGTAGAAGTTGTTGCGGTACTTAACAAGATCGACCTACCTGCCGCCGAGCCTGAACGCGTCATTGAAGAAATCGAAGATATTGTCGGTATCGAAGCCACCGATGCGGTACGCGCCTCTGCCAAAAATGGCATCGGCATCGAAGACATTCTGGAAGCAGTGGTCGCAAAAGTCCCTGCGCCAGAAGGTAATCCAGAAGGCCCGCTCAAAGCACTGATTATCGACTCCTGGTTCGATAACTACGTCGGCGTCGTCATGTTGGTGCGGGTAGTGGACGGCGAGATCAAGCCCAAAGACAAGCTTCTATTCATGTCAACCAAGGCACAGCACCTGTGCGAACAGGTCGGCGTGTTTACCCCTAAGTCCATGCAACGTGACGCTTTGAAGGCTGGCGAAGTTGGTTTCGTCATTGCTGGCATCAAGGAACTCGCCTCCGCCAAAGTTGGCGATACCATTACCCACGTCAAGCCTGCTGCAACTGACCCTCTACCGGGCTTCAAAGAAGTCAAATCGCAGGTCTTTGCAGGCTTGTATCCCGTAGAGTCTCACGACTATGACGCATTACGCGATAGTCTGGAGAAACTGAAACTCAACGACGCATCCCTGCATTTTGAACCGGAAGTTTCCCAAGCACTCGGCTTTGGCTTCCGCTGTGGCTTTCTTGGCTTGCTGCATCTGGAAATTGTACAGGAGCGGCTGGAGCGTGAATTCGACATGGATCTCATTACCACTGCACCGACAGTGGTTTACCAGGTCCTGATGAAAGATGGCGAATTACTCGAAGTCGAAAATCCTTCTCGCCTACCTGATCTATCCAAAATTGACGAGATTCGTGAACCGATTATTACTGCCACAATTCTGGTACCACAGGACTATGTTGGCGCAGTCATGACCCTATGCAATCAAAAGCGGGGTGCACAACGTAATATGCAATACATGGGCAGGCAGGTCATGCTGACCTATGACTTGCCAATGGCCGAGGTTGTCATGGATTTCTTTGACAAACTCAAGTCTGTCAGCCGTGGGTACGCCTCACTTGATTACGATTTCAAAGAATTCCGGGCTGATGACCTGGTGAAACTAGATGTGCTCGTTAATAGCGAACGAGTCGATGCATTGAGTTTGATCGTTCACCGTGCAACCAGTATTTATCGTGGTCGTGAATTGGTTTCAAAAATGCGCGAGTTAATTCCGCGCCAGATGTTTGATATTGCCATTCAGGCGGCAATTGGTGCACATATTATTGCCCGGGAAACCGTCAAGGCTATGCGCAAAGATGTATTGGCCAAATGTTATGGTGGCGATATTACTCGAAAGAAAAAGCTGCTGGAGAAACAGAAAGCCGGTAAAAAGCGCATGAAGCAGGTCGGGAATGTTGAAATTCCACAAGAAGCTTTCCTAGCCATTCTGCAAGTGAGTGACAAATAAATGAACTGGAATTTGGTATCCATAGCTGCTGCAGTGGTGGGACCGGGACTGATTATCGCGTCCCGCAAATCCAGCAAGCCCATTTTTGATGCGGAACAGCTTACTACCACAGCATTTATCGGATACTTCATGCTCCTGGCTGGCGGCTGGGGGGTGTCTTCGCTCTTTTTTAATGCCAGTGACACTTTTTTTGTCATGACCCTGGTGCCTGCACTAATGGCAATCGCCGCAAAAACTCGCGGCTATCAGGCAAAAGCCAATACCAAACCATTGCCAGATTGGGCGGCCTTTGCATTGGCAAATTTTGCAGTATTACTGGCGATTGGGGTTCTAAAGCAATTTATCGTCGAACCTCTGCGCGTTCCTTCCAGCTCAATGCGGCCCAATTTGATTGTGGGTGACTTCATTCTGACCAGCAAGTTTAGTTATGGTATACGCCTGCCATTTTCCAATCAGGTCATCTTACCGATTGGCAATCCGGCAAGGGGCGATGTCATGGTATTCAGATACCCCAACGATCCAACCACCAACTTTGTGAAACGTGTAATTGGCTTGCCTGGTGACACGGTCGAATATCGGGAGAAACGCCTGACTGTCAATGGTAAAGCCGTCCCAACCCAATCTGACGGCGAATACAGCTACATTGGTGACAGTGGTCGCCCCACGACTTCCAAGCAGTTTCTTGAGCAGCTAGGCACCCACCGTTACCCAACACTCAATCTGCCCTTGAATCCGACGCTTAATCCGCTCGCTGTTCAAGACTTTCCGGGCCGGGAAAAAAATTGCAAATATTCTTTTGAAGGTTTTGCCTGCACCGTACCGGCTGGACATTATTTAGCCCTGGGAGATAACCGAGATGAAAGTGCAGATAGTCGTTATTGGGGATTTGTCCCAGAAAAATACATCGTCGGCCGAGCATTTTTGATCGGCTGGAGTATTGGCGACTTCAAACGCCTGGGTCATCAGATAAATTAAAATAACGTCAATTACACAGCTATCATGAATTGGATATACATTTTTATTGGTGCGATTTTCATCGGCGCCGTATTGGCAATCCAGGGCCAAAAAAGTGAGCGCAAAGGCAATGAGCCTCCTCCATTAGTCCAAAGTGGCTATCTGGCAATCGTAATCGGAATTTTTGGTTTGCTTGCCCAGGTATTAACTCTTAGTGCTGTTTTATTGATATTCGTGGTGGCTTCTGGAATCATTGCCGCTATAGAGAAATTCATGTTAGCCCCCAAACGGGCGGCAAGCAGCCCCCAACCAGATTGGGTTGAATACGGGTCAGGTTTATTTCCGATTCTTTTAGTTGTCTTTCTATTACGCTCATTCCTGATTGAACCTTTTCAGATTCCATCCAGTTCTATGCGCCCTGGCTTGGTTGTTGGGGATTTTATTCTTGTCAACAAATTCACCTACGGAATTCGAGTACCGGTACTTAACAATATTTTGATCTCAGTAAACAAGCCTGCCCACGGCGATGTAATGGTATTTATTAATCCAAAGAACACCTCCCAAAACTATATTAAACGCGTCATCGGACTGCCTGGTGACAAGGTGGAATACAAGAATAAGCAGCTTAGCATCAATGGCAAACCCGTCCCTCGAGAGGAAGGGCCTGCATATTCCTACATGGAGCAGGATAGAGGCTTGCAGGCACTGACCACTCATAGCTTCTATGAGAATTTTGAAGGGAAACATTATGCGACCCTAATCAGGCCAGATGCGCCAACCTACGATCTTGGGCAAGTTCAGAGCTTTTCAAATCGTGACAACTGTCAATACAATGACGATGGGTTTAGCTGCGTTGTTCCATCCAACCACTACTTTATGATGGGTGACAATCGGGATGGCAGCCTCGATAGCCGCTACTGGGGATTTGTCCCTGATGATCACATCGTAGGCAAGGCTTTCTTTATCTGGCTCAGTCTGGCCGATTTCGGCCGAATTGGCACCGTAATCCGTTGACAGGAGTTATTCAAAGTGCGCAAACAGCTTGGATTCAGTTTCACTAATTTTATCCTGATCGCCATTGTTGCAGCTTTTCTGGTTCTGACTTTCTTTAAAGTCGTTCCCGTTTACTCGGAATATTTCTCGATCAAATCGGCGATCGGTAAAGTTTCAAAAGAAAAGTCTGGTGCCCCAATGGCAGATATTCGACAGGCATTCGATCGCTATGCAGAAATTGAGTACTTCAAATCTGTAAAGGGAGAAGACTTGGAAATCCTTCAGGAAAATGGTGCCGTTAGCATCAGCGTTGAATATCAAAAGAAGGTGCCACTGGTTGCGAATATTAGCCTGCTGTTCGATTTCCGAATCGAAGACAAAGGCAAAGGCGGAGAGTAATCATACAAGTGAATCTAGACATTTCTCGCCTACTGCAGCTTCTGGGCCATCAATTTTCAACGCCCAGTTTGCTTCAGCAAGCATTAACACACCGAAGCTTTGGCCAGCCGCATAACGAGCGGCTGGAATTTCTTGGTGACGCCATTCTCAGTGCAGTATCCGCGCGTTTGCTTTTCGATGCTTTTCCACGTATGTCAGAAGGAGAGCTTTCGCGCCTTCGTGCAAGCCTTGTCAAAAAGGAGTCTTTGGCCGAGCTTGCTTCTGAGCTTGGCTTGGGCAGCCTGATGTGGATGGGCGAAGGAGAAGTGAAAAGTGGCGGACAGAAGCGCCCATCTATCCTTGCAGATGCTTTGGAGGCCATTTTTGCGGCAGTGTATCTGGATGCTGGCTACGAAGCTGCATATCAAGTCATAAGCCGGGTCTTGCGCCCCAAGATCGAACAGCTGGATCCGGAGACGCACGGCAAAGACCCCAAGACCCGTTTACAGGAATGGCTTCAGGCCCATCGCCACCCGTTACCAGAGTATTTGATACTCCATCAGAAAGGCGATGCGCACGACCAGCAGTTTGAAGTTGAATGCCGACTGCCAGGACTATCCATCGTCAGTCGAGGACATGGCCCTAGCCGTCGCGCTGCGGAACAGGTTGCGGCGGAGGTTGCTTTGTCTTCACTCCCCAGAAGCCCCAAGCGTTAATACTTGCACGTTGCTATCGGATTTACATGACAGACCCCACTACCCCTTCTTATCGCGCCGGATTCCTGGCTATCGTTGGCCGCCCCAATGTCGGCAAGTCGACCTTGCTCAATCAATTGGTTGGACAGAAGCTCAGCATCACGTCGAATAAGGCACAGACCACACGTCATCGTATTACGGGTATCCGTACCGATGCTGACGCACAATGGGTGTTTGTTGATACTCCCGGCTTTCAGACCAAGTATCGCAGTGCTTTGAATCAAGCAATGAATCGGGGCGTAACCACCACTTTGCAGGACGTGGACGTAGTGCTCTTCGTGATTGAAGCCTTGCGCTTTGATCAGAAGGACCGGGACGTACTAAAGCTTTTGCCGAAGAACCGACCTGTCGTACTGGTTATCAATAAAGTCGATGAGTTGGAAAAGAAAGACGCCCTGCTACCGTTTATCGAGAAAATTGCCAAAGAGTTCGACTTTCAAGCCATCGTCCCTGTGTCTGCACAGAAGGAGATGCGGCTAGATGTACTGCTTGATGCCATCCGCCCACTATTGCCTGAAGGTGAGCTGATCTACCCGGAAGATCAAGTTACAGATCGCAGTGAACGATTTCTTGCCGCAGAGTTGATTCGGGAAAAGATCTTCCGATTGCTCGGCGACGAGCTGCCCTATTCAACCACGGTTGAAATCGAGAAGTTCGAACTCGAAGGGGCAATGAAGAAGATCTACGCATCCATACTGGTTGATCGTCCCAACCAGAAGGCCATTCTTATCGGCAAGAATGGCGAAAAGCTCAAGCGTATTGCCAGCGAAGCGCGTACAGACATGGAAGTCATGTTTGACTGCAAGGTGTACTTGCAAGTCTGGATCAAAGTCAAAAGCGGTTGGGCTGATGACACCCGATTGATTCGCCAATATGGCTACGAGTAAGCGGGTCGAATCCGCCAGCACCTTTCTGCTCCATCACTATCCCTACCGGGAAACCAGCCTCATCATTGATGTATTCAGCCGCGAACATGGCCGCCACAGTCTGGTGGCCAGAGGTGCCCGGCGACCACGAGCCGCATTGAGGGGCCTTTTGCTGGCCTTTCAGCCCTTGCTGCTGTCGTGGTTTGGCAATAACGAGCTAAAGACCCTGCACTCTGCTGAATGGCAGGGAGGCGTTCCACAACTCACCGGCCGCGCTCTGATGTGCGGCTTTTATCTGAACGAACTTCTCATCAAGCTTCTTCCTCGCGAAGACCCGCATCCCGAAATCTTTGATGCCTATGAGAAGGCGATCAAAGCACTTGCTCGCGGCGCCAGCAGCGAACTAGAACCCACCCTTCGTTGCTTTGAACTTGCACTGCTGGCAGGTCTGGGTTACGCACCGACCTTGCAACTCGATAGTACCGGCAAACCGATTGAAGCATCCCGCAGCTATTGCTTTGTGCCAGAACAAGGGGCGCACGCAGAAATCCGTATTGAGACAGGGGTGACGATTGCAGGGCAATCCTTGCTCGACATGGCGGTTGGCGATTACCGTTCACCCTTGACTCTACAACAAAGCAAGCTTTTAATGCGCAGCCTGCTTACTCAGTTACTGGGTGATGCACCACTGTATACACGTCGCCTGTTGCAAGACCTGCAGAGCCTGTAAGCACTACTACCCTCCCGACAGGTCAACCGCCAACGATACCGGCAAGTGGTAGATATTCAGTACCCGAAGATCTTTAGCAGCGAGTGAGTCATGGGGTCACTGCCCGAGCGAACTTTGAGCCAAGGCGATCAAGCATGCCGATCAGCACACGCAGGTGATGGCGGCATCGGCCTCTCCGCCGCCAGACTCGCACAGCCCAGATATTCAGAATCAACAGAGGAGACACGGATGATTGCCCTTGGCGTCAACATTGATCATGTCGCTACACTGCGGCAAGCGCGCGGCACCATCTATCCCAGTCCGACCCAGGCTGCACTTATCGCAGAATCCGCTGGAGCAGACCTCATTACCTTGCATTTACGGGAAGATCGACGCCACATTGTCGACAACGACGTCTTCGTTATGCGGGCGGCTTTGCAAACCCGCATGAACCTGGAAATGGCCGTTACCGACGAGATGCTCGAAATCGCCCTGCGCGTAAAACCTCAGGATGTCTGTCTGGTGCCAGAACGGCGCGAGGAACGCACCACTGAGGGGGGACTGGATGTTGTGCGTCACTACAATCGTGTCAAGGATTTCACGCGAACCTTGCAGGATGCGGGCATTCGGGTCTCCCTTTTTATCGCCCCAGACGAAGAAGCGCTGCGTGCAGCGCATGAGTTGGGTGCCCCAGTAGTCGAATTGCATACCGGCGCCTACGCAGAATCGCATGGCGAAGCCATGCAGCAGGAGCTTAGCCGCATCAAGGCCGCCGCTACGCTGGGGGATGACCTTGGCTTAGTCGTCAATGCGGGACATGGGCTCAACTATCACAACGTCCAACCGATCGCCGCCATACCAAGTATCCGAGAACTCAATATCGGCCACGCCATTATTGCCCAGGCAATCTGGGTAGGTCTGGCGGACGCTGTTCGAAGCATGAAAGCGCTCATGCGCGAAGCGCAGCAAATGCGGGGGTAGTTGAATGATCTACGGCATTGGAACCGATCTAGTAGAGAACGCCCGCATTGCGGAGCTTTATGAAAAATACGGCGACCGCTTCCTCGGGCAAATCCTGACCGAGGCGGAACGGGCGGAGTTTGTACAGGCCAAACAACCCGTTGCCTTTCTGGCCAAGCGATTCGCCGCCAAGGAAGCCTTCGCCAAAGCACTGGGAACGGGGATACGGCACCCGGTTTCATTTGGCAAGATCGGTGTCGGCCACGAGAAAGGGGGGCGCCCCCTGCTGCAATTTGATGATTCAGTGCGCGATTTGATGGCTGAACGTGGCGTCAGCCGGGCTCACTTGAGTATTTCGGATGAACACAGCATGACCGCTGCGTTTGTCGTACTGGAAGCAAGCCAGGGAGTATCAGCGTGAGCATTCCGAACATCCCCCTAGGCCCTGTCATGGTCGATGTGCAGGGATTCGCACTGACCGAGGAAGAACGGCACCGACTGATTCATCCTCTGGTAGGTGGCGTGATTCTGTTCTCGCGCAATTTCCAGTCTCCGCAGCAAATTGCCGAGCTATGTAATGCCATCAAGCAACTTCGAACCCCTGCCCTACTGATTGCCGTCGATCACGAAGGTGGGCGCGTGCAGCGGTTCAGAGAAGGCTTTACCCGTATTCCACCAATGCAGGCAGTAGGAGAGGTATACGATCAATCAGCCGATGACGGTTTGGCACTGGCTACCGAAATTGGCTGGATCATCGGCAGTGAACTGGCCGCCTATGGCATCGACTTCAGTTTCACACCCGTTCTGGATGTGAACCATCAGCGTTCCGGTGTCATCGGCAATCGCAGCCTGCACCAGAATCCTGCCATCATCACCTTGCTGGCACGCGCCCTGACGGAAGGGCTGCAACAAGCCGGCATGTCCGCAGTCGGCAAGCATTTCCCTGGTCATGGCTACGTCGAGGCAGACTCCCACCATGCTATTCCTGTAGATGAGCGCAGTCTGGCGCAAATCGAGCAGGCTGATTTGGTTCCGTTTCGCTCGCTCGCCCAACACGGTATGGCGGCCGTCATGCCCGCCCATGTGGTCTACCCGCAGGTAGATCAACAACCAGCCGGCTATTCAGCGATCTGGCTTCAACAAATCCTGAGGCAGGCACTCCAGTTTGATGGCGTGATTTTCAGTGACGATCTATGCATGGAAGGTGCTGCAGGCGCCGGAAGCATCACCGCCAGAGCCGAATTGGCGTTTCAGGCAGGCTGCGACATGGTATTGGTTTGCAACCAACCTGCGCTGGCCGATGAATTGCTGCACACGCTGGCACGTACCCCAGACAAACAGAGCCACACGCGTCTGGAACGTATGCGGGCCCAGCCACGTCTAAGCTTGCAGCAACTACAACAAGATGCGCGTTGGATGGTGGCCCACCAAAAGATTACGGCGCTATCGCAGAAGCTGGCGGGGATGGATAGCGGCATAACCGTTGGCGAAGCACCTCCTCCCTGCGCCTGAAGCCCCGCGACCCTCTGGCCGGCAAGCCTCGCTGGCGGAGGGTGCAATGAGTGGTCTATACATAATAGTAACTTCGGAAAAGGAGTTAAGGCATGATCAACCTCGCACACCAGCCCAACTATGTTGCCGTGACCGTCGCGGGTGAATTCAACTTGGCTGACTATAAGGAGTTCGAGGAAAACGTCCTGTATCAGATCAAATTTCATGGTCCAGCAAGTTTGCTGTTTGATTTGACGGAAATGCTCGACTACACACTGGATGTGGTGTGGGAGGAGATTCGTTTCAGCCGCGCGCATCGTCGGGACTTCGGCAAGATTGCCGTCGTTACCAATGACCAGTGGGTCACCTGGTCGGCTTGGATTGCCAGACTATTTGTGGATGCTGAGGTACAAATCTTCAGCGACACCACGGAAGCCGAGATCTGGCTCGATTCCGAAGCAGAGCTGGCAAGCCAACAAAATCCGTCCAGCTGATTGCCGTCGCGGAGTATCCAGTGCAAGCCAGACTCTCCGCCGGTCACGAGGTACTTTCGACCTCGCGGGGCCATATGTAGATGGCCACCTAGGCTCTGTTGACAATTTGTTTTCAGCCGCGCCGGATTTGGGCCTGCTGCAGTATTGACTGTCAGGCTGTTGGCTTACGTCGCCATGCAGTACAGCCTGTGCGCCCAGACGGGAAACCGCGTGGCTTACCACCAAGCGGCACGCTTTTCGCCTTTCATCCGGCCCAAATCCGACGAAACGCGATCCGAAAACAAAATGTCAACCGAGCCTAGCGCCAACAAGTATTTCATGCGATGTTGGCATTCCGGATGCAAGTGGCAGGAACTGCGTATAACCATAAAGCTGCGTCTTGATTGAGGGCTTGAAATCGCTTCTTGTTGAACTGCCTTCAAATCCTTGACAAGCCTAGCCTCACGTTGAATATGACACATACCGATTGGTAATTTGTCATAATCCCCACACTTACCTTATTTCTTTGGCGGCAACTGGCTGCCGGCGGGCATCGATGCGGGAAATACTGAATTCGATCAATTCCTTGTTCAACCGAGAACAAGATCCTTTCGAGAGTCCCAAATCTGCGGCCTCTTGGATGAAGAAGATCCGCCTGACCGAGGTATCAGCCCAGCTGGGCAAGGTACAAGAGGCGGTACATCGTTTTGCTCAAAAAGACCACCCCCTGAATCTGGCAGCCCTGCAGGCACTGCTGCTGATTGACGAACAGGCACAACCTGCCTTCGATCTGGTTCGGCAGCAATATATTCAGAACCCGAGAATGTCGAAGCAGATTGAAGAAAAGCTATGGCAAGACATTGTCGGCTTTTCGCGCGATATGCTGGCGGCCTACCAGCGCTTTGTTCTGCTGGAGGAACCCAAGCCCGAAGAGGCTTCGGAGTTTCAGAAGCTGACAGCGATCATGCTGGCCCGGGCGTTGCACTACATCAGCATTCAGATGAAGTGGCATTTTTTCCGGTTTTCAGCGCCGGACCCCAAACTCTGGAGTGCCGCCCATCAGATCTATCGGCTGTCTGAAGTCAGCGATGTCGATAGCGATCCCTTTTCGCTCTACCCTGCCCTGTCCTCGCCCACAACCTCCTGCGCGGATGAGTACGTGCAGATCATGATGTTGGCGACCCTCAACAATGGCAATTTCAGCTTTCGGCAGTTTGACTGGGCCGATAGATGGCTGGATTCCTGGTCGCGCCATATTCAGATCGAGCGCAAGTACCGCGCCAATGTCCACCAGTTTTGTCTGAATCTGCAGGAGCCCGCAGGCCCCAGCAAGATTCACGATCAAGTTGATGGCGAAACGATGCGCTATTGGGGGGTGATCGAGTTGCTGGCTGAGATGACCAAGATCATCAAGCAGCTGGAGGCCGGCGAAAGTCCGCAACGCCTCGGCTTGGGCGACGACTGCCGCATGCCGGGTTGCCTGGACTTCATGAAGCAGCTGGAAATCCTTTGGTCACGCGAGCTGACCCATCAGATTCACCGCAGCGAGCGCCACAAGGTCAATAAATTGGTGGAAGTGGTGCAGGGCCTGAACAATATCTTTCAGGCAATCCGGCAGGATGATGACCGCATCATGTCTGTGCAGACGATGAAGCGCACGCCTGAGAGCGCCGAAGTCATGGACATGAAACTCTATGGCTTCGTGACCGACCGCACAAAGCAACGCATGGCGGAAATGCAGAACAAGCACTCGAGCTATGCACCTCGCCATCTGGAAACCGTGTCGTGGGTGCTTGAGAACCAGAGTGAAGGCGGTTTCGGCGCTGTATTGCCAGTCAATGGCAACGACTGGGTGCGTCTAGGCGTGCTGGTTGGCATGCGTAACGACGCCAACAGCAACTGGATTCTGGCGGTGATTCGTCGGCTTAACCGGATTGATACCGAGCATCTGTACGCCGGGCTGCAGATCCTCTCTACCGCCTCGGTGTCTGTCACCATGCGGTCGGAAGACGAGCATCGCCGCCCATCTGCCTTGTCGATGAGCGCCGATGGCCTGGATACCTTCGGTGCGATTGTGCCGCGCTTGGGCCTGTACATTCCGCACCAAACCGAAGGCAAACGCATCAATACCATGCTGATCCAGGCAGCAGACTACTCAATGGATCGCTTCTACCACGTCACCGCCCGCGATAAGCATTTCACGGTGAAGTTGGGTGATATGCTGGAAAAAGGACCGGACTGGATCTGGTCTTCGGTCGATCTCCTGCGCAAAGACTAGGTTCTGTTGACATAAGGTTTACAGTCGCGCCGAGCCGAGTTTTGGGGCAGGGCTAGGCAGGGTAAGCGCGGTTTAGCGAGCTAAATAAGCGAACCCTAACGACGCACTGCCCCAAAAATCGACCCGGCCCGCAGGGTTTCACCGGAAAACGGCCTGGACCTGTGTTGCAGAGCGCTTGCATAGAATGACTATGCGGCGCGCTCTGCGCCTTGCTCCAGGCCATTTTCCGGTGAAACGCGATCTGCAAACCTTACGTCAACAGAACCTAGGTTCTGTTGACGTTGAATTTCCAGAACGGCAATTCAACGGCGGCAGACCCGGAGGCAGTACGGCGATTCTGCTACCAGCGGGCAGCAAATCGCCGTTTTACATTCCCCGTACGACTGCGCTGACCAGACACTATGAGTGGTTCAGGGCGCGTAACGGGGGCGTCGCCAGTACCTTGCGCAGCAAAGGCCAGGCGGCAAGCAGCACCCCGGCAGCACCGCCGACCAGCCCCCCCACGGGCAAATACCAGTTGAAGTTCCACCCCAGCTCAAACAGCTTGCTGGCAGCCAAAGCACCCGTCAGCAAGGCAGCCAGACCGGCCAGCACTCCTGCTACCCCGCCTACCATCAACAGCTCGGTACTCATGGCCTGCCACACCACCCTGCTCGAAGCGCCAAGCGTTCGTAGAATCGCGGCCTCCCGTCTGCGCTCATCCTGCGTTGACAGTGTTGCGGCATAGAGCACGGTTAATCCCGCCAGCAAGCTGAATGCAAACACATATTCAATCGCCTCTGCGGCCCGGGTCAGCATGGAACGAACCTCATTCAGAATCACGGTGACATCGATAATTGTCAGGTTCGGATAAGTTCGTACCAAGCCATTCACAAATGCCTGCTTGTCGGCCCTCACATGAAAGCTGGTGAGATAGCTGGCAGGCACCCCGCCCAGCAGGGCGTGGCTGCCCACGACAAAGAAATTGGGCTGGAATGAATCCCAATTCACCTTGCGCAGGCTGGTAACAGGTGCTTCAAAGCGTCGGCCATCAATCATGAATACCAGCCTGTCGCCCAGTTTGATGCCCAAGCGCTCGGCCAGACTTTCCTCAACCGAAAATTCTGGCACCGCGTCATTTAGCGGTCGACCAGCGACCAGGCGATTGTCCTTGCGCAGCGAGTCTCCCCAGGAGAGATTGAACTCACGCTCCGCCAGATTACGCGCCCGCTCATCCTTATAGCTGTCTGGCTTCAGCACCTTGTCTCCAATCGACAGCAAGCGTGCCCGGATCATCGGCGCAAAAGTCGGGGCAGTCATACCGTTGGCGCGGAAGGCGGAAGCAATCGGTGCCCGCTGATCTGGCTGGATATTGATTCCAAAACGATTGGGTGCATCGGGTGGCAGCGATCGCGCCCAAGCGGAAAGCAAGTCTCCACGCACCACCACCAGCAGCAACAACGCCATTATCCCCAGGGATAACGCCACAATCTGCGCCACCGACATAACCCGGCGCCGGGCCAGATTGGCCACGCCAAAACGAAACCCCGGCCCCAACGGCAAAGCCAGATGCGTGCTTAGCCACAACAGCAGCCAGGCTCCTGTCGCAGACAACAAGATGGTGCCGCCCATTCCGGCGAGCGCCAGGGCAGCCAGCAGGGCATCGCCAGCCTGCCAGCCAATCAGGCCGCACAGAACCAGAGCTCCCAAGCCCCAGGCCACGCGCTCGTTGGCGGCGGGTGCCAGATCACGCCGGATCACTCTCAGTGGCGACACCTTTTGCAGACGCAACAAAGGCGGCAAGCAGAAGCCAAACAGCAACGTCACGCCAACCGTAAAGCCACTCAATGCCGGCCACCAGGACAATGGCGGCAAGTCGGTCTTCACAAAGGTTGCCAAGCTGCTGACCAAGGCAAAATGCGCCATTACCCCAACACCGAGCCCCAGTGCACCAGCCAGCAAGGCAAGCAACACATACTGCCGCAGGAACAGGCTGACAATCAGGCGCTGGCTGGCCCCCAATGTGCGTAACAACGCTACCGGATCAAGATGCCGCTCAACATAACGGCGCGCTGCCAGCGATATGGAAGCAGCTGCCAGAAAGACACTGACCAGCGCTGACAAGCGCAGAAAGCGCTCCGAACGTTCGAGCGATGTTCTGACTTCAGGCCGAGCCTCCCGCACGTCCTCGATACGCTGGCCGCGCTGCAGTTTTGGCGCCGCCCAGGCCCGATACGCCTTGATGGCATCAGCAGGCCCGGCCAGCAGCAAGCGGTAGCGAATCCGGCTGCCTGTCTGAATCAAGCCCGTGGACGCCACATCGGCCGCCGGGATCAGCAGACGGGGCACAAAATTGTAGAGATCCATCGCCGCATCCGGCTCCCGCTGGATCGCCTCGACAATCCGGAACGAGCGTTCACCCAGAACAATGGTGTCCCCGGGTTTGAGGCCGAGGCTATCGAAAAGACGTTGGTCGCCCCAGGCCGTACCGGGGCTTGGCGCCGCCACCGTTTCGCGGTAGCTGTCCGGCCGTCCCAGCCGCACTTTGCCACGCAGCGGATAATTGGGCGTCACGGCCTTGATGGTGGTCAGCTGTGCCTTGTCGCCGATCTGCACCATGCTGGGAAAAATCGTCGTCTGCGCCAGCGCGAGGTTCAGACGCTTGGCCTCGGCGCGAAAAGCATCAGGAATCGGCTGATCGGCACTCATCACCAAGTCTGCTGCCAGCATCTGGTCAGCTTCCCGCTCCAACGCCCTTGCTACACGATCGGTAAACAAACCGACGCTGCTCATCGCCGCAATGGCCACCACCAGGGCCACCAGCATCACCGTCAGTTCGCCGGCCCGTAGATCGCGCCGCAACATCCTGGCGGCCAAGCTCCATCCTGCGGCAACCATTACACGCCCTCCCGTTCGACGACCTTGCCACCCGCCAGCCGCAACCGGCATTGGCAACGCTGGGCCAGACGGTCATCATGCGTGACCAGCACCAGCGTCGTGGCATGCTCGCGATTCAGGTCAAACAGCAGATCAATAATTGCCGCCCCCGTCTGCGTATCCAGATTGCCGGTTGGCTCATCGGCAAACAGCAGGTCGGGCGTGGTGGCAAATGCCCGTGCAATCGCCACCCGCTGTTGTTCGCCGCCCGACAGCTGCTTGGGATAATGCCTCAGCCGCTCCCCCAAACCCACCCGACGCAGGATCGCCTCGGCCTCGCGCCGGGCATTGGCGCGGCCAGCCAGCTCCAGCGGTAGCGCGGCGTTATCCAAGGCGGTCAGCGCACCAAGCAGCTGGAAGGACTGGAACACAAAGCCGATACGCTCCGCACGCAATTTGGCCCTGCCATCCTCGTCAAGCCGGTTCAGCGACTGGCCAACCAGCGTAACCTCGCCCGACGTAGGCATATCCAGCCCCGCCAACAATCCAAGCAGAGTAGACTTGCCCGAGCCCGAGGCACCGACAATCGCCAGGCTGGCTGCGGGCGGCAACTCGAAGCCAACCGAGTCTAGAATGGTCAGTGTGTCAGTCTGCATACCGACTTGCTTGGTCAAACCTTCAGCCCGCACAATCGGGCCCTTTGCAAATTCTGGGGTCATAGACATGTTGGAAATGCGTTGGGTATCAGGTTCTGTTGACTTTGGTCTGGCGATTATGAAGCGCCTGGGTCAACAAAGCCTTGGGGTTATTTGTCTGGCTTGGGCCCTGGCTGCCGGAGCAACCGAACCCACCCAGTCCTCGATGACGCTGGTAGCCGCCAAAACATCACATGAAGCAAAAATCCTGGTATTCGGCGATAGCCTGTCGGCAGGCTATGGCATCCGTGTCGAGCAATCCTGGCCCGCGCTGGTACAACAGCAGCTGGGGCCGAAGGTTCAGGTTATCAATGCCAGCCAGTCTGGCGAAACCACTGCCGGAGGACTGACGCGCCTGCCAGCGCTGCTGGCCGAGCATAAACCCAGTATCGTCATCATTGAGCTGGGTGCCAACGATGGCTTGCGGGGACTACCCATTGACGCAGCCCGAGCCAATCTCGACCGAATGATCACCCTAAGCCGCGACACCGGAGCCAGAGTACTGCTGCTGGCCATGCGCCTACCGCCCAACTTCGGCCCCGCTTACACGGCCAAGTTCCGCAATATGTACGATCAGCTTGCCACCCAGCACAAGTTGCCCCCACCACCGTTCCTGCTGGATGGTCTGGCGGATCGCCCCGACCAGTTCCAGGCAGACCAGCTGCACCCCACGGCGCAGGCGCAGCCACAGCTGGTGATCAATATCATGCCGACGTTGAAGCGCATGCTTGAACCCGCCAAAAAGAAGAAGTAACGGTCACAACCGCCACCCGGCAAGCCTCGCGGCATCTGGCTTCCTGGCTCATTCATTCCGACCCGAGACCCGTATGACATCCCGAAGAATCGCTTTGATCACCGGTGCCAGTGGCGGCATTGGCGCCGCCACGGCCCTGCGCATGGCCCAGGCCGGGTTTGATCTGGTCTTGCACTACCACCAAAACCGCCAGGGCGCCGATGACCTCGCCAGGCAGTGCCGGGAGCGGGAAAGCCAGGTCTGGCTGATGCAAGCCGACCTGCGGGAAGAAACCGCCATTGAACACCTGTTTGCCGAAATAGATGCGCACTGCGGGCCGCTCCATGCCCTGATCAACAATGCCGGGATCGTGCAACCGCAGATGCGGGTCGAGACCATGAGTGCTGCGCGCCTGACGAATACCTTTGCGAGCAACGTGCTCAGCGTCTTTCTGTGCAGCCGCGAAGCCGTCAAGCGCATGTCCACCCGACACGGCGGGCGCGGCGGGGTAATCGTCAATGTCTCGTCTGCTGCGGCGCGGCTGGGGTCACCAGGCGAATATGTGGACTATGCCGCTGCGAAAGCCGCCATCGATGCGCTGACTAAAGGCCTCTCCCTCGAAGTGGCGAGCGAAGGCATCCGGGTAAATGCAGTACGGCCGGGCTATATCGACACCCCGATCCACGCCAAAGCCGGCGACCCGCGACGCCTGGCCCGGTTGGCACCGAATATTCCGATGCAGCGCTGCGGCCAAAGCGAAGAAGTCGCCCATGCCATTCACTGGTTGGCCTCCGACGAGGCATCTTATGTGACTGGCGCCTTCATCGACTGTGCAGGTGGCCGCTAGCCAGCCCCCTCATACTCAATCTGCGCCAGCATGCCTGAAATCTACCCTGCCAGCCCTCCCGACATCCCCGACCAACTGACCCAGGCCAGCCCCGGCTACCGGATAAAGGCCTGGCTGGCCCTGTTGGTTCTGGCTGGATTCGTGCTGCTTTATCTGGGTTTGACCAGCTGGTTCTGCTGGACCAGCTACCGCTTGTTCCTGCCGCTGTTCAAAGGGGGAAGCACCAGCTTTGTCAGCATCGTCGTGGCCATCTGTGCGGCCTTTTTCGGCTTTTTCATGCTCAAGGGCCTGTTGTCGGTCCGGCATTCCGGGAAACGTGAAGGCATCGAGGTCACCGCCCAGCAAGAACCAACACTGTTTCGCTTTCTGGAGCGACTGGCCTCCGAGGCAGGTGCCCCCAAGCCACACCGGGTCTTTCTATCGGCACGCGTCAACGCTTCGGTCTCTTACGACCTTTCGATCGTCAATCTGCTGTTTCCTACCCGCAAGAATCTCGAAATCGGCCTGGGCCTGGTCAATGTCTTGACCCTCAGCGAACTCAAAGCGGTGCTCGCCCACGAGTTCGGCCACTTTGCCCAGCGCTCGATGGCGGTCGGGCGCTGGGTCTACATTGCCGAGCAGATCGCCAGCAACATCGTCGCCCAGCGTGATGCTTTCGATCATTTTCTGAACAGCCTGCGTCGCTCCGACATCCGAGTTGCCTGGGTGGGCATGTTGTTGTCGTTGGTGGTCTGGTCGATCCGCTCGGTGCTGGATAGCGCATTCAGGCTGGTAACACTGGCCCAGCGTGCGCTGTCCCGGGAAATGGAAATGCAGGCAGATCTGGTGGCCGTGGCGCTGACAGGTTCGGATGATCTGGTACACGCACTCTATAAAACGGCCAGCGCCGAAGATGCCTGGGAGCGGGCGATTGCCTTCGCCAATGGCGAAATCGGCCGGGGCCGCGCCACGCGCGATCTGTTTGCGGTACAAGCCCGCGTCATCCAGCACATGCGGGTAATTTTGAATTCGCCGGTCTACGGCAAGCTGCCGCCCATGAAGAAAGCCCCGGAACAGCATCGGGTGTTCAAAGTCGATCTGGCGCAGCCTTCGCAGATGTGGTCCACCCATCCGCTCAACCACGAGCGCGAGGAAAATGCCAAGCGTATCTATATCCCCTCGCCTCACGACAGCCGCAGCGCCTGGAGCCTGTTTGCCGACGCCAACGCCCGCCGCGAGCAGTTGACGGATCTGCTGACCCACAACGCCACCGATCTGCCTCCCAAGGCCAGCCTCGAACAATCCCTGCAGGCGCTGGATGTACAGTATCGGCGGTTGTTCCTTAACCGCTTTTATCGCGGCGCCTATCTGGGCCGTTCGGTCGTGCGATTTGCCCGACAAGCTAGCGACCTGTACGGACCATCGCTGGAGACGGCGCTGGCGGACCTTGCCGGGCTGTATCCCGAATCGCTGGCCCGCGATCTCGACAAACTACGTCGGCTGGAACGGGAGTGCGCACAGCTCGAAGCCTTGCGCGATGGCTTTCTGTCCGCCCCTGGCGGCACCATCCGGCACGGCGGCAAAACTTTGCAAAGAAGAGACCTGCCCAAAGCCATCGAATCCTTGCGCAAGGCCAAAGACCGGGTACAGCAACGCATCTGGGATCATGACCGGCGCGTCCGCACCGCACACCGCGCCGCCGCACGACGTTTGGGCCACGGCTGGGAAGCCTATCTGGTAGGGCTACTGAGCGTGTTGCATTACGCCGATCACAGCGATGCCAATCTGACCGATGCACGCGGCTTGCTGGCAAACGTCGTCAGCGTGGTAACGGTTTCCGGCTCGGTTAACAAGAAAGGGCGGGCGCGGGTCCTGGCCTGTGCCAAGGAAGTCTACGCCGCGCTTTGCAGCATTTACGGCCATCGGCAGCAAGTGCGGCTCGACAGCCAGCTGCTCAAACGCATGGATCTGGAAAGCTGGGACAAAGCCCTGGGGGAGCTGCAGCTGATTGCCCCTGACGCGTACAACCTGGGCGACTGGCTACAGGTGATTGACCAATGGGTCAACACCACATCGAACGCACTCTCCACCTTGCGCACGGCCACGCTTGAAGAATTGCTGACCACCGAAGCGCTGGTGGCCAAGGCGCTGCATGACCAGCAGGCGATCGCGCCTGCACCGGCCCCCAGCCAGGTGCCGGGCGACTTCCCCACCCTGTTGCCCGGTGATGAGCGCGAGCGCCAGACCCGGCTCGACTGGTGGTCACGTTTTCAGACCGCAGATGGCACCTGGGCCACCTTCGCCCGCACCGCTGTCGCCTGCTCGATTGTCGGCATCGTGCTCGGGTTTGGCGACTCGGTCGGCAACAATCAGGTCTACCTCTACAACGGCCTGACCCGTCCGGTGATCGTGCAGATTGACGCGCAACAGGCTGAATTGAGTGCCGGCCAGATGACCCTGCTGGAACTCAAAACCAACCGAGCCGTTCAGATTTCAACACGAACCCTGGAAGGGCACCCGATCGAACAGTTTGAGGCGCCTCTCGAAGCCGGTAACAACCACTATGTCTACAACGTTGCCGCCGCCAGCCCGCTGATTGAATGGACCGCCAGTTACGGCACCACCACCGAAACCGCCCCGCTCCAACTTGGCGCACCACGCTGGACCACGACCAGTGTTGATTTCCCGTTTGTCCAGCCACCCGATTCGATCCAGACCAAACAGGGCGGCACCACACGCACCGTATTGAGCGGAATGGCTGACGCCAGCCCTGCTGCCATGCTCGACACCCTGAAAAATACTGATGATCAGGCCCGGTTGATTGCCACTCGCGCCCGCTGGGATGACATCCGCACGCCGAATACCCTTTACTGGTTGCAACGGGCCAGCGAACTGCCGCAGTTTGAATCGCTGATGCGCAGCAGGCTGCGCGAACAGCCGGCAGAAATTCCAACCTGGCGGATGCTGCAAGATCTGCTGCCGACGCGACAAAGACAAGCAATCTGTCAGGAGCACCAGACCCGGGCCCAGGCCAACCCGCAACACGCCGGCTGGCATTACCTGACTGCACGCTGCCTGCCGGATGCCGCCTTGCGGGACGCCGCCTTCATCGATGGCGCTACACGCTGGCCACAGCATGGCTGGTTCAGTTATGCCGCCGGGGGCGTTCTGGCAGAGCGTGGCGATTGGCAAGCAGCCTTGCCACTGCTGGAAAGGGCAGCCACCCAGGAACCCGCATTGGCAGATTACGCTGCCGTGGCTGCCGCACGGGTGCGCCGAGCCTTGCTCGGCGAATCGGCCCCCCTCGCTGACCTGGCCCACCATTCACGCGAGCTGCAAGGGCTGCTGCGCCTGGAGTCGGGCAGCCTGGAGCCAGCCAACCCCTGGCGAGCGATCAGCCAGCTGAAAGACGGAAAGCTGACTGAAGCCCTGGCAACCGCCGCCAACACCGAACAGCTGGAAGCGATGGTCATTCGACTTGCTGCCGCGTCAGAAGGCAGCAGCCCCCTCCTGCTTAACAAGGCATTGCAGCTACCGATCAACCAGGGCATCACCGCGCAAACGCTCTGGCCTGCCTACGCTCTGGCATTACGCCATCAGGCCAATGTCGCCCACTTTAAGCCGCTGCTTGCCCGGATGCGAGGTGAAGAGCCCGGTCGTCTGCTACAGTTCGTCGAAGCCCTGACTGGGCAGCCCGATCTAGCCCTTGCCAACCGGCTGCTGCAAAACCTGCCACCCGAGCTACGGGGACAAGCAGCCAGCATGGGCTTGATCCTGCTGGGAGATGCCGCCCCCGCCGCATGGCGCACCGAAGCCAGGCGCCTGCTGTTTGCCAGTGAGCGGCCATATTTTCGCGACACATCCACTACCACCCCACCTTAGGTTCTGTTGACGTAAGGTTTACAGTCGCGCCAGGCCGTGTGTTGGCGCGGGGCTATACCCGCAAGGAGTAGGCCGTGGATGGTAAGGGGCTAAAGCCCCAGCCACCACGCACGGCAGGGTAAGCGCGGTTTAGCGGGCTAAATAAGCGACCCCTAACGACGCCACGCCCCGGAGGGCTTCGCCGGAAAATGGCCTGGAACAAGGCGCAGAGCGTGACGCATAGGCATTCTATGCAAGCGCTCTGCAACGCAAGGCCAGGCCCTTTTCCGGCGAAACGCAATCTGCAAACCTAACGTCAACAGAACCTAGGCTCAAGACAGACACCATGCCCGCCCCACCCCCAATCCACATCCGCGCTGTACAGGAATTCGAAGAACCTGCCTACGCCGCCCAAGTCGAGCAGATCTTTGGGGACAAGGCACGGGTCCCGCTGCTGGCAGAGCGTCTAGACAGAAATGAACTGATGGAAGGTCGCCGGCTAAGAGCCACCCTGCCGCAGCCACAGCGTTTACGGATGGCTGCTTATGCCGGCGATGCCCTGGTCGGTTGGAGTAGCGGGTGGTATGAGGTCGGTGGTACGTTTTACATGGCCAGCTCGGCCGTGATGCCCGAATGGCGCCGACAGGGCATTTACAGCCGACTGGTTCAGGCAATTATCGAAGAAGTAAAAAGCCAGGGTGGTGCCCAGATCCGCTCGCGTCACGTTGCCAGCAATAATCCGGTTCTGATTGCCAAGCTGAAGCTGGGTTTCATGATTACCGGCACCGAATACTCCGAAGAACTGGGCCTGCTGGTATTGCTGAATCACTATCTATACCCGGGTCGCAAGGGATTATTTGTTGAACGGACGACGCCGTTTTCCCGGGAAAACCGATTTGAAACACGATAAGTTCGCTGCTTTTTTTCTCGCAACCGCCACCTCAGGCTAGACCCTGTTGACGTTTTCATGCAAGCGAGTGATTTTAAATGGGGAATTTAAATACGGGTTTATAAATCCCCTTTTAAATCAGGAAATTATTTCAAAACATCAGCAGTGCCTAAGCCATACATGGAAAGTATCAACATGCTAGATACCATCAAGGCCGCAGATCAAATGTATGCCAATCACCTGCGCAAGGGCGCTGATGACCCATACCACACGATATTCCCGAAGTTCTGCCAACGCTGTAGCGCCATTCCTGATGCCGCCATCCTCGAAGTGGGTTCGCGGGAGGTCAGTGGAGTCAGCCGGCGCCCCCACTTCGCTGCTGCCCGTTATGTCGGCATGGATATCCACGAGGGGCCGGGTGTAGATCTTGTCGGAGACGCCCATCAACTCAGCAGCATTTTTCCCGCTAATCATTTCGATGCCTTGTTTTCGATTTCCGTATTCGAGCATCTGGCGTTTCCATGGAAAGCGGCCATGGAGATCAATACGGTGCTGAAACCAGGCGGCATCGTTTACATCTCCACCCACCCGGTCTGGCCGCCCCATGAACTACCGTGGGACTTCTGGCGCTTTCCGCTAGGTGGGTTGCGTCTGTTATTCAGTGAAGCACTGGGTTTTCGTGTGCTTGAAGCCACAGAGGGCATTCCAGGTCGCGTTCACTCAATGGTTGATGATCCTCCCACGCGAGATCTGCCCTATTTCGAGCTGTCCTTGGGGGTGGCACTGATTGCAGAAAAAATCGCGGATTACGATCGGGAAAAGTTGCGATGGGATCTCCCGATCGCATCGGTGCTGGATTCGCTATATCCAAAACGCTGAGCGGTGGCGTGGCATTCACAACGCTGGTCTGGAGAAAACAGGCACCTGTCAGATGGTGTCTGGCCCTCCCACTGCTGGCGGGCACCTCTCGGACCCTGCGGAGATAACCGCGTGGTGCCGAGGCACAGTGTTGCCCTGAACCTGATTTCAGTCAGACCGGAGCCCGTTTAGCGCAGAAACCAATGGATTTGGCGCGGTAGATTGATTGGTTTAGGCTCAGTTGATGCTTTCAATCAAGCAATTGATTTTAAATGGGAATAATGAGCTTTAAATTTCCCTAATCCTATTAAAAATCAATCAGCCTTTTAAATGTATCAACAGGGACTAAGGAGTGATTCACAGGCTCAGTCCCAATACTCAACCCGTTGCGACCGGAAATGAAACATCGACAAAGCCTAGCGATGCCGGCGATCTACCTGCTGGCCTGCTTGCCACAAGCTGCCTGCACCAGCCTGCCACAGCCCTCCCTCACCAGCATGGCACAAGCCGTCGATGCTCCAGCCTTCGACAGCCTGCCTCGGCAGCTGCGGGAAGCCATTGTCGCCAGCCAGACCGCCCTACGCCCACAATCCCCCAGTCATGATGCAGAGGTCATCCGACAACGCGGGCCCATTTTTGCCGACGGAGATACCCTGACCTTCAGCTATCGGGGGCTGGCTGATAGCGTCAGCAGCTGCTGCGTGATCCGACAGTCCCTGCAGCAACTGGCACCCGATCTTTGGGCGGGCAGTGTGCGGATTCGCGGGTTGCAGCAGGCGCGGCTCGATATCAGTCTGCTGCCACAAATCAACGGTCAAGCGCAAACCACCACCACCTTGCAGTGGCGTGGGCCCGAGACCAGCGCCGATCCGCTGGCGGCCGATCCATTGCGTGGCCGGCTCAGTCTTTATCGGCTCGCCAGCACGGCCCTGGCCGCCGAGCGCAATGTACGGGTCTATGAGCCCCCTGGCCCGCATACCGGCCCATTGCCAGTGGTATATCTGACCGATGCCGAGTGGCTATTGCCACCCCTGGCTGCGTTGGTCGAGCCACTGATTCTGCAAGGACAGCTGCCGCCGGTCCTGCTGGTGGGGGTGGATGCCGCCTCCCCCAAAGCCGGTGCAGATCCACGCGGGGAGGAATACCTCTGGTCACGGCATTCACCACAGTACGCCCGGCATGCCGAGTTTTTCGTGAAGGAACTGAGCCTGTGGGCCGAGCAGGAACTGGCAGCTTCCCCGCTTCCTGCGGATCGTGTCGTTGCCGGAGTATCAAACGGTGCGTCATTTGCTGCCTCAATCAGCAGCCAGCACCCACGCCACTTCGGGTATGCGCTGGTGCTATCGAGCGGGGTTTTGCCCCCTTCGCCCCTGCCAGTCGGCCGGGAAGCTCCGGCTTACTATCTTTATGCCGGTCGGCTCGAACCGGAGTTCTTTACCCAGACCGCAGCGCTTGCCCACCTTCTGGGCATTAATCAAGTCAGGTTGAAATGGGTCGATGGCGTCAGCGGCCACCAGCTCGCCGCCTGGTTACCCGCCTTGGTCGAGGGACTGCGTTGGGCACTCGCACAACGTTGAGTTGATGTGCCAGACACACAGCCTTTGCCGTTTGCTAACGATTTTTAAAAATTTTTTTCGGGGTGCTTGATCTGCGTCAGAGCAGATTTTTTCCCGAAAATACTCTCAACTTACAGAACTGAAAGCTCTGCTCATTCGATCGACCGATCTAGCCGATCAGACTAACCCGACCCAACCAATCTGTTGCAGCGCTTTCGACCGAAGGTTGAAAAATCTGAATAGGCGATACCCGGCAATCGGGCCGTATTTCCGCTTTATGACAAAGGCGTGACCTTTTAGCCTATCTCCCTTTTTTTCTCGACTTGCCATACCGCTGGTTTGGACAAAGTTCCTCTCACCGCGCCGCTAAAAAAACCCGACGAATCAAGCAGTCCTGACCGTGCAAGACCCGCCGTTTTATTTGCAGTGCGCAATGAATTTTTTTAAACAGCGTTGTATGGTAGTGGCGTTGCCAAGCGAAAGCAGACGATGCCCGCCCCCGGATTTTGCCGATTCCTTCTCATGGTTTTTCTGGTCAGCTGGGGCAGCGCCCATGCCAACGCAGGGTTACGCGAACCGGAAGCCCCCGCAGGTTGCAACATCGAACAGGCCGCCCGCACGCATCGCGAACTACGCCATCAACCGGGGCACTTTGATGGTGCCAGCCGCCATGACGCGGTGGACCGGTGGAATGGCCCCCTGCACAGCGCCATGCAGTGTCTGGCCAAGGCATTTGGCCAAGGGGGGCAGGATATTTTACGGCTCCGGCAATTGATGGGGCCGGTAGACAAAATCATTAACGCTCAGGATGCGCAGGTCAGGCCGCTCAAAGACGGCTTTGCGCCCAACGCCCGCCAGTTCTGGATCTACCACTGGCGTGGTGAACACGACTATCTGGTTTTTGCCATTCGCCAGCGTTCGGTCTTGGCCGTGCGCTGGTACTACGCCGGTGAATAGAGGTGCGCCGGTGGCGCGTGCAGTCGTGCGCGTACACAACACCTCCGACTACGGAGAAGTCGTTCCAAAAAAAGGAGAATCATGAAGCAAGCAGCAATTCGTGCCGGAAAGCGGCTCAGCACAAGCGGATTTGGCAAGCGCAGCCTGGCCAGCCTGTTGGTATTTGCCGCATTGAGTGGCACCACCTTCGCGCATTCCGTTGCAGCCTCGGCGGAGGAAGGTCGTACGTTTGTTCGCGCCTATTTCAAGGATCTCAATCATGCCCACAAGATCGTGCATGATCGCTACGAGACCATGGAATCGAAGTACGAGAAGGGTTATGTGATCGTCAACGCGACCGAAGCCGAGATCAAGGAACTCGAAGCCAAGGGTTATCGCGTTGAAGCAGACTCCCAGTGGGTACACCAGATGGCCGCTGAAATTGTCAGCGAGTCGTCGGGCAACAGCTTTGCCGCCGCCGGTATTCCTAACTTCTCCTGCTACGAAACCGTAGAGGAATCGTTTGCCGCCGCCCAGGCCATGGCATCGTCCCGCCCTGATCTTGCCACCTGGACCAAGATCGGCAGCTCCTGGGCACAATCGCAAGGCTTGGGTGGATACGATATCCGCGTCCTCAAGCTCACCAACTCGGCCAAGGGTGGCAGCAACAAGCCCAAGCTGTTCATCAACAGTGCCATCCATGCTCGCGAATATGCCACCGCACCGTTGGCCTTGGCTTTTGCCAAAAAGCTGTTCAACGGCTACGGCGTCGATGCCGACGCCACCTGGATACTGGACCACCACGAAGTTCACCTGTTGCTGCAAACCAACCCGGACGGTCGCAAGCAGGCTGAAACCGGCATCCTCTGGCGCAAGAACGCCAACACGGCTTATTGCGGTGCCACCAGCAATTCGCGTGGTGCCGACCTGAACCGTAACTTCACCTTCGGCTGGAATACCACCAATGGCAGCGGCTCCAGCGGTAGCCAGTGTAACGATACCTATCGCGGCCCATCTGCCGGTTCCGAGTCCGAAACCAAGGCGATTGAAGCCTATGTGCGTTCGCTGTGGACAGATCGTCGCGGCCCGAACCGCACCGATGCGGCCCCGCTCGATACCAGCGGTATCCACCTCGACATCCATAGCCACGGTCGCCTCTTGCTGTGGCCGTGGGGCACCAACGGTGCGGTAGCTGGCAACGATACCCAGCTGACAACGCTGGGCCGCAAGTTTGCCTTCTTCAACAACCACACCCCGCAGCGCTCGCTGGATCTGTACGAAACCGACGGCACCAGCGATGGCGTCAGCTACGGTGAACTGGGCGTTGCCGCCTTCACCTTCGAGTTGGGTACTGCCTTCTTCGAGAAGTGCAGCTACTACAACGACACCATCCTGCCAACCAACCTGCCAGCGCTGGTTTACGCGGCCAAGGTCGTACGCACCCCCTACATCACCCCGGCTGGGCCTGATGCTCTGAGCGTAGCGGCATCCGGTACGGCTTCGACCACGGGCGTACCGGCCGGTACCCAGGTGACACTGACCGCTCAGGTTGATGACACCCGCTACAACAACAGCAACGGTACCGAGCCGACCCAGAACGTGGGCGGCGCTGAGTACTACGTGGACAAGGCACCTTGGGAGTCTGGTGCCGTTGCCAAGTCGATGTCGGCCAGCGATGGTAGCTTCAACAGCAACAAGGAAGGCGTTACCGCCACCATCGACACCACCGGCTGGTCTTCCGGCAAGCACATGGTGTTCGTACGCGCCAAGGATGCCAGCAATAACTGGGGTGCCGTCAGCGCGGTATGGGTGAATATCGGTGACGGTGGCGGCGGTACAGCCCCAACTGCCAACTTCACTTCGACCGTCAGCAATCTGACCGCCAGCTTCACTGACACCAGCACTGACGACGGCACCATCGTTTCGCGCAGCTGGGACTTTGGTGATGGCAGCAGCTCGACTGCCGCCAACCCAAGCCACACCTATGCGGCAGCAGGTACATACAGCGTCAAGCTGACAGTGACTGACAACGAAGGCAAGACCGGCACCACCACTCGCAGCGTGACCGTCAGCAGCGATGGCGTAACCGTTCTGGTCAATGGCCAGACCGTAAGCGCCTTGTCTGGTGCCAGCAGCTCGTGGAAGTACTTCAAGGTCATCATTCCATCCGGCGCCAGCAACCTGTCGATCAAGACAAGTGGTGGCACGGGCGATGCCGACCTGTACACCCGAGTCGGCGCCCAGCCAACGACCTCCAGCTACAAGTGCCGTCCTTATGCATCGGGCAATACCGAAACCTGTACCGATGCCGCACCTGCAGCGGGTGAGTACTACATCGGCCTGCGGGGTTACAGCGCCTATAGCGGTGTCAACCTGTCGGTGAACTTCACCGCACCTTGATCGCCCAGCCCGCCCACAAGCGGGCTTTAACGAGCCAAGACGCGACAAAGCCGGCATTTGCCGGCTTTGTCGTTTTCAATCGTGGCGCACTATTTACATCCCATGCCCCCGATCAGGAATCCTCGACGATCTTCTGGATCTCACCCTTCTTGCGCCCTTTGGCAATGATCTGATTCAGCTTTGGAATCCACTTGGCGTGCGGACTATCGCGCAAGGCCGCAAAGCGGATCTGCTCTCGCTGCATCGGTTTGGGCAGAATCACCAGATCATCTATCTCGGGCAACGATACATCGAGGTTTTTCAACACTTCCTCTGCAGTGGCGCGCCGGCTGTGCAGCAGCACCACATCAACCCGCCCCATATGCAGCTTGCGCAAGCGGATGACAAACGAGTCCGGGTCTTCTTCAACGCGGAATAGCTTGTCCCGCATCGCCTCGAACTCTCCGGTGTAGCGGCAGCCTCGAAATGCCGACAACACCTTGCCTTTCAGATCCTTCAGACCATCGACTTTGAGCTTGTCCGCCTTGCGCGCGACCATCCAGATATTGGTGGCATACACCGGCTCGGAAAACACCAGGGTGCCCGTTTCATCGGCATCCTTGGGCATTCCCCACAACAGACCCTCACCGTGCAGGGCCAATGCGGCTGCCCGCTTCCAGGGGTAAGGCCGGTAATCAAAGCGTGCGCCCAGACTGCGTTCGAAATAGCCCAGCAATTCGCGGTTGAAAGCCGTCATGGGCAGCATCTCGCCGTCCGGCCCGGTACGCTGCCGCACAATCAGCGGTACCGGCGAGCTATCCTCTTCCGCCCACACCGGAGCGCAGTGGCTCAGCCACACTGCCGCCAAGACCGTCCAAATGGCCCCGCGCCCCCGAGATCGCCTTGCAACACGTTGCCACTGAGCCCATCTCATGATTTCAGCGCTGCCCCGCAAACTGCTCGCCCAACTCAGCTGCCCGCTTTGTTGCAGCTGCGACGGCATCGACGATAGCTTGCTCAACCCCGGCAGACGCCAACTGGGCCAGACCGCGCTCGGTAGTACCACCTTTCGATGTCACCCGCTCGCGCAAGGTACCCGCACTCTCCTCGCTCTGCAGGGCCAGGGCGACGGCGCCCTCAAAAGTCCGGTAGGCCAGCTGTCTGGCAACCTCGGGGCTGAAGCCTTGTGCCTCGCCAGCAGCCTGTAGCGCTTCGATAAAGTAGAAAACATAGGCCGGCCCACTGCCCGAAACGGCCGTCACCGGGTCCAGCTGCTGCTCGTTGTCGAGCCAGACCACCTCTCCCGCTGCAGCCAGCACTTGGCCGGCCACCGCACGGCCAGCGGCATCGACGGCCGGGTCGGCATACACACCGCTGATCCCTTTGCCAATCAGCGCTGGTGTATTCGGCATCGCCCGTACAATCCGCCGATGTCCACCCAGCCACCCTGACAGCGCCTCGACCCTGACGCCTGCAGCAATCGAGATCACCAGCGCGTCGGCAATATCCGATGCAATATGCGCGGCCGCTTCTGCCATTTGCTGTGGCTTCACCGCCAGCACGACAACTTCGGATGCCGGCAACCTGTCATCAGCCGCCAGGGTATGAACTCCGAACTGCCGGGCCAGCTCGGCCCGCTTGTCGGCAGAGGGTTCCAGCACTGCAATATCAGCAGGCTGCAGACCTTGTCGTAACACCCCCCCCAGCATGGCGGTGGCCATATTGCCCCCACCGATGAAAGTCAGTTTCATGCGTTTTCCCCGTTTTTATTCGACACAAGATTGGCAAACCTGCTCTCGGCTTGCCATATGGACAAGCTCCGCCAAGGGCGGGGTAATGGCACCTAGGGCGCCACCCCAAAACTGATAGCGTGGCTATGCTTGGTCAGCAGATGCTTGAGCAGGTTGTAATACAGGCGGTCGAGGTCGCGCTGGCCGCTGATCGGCAACTGCAGCGCAGCATCCAGTTCTTTGCTGCGTAATTCCAGCCTTTGCAGCTGATCACCTTCCAGCGCGTATTCGAGTGACGACACAGCCGTCAATGGCATCGACACCGTGGCCGGCACCCCCCAGCCCTGCCAGGACAGGCTGACCGAGTCACTGCTGACATGCACGATGGTCCGCCAGAACCAGTAGCGCTTATGCCAGGCAAAGCCGACCAAGCCTACCAGCATCAGCCCGCCCACTACTGCAGTCACCGGTTCGCCGATGATGGCAGCCTGAATCAGAAAGCCCATTGCCAGCACCGAAACCACCAGCACCACCAATCCCGGAAACAGGCGATTCAGCGAGTGCTCGGGCAAGCGCTGCCAGGTAGAGGCAAGCTCAATGCTATCGCTACCCGGTCCTTCGAGAACCCTCACCCAGCGCGCCAGCTGGGCGAAGGTCGGGGCATTTGAATGAGGTACAAACTGTTGCATAAACCAGAGTCCCGTCAGGGTGAATGTGAGTTGATGCGCGGTTTCTGCAAACCGGCATCGAGAAAGTGCCTTACCCGGTCAGGGATGTTGGCTGCGCGCACCGAAAATGGCGGTACCCACTCGCACCAGCGTAGCGCCCTCCGCAATGGCCAGCTCCAGATCGGCCGACATCCCCATTGACAGGGTATCCAGCGGATAACCAGCCTTCTGCAGCTGCTCGAACAGTTGACGCAGGCTGATGAACTGCTGACGAAGTCGCTGCAGATCGTCTGTAGGCTCGGGAATGCACATCAAACCGCGTAGCGTCAGGCGTGGCAGCTCAGCGATTTCGGCAGCCAAGGACACGGCGTCCTCAGGCTGACAGCCGCTCTTGCTGGCCTCTCCGCTGACATTGACCTGCAGGCAGACGTTCAGTGACGGCAAGTGCGTCGGCCGCTGGCTTGACAGACGTTCGGCAATTTTCAGCCGGTCAATCGAATGCACCCAATGCGCACGCTCGGCCACGGCCCGGGTCTTGTTGCTTTGCAACGGACCAATGAAATGCCAGATCAAGCCGGGCAAATCGGCCAAAGCATCGGACTTGGCAACCAGTTCCTGCACATAGTTCTCGCCAAAAGCATACTGGCCGGCAAGATACAGCTCCCGCACCGCGCTGGCAGGAAAGGTCTTGCTGACAGCCAGCAGACTGACGGCCCCCGCCGATCGGCCTGCCGTGCGCTCGGCAGTGGAAATTCTGGACAGTATGGTCTGCCTTGCATTCTCTAGTGTTGTTGTCATAATTCCCCGCAGCGCGCTTCCAGCAAGGCTTTGCGTCGTATCGCCGTCATCCCGGCAGCGTATCGGAACCGGACAATACGGCATTCAGGCAAGCCTGCGCCAAAGCGTTGTCATATTTTTACGTCTAATATTATTACCAGCCGAACCCAAATGCGGGGTTTCCAGCCCGTTGGGCGATAGTCGCCATATCGGACCGCAAGGCATGCCGCCCACGGTCTTTCGAGCCGGGTTCGGCTCGACGCCAACACCGGCATTTATATGATGACTCGTCACGCAGTCTGCCACCCAGTGTCGATTCGACCTGCTGCGACCAGCAAGGCGCACAGCTCGAACCCCGGAGGATTATAAAGTGGAAATTTCCGAACTTCTGGCCTTTGGCGTCAAGAACAAGGCGTCTGACCTTCACCTTTCGTCAGGCTTGCCGCCAATGATCCGCGTTCACGGTGACGTGCGCCGCATCAACCTGCCGCCCATGGAACACAAAGACGTACACGACATGGTGTACGACATCATGAACGATGGGCAACGCAAGGTATACGAAGAAACCCTGGAGTGCGACTTCTCGTTCGAAATCCCCAACCTGGCGCGTTTCCGGGTTAACGCCTTTGTGCAGAACCGGGGGGCTGCAGCGGTATTCCGGACCATTCCGTCGAAAGTGCTAACCCTCGAAGAACTGAACTGCCCCAAGGTTTTCAAGGATATTGCACAGAACCCTCGCGGCATCGTGCTGGTGACCGGGCCAACCGGCTCGGGTAAATCGACCACGCTGGCCGCGATGATCAACTACATCAACGAAAACGAGTTTGGCCATATTCTGACGGTAGAAGACCCGATCGAATTCGTGCATGAGTCGAAAAAGTGTCTGATCAACCAGCGGGAACTCGGGCCACACACCCTGAGCTTTGCCAACGCGCTGCGTTCGGCACTGCGGGAAGATCCGGACGTGATTCTGGTGGGTGAAATGCGGGATCTGGAAACCATCCGGCTGGCGCTGTCTGCAGCGGAAACCGGTCACCTGGTGTTCGGTACCCTGCACACCTCATCTGCCGCCAAAACCATCGACCGTATCGTGGACGTGTTTCCGGCAGCCGAAAAAGAAATGGTACGGTCGATGCTGTCCGAATCGCTTCGCGCCGTAATCTCGCAAACCCTGCTCAAAACCAAGGACGGCAACAGTCGGGTGGCGGCGCACGAGATCATGATCGGCATTCCGGCGATCCGTAACCTGATTCGGGAAAACAAGATCGCCCAGATGTATTCGTCGATCCAGACCGGCCAGCAATATGGCATGCAGACACTCGATCAGTGCCTGACTGATCTGGTGCGACGCAATATCACCTCGGTGGTCGAAGCACGTGGCAAGGCATCCAATCCGGATAACTTCCGCTAAAACCAGACATCCATCCCTGGCGGGTTTTGCCCGCCAGGCCCAATGAGTTGCCGACAGAAGCCGGTTCAAAACCTTTCGTGAGCAGTCCTCAGCAGGGGTTGGCAGATACCCCATGCAAGCGACCTCTCAGTAAACGCCTGAAAGGGTTTAAGCCATCGGCATATCATCAGCAAGGGTAAAGGCGTATGCTGTGCGCCCTTCAAATCATGCCAGGAGCGCAATCATGGAAAAGGAACAAGCCACTAAATTCATGCACGATCTCTTGCGCCTGATGCGGGCCAAGAATGCGTCAGATCTTTTCATTACGGCCGATTTTCCGCCCGCAATGAAAATCGACGGGAAAATGACTCCGGTTTCCAACCAGTCTTTGAGTTCGCAGCACACCAAGGAACTCGCCCGCGCGATCATGAATGACCGGCAGGCTGAAGAATTCGAAGCCACCAAGGAGTGTAATTTTGCGATCAGCCCTGGCGGTATCGGCCGCTTCCGGGTGAATGCCTTGGTGCAGCAGGGTCGTATTGCCTTGGTATTGCGTACCATTACCACCGAAATCCCGAAATTTGACGATCTGGGCCTGCCGCCGGTGCTCAAGGATGTTGCCATGACCAAACGGGGTCTGGTGATTTTCGTTGGCGGTACCGGTTCAGGTAAATCAACTTCCCTCGCTGCGATGATCGGCTTCCGTAACGAAAACAGCTACGGCCATATCATCACAATTGAAGACCCGGTCGAATACGTACACGACCACAAGAATTGCATCGTGACGCAGCGGGAAGTCGGCGTGGATACCGACAGCTGGATGGCCGCCCTCAAAAACACGTTGCGACAAGCGCCGGATGTCATCCTGATCGGTGAGATCCGCGACCGCGAAACCATGGACTACGCGATTGCCTTTGCGGAAACCGGCCACCTGTGCATGGCAACCCTGCACGCCAACAGCGCCAACCAGGCCCTCGACCGTATCATCAACTTCTTCCCCGAAGAACGCCGCGCTCAGCTGCTGATGGACCTTTCGCTGAACCTGAAAGCCTTCATCTCGCAACGTCTGATTCCTCTACGTACCGGCAAGGGCCGGGCCGCAGCCGTGGAAGTGATGCTGAACTCCCCCCTGATTTCGGACCTGATCTTCAAAGGCGACGTGCACGAAATCAAGGAAATCATGTCGAAAAGCCGTGAGCTGGGCATGCAGACTTTCGACCAGTCGCTGTTCGAGCTGTACGAAGCCGGCAAGATCAGCTACGAAGATGCGTTGCGCAATGCAGATTCGGTCAATGACCTGCGCCTGAAGATCAAGCTGCAAGGGCAGGAGGCAAAGGGGCGCGACATCCTGCAGGGGCTGGACCACCTCGACATTGTGTGACGATTGGCTATAACTAGGTTCTGTTGACGTAAGGTTTGCAGATCGTAAACCTTACGCCAACAGAACCTAGTCGCCAGCTCGCCTTGGCCTCGCAAATGCGAGGCCAAGTCATGTCTGGGGCGGATAAATCAACTCACACGGAGAAATCACATGGCAAACGCAGTCAACTGGTTCGAGATCCCGGTCACCCAATTCGAGCGTGCACAACGCTTTTACGCCACCGTATTGGGCCGCGAGGTTCCTCTGTGGGAAATGAACGGCATGAAGATGGGCATGTTGATGGATGGGCAGGAAGGCGTTGGCGGTTCGATCATCCAATTTGAGGGGGCCGAGCCTTCAAAGACCGGCACGCTGGTTTACTTGAATGGCGGAGAAGACTTGAGCGTGATGCTGAGCCGTGTGGAGGCGGCGGGCGGCAAAGTCACCATGCCCAAGACCCAGATCACCCCAGAGATCGGTTACATGGCAGTGTTTGAAGATTGCGAAGGTAACCGCGTCGCCTTCCATTCCCCCAAGTAAAGGCCGGGGGCAGTTATCCCAACCATCAGACGGCGCGCCAAGCGCCGTTTTTCATTGATGAGGACGCCACGTCTGGCCGATGCGCCGATCGTCGCTCGCGCCAACACCGCCCGAGCGGTAAAATGCCCCTTTCCCATGCCGTCGTTGGGGTCCCGCTCTGTGCTTTTCCGCCAGCCCTGCCAGCCACCGCTGGCCACTTGCAAGGGTTTGCGGCACCCACAGCAGCCCCCCGCCTGATCCCCATGCCCCATACCACTCTCTGGCTGATTCGCCATGGCGAAACCGACTGGAACCGCGCACGTCGCTTTCAGGGCCATACTGATACCCCGCTCAATCGCATCGGGCTGCAACAGGCCGAGCAACTGGCGCTTAGCCTTGCCCTGCACCACCAGCGCGAGCGCTTTGCCGCGCTATACGCCAGCGACCTCGCGCGCGCCACCCAAACCGCAGCCGCCGTAGCGCGCCAGACCGGCCTGGCTCTGGCGACCGATGCCGCCCTGCGCGAACAGCATTACGGGGTACTGGCACGGCTGACGCCCGAGGAAATGGCCATTCAGCAACCCGAAGCCTATGCCCGCTGGATTGCACGCGACGCCGATTACGTGTTACCCGGCGGAGAAAGCCGTAATGGCTTTTCAGTCAGGGTGCTGGCAGCCCTCAAGGCGATTGCCAACCGTCATCCGGCCAGCCAGGTGCTGGTGGTTGCACATGGCGGTGTGCTCGATTGCGCCTATCGCGCCGCCACCGGCCAAGGCATGGCCCCCACGCGCCTGCATGATCTGCTCAATGCCAGCATCAATCGTGTCCGTTTTGTCGGTGATAGTCTGGATGTGGTGGCCTGGGGCGACGTCAGTCACCTGCAGGTCGAAACGCAGGATGAAGTGTGAATCTGGCAACCCTCCAACCCACCATGTCCAAGCGCCCCAGCTACCCTGACGCCCTGTCAGTCCTGCGAGAAGTTTTTGGCTACCCGGCGTTCCGGGGCAGCCAGGCCGCTATCGTCGAACACGTTGCCAGTGGGGGGGACGCGCTGGTACTGATGCCAACCGGCGGCGGCAAATCGCTGTGCTATCAGATTCCTGCACTGTTGCGGCCAGGATGCGCTGTCGTGGTGTCACCACTGATCGCCCTGATGAAGGATCAGGTCGATGCGTTGATACAGCTGGGGGTAGAGGCTGCATTTCTGAATTCAACGCTGGATGCCGACGCCGCCCGTGACGTCGAGCGGCGCATCCTCTCCGGCGAGCTGGATCTGGTTTACGTCGCGCCAGAGCGCTTGCTGACCCCACGTTTCCAGAGCCTGCTCGAACGCGCGACCATTTCATTGTTCGCCATCGACGAAGCCCACTGCGTCTCGCAATGGGGCCATGATTTCCGGCCGGAGTACATCGGGCTCTCGGCTTTGCACGAGCGCTTTCCAGACATCCCCCGCATTGCGCTGACCGCCACCGCCGACCATGCCACCCGTGCAGAAATCATCAGCCAGCTGGGGCTGGAAGGCGCACGAGAATTCCTGTCCTCGTTCGATCGGCCTAACATCCGCTACACGATCATCGAGAAGAACAACGCCCGCAAGCAATTGCTGGAACTGATCCGACGCGAGCACAGCGGCGATGCCGGCATCGTTTACTGCCTGTCGCGCAAGCGTGTGGATGAGACCGCCGCCTGGCTACGTGAACAGGGCATCATGGCCTTGCCGTACCACGCAGGTATGGATGCAAGCAGCCGTGCTGCCCATCAGGCCAAATTCCTTCGTGACGAAGGTATTGTCATGGTCGCCACCATTGCCTTCGGCATGGGTATCGACAAACCCGATGTGCGCTTTGTCGCCCACCTCGACCTGCCCAAGAGCCTCGAAGGCTATTATCAGGAAACCGGCCGTGCGGGTCGGGATGGCCTGGCCTCATCAGCCTGGTTGGCCTATGGCCTGAATGATCTGTTGTTGCTGAAGGAGATGATCGAGTCCTCGGGCGCTCCCGATGCCCAGAAGCAGGTTGAGCGCCAGAAGCTCGACGCCATGCTCGGGCTGGCCGAAACCACGCGCTGTCGCCGTCAGGTGCTGCTCGGCTACTTTGGTGAAACGCTGGAGAAACCGTGCGGCAATTGTGATAACTGCCTGACCCCCCCGGAAACCTGGGATGGCACCGAAGCCGCACGCAAAGCCCTGTCAGCGGTGTACCGCACGGGTCAACGCTTTGGCGCCGGTCAGGTCATCGACGTGCTCCTGGGCAAAGAGACAGACAAGGTCAAACAGAACTTCCATCAGAAGCTGTCAACTTTCGGTATCGGCAAGGAGTTGAGCGAAACCCAGTGGCGCGCGGTATTCAGGCAGTTGATCGCCGGCGGTTATCTGCAGACGGTGCCGGACGGACACGGCGCATTGATGCTCAGCGAAGTGGCCCGCCCCCTGCTCAAAGGTGAAACCACACTGACGCTACGCAAGATTCGTGAACGTGCCGCCGGCAAGATCCGCACCGGCAGCAGCGGTGCCCCCGAGTTTGCCAATGCCGAGGAGGAGGCCACCTGGCAGCGTCTGCGCCTCTGTCGCAAGCGGCTGGCGGACGAGCAGAATGTTCCGGCCTACATCATCTTTGCAGACTCGACATTGCGGGCGATGCTCGAACACCGGCCCGCCACACTTGCCGAGATGGCCCGAATTTCCGGCGTAGGCCACGAGAAGCTGGGCCGCTACGGTCTGGCCTTTCTTGATGCCCTGCACGCCCTCGACTAAACCCCCATTTTTCGATCATGAAACTACTCGCGCTCGACACCTCTACCGACCATCTGTCGCTTTCGCTGATTCTCGATGACCAGCAGATTGACCGCGCCTGGCAGGTAGGCCAGCAACACTCCGAACTGACACTGCCCTATCTGCGCCAACTACTGGCCGACTGCCAGCTCAGCCTGAGCCAGCTCGACGGCATCGCGGTTGGCATCGGCCCCGGCTCATTTACCGGTTTGCGGATTGGCTGTGGCATCGTGCAGGGACTGGCATTCGGCATCGACCGTCCGGTTGTCGGCATCAACACGTTGGCTGCACTGGCGACCGCCACCACCGGTCCACGCGCCTTCGTGGCAATGGACGCACGGATGAGTCAGGTGTACTACGCCGCGTTTGAGCGTGACGCCAACGGAGTGCCCCATGAGGTCATTCCAACCGGGCTGGCCAACCCGGAGCAGGTGCTGCTGCCCGAAAATCAGGACTGGCATGGTATCGGCAATGGCTTCGCCGCCTATGGTCCAGCCCTGCAACAGCGTTTGGGTACGCAGCTGGCCAGCATCACCCCCGATCGACTTCCGCTAGCCTGTGACATCGCGCGCCTGGCCCGGCATGAGTTTGCCGCCGGCCGGGCTGTTGCCGCCGATGCGCTGGAGCTGCTGTATGTGCGCGACAAAGTCGCCCAGAAAACTCACGAACGGGCCAAAGCATGAGTATCAGAATCGCTACCGATGACGATCTGCCGCTGTTAGCGGCGATCGAAGCCCAGGTGCAGCACTCCCCCTGGACCGAACGGCAATTCAGCCAATCCATCTGGCTTGGTCACCACACAATGGTGATGGAACAGGAAGGGCAAGTGATTGGCTTTGCCGTCATCATGCAGGTGCTCGACGAAGCCACGCTTCTGAACATCGCGATTGACCCCAGTCAGCAAGGTAAGGGATTTGGGCGCCTACTGCTGGCGGAAGCGATTCAGCATGCGCGGCGGAATCTGGCCAAGGTTCTGATGCTGGAGGTCAGGGAGGGCAATCAGTCCGCCCGGACGCTGTATCAGCGCGTCGGCTTCAAGGAAGTCGGTTGCCGCAAACAGTACTACCCGACCCCCAATGGCCATGAAGACGCCATCCTGATGGACCTGGCACTGTGACCCGACACGACATCATTCTGGAAGAGCTTGGTCTGGCCCCACTTTGGATCAGACGGGAGCTGCTGCAAGCATTGGCAGAGCAGGAGGCCGAACAGGCCGAGGCAGCAGCTTTCGTCGGCCACGATGAAGCCCACCCTCCTCACCCCGCCGATACACTGGAACCCCCCCCGGCCGAAGCCCGCATGGCGCCTGCTGAGGAGATGCATCGTAGCGCGCCAGTGATCCCCATCAACCGCCCGAGCAGCAAGTCCGGAAGCCACGCAGCCCCCACAAGCCCAGCCAACACAGAAATTGACCCAGAAGAACAGAGTCGACAGCAGCGCGCCGCCCGCATCGCGGGCCTGAGCTGGGACGAGCTGCAAGCGGAAATCAGCCAGTGCCGGGCATGCGGACTATGCGAAGGCCGCACCCAGACCGTCTTCGGCGTTGGCCAACCTGGGGCCACTTGGATGGTAGTCGGAGAGGCGCCAGGCGCTGAAGAAGACAAACGCGGTGAGCCATTTGTCGGCCAAGCCGGCAAATTGCTCGACCAGATGCTGTTTTCGGTATCCGCCAAGCGCAATCAGGAGGTCTACATCGGCAACGTGCTCAAGTGCCGACCACCGGGCAACCGTAACCCGCAACCCGGCGAAGTTGCACTCTGCGCACCTTTCCTGCTGCGGCAGATTGCCCTGATCCAGCCCAAACTGATCATTGCCTCCGGTCGCTTTGCGGTGCAGACCTTGCTCAGCAGTACCGCCCCCATCAGCGCACTACGCGGCAAAGTCCATCAATACGGCGACACTCCCGTCGTGGTCACCTACCACCCGGCCTACCTGCTACGCAACCTGCCGGACAAAGCCAAAGCCTGGCAAGACTTGCTGCTGGCCAGACGTACCGTCAACCCAGCCCGCGCTTTGCCACCGCAACAAGCCACGGACGAGGACTCATCCGATTAGGTTCTACGGTTGAGTCTGCGGAGTGCGCCTCGCCAGAAAACAACCCGAACCAAAGCGAAGCGCACACCGCTCGCAGCAAGGCTTCTACAGCTGAGCATCCGACCCAACTGGGTTCTGCTACTGGCGATGTCTATCAATAGGCAAGCGCTGCTCCCCTTCCATTAACCGTAAGGCCCACGCAAGAAACCGCGCAGCGACCGGGCAAAATCCGGTAACAGCGCCTACGATGAATCATCGTTCACCCGGAAGTGGCCTTATGTATCTGCTTGCTCATCGTGGAGCGCATGCCCAGCTCCACGAAAACACCCTTGAAGCGTTTCTGGCTGCCGCCAAACTGGGGTTTGACGGCATCGAAACCGACGTGCGTGTCTCGGCCGACCAGGAAGCCGTGCTGATTCACGATCGCGTCGCCCCGAATGGCATCCCGGTTGCCGCGCTGACGCGACGTGAATTGTCGGACGCTTGCGGCTATCCAGTCCCAACCCTGACCGAAGCGCTGGATGCCATCCCCAGCCTGCTCTGGAATATCGAAATCAAGACACCGGCCGCTGCCAGCATTGCCTTGCCGATCCTGCAGCGCTACGAAGCCCGGCACCGGCTACTCATCACTTCTTTTCACCACGATGTCGCCCTGGCTGCCGCCAGAGCACTCAAATCGCCATGTGGCTTTCTGAATGCGCACAAGCCTGTGGCCATCAACACCTTGCTGCATGCCGCACTACCTGTTGCCAATCTGCGTACCCTCGTCTGGCATTACGAGGTACTCGATCAGGAAATCGTCCGCCAGACCAATAACCTTGGCTTTCGCAACGCCGTTTACGGTGCAGGAACGCCGTTCGAACATGATCTGTGCCGCGAATTCGGTGTCCATGCCTTGATTACCGACCACCCCGAACACTGCGGCCTGAGCGCCGCCGGCGCCAAGCACCATTAGGCTCTGTTGAGTTTGAATTACGGCGCGCTGCAATTTCGGCCCTCTGCAGGGAACTTCAACCGAAACGGCTTCTCGAAGCCCAGCCTGCTGCGGTTCAAGCGCTCATCGCGGCAGGCCAAACCCTATTGACATAGGTTTGCGACATCGCCCAATCCAAGCCACCGTGCTTAACCGGAAAATAGCCATCAGCCTGCAGCGCAGCATGGTTTCTGCTGCCCTTCAGGCCCTTTGCCGACAAACGCGATCTGCAAACCATATGTCAACAGACCCTAGTTAGTTCAGTTAGAATGCGCCTTTTCGTTCGGAAGACGGGATCATGTTGACAGGCAGCCTCGTAGCTATTGTGACGCCGATGTTCGAAGACGGTAGTCTTGACTTCGACTCGTTTCGCAAACTGATCGACTTCCATATCGCAGCAGGCACCAAAGGCATCGTCGCCGTTGGCACCACCGGTGAGTCCGCCACGCTGGATGTGGAAGAGCACATCAAGGTAGTAAAGGTGGCCGTCGAGCACGCCGCCAAACGGGTACCCATCATTGCTGGCACCGGCGGCAACTCAACGCGAGAAGCCATTGAACTGGCCAAGCTGGCCAAGGGCGCCGGCGCCGATCTGTCGCTCTCCGTCGTTCCCTACTACAACAAGCCCACGCAGGAAGGCATGTATCGCCACTTCCGCACCATCGCGGAATCCGTCGATCTGCCCGTTCTGTTGTACAACGTTCCCGGCCGTACCGGCGCGGACATGAGCAACGACACCGTACTGCGGCTGTCTGAAGTGTCCAATATTGTTGGTATCAAAGATGCCACCGGCGATCTCGCCCGGGCTGCCGACCTGATCCGCCGGGCGCCTGAAGGTTTTGTGCTCTACAGTGGTGACGACGCCACCACACTCGCCTTCATTCTGCTGGGCGGACATGGCACGATTTCGGTCACCGCCAATGTCGCGCCTCAGGCCATGAGCGAGATGTGCAACAAAGCACTGGCTGGTGACATTGCCGGTGCCCGCGCACTCAACGACCGCCTGCAGGGCCTGCACAAACAACTCTTTATCGAATCGAACCCGATTCCAGCCAAGTGGGCGGTTGCCAGGATGGGTCTCATGCCCGGTGGTCTGCGCCTGCCATTAACCCCGCTTTCCGCCCATAGTCACGATGCCGTCATCGGCGCCATGCGCCAGGCAGGCATTACTGCCTGATGGCTCGACGTTTACCCAGTATTTGATACCGCTATGCTCAATCGCATCACCGCACTCCCTTTCAAGACCATCAGTTCGCTGACATTGCTTGCCTTGCTGGCCGGTTGCAGCAACGTGAAGATCCCGTTTATCTCCTCGGACGACAAAGCCGACGCGAATGCCTCGTATAAATCAGCCCGGGAATCAGTTGTCTCCCGCTCGCTGGAAGTGCCTCCAGACCTGACCGCGCCAGACTCATCCGGCAATTACAGCATTCCGGGCCTGACTGGCGTCAAACTATCTGGCCAGGCAGCCAAAGCCATCGAAAACAACACTGTCGCTCCCAGCCTGACTGGCGTGCGGATTGAGCAGGCTGCTGGCCAGCGCTGGCTGGTGGTGGATGCCCCCGTAGAGAAAGTCTGGCCACAGGTTCGCGGCTTCTGGGATGAGGCCGGCTATGCCCTGACGGTAGATAGTGCCGTACTGGGCATTGTCGAAACAGACTGGGCAGATGTCCGGGCGCGAGTGCCGCAAAGTGGCCTGCGAGGGCTGTTTGGGCGCGTGCTTGACCAAGTCTACTCCAGCGGCGAAATGGAGAAATTCCGCACCCGTGTTGAGCGCAGTGCAGATGGCAAATCAACCGAAATCTATCTAAGCCAGCGCAAGATGGAAGAGGTATATAGCGATCGGCAGCAAACGACCACCATCTGGACCCCCCGGCCTTCGCAGCCAGAGCGCGAAGCTGAAATGCTCAAAAAGCTGATGTTACGAATGGGGGTAGGAGAAGAGACTGCAGCCGCTGTCGCAGATGCCACAAGCAAGCCGGCTACCACCATCAATACCGCCACTGCCAATGCCCGGATGGAACAACAAGCCGATGGCAAACGCCAGATTGTGCTGGTTGATACCTTTGACCGCGCCTGGCGGCGTGTTGGACTGGCACTGGACCGGACTGGTTATGTTGTAACCGACCGCGACCGCGCCATGGGCACCTTCTATGTCAAAGCCATCATCGCTCGCGGAGGTGCCGAGGAAGAAGGCTTCTGGTCGAAGCTAGCCTTCTGGCGGGATAAGTCAGCCGGCACCGATCCGAAAGCAAGCGGCACACAAGTGCCGGAGTATCTGGTGATCGTTTCCAGCAAAGAAAACCAGACCTCCGTCAGAATCGCCAATAAAGATGGCACCCCTGCGACGGCAGCACCTGCCATCGAAGTGCTGGACCAAGTGCTAGCGCAACTGCGTTGATCGCCACGGCCCAAGCCAAAAACCGGAGGATTCCCCCTCCGGTTTTTTTATGTCTGCTGAAAAGAAAAAAGGGCGGGTTTCAACCCGCCCCTTGCGTATGGCCATCGTAAGCAGGTACTCACGAAGCATGGTGGTTTACAGTGACATGCCCAATGTCGCCACAACATCGAAACATGCCTTATGGCTTCGACATCCGGTACCTGCCATCCCTCCGCATCTGTTTGGGGAAGAGTGCGGGCCTGCCGATGGCTCTGCCAGTTTTTTCTGTGAAATTGTTGGCAGCACGGACCAGCATAGCTGCATTGGCGTGATCTGACACTGCACAAGTAAATCCGGCAAACCTGTACTAATTGCCTCAAGCTGGTTTGCTGTGGCGGGCAACGTCAGCGCATCGCCTTGATTCGGGCGGCAATCTCACGCGCACGCCAGGGTGCAGCAGGATCCCCCCCGCGAGCGGCTGCACTGAACCAGTAGTATGCTTCGATCAGGTCTTGCGTGACACCATCACCGTGTTCATAAAGTGAAGCCAGCAAATACTGGGCGCCCGCGTGACCCGCTTCTGCAGCCAGACGATACCAGCGAGCTGCCTTTGCGTAGTCCTGCGGCGCCCCTCTACCCAGAAAATACTGGGTGCCCGCAGCCACCTGAGCCTCAACATGGCCAAGCGCTGCCGCCTCTTCGAAACGCCGGGTTGCCTCGGTTAGCGACTTTTCCACCCCTTCTCCGCGCTCATACAGCATCGCCAAGGCGTTCGAGGCCGGGGCAGAACCTTGAGCGGCCGCTTTTTTCAGCCATTCGACGGCAGAGGGAAGATCAGTCGATCCCCCCTCGCCTCTGACCATCATCATCGCCAGATTGAATTGATCCAGGCGACTGCCAGCTCTGGCGCCGTGCTCCATTAGCCGACGTGCTTCCACCAGCTCGTTACGTTGATAGGCCAGAGTACCTGCAGTTTCTGCATACACCCCTCCACACAGTCCGGCCAGACCTAGCAAACAACCCAGCACCTTTCGCATGACAGTTCTCCTGAAAGCTGATGCCTATTGGTCGCCGTTACGCTATCTATCTTTCGGTGCCAAGCAAGCAGGCCCCAAAGTGACGAGCGTTACCGGCCGATGGCGACTGCGGTCGATTCAAGCTGGCGTCTTAGACTGGCGCACTGCCCTCATACACCACAAAGTACTTGCGAACGGCTTCCACAACTTCAAAGCGACCACGGAACCCCGCTGGAATCACAGCCGCTTCACCAGGACCGATCTCGCTGAAGTTTCCGGCTTCATCGTGAATGCGTACTTTCCCTTCCAGTACACAAAAAAACTCATGCTTGTCGGCGGCAAACTGAATGCGCCAGGCACCGGGTTCGCAGCTCCAGATACCGCAACTTAAACCCGCCTGCTGGTACTGGGTCCAGGTATTGCGTTGTGGGTTGCCACTAACAAGACGCTCGCTGCGGGGGTGATCCAGCACCGGCTCGACTCGATTTTCCGAAAAGACGACTATCTTGGTTGCTGGCATGGCATTTTCCTCGTTATGAGCACTTTGCCATTATCCCACGCCGAGCCGGGCCATATTGCAAATCAAACGCTTGTTTGACTGCCAATCCGCTTTATCGGCATCATTCAGGCGATAATTGGTAGCAAACCCGACATATATCGGGGCTCAAAACAATTCAGTGAAAGGAATAAAGCGTGGAACGCGAATTCATGGAATACGATGTCGTTATCGTTGGCGCCGGCCCTTCCGGCTTGAGCGCAGCGATCCGCCTGAAGCAAATGGCGGCCAAGGACGGAAAGGAAATCGGTGTCTGCGTGCTCGAAAAGGGTTCGGAGGTAGGCGCTCACATCCTGTCCGGCGCCGTCATCGACCCCATCGCGCTCAATGAGCTGTTTCCTGACTGGAAAGAACGCGGTGCGCCGCTCAATACGCCCGTGAATGAAGATCGCTTCCTGATTCTGGAAGAAGACGAAGCGTGGCGTATTCCCAACATGCTGTTACCGCCCCTGATGAACAACCACGGTAACTATATCGTCAGCCTTGGTAATGTCTGCCGCTGGCTGGCCCAGCAGGCGGAAGAGCTGGGCGTGGAAATCTATCCCGGTTTCGCAGCCGCCGAGGTGTTGTATCACGACGACGGCTCGGTGAAGGGGGTAGCCACCGGTGATATGGGCATTGCCAAAGATGGCAGCCACAAGCCCGAATATGCACGGGGAATGGAGCTGCACGCCAAGTACACGCTGATTGCTGAAGGTGTTCGCGGCTCGCTGGCCAAAGAAATCCAGTCTCGCTTCAACCTGCGTGATGGCGTTGATCCACAGAAATTCGGTATTGGCCTGAAAGAGTTATGGCAAATCGACCCGGCCAAGCACAAACAAGGCCTGGTGATCCACTCCCAAGGCTGGCCACTGGGTGGCGTGGCGGGAGGCGGCTCATTCCTGTATCACCTGGAAGACAATCAGGTGGCGGTGGGCTTTGTGGTTCACCTTAACTACGCCAACCCCTGGCTATCCCCTTACGACGAGTTCCAGCGCTTCAAGACCCATCCCGCGATCCGCAGCTTCTTCGAAGGCGGCAAGCGAATCGCCTACGGTGCACGTGCCATCAACGAAGGCGGCCAGCAGTCGATTCCGAAACTGGTCTTCCCTGGCGGTGCACTGATTGGCTGCTCGGCAGGCTTTGTCAACGTGCCACGCATCAAGGGCAGCCACAATGCCATGAAGACCGGGATGCTGGCTGCCGAAGCCGCCTTCCAGGCCATCTGTGGCGAAGGCCGCAACGGCCATGACGAGCTGACAAGCTACCCTGAAGCCATGCGCAAGTCCTGGGTTTGGGATGACCTGGATAAAGTACGCAACGTCAAACCAGCCCTCACCAAGTTCGGCATGTGGGGCGGCACACTGTATGGCGGATTTGATATGTGGTGCCATTCGCTCGGCATCCGTCTGCCCTGGACTTTCCGCCACGGCAAGGCCGACCACGAATGCCTGCAACCGGCAGGCGAATGCGACAAGATCAGTTATCCCAAGCCGGATGGCGTGGTCAGCTTCGACAAGCTGTCGTCGGTTTTCATCTCGAATACCAACCATGAAGAAGACCAGCCCAGCCACCTGACGTTGAAAGATGTGTCGGTGCCGGTTGCCGTCAACTGGACCAAGTATCAGGGACCGGAGCAGCGCTTCTGCCCGGCAGGCGTGTATGAATACGTCGGTCTGAGTGAAGGTCAGCCCAAGCTGCAGATCAACGCCCAGAACTGCGTACATTGCAAAACCTGTGACATCAAAGACCCGACTCAGAATATCAACTGGGTTGTCCCGGAAGGGGCAGGCGGACCAAACTATCCAAATATGTAAGGCATAGGTCAGCCGCACAACGAACAACGGCGACACAAGTCGCCGTTGTTCGTTTCTTGCCTCAAACGCCCAGCACTACTTGGCGATCAGTAGCAATACTCCTCTGCCGCACAGGCCATATACCGTCGATTCGCCTCCCATCAGCACTTCCTGCCCCGGCTCGCGCACCTGGGCCGGCCCTTCTGCCCAGTTACAGCTGTCGGTTACGCGATACCAGCTGCGACCCGCGCCGGGCCACGGCAACCGAAAGTCCACATTGCCACTCCAGCCGTTGTATGCAACGAAGATGGCCGCAGCCGGATCAGCCAACTCACTGCCGTCAATCCTCCAGGCCAATGCCCGGTTGTTGGTGTCAGAGAAGTAGGCGCTATCCGCAACAGAACCATCCGGCTTGAACCAGCGTAGTTGCTCCATGCCATTGCCGTTGCCATCGCCAGCCGAATAGAAATCAGCTGGGCGCAATGCCGGGTGCGCCTTGCGAAACGCCAGCATGGCCTGAGTAAAGCGATTGAACTGACTCTGCTCGGCCGTCCAGCTCCAGCTTAGCCAGTTCGCCGAGGAGTCGAGGTTGTAAGGGTTATTGTTGCACTGAAGGGAGCGCAGATATTCATCTCCCCCCACCAACATCGGCACCCCGGCGGAGACCGCCATCAGCATTACGGCATTGCGCGCCGCCTTGCGTTGATCAGCCGCCACCCCGGCCTGATCCCAGCTATGGTTGTGATCCTCTCCACCATCCGAGGGGCCGTATGGCCATGCCTGGGTGTTTTGCTTGCTGTTGCAGCTGTAGAGGTCTTTCAGGGTGAAGCCGTCGTGGGCGGTGATGAAATTCACCGAATGCCAGGGTTTGCGGCCATCGTCCTGGTACAAATCCGCCGAGCCTGCAACGCGCATGGCCAACTGGCCCGGCGTCACCGGCTCGACGCCCAGTTTGTTCTGGCTTTTTCGGATCGTATCCCGGTAGAGACCATTCCACTCCGCCCAACCAGACGGAAAGCCGCCCACCTGATACGAATTACCGCCGATCGCCCACGGCTCGCCGATCAGATCCACCCCTGCCCCACCCTGCGCCGGCCGTGGCATCAGCTCACGAGCAATGCGATTCAGGGCATTGCCGGCGTCAAGCTTGTCGTAGTTAAAACAGCCATGTTCGCAGCTATTCCCCAGCACCGTGGCCAGATCAAAGCGGAAGCCATCCACGCCGAGGTTGTCGCGCCAGTGCGCCAGCGAATCGACGATCAGATCCTGCGCTACTCGATTACGGGTGTTGTAATTCCCGCCCACGCCGGTGTTGTCCCAAGGGGACTGGCGATCATTGGTCAGGGAGTAATAGCTCGGATTATCCAACCCACGGAAGCTGAACAGGTTGTAGGTGGTCTTATCGCCAGCCGTCCAGGCCCCTCCTTCGCCCGTGTGGTTGTAGACGACGTCGATGTAAACCTTGATTCCCTGTGCGTGAAAGGCATTCACCATCTGCTTGAACTCACGACTGGGGCCGCCTGGTGACTTGTCGTAGGCGTAACGGCGATCCGGCGCAAAGTAGTTGAGAGTCATATACCCCCAATAATTGTCGTCTACGGTACTGGTTGGATAGACATCAATCGCATCGTTCTGGGTCTCCTGCACCGGCAGGAACTCCACCGCCGTCACGCCCAGCGAGGCCAAATACGCCGCCCTCATCGCAGCCCCCTTGTAAGTGCCCCGATAGGCCGCAGGAACGGCGGGATCATTCCTCGTCAGCCCCCGCACATGCGCTTCATACACCACGTCGTCCTTGAACGCTCGGATCGGCTTGCTGCCGGTCGGCGTCGCATCCGGCTTCAGTACGATGCCCTTGGGTGCAACCAATCCACTATCGACCTTGCGGTATAAAGCACCACTGGCATACGCCGTGCCACTCTGCATCGACGGCGTCACCGGGTCGTGGCTCAGCTCCAGCGCATAGGGGTCTGTCAGCAGCTTGTTCGGGTTGAAGCGATTGCCCTGCTCATCCACATCAGAAATGAAACCGATATCTGAACCCTTGCTCCAAAGCGGGTTATAGGGCCAGTTGGGTCCCCAGGCCCGATAGCCATAGTAAACGGTACCGCTCGCCCCCAGCTTTCTCAGCATGTCGGTGGAAATGGCCGTACTCCAGACGCCATTGACATCCCGGGTCATCAACAGACGGGTGATCTCGTGCTGGCCCGTCGGCGCAGCATACAGATACAGCTCGATACGGCTGGCACGCGACGAAAACACCTTGAAGCCGATGTTGGTCTGGCGGGCGTCATAGCGAGCGCCAAGCTGGTTGGGGTTGATGGCAGCATTGGCTGGCAGGGCGCACAGGGAAGCACCCGCCAGCAGCGCGGCAAGCAGCGCTGGGCGAAAGGGCAGCATGTTGTCTCCGAATCAGGAATTATTAATTTTGACGCCGTAACAGCCGGTAGGGGCCGAGACCAGGCGCTGTTGACGTTTTATTTTCGGATCGCGTTTCGTCGGATTTGGGCCTGATGCAAGGCGAAAAGCGCGCCGCTTAGTGGTAAGCCACGCGGTTTCCCGCCTGGCAGTCAACACCGCAGCAGGCCTAAATCCGGCGAAACCCTCCGTCCCCGCAAGGGGGATGCCGTGGCTGTAAGCCGCTTCGCGGCAACAGCCACACAAGGCCGGGTCGATTTTTGGGGCATGGCGTCGTTAGGGTTCGCTTATTTAGCTCGTAAACCGCACTCACCCTGCCTAGCCCCAAAACTCGGCCCGGCGCGACCGAAAACAAAACGTCAACAGAGCCTAGGTGAGCCCCGATTTGTAATCCAGTTGTCCGAAACTACAGCTCACCGAAAGGGCAGGCCGAAGCGACCCGAACTTGCCGGAATGCGCCTTTGTACGGCTTTCCGCAGTATTTGGGTCAAACGTCCGGTCTATAATGGCAAGCATTCTCAAAAAGGAAGGTTGGAGCCGCAGATGGATGAAGAACTGCGCAAGAGCGCACTCGAATATCACCAATTTCCCAAGCCCGGCAAAATCCAGGTCGCACCGACCAAGCCGCTGGCCTCACAACGTGATCTGGCACTAGCCTATTCCCCCGGCGTTGCTGCTGCCTGCGACGCCATCGTCGAAGACCCCCTTAACGCCTACAAGTACACCGCACGCGGCAATCTGGTCGCAGTCATCTCCAATGGCACAGCCGTGCTCGGTCTGGGCGACATCGGCCCGCTCGCCGGGAAGCCGGTCATGGAAGGCAAGGGCGTGCTGTTCAAGAAGTTTGCCGGTATCGACGTGTTTGACATCGAAGTCAACGAAAAAGACCCGGACAAGCTGATCGACATCATCTGTGCGCTGGAGCCGACCTTTGGTGGCATCAACCTCGAAGACATCAAGGCGCCAGAGTGTTTTTACATCGAGAAGAAATGCCGTGAACGGATGAAGATTCCGGTATTCCACGATGACCAGCACGGCACTGCCATCATCACTGCGGCAGCCGTTCTGAATGGCCTGCGCGTGGTCAACAAGGACATCAGCAAGGTCAAACTGGTGACCAGCGGCGCTGGCGCAGCAGCGATTGCCTGTCTTGACCTGCTGGTAAAGCTCGGCATCGACGTCGCCAACATCATCGTTTGCGACTCGAAGGGCGTCATTTATGAAGGGCGGGAAGACCAGGCCCGCATGGACGAGTCCAAGCTGCGCTACATCAAGGACACCCCGAATCGCACCCTGAAAGATGCGATTGCCGGCGCGGACATCTTCCTTGGTCTATCTGGCCCCAACCTCGTCTCGCAGGATATGGTGCGGTCGATGGCTGCGCACCCACTGATTCTGGCACTCGCCAACCCTGAGCCAGAAATCCTGCCCCCGCTGGCCAAAGAAGCCCGGCCAGACGCCATCGTCTGTACCGGTCGCTCCGACTATCCGAATCAGGTCAACAACGTCCTCTGCTTCCCCTTTATATTCCGGGGAGCCATGGACGTTGGGGCAACCACCATCAACGATGAAATGAAGCTGGCTTGCGTGCGGGCGATTGCCGATCTGGCCATGGCCGAGCAGTCAGACGTGGTGGCAGATGCCTACAGCGGCCAGACGCTGAAGTTCGGTCCCGAATACATCATTCCCAAGCCCTTCGATCCACGACTGATTGTCAAGATCGCCCCTGCCGTCGCCAAAGCGGCTATGGATAGCGGTATCGCCACCCGACCAATCACCGATCTCAACGCTTATCGCGATGATCTGCTGCAATTCGTCTACAAGTCCAACTTGTTCATGAAACCGGTATTCAGCGCGGCCAAGCAGTCGAAGAAGCGGGTGGTCTACGCCGAAGGTGAAGACGAGCGCGTCCTGCATGCCGTTCAGGAAGTGGTAGACCAAGGCCTGGCCTTCCCCATCCTGATCGGTCGCCCCAATGTCATCAATATGCGCATTGAGAAACTGGGCCTGCGCATCCGCCCGGGGGTCGATTTCGAGCTGGTCAACAACGAATATGACCCGCGCTACCGCGAATACTGGACGCTCTACCAGCAACTGATGGCGCGCCGTGGCGTATCGCAGGAATTCGCCAAGCGCGAAGTCCGCCGCAAGACCACGCTGATTGGCGCGCTGATGATCCGCCGTGGCGAAGCCGATGCCATGATCTGCGGCACCTATGGCCACTATCACTCGCATCTGGACTTCGTGGAGCAGGTGCTTGGCCGCAAACCCGGCACCAACACCTGGGGAGCGATGAATGCGCTGATGCTGCCCAAGGGCAATGTCTTCATCACCGACACTTACGTCAATCAGGACCCAACCGCCGAGCAACTGGCGGAAATCACCCTGATGGCCGCCAGCACGGTCCGTAACTTCGGCATCCAGCCGAAAGTAGCGTTGCTGTCACACTCGTCGTTCGGCACGGTCGATTCACCGACCTCGCTCAAGATGCGCAAAGTGCTTGAGCTGCTGCGCGAGATGGCGCCTGATCTTGAAGTCGATGGCGAAATGCACGGGGATGCCGCCTTGTCGTCGATTATCCGCGATCAGGTCTTCCCGAACTCCGATCTGAAAGGCGAAGCCAATGTGCTGGTCATGCCGACGCTGGATGCCGCCAATATCTCGTTCAACCTGCTCAAGGTCAGCTCGGGCGATGGCCTGACCATCGGGCCGATTCTGCTGGGTTGTGCGCGGCCGGTGCATATTGTCACCCCCACCGCCTCAGTCCGACGTCTGATCAACATGACGGCACTTGCCGCCGTCGAGGCTTCGCAACTGACCTCGCCGGTTTCCTACGAAATCTGATCCGCAGCAGATCGTGCAATGCAGCAAAAACAAACCGGGCTCAAGCCCGGTTTGTCGTTTTCGCGATAAGCCGTGCAGCCAACGCAGGCTTGCGCCATAATCGCCCGGTTTTGGTGCCGGGTCGAAACCTGCAACAGCGGACCACCCTGGCAATCTCCCCCTGTGCCAACGAGGAAATGCCCATGAGTGATGACTTCAAGTCCAGCGACCCATTTGGCTTCTTCCGTAATTTGTGGAAGCCCATGGAGTCGCAGATGCAGAACTTCATGCCCCCGCTGACCGAAGAGGAGCTGGACCGACGCATCACCGAGCTCAAAACCATCGAGCACTGGCTGAATATGCAGCTGGGAATGTTGCAGATGAGCATCAAGACACTGGAGCTGCAGAAAACCGGCCTGTCGGCCATGAAGCGGATGGACAAAGAACCGCCCGCCAAGCCGCCAGGCAAATGAACGCCGTGAGTCGGCCAGCATCCTTCAGGCGCTGAAGAACCCGCCTATCTCCAAGACTGATCAGGGTTCTGAAGCATGCCAGCTGCCGCAATACATTGCGGAAGACAGATCGGCCGGACTTTTTGACGTTTTTAATCTACGGGCGAACAGCCCGGTTTTTTCAATCACGTTTTTACCTTGATCAAGACAGATCGAATTACAGGAGAATCCGTCGTGCGACAACTTCTGATCGCCAGCCTGACAAGCGCCGCCTTGCTCGCCATCCCTGCCCACGCTGCCAAGAAGCAGCCCGCCGCTGCGCCGGCAGCTCAGCCTGCCAAGGCTCCGCAGATTGAAATGTCGCTGAAGGATATGACACCGCTGTTCATCGACTTCTACGATGCGGCGACAACCCCCGTAGTAGTACCGTCACCGCCAGCCGCCCCCAAGCCACCGGCAACCGCATCAGCACCCGCACCAACACCGGCGCCGCCTGCAGCACCGGTCAAAGCCATGCCCAACGCTGAACAACGCTTCAATGCCTGGAAGAAGTACTACAACTTCACCGTGCAAGAAAACGACGAAGCCCTGCGCAAAGAGCTTGACGCCAAGTTCGATCGTTACGCCGCAGTCATGAAGCAGATTGAAGGCGGCTACGACACCATGGAGCCAAAGCCCGACGCCCTGAACACGGCACTGGCTGCGCAATATCTGCCAGAAAAAGGCATGTCGATTGGCTTTGTCACCTACGTTGGCCTGTTCGAAGGCAAGGTGATGTCGAAGATCGAAGAAGGCAAGCAGAAGATCTACCTGCCGCTTGAAGTCACGCCCGAACAGCGCGCACTGCCTCTGGCCCGTATCCTGGCTGACAATATGCAGAACACCATCGTCGCCTGGCCTAATGGCAACCCACGCAATCTGGCCGAGTGGGTAGTGGCCGAAGGCGTGAAGGCGCACGTCTTGCAGAATGTCGTACCCGGCAAGACCCAGGCTGAATACATGGATGTACCGGCAGACTGGTTGGCCAATGCCCAAGGGAAACAGGCAGACATCTTCAAGGAAATGGTGCCCCTGCTGAAAGATAGCGGCGCTACCATCGAGACCTATCGTAAGGACAAGCTGAACGAAGCCCGTCTGGCAGGCTGGGTTGCGGTTGAAGCATTCCTGAAGAAGAAGGCCCGCCTGGCAGACATGATCCGTCAGAGCCCTGCCGACATCATCCGCCTGACCGATATGGCGCTGTTACGTGGCGCCGTACAGGCCAACAAGAAGAAGTAATCACCTCGACTGGCCGGTAACTGGCGCAACGGTGCCCCTGACACCGCACTGCGCCAGCTTTCGGTCTAGTTTGAAGTAATCGCCCCGCAGCGAGACAGCCGTCTCGCCCGCGGCCGGGTGCAGCCCGGATTCCCCTCCTTCGACGTACCCAGCAGTTTTCAGTCAGCCTCCCAAAGGGAAATGCCGTGGCCGAAGACAGTGATCTTGAACGTACCGAAGACCCCTCGCCCCGACGGCTGGAAGAAGCCCGAGAACGGGGCCAGATTGTCCGCTCTCAGGAGTTGGTAACCTTCGCCGTGCTGATGACCGGCGTTGTCGGCATCATTTATCAAGGCCCGGATATTCTTACGGCCATCAAGCAGATGATGGTCGATCAGCTCAGCTTCAACCGGGCACGCATCGCCGACCCCACCCAGATGGCCCTGCAGTTGTTACGGGCTTCGCAGTCCGTTCTGACTTCACTGTTACCCGTGTTCATGATGACCGTCATCGCAGCCATTGTGGCCCCGCTGCTGGTGGGGGGATGGCTATTCACGTTCGAGCCACTGGTACCCAACTTCGGCAAGCTCAACCCGGTCAACGGCTTGGCACGGATGTTCTCGGTACATGCGCTGTCAGAAATGATCAAGGCCATTCTCAAGTCCAGCCTGATTGGCGGTGTGGCCATCGCCGTGCTTTGGCGACAGCGGGATGAGGTTCTGACTCTGATTTCGATGCCACCGATGATGGGCATGGCCTATGTGTTCGAGCTGGTGCGATTCACCCTGCTATTGGTGGTCGGCTCGCTGGCGCTCCTGGCGGCGTTGGATGTTCCTTACCAGATGTGGGAATACAGCCGTGGCCTGCGTATGACCAAGGAGGAAGTCCGTCAGGAAGCCAAGGAAGCGGAAGGCGATCCGCAACTGAAAGGCCGCATCCGCGCCATGCAGCGCGAAGCGGCCCGCAAGCGCATGATGGCGGAGATTCCGCAGGCCAATGTGATCGTCACCAACCCGACTCACTATGCCGTCGCCCTGCGCTATGAAGAAGGCAAGAATGCAGCCCCGGTGGTCGTCGCCAAAGGGTCATATCTGTTGGCAGAGCGCATCATCGAAATCGGCAAGGAGCATCAGGTGGCGATCCTGCGCGCGCCGCCGCTGGCGCGGGCGCTCTATCATCACGCCGAGCTGGGAACCGAAATCCCTGCAGCCCTGTATACAGCAACCGCCGAAGTTTTGGCCTATGTTTACCAGTTGCGAGCCTATCAGCAGACTGGTGGCGTACAACCTACCCCGCCACAGAATCTGCCGGTCCCCCCGGAGCTGGATCCAGGCGGCGAAGCCTAGGTTCTGGTGACGTCAGGTTGGCGACTGCAAACCTGACGTCAGCAGAACTTAAGATTCCCGCAAAGATTCAATCGCATAGCGTTTTTTTGCAGTGGCGAAAGCGCAACGTGGCAGGTGCCAGAGTTGTATTGATACCTGCTTGGTTTTATAAATCAAACTGTTAAACGAGTTTCTTAAGAATCAATGTTCAGTGGCGCAAACCTCACCCGGTTAGCTGGCCCCATCCTCGTTCTGATGGTGCTGACCCTGTTCATTCTGCCGTTACCCGCGTTACTGCTGGATTTGTTCTTCACTTTCAATATTGCGGTTGCCATTATCGTGCTGATGGTGTCGATCAACACCAAGCAGGCCCTTGAATTTTCAGCATTTCCAACGGTTCTACTGGTCACAACGCTGTTACGGCTGGCCCTTAACGTGGCGTCGTCACGGGTCATCCTGTCGCAGGGGCACCAGGGAGAAGCCGCCGCAGGCAAGGTTATTGAGGCTTTTGGTCACTTCCTGATTGGCGGCAACCTCGCCATCGGCATCGTGGTGTTCATCATCCTCACCATCATCAACTTTGTGGTCATCACCAAAGGTGCCGGCCGGATTGCGGAAGTATCGGCACGCTTCACGCTTGATGCCATGCCCGGCAAACAGATGGCGATTGACGCAGACCTCAACGCCGGTCTGATCGGTGAAGACGAAGCACGCAAACGGCGCTCGAATATCGCACAGGAAGCGGACTTTTTCGGTTCAATGGACGGTGCCTCAAAATTTGTCCGGGGCGATGCCGTCGCTGGCATTCTGATCATGGTCATCAACATCGGTGCCGGGGTCATCGTGGGCATGCTCTCGCACGACATGGGATTCGCCGAAGCCGGCAAAACCTTTGCCCTGCTGACGATTGGTGACGGTCTGGTGGCACAGATCCCTGCCCTCATCATTTCTACGGCGGCCGGTATCGTCGTTTCACGCGTTGCCACCGACGAAGACCTGTCACAGCAGTTGATAGGCCAGCTGTTTGCCAAGCCGCAGACCCTTTATGTCACCGCTGCCGTGATCGGCATGTTTGGCTTGATTCCAAACATGCCACACATTGCCTTCCTGCTGATTGCATCGGGGTTGGCTGGTCTTGCTTACTGGCTCGAACAGAAGGCCAAACAGCCTGACCCAGCCCAGCAGCAGGCCGCCCAGGCGGCAGAGGCCGCCAAACAAGCTGCCGAACCACCCATGCAGGAGGTAGGCTGGAATGACGTCTCGCCGGTCGATCCCGTCGGGCTGGAAGTTGGCTATCGGCTGATCCCGCTGGTAGACCGTAATCAGGATGGGGAATTGCTGCGACGGATTCGGGGCATCCGTAAGAAAATTGCTCAGGAAATGGGCTTCCTGGTGCCGCCCATCCACATCCGCGACAATCTGGAACTCAAACCCAACGCCTATCGCATTCAGCTCAAGGGTGTGGATATCGGCATGGGCGAAGCCTATTCGGGCCAGTTTCTGGCCATTAACCCCGGTCGTGTGCTAGGGCCATTACCGGGTACACAGACCACCGACCCGACCTTCGGCCTGCCTGCCATCTGGGTAGACGGCAATCTGCGCGATCAGGCACAGGCGCTTGGTTATACCGTGGTTGATGCGAGTACCGTGGTGGCAACTCATATTTCCAACCTGCTACAAACGCACGCGTCGGAGTTGCTGGGGCGGGAAGAAGTCCAGCAGTTGCTGGACCATATCGGCAAGGATTACCCGAAACTGATTGAAGAAGTCGTACCTAAAGTCATTTCGATCGGACTGCTGCAAAAAGTGCTGCATAACTTGCTGGATGAAGGGCTGCATATCCGCGACATGCGCACCATTCTGGAGACGCTGGCCGACAGCATCAGCCGCACAGGCGATCCTGACGAGCTGACGTCTGCGGTGCGTACCGCGCTGGGTCGGGCCATCATGCATCAGCTCTTCCCTGGCGAAACCGAGCTACAGGTGGTAGCGCTTGATCCAAGCCTGGAAAACATCCTGATGCAAGCCACTCAGGGGCGTGGCGGGTTGGAACCGGGCTTGGCAGAATCGCTGCTGAAGCAGGCCGGGGAAATCAGTGAATCGCTGGAGCAGCAAGGACTGAATTCCGTGCTGATCACCCCTGCTGGCCTGCGCCCTCTGTTATCGCGCTTTTTGCGGCGGGCAGTGCCGCAGTTCAAAGTCGTGGCACACAGCGAAATCCCCGATACCAAGACGATTCGTATCGTTGCGGTATTGGGAGGCAGGGCCTGAGGTATTCGTTCGCCAGATTCAACCGGGTGGCAACCAAGCCCCCAGTCAATAAAACAATACAAAGCGCCGCAGTCATTGCAGGCGCCATAACCGACCAGCCAAAGAGAGGCCGATATGGTCGTCAAAAAATTCTACGGAACCAGCACCCGCGAGGTGTTGCGTCAGGTGAGGGATGAGTTGGGGCCTGACGCACTGATCCTGTCCAACCGGCAGGTTAATGGTGGCATCGAAATCATGGCCGTGGCCGATACCGATGTAGCGGCACTCAGCAGCCACCAGATCACCAAACCCGCCGGCAAACCTGCAGCGCCACGGCCGGCAGAGCCTGTCAGGGTCGTCGGCAAGCCGGCATTGCCGGTCAGCGCTCCACCGGCGGCTGCCGCTGCGCCTGCCGCAGCTGCTGCGGCCGCACGACCCGTGTCGGCTCAGGCCAAAGCCCTGCAGCGGACCTACGCCATTCCACCCGAGCTATCCGACGACGAGCCAAGCTATGCGGATGTCGCCAGCAAGCCGTCTGCCCCCCCTGTGCGCCGGCCAGAACCCAAGCCTGTCCGGGCTGACCCGGTCATCAAGCCACCTGCGGCGGCAATGTCGATTGAGGCTACCCGCACCGACCCACAGTTTGGCATTCCCATCACCGCGACCGAGTCGATGCGGCGAGAGCCTCAGCTGTTTTCCAGCGAGCCAACCAAGGTCTCACCCGCGCCACCAGAGCCAGCACCAGAGCCCGGTGAAAGCCGGGTGCCGCCCAAGCCGGTTGCCTCCTCCCCAGCCGTCGCCGTCAGCAAAACCGAGACCCCTGAGGCCTTTGAAGAAGTTACCCGGGAAATCAAGCAGCTGCGCAGTCTGCTGGAGGGTCAGCTGGCCGGTCTGGCCTGGAACGAGCTGAAGCGACACGACCCCGAGCGCCTGGAGGTCTTTCGCCGTCTGCTGTCGGTCGGCTTCAGCCCGGCCCTGTCCCGGCAGATCGTTGACAACATGCCCGCCGGTTACAACGTTGACCGGGGCATGAAATGGGCACGCAGCGCGCTTCAACACAACCTGCCAACGGTTGGTTCCGCCTTCGATATTGTCGATAGTGGTGGGGTGTACGCTTTGGTCGGCCCGACAGGTGTCGGCAAAACCACCACGGTTGCCAAGCTCGCCGCTCGCGCTACGCTCAAACATGGCCCCAACCGGGTAGCACTGATCACCACCGATGGTTACCGGATCGGCGCGCAGGACCAACTCCGCATCTACGGCAAGATTCTCGGCGTGCAGGTGTTTGCTGTCTCTGGGGAAGAAGACTTGCGACACACCTTGTCGAGTGTCGCGAATCGCCATCTGGTGCTGATCGACACCGTGGGCATGAGCCAGCGAGATCAGCGCATTGCCGACCAGATCGCATTTCTGAGCGGTCATGGCAATCAGGTCAAGCGCCTGTTGCTGCTGGCCGCCAATGCTCAGGGCAATACGTTGGATGATGTTGTCCGGCGGTATTTTGGCGGCGGTTTGTCCGGCTGCATTTTCACCAAGCTGGACGAGGCATTCTCGGTGGGCAATGGCCTGGATGTGATCGTGCGTTACAAGTTGCCCTTGTACTACATCACCAACGGCCAGCGGGTGCCGGAAGACCTGCACGTCGCCAGCTCGGCCTACCTGATTGACCGCGTCTTCAAAGCGCCCCCGGAGCTACCCGCGTATCGGCTGAAATCGGAGGAATACCCGGTATTCCTCGGCTCCAAGACCGAGCCACATCTGGATTTCAGCTGGGGTGAGGTCGGCAATGCATAGCGGTGATCAGGCAGCCGGACTACGCGATCTGGTCGAGCATGGCGGCAGCCGCGCCATCTGCTGCTTTGGCGCACACGGAACAGGCGTCACCAGCATGGCCATCAACCTTGCGGCGGCGCTGGCCCACCACGGCAAACGGGTCATGCTGGTGGATGAATCACGCGGCAACGAGAGTGCCGTCGCCCGCCTGCAGCTGAATCAACGCTTTACCTTTGACCATGTATTAGGCAGGGATGTGCGGTTGTCCGACTTACCCCTGCAAGCGCCGGGTGGCATAGAGCTTCTGCCATTGCAGGCCAGCCAGCAGGTGCTGGCCGGCATTTCGCCGATCCGCCAGCGCCAGCTCGCTGACGAATTCGACAGCATTGCCGCTTGCATAGATCTGCATCTGATTGACGGCCGGCCGGCACAGACCGATGAGCCGCCCAGTCTGGCGCTGGCATCAGACGACATGATCGTGGTCATCACCCCGCATGCCGAGTCGATTACCGAGGCTTATGCCTCGATCAAGCTCTTGAACAATGAATACGGCCGACGCGAGTTCTGGATTCTGGCAAACCGCGTTCGCACACTGGAAACCGCCAGGGCGCTGTTTCGTCGTATCAAGGAAGTCGCAGGTCGCTATCTGGGGGCGCGCTTGCGGCTGATGGGTTTTGTCCCGGAGGATGAACGTCTGCACCGCGCCAACCGTCTTGGGCGCCCGGTTACCGATGCGTTTCCCGATGCAGAAGCCAGCATCGCCTTCGACCAGCTGGCCGATGCCATGCTGCGCTGGCCACCCGCCGCCATTGCACAGGGCGACCGCGCCAACCTGCTGTATCGCGCCATTGACGGCAGCCGCAAGCTGGCTCTGGATGCCACCTTGTAGCCACTCGCCCCTCCCATATCAGAACCAATATCCCCGCAAAAGCTCAGGCCCTGCAGTCAGGCATTGGTGTTCTGACAAACACCCGACTGCAGGGCCTGCATCCCTCAGGAAGAGGCGGTGTATCGCAAGGGCGGCCTACTGCACGAAAAACCCTTGCGACTTGCCATCCAGATAGCGCACGTAGAACTTGCCAGGTTCCACCCACCAGTCATCCGCCAGATGCACAGAGGGCGTATCCACCAGACCGATATCCGGAGTAAACGTGTAGTTCAAACCCTGCAAGGTCACAGCGATGGTGCCGTCGGTGTTCTGGAACAGTTGAGCATTGCTGTCACGCAGGCGCATGACTTCGTCCATCCGCTTGAAATCGGCCACAAACGGATACAGCGTCTGAGCACGACCATTGAAGTCGGTGAACAGCAAACTGCCATCTGGCTCGACACTGAACGAAGCAGGTTTATTGCGTGCGAACTGCCACCAGCCCGGCCGTACGGCATAGGTCTTGCCAAGGTAAACGACGCGCAAGACGCCATCGGCGGTTACCCTCAATGTCGCAGCCGGGTCGGTCTGACGCATCAGCGACAGCACTACCGTTGGGTCTGCCAAACCCGGCACCAGGCGCGTCACCACGCCCTTCACCGACAGCACCAGCACCCCTTGGCGGTCACCACGCAACGAGGTTCCGGCGCTTGGATCTGCGGTCAGACGGCCAACCGGCTGTGCAAACACCTTGATGAAGTTGTAATTGAATCCCAGGGCGCCATAGCTCTGCTGTCCCTGCTTCTTCAAACCCAAGCTCGTCGAGTCGTTGACCAGTTGAGTCAGAGCGTCATCAAGGCGCTGACCACCGAGCCTTGGGCTGCCCCCCTCCAGATTGACCGGAGTCTGGTCGAACGACAAACCAGCCGGAGGTGGCAACGGCCGCAGATTACCCGCCGCCAAAGGATCTGCGCTGTCTTCGACGATGATTTCGCTCAACACGCCCTCCGCGCTGAAAGTCGCGGTTTCCCCTTTCTCCATCGTCAAGCCAGCTGCTCCGGGCGGACAGCGACGATCACACGGGAACAGGAGATTGCCGCTCAATACCACAATGCTGTAACCGCCATTGGCATTCACGCTGACCGCGATACGGGCGCTTTGATTGCCAGACCGTACAACGGCCCCTCCAGCCGTCACCAGCAAGGGCTGATTGGCCGCGCCTGAGAACGTGGCTGAGCCCTTCACCAACCGCACCACCGGAATCTGTGCGCCATTGAACGTGGTAGTGGCAATCGCCAACTCGGTATCCGGCGAGGTCGGCAGCACTGCCAGATTGAAGCCTCCAAGGCTCAAGGACAGCGAACGAGGGGTGCTCGAAGAGCCGGTGTTGCACGGGTCGGTGGATGAACCGATCTTCAGCACACTACCGTTGGCGGCAGCCCCCACCGTTAGCGAAGAACCGCCCCCCAGCGTCACGGTACCTGGGCCAGCCAGATCAGCCGATGCCCCACAGGGCACGGTGAAGGTGCCGCTGGTTGGTAATGCCGCAGCCTCTGTCACGCTGGAGAACGTGGTCGAGAAGGTATCAACGGTCAGTGTCGTCACCACCGTCGTGGAGAACAGTGAACTGGAGGTATGGCGTACGGTGACCGTATCACCGTTGTTCACCGAACCCGGACTAGTGGTGAATGTCCCGGCATTGATCTTGTACTCCCCCCCTGCAACCGAAATGGAGGCTGGCCCGGTAATCCCCAAAATGGTCGCCGCCGCCGATTCAACCGCTACATTACGCGCCACATTGGTTTTGGCCGAGAACGTAAAGGGATTAGGCGTGGTATTGGGGGGACCAACCGTTGTTGTCGCCGTTCCGGTCTCGATCGGCTGCCCGGTATTCAGATTGGTACTAATCGAAAAGATCTGATTGCCTTGAGTCGAAGGGTTGGTGATACGGCTGTTGTTAATCGACACCGAAACGGAACTGGTCCCCGATGAACCCGATCCGGACGTATTAATCACCAATGTCTGACCACTGCGCGAGGTACTTATCGCACTGCTGATTCCCGCCCCGGAAATCGACACATCCAGATAGTTGATGGCTCCGGAAATGACATAGCCGGCCGGAAACTGGATCGCAATCTGTCCATAGGAAGGAAAGTTCTGGGCGAGGTCGAAATTAACGGTGAAAGTGGAATTGGTAGCACTCACCAGCGATGTTGCCGGAACAATCGTCGCCGAAGGCATGGTAGAAGGCGCCACCGCAATCTCGAAAATACTCTGCAAGGTGCCTACCTTGAGCGTCATCGACGTCAGATCTGCGGGTGGAGAACCACTCAACCCCTTCAAGACAATCTGTGCGCCAGGCTCAACGAATCCGGGCTTATTGGTGAAACTGACCCCATTGTCGGTCGAGTAAAACCCTGGGCCAGTGATGGAAATTGGTGTGGGTGTCGTCGTGCCGTTTAAGGTCTGTGCCGTGGAAAAAATCCAGGTTGAGGGTGGCGAACCCCAGGCATTCGGAAATACCAGAGCCGGGCTAGGATCGAAGCTGGAAGCCAGTCGATCAAAACGATCAGAAGGGAAGCCACTGCGAACCAGATGCACAAATTTCGATAAGGACTTGGCATACGATGACGAGTCAAAACCATCGCCCATCGAAATCGACCATGCGTTTGAAGGCGCATCGGCAGCCGTGGTCGAGGTCCAGTAATCGGCATTCTGAAACGACGGGAAAATGGTCTGATTGGTAGCGGGACCATAGCATTTGCGCTCAACAATCGATTCCAGCTCCTTCAGATTCGGCAATCGCCAGTCGGTCTTCGAAGCATATGTCGTGGCAGCGGCTGCAGACAGCGCAGTCTGCCAGTCCATCGTCGTAGCGGAATTCGCGCAGCTGCCCCCACTCCAGGTCTGACCAATCGAGCAGCGCATCCACATCAGACCTGTGGCCTGATGCGTCACCGTGCCATCACCATGATCAATGAAATTGGACGTTGGTGTCGTCGCAACAATATCGGGATTACAAACCTGCACGGTCGCCAAGGCATTCGGCATTGCCAGCGCGATGGATAGTCCAGCCCCAGCAGCAAGGATATGGCGAAGAGTCATCGTTTTCTCCTTGCCTTAGCGGACCAGAATCACGTAGCCAGTTGAAGACTTCGTCTGGCTGGAGATGGAACCTGTACCAAAGTTGACGATGACGGCGTTGGTATTGCTGACTGCACTGGTCGTCGCCGTCAGATAGAAGCTTGACTGCATGTTCGGGAAATACACCGAGTCCGACACTCCCGAACCAGACTGGCTCATATTGGCAATGCCTCTTAACTCTGCCGGCGTCGGCAAGCGCCAATCGTTATGCCCACACAAGCCCGCCGTATTGACTTGGCTGACATACTGCTCAGAGTTGCAATTGGTGACATGGCTACAGCCACCGCCAACAGAAGTCCCTGCATACCCGCCATTGGTTGTCGATTGCGTGCTATACCAGACCACGGCTTCGGTATTTAACCTTGGGCCAGGGTTGAGTGTTTTGACTTCCCAGGTCAGCCCGGTGATATTGTCCCGCGTGCATGCCCAATCCGTGGCACCCGTTCCCAGCGGCGTCGATGGCGCTACGCCAGAGCCATCGTTGGCAATCTTGGAAAAATCAAAGCCCGAACCCCCATTGCCTTCCTTGACCAGCACCGATGCACCTTGCGCTGCATCCCTTCCATAGCGACCATCCTGGCGGGGATAAGAATCAGCGTCGCCAGCAATACCGTTGCAGGCAAGCGAACCAGATGCGTCGTAGCATGCACTCAAGCCGGAGTCATTCAGCGGCGTTGCCAAAACCGGCGATATCATCGCCCCGGCAACAGGCATCAATTTAACGAGCAAATGCGCCAGACGGCGCGCAGAAGTGAGTGCTTGGCTCATAAGGACCTCAATCAGACGAAAGAGGGCAGGCCTTGCCGGAACTACAGCAATTTGCACCTGCCGTTCGTTTCCACTCTAGATTGTAGAACGCCAAGCTAACAGTGACTTAAATTGCACACGCCGTATAAATTATTTACGGTGTTTACCGCGTTTATGTTGGTGCTTCTTGCTTGTTTTGCTGTGTTTGGACAATTTTGGCGTCTTTTTGGCAGTCCGCTTGCCTGATTTGACTACCTTATTATGCTTTTTGCCAGACGAGACAACCGCACCGCCATTTTTACGATCTGAATGACGAACTGCACGGCGGTCTGCATGGCGTACAGCTCGCTTGGATTTGCTCAATCTGGATTTTGTTGCTTTGGAAGATTCGGCAGTACGACGCTCTTCGTGCTGCTTGGCGGGCTTGGTGTTAACCGCTCTATCCGGCAAGGGGACATCAAGCGGCAAAGGCGCTTCAGCCGCCCAGGCCGGCATCAACAAACAGGAACACAGCAAAACAAATACGAAATTACGCATAATGGGTTCGTATCTCACTAAAACAGTTGGTATAAAACACACTGCCACCTGACGTGGCATAATCAGCCCACGTAAATGGGGGCTGTTTTGATTCCCAGCCCAGAGTCGCCTTCCCGCTAACGCATTGACGCGCCCATGACCAAACACGGAGAACCCGTCGGCACTGCCGATCGACTCGTGCAACTAGAAAAGTTCCTGAGCAGCAAGGAAACCGAACGCTGGTGCAAAATACTGGGTCCATACTACCCGGCGGCCGACTACTGGCTGAGCCACGAGGCACGAATTCTACAGGAGTTCCAACGAGATCAACGCTATGCGGCCCGATTCATTGCGGTTGATCTTGACCGCCGCCTTCTGGTGGGGGAAGCGGATGGCCACCCACTGACGCACTGGCTCTCCTGTCCGACTGGCGCGCTGGACCACCCATTCCAGAAATCCAGCGACTTGATCCGCCTGATCAAGGCAACCTGCAAAATGCTGCAGCGCTTTGCCGATGTAGGCCTCGTTCACGGCGGTCTTCGACCCGACATCTTGATACTCCGTCTGAATGCCCAGCAGGAAATCGACTTCGACAGCCTGAAAGTCATCGACTTTTCAGTAGCCCGCAGCCCTCTGCATCGTGTCGAGAAGCCCCCGTTCATTGATGTCGATTGTGCCGATGCCGCCTATCTATCGCCAGCGGCGAAAGAAGCCATCAATCAAGACTGGGCGCGCTTTGCCAAACTCTGTGGCGAACCGGGTAAGCGATCCTGGTACGAAATCTCCGATACCGCCAAACGCCAATACGACAGCGTGCTGCTGCCAGACCTTGCCTACAACAGCCTGGACTGGCGATGTGACCTGTATGCGCTTGCCCACTGGTTCCGCCAGATTTCGTTGCACCGTCTCGACTACTTCAAGGATTCACATCAGGAAGCCCTGCCGGCGCTGCTCAAGCGCATGCAAAAGCCCGTGTGGCAGGGTGGTTTCTCCAGCCTGGATAGTTGTTTGCGTGCGTTGGACTCCTTTGAACTCGATCCCGCTCCCAGCAAAGTCGAGACCCAGCCACAAACCGTTGCTGTGACAACCATGCATCCGCTACCGGTATTGCATTCGATTCAGCTCTCCCCTGGCACCACCAAGATCGACGCAACCCAAGCCAGCTCGCCCAAGCCACGCCAGCCCGCCGGGCGACGCGAACCGGCCGGGAGCAGTGGCAAATGGCTTGGTATTTTTGCTGGCATGGCCATTGCGGGCATTGCGGCGTGGTCTTTACTCAAGCCCAAGCCCGTCGTAAGCCGCCCTCAACCGATGGTCACGCCACCAGTCCAACCCAGCGCGGTAGATGCCCCTGCCTCTGCACCGGCCATTACGGAAGTACCTGCCTCGGCAGCGGACACCAGCTCATCCAGCAAGCCTGAAGACTTCAAGAGTGACAGTCTTGAAGAGATTCGAGCCGCTGCCGAGGCAGGCAATGCTTCGGCGCAGACCAAGCTGGGTTTACGTTACCGCAATGGCCAAGGCCTTACTCAGGACAATGAAGAAGCCGTCAAATGGTATCGCAAGGCCGCAGAACAGAATCACCCTGATGCACAGGCATACCTGGGCTTCATGTATATGAGTGGGCGGGGTGTAAAGCGTGATGATGCTGCAGCTTTTCGTTGGTCATTGAAAGGTGCAGAGCAAGGTAGCACCATCGGTCAGTACAACCTTGGGCTCCTCTATGCCAACGGGCGCGGTACCCGAGCCGATCTGCAGCAGGCTTATCGCTGGTTCAAGAAAGCGGCAAGTGGTGGCGAAAACAATGCCAGCGCCCGCCAGAGACTAGCGGAGCTGAAGCCACGCCTGAACAACACCCAGATTGCCGAGGCCGAGCGCCTGGCCAGTCAGTAAGATCACCGTAAGACTACGAATACAAGAGCCCTGAATGCGAACCAATCCGGCGGAAAGTTGTTAGTGCAAGCCGATTGAGCCGATACTGGCGCCTTGCTATAGTGCATCGCTTGCCATGACCGGCCGGTCATGGCGTACATCTGCATGAAGAAAAAAGGGAGAGTTTGATGAATTCCGGTCGTCGTTTGGTAATGAGTTTGTTGGTTTCCGGTTTGATGTTGGCTGCCTGCGGCAAGCAGGAACAACCTGCTTCGGCAGACAAGCCAGCAGACGCAGCCAAGCCCGCTGCAGCAGCTGCCGGCAAGGTATACAAGGTAGGTACTGATGCAGCCTATGCCCCGTTTGAATCATTGAACGAGCAAAAGCAGATTGTCGGCTTCACGGCAGATGTTCTGAACGCCGTTGCCGAAAAAGGTGGTTTCAAGGTTGAGTTCCACAACACGCCTTGGGAAGGTATTTTCCAGACGCTGGCCAATGGCGACCGCGATCTGGTTGCGTCATCCGTCACGATTACTGACGAACGCAAGCAAACCATGGATTTCTCCGAGCCTTATTTCGAAGCCAAGCAGCTGATTGCTGTTGGCAAGGGCAGCAAGATTGCCAAGGCAGACGACCTGAAAGACAAGAAGGTAGGCGTACAGACCGGCACCACGGGTGACGAAGTCGTACAGAAAATGCTGGGTAAGACCAACCCCAACATCAAGCGCTTTGAAAGCACACCGCTGGCCTTGCAAGAGCTGCAGAACGGTGGTGTAGATGCAGTCGTTGCCGACAACGGCGTTGTGATCAACTTCGTCAACAACAACAAGGCCGCAGGTCTGTCGATGATTGACGATCCAAGCTTTGCCAAAGAGTTCTACGGTTTTGCGGTGAAAAAGGGCAATGCAGAATTGATCGCCAAGCTGAATGACGGCATCGCAAAGATCAAGGCTGACGGCACTTACGACAAGATCTACGCCAAGTACTTCGGCGCCAAGCAATAATCCTAGCGGGGAAATCCCCAAGTCGGCAAAGAAGCGCAATTTGGCAAGAATTGCGCTTCTTTTTTTGGTAATTCTTCACAAAGAAAAAGACAAAGCGGCGAGCGCAACTTTGCAGCCATCTTCCGATGGCACTCAAGACCAACCACGTTTTAACAAGACTTAAACCCAAGACGGGTAATAGCGGGAGACAACATGGACTTTCCAGCATTCTGGAAGGGAGTACAGCAATCGGTACCCCTGCTCGCAGACGTCCGGCTAGAGATCGTCTGGCAATATCGTGATTTGCTGTTCGACGGCGCCTGGATGACGCTGAAAATCACACTGATCGCCGTCATCGTCGGCACCATCATCGGTCTGATCGGTGGGATGAGCCGTCTGGCACATGCCGCGCACGGCCCGTGGCGACTACCTCTGAAGTATCTGGTACGTTGGCCAGTCACCCTCTATGTGACGTTCTTCAGAGGTACGCCGCTATTCGTACAGATCATGCTCGTGCATTTTGCCTTGATGCCAGCGCTGGTCCACGTTGATAACGGCCTGTTGATCAGCGGTGAACTTGCACGCACCCTCAAGCAGGAATACGGCGCCTTTCTGTCAGGCCTGGTTGCGCTGACGCTGAACGCCGGTGCCTATATCACTGAAATCTTCCGCGCCGGCATCCAGTCCATCCACCGTGGACAGACCGAAGCGGCCCGTTCACTGGGCATGAATTACTGGCAGACCATGATTCACGTCATCCTGCCGCAGGCATTCCGCCGGATGTTACCGCCGCTGGGGAACGAAGCCATCATGCTGCTGAAAGACTCCTCGCTGGTTTCAGCCATTGGCCTGGCAGAAATGGCCTATGCGGCCCGGACCGTCGCGGGTGCCTACTCTCGCTACTGGGAGCCGTATATCGTGATCTCCCTGATCTATCTGGCCATGACCATGCTGATGGCAGCAGGTGTGGCGCGACTGGAAAAGCGTTTCCAGCAAAGCGGCGGCGTTTGATACCCCCCACGGTGCGCCCCCACCTGAGCAGAAAAAAAGCCCGATACACGTATCGGGCTTTTTGTTTTTGTATTCATCACCGTAATCAGGCAGGGACTCGCACCACCAAACCGCTTTCGAATACCGAATAGGAGTGCTTGCCAGAGAGCTTGGCCTGATACATCGCCAGATCGGCATGCCGCCGCAAGCTGGTGGCATCCTCACCGTGGTCTGGGCAAATGGCGATACCAATGCTGGCAGTAACCTGCAGTGGCGCATTACCCACCATCACCGGCTCGGCCAGCGCATCCAGAATCTTCTGCGCGACAAATGCCGCATCCTCGGCCCCGGCGATCCCCACCAGCAGCAAGGTAAATTCGTCGCCCCCCATCCGGGCCACCGTATCGCTCTGACGCACGCAGCCGTTCAGCCGACGCGCCACCACGCGCAGCAGCTCGTCGCCAGCGTCATGGCCATAGTTGTCATTGACTAGTTTGAAGTCGTCGAGATCGACAAACATCAGGGCCAGCTTGCCGCCATTGCGGGCACGCTGACGCAAAGCCTGTTCGACGTGCTCACCAAACAGATAGCGGTTGGGCAAGGCCGTCAGCGTGTCATAGAAGGCCAGATAAAGCACGCGCTCTTCGTTGCGCTTGCGGGCAGTGATATCGGCAACCAGCGCAAACACCGAGGTGACATGGCCGTCCTGATCCGGCACCACCGAAACACTGACCTCGGCGGTCAGCAGTTCTTCATTGCGCCGACGCAAGATCAGCTCGAAACGGTGATGCCCACGCCCGAACTGCGCCCGCGCTTCTTGCAAAACCGCAATGCTGTCTTCGGTCAGCACTTGCGACAAGCGCAAGGTCAGTAGCTCATCGCTGCTATACCCCAGCATATCGCACAGCGCAGGGTTCACTTCGAGGGGGGCGCCGGTCTCAGCATCAAACAAGGCATAGCCTTCGTTGGCAGCGCCAAGTACCCGTTGATGCAGGGCATCGCTCTCGCGCAGCGACTCCTCAGCCAAGCGGCGTTCATGAATATCGATGAGGGAGACAATGAGAGCTGTACGGTCTGCCATCTCGGTCAGCCGAGCAGCCAGCAAAGCCCAGATGCGCTGGCCAGCACCAATTTTCAGTCTTGCTTCAAATTGCCGGATAAACCCGTTATTACGGGCAATCAACAAAAACTGACGGGCCACACTGGGGTTATCGAACAAACTTCTCAGCGCCGGCGCATCGCCTGACAAGCCAAGGCTATCCCGCGCCAATTGGTTCTGCGCCAGCACCACACCGCTCTCGGCATCGACCATCAGAATCGGCAGTGGCGCCAGTTGCGCCATTTCCGCAAGGGTCGATTCGAGTGGGGATGCCGGTGGCAGCATGTGGCTCATTTACATGGCGATTCGTTGGTACACAAGGAAAGCATAGGCAAAATCTGCGGTTTGGCGGCAATCTCTGCAAATTTCCTGAAAGTCTTTTTTTTCAAACGCCGGAAAGTAAGCATCCCCCGCAAAATCGGCATCGATTTCAGTCAGGTAGAGCTTGCCGGCCAGAGGCAGCGTGGCAGCGTAGAGCTGTGCACCGCCAATCACAAAGATTTCGGGTTCATCGCTCACCAAGGCCAAGGCGGCATCAAGGGAATGGACGACCTCGCAACCCGCAGCCTGCCACCCAGCCTGGGTCGTCAGCACGATATTGCGCCGGTTGGGCAGCGGTCGCCCGATCGACTCGAAAGTCTTTCGCCCCATCAGAATCGGGTGGCCGCTGGTTGTGGCCTTGAAGTATTTGAGGTCGTCCGGCAGATGCCAGGGCAACTTGTTGTCGATGCCCACCACACCATTGCGGGCCACCGCAGCAATCAGGGAAAGATTCGCTTTCATGGACCTCCCTACACCGCCACCGGCGCTTTGATAGCCGGGTGAGGGTCATAAGCCTCCAGCGTGAAGTCTTCGTATTTGAAGGCAAAAATATCCCGCACCTCCGGATTGATACGCATCACCGGCAAGGGCCGAGGCTCACGGGACAATTGTTCGCGTACCTGGTCGAGATGGTTTGAGTAGATATGGGCATCACCCAGAGTGTGAACGAACTCACCCGGCAGCAAATCACACACCTGCGCCAGCATCATGGTCAGCAAGGCGTAGCTGGCAATATTAAATGGCACGCCCAGGAACAGATCAGCCGAACGCTGGTACAGCTGACAGGATAACCGTCCCTCTGCCACATAAAACTGGAAGAAGGCATGGCAGGGCGGCAACTTCATGTTTTCGATTTCACCGACATTCCACGCCGATACGATCAGACGTCGCGAATCCGGATTGTTTTTGATCTGAGCAACCAACTGGCTGATCTGGTCAATATGGCGCCCATCCGCCGTAGGCCAGGAACGCCACTGCGAGCCGTAAACCGGCCCCAGATTCCCCTGCTCGTCTGCCCACTCGTCCCAGATCGACACCCCGTTCTGCTTGAGATACGCGATATTGGTCTCACCACGCAAAAACCACAGCAGCTCGTGAATGATGGACTTGAGGTGAACCTTCTTGGTGGTAACCAGCGGAAAGCCCTTTGAGAGGTCATAACGAGCCTGATGCCCGAAGACCGATAGGGTGCCGGTGCCGGTGCGGTCGGTCTTTTCGACGCCCTGTTCGAGTACATGGCGAAGCAAATCGAGATAAGTGCGCATGGGTAAATAAAGCGGTAAGCAGCAAAAGTGAGGATTTTATCACCGCCCCATCCCCCCACCGAAAACATCTTCTGCGCCAGCATCTTGTGGTAGCACCTGCGACCCAACGTCTGGTTCGTTGCGGTCACGCTCAAAGTGGAATGTGAATCGCTGCAGACTCCTTGACCTCCTCCATCACCGCATAGGTATGGGTTTCGCGCACGCCGGGCAAGGTCAGCAGCGCGGACCCCAACAGATCGCGATAAGCCTTCATATCCCGCACTCTGGCCTTGATCAGATAATCAAATCCCCCCGCCACCATGTGGCATTCCAGCACTTCCGGCCGGTCGGCCACGGCGCTTTTGAAGGTATCGAACACCTCGGGCGTAGTCCGGTCGAGCACCACCTGGATATACACGAGCAGGCCGGCATCCAGCAGCTCGGGGTTCAGTCGGGCGCTATAGCCGACGATATAACCATCCCGGCTCAGGCGTTTGACGCGCTCCAGACACGCAGTGGCCGATAAATCGACACGTTTGGCCAGTTCAAGATTCGATAAGCGCCCATCTGCTTGAAGTTCCCGCAGAATTTTCCGGTCGATTCGGTCCAACCCTTTCAGTGACAAAATATTTCTCCATAAAAAGTTGGTTTCATAATGAATTATCCAGCAATTTGAACAAACATTAGCGACAAATTCATCAGCGGCGCGCCTATGATCCGCAACCATTGTCGATCCGTCTCTGGACTTGAGATTGCACACCATGACCGATTCCATTCTCTACCCCGATCCGCCACGCGGCCTGCCACGCTTCGAGGCGATTCGTAGCCATCTGTTGGCCAACGAAGCCGAAACCGTCAGCGAGTTATTGAAGCTTGCCTCGGTTGATGACGCGATGGCCAAGCAGATTCATGCCTACACCCTGTCGCTGGGACGAAACGTCCGCCAGGTCGCAGCCCGCAATCACTTTGATGCCTTTCTACAGAGCTACGGTTTGGGCACTGAAGAAGGCATCGCCCTGATGGCCCTGGCCGAAGCCTTGCTGCGCATTCCCGACAACGACACCGCCGACCGGCTGATTCAAGATTTGCTGAAAGATCGCGATTGGCGCCGGTCCCAGACCGCCACCTGGCTGGTCAATGCCGCCAGCCGGGCACTGATGTTCACCGATTTCTGGATTGATGCCTCGGAAGGCAAGCACTGGTTTGACCGCCTGCTGCGCAAACTGGGCGAGCCGGTACTGCGGACTGCGATGAAAGCCGGCATGCGCGTCATGGCACAGCATTTTGTGGTGGGAGAAACCATCAACGAGGCACTTGCCAACGCTGATCCGAAATACCGCTACAGCTACGACATGCTGGGCGAAGCCGCGTTGACGGCCGAAGATGCCGAGCGCTATTTCGAGTCGTATCAGGCTGCCATTGCGGCGCTGGCGCGCCACCCGGACAGCAATAAAGGCTTTGGACGGCCGTCCATCTCGGTCAAGCTGTCTGCCATCCATCCACGGTATGAATTCGGTCAATCGAAGCGGGTCATGGCCGAACTGGGTGAGAAGCTGATGGCACTGGCGGTGCAGGCGGCCGAGGCCGATCTGGTGTTTACCGTCGATGCGGAGGAATCCGAACGCCTGGAAATTTCCTTGCAGCTGATGGAAAAGATCATCCGCTCGCACAAGATCGACGGCTGGAATGGCTTTGGCTTGGCTGTTCAGGCCTACCAGCGCCGTGCGCCCTTCGTCATCGACTGGCTGGCCGACCTCGGCCGCGATACCGGCCGCGCCTTGCCGGTCCGTCTGGTGAAAGGTGCCTACTGGGACAGTGAAATCAAGCGGGCACAGCAAATGGGCCTGGACGACTACCCGGTCTATACCCGCAAATCCCATACCGACGTTGCCTATCTGGCCTGCGCCCGCAAGATGCTGGAGTACGGCGATGTGTTCTATCCACAATTTGCCAGCCACAACGCGCATACCCTGGCCTGGTTGATGGAATTCACGCGTGGTCGCGAGCGCCGTTTTGAAATCCAGCGCCTGCACGGCATGGGGGAAGAACTGCATCGCCTGCTGGTTGAGCAGGAAGGCGTGCCAAGCCGCATCTACGCCCCGGTGGGCGAATTCCACAGCCTGTTGCCCTATCTGGTACGACGTCTGCTGGAAAACGGCGCCAACAGCTCATTTGTCCACATGCTGGCCGACACCCGGGTGCCGCTTGAAAAAATTGCAACCGACCCCGTTCGCGAAGTTGCCAGCCAACCGATTACTCCCGGCGTCAAAGCCCCCTCGCAAGTCTTTGCGCCGCGCCAGAACAGCAAAGGATTCAGCATGAGCGATACCACCGTCCTGCAGGAAGTACGCCAGCACTTGTCACAAGACAAACAATGGGATGCCGCACCCATCGTCGGCGGTCAGATCAGTGAAGGTCAGCGCCATCCGCGCTTCAATCCGGCCGACCAGGGCCAGGAAATCGGTGGTCTGATCAACAGTACCGCCGCAGATGTCGAGCACGCCCTGAAGCTGGCCGACGACGCCGTGGATGAATGGCGCCATACCTCGGTGGCCGCCCGTGCCGAAATGCTTGAGCGCGCGGCCGATCTGCTGGAAAAGCACCGTGACGAATTCCTGCACTTGCTGGTCAAAGAGGGCGGCAAGGCGCTGCCGGACGCGCTGGGTGAGTTCCGCGAAGCCGTGGACTACTGCCGTTTCTACGCCATGGAAGCCCGTCGCCTGTTTATCGTCCCCATCTCCTTACCGGGCGTTACCGGCGAATCGAACGAACTCCGGCTGATTGGTCGGGGCGTGTTTGTCTGCGTTGCCCCCTGGAACTTCCCGCTGGCGATTTTCCTGGGCCAGGTGGCTGCAGCCCTGGCTGCCGGCAACACCGTGCTGGCCAAGCCGTCCCGCCGCACCCCGCTGGTGGGCATGCGTGCCATCCAGATGCTGCTCGAAGCCGGCGTACCGGGGAAAGTCCTGCATTACCTGCCAGGCGAAAGCGGCTCATTGTCCAAGCTGCTGCTTGGTGATAGCCGTGTTGCGGGCGTCGCCTTCACCGGCTCGACCAACGCGGCCTGGACCATCAACCGTCAGCTGGCAGCCCGCAATTCGCAGATTGCCAGCCTGATCGCTGAAACCGGCGGCATCAACGCGATGATTGCAGACAGCTCGGCGCATGTTGAACAACTGATCCTCGATGTCCTTACCTCTGCCTTCAACAGCGCCGGCCAGCGTTGCTCGGCCCTGCGTATTCTGCTGGTGCAGGACGATATTGCCGATGCAGTTGCCCACCGTCTGGGCCAGGCCATGCGCGAACTCAAGATCGGTAACCCGATTCAGCTGTCGTCCGATATTGGACCGGCGATTGACCGCTCCAGCCAGCGCGATCTGAATGCCTACATCGAGAAGATGAGTCGTGAAGCCAAGCTGATCGGCTCCACTCCCTTGCCTGCAGGCACCGAAGCCGGTTGCTTTGTGGCGCCGCACGCGTTCGAAGTCTCGCTCGACCAATTGCCGCGTGAAGAAGTATTCGGCCCGGTCCTGCACTTGGCCCGTTTCAAGGGCGAGGCCCTGGAAGACGCAGTGAAGGCCGTCAACGCCTTGGGCTTTGGTCTGACCATGGGTGTGCATACCCGTCTCGACAGTACGGTCGAAACCGTGCGGCGGCTGGCTCAGGTTGGCAACCTCTATATCAACCGCAACCAGATCGGCGCCGTGGTCGGCAGCCAGCCATTTGGCGGCGAGGGCCTGTCCGGTACCGGATTCAAAGCGGGCGGCCCGCACTATCTGCTCAAGTTCGCCAGCGAGCGGACTTTCACCGTCAACACCGCTGCCGTCGGCGGCAATGTTCGCCTGATGTCAGGCGGCGATGATTCGGCCTGATCCAGGCCGTTTCAGCACAGCTTGCATTACCCGATTTCTCCGTAGAAATCGTTCTCCTGCTCAACCCGGCCTCGGCCGGGTTTCTTTTTACCTGCGCCAGCCGGTGCGTGCCTCCTCGCCATTGCAAGAAATGTCGTGATCGGCAGGCCTGCGACTGGAAACTTGCCCGCCGACTCCCTACGATTAAACGCAGACAGCGCAGTCTCGGAGGTCCCGGCGTGTTTCATACCCACAGCATCGCTTTCAAGCTCAACCTGCTGTTTGTACTGGTTGTGACCACGACTCTGGTAGGGTTTGGCGCATTCAACTACTTCCGCATTCGCGCCAGCCTCGAAAACGCCCTGGAACAGGAAGTCACAGGCGTCATCACCCGGCTTTCGCAGTCACTACCCGGCGCCGTCTGGAACTTCGACCTGCCGCAAGTCGAGAAGATCGTCAAATCTGAAATGACCAAACACTACCTGTCGGCGATGTCGATTGAAGTCGATCGCAAGCCAATGGTGGGTTACTACCGCGATCTCACCAACCAGCTGGTACCGGGGTCGCCGAATTCGATGCAAGGAACCAAGCGCCGCAGTACCGAGATCCGCTACAACGATGGTGGCGTAGTCAAGCTGGTGAGCACCGTTTATATCGACATCAACAGCCGCGAGATCGACGAAAATCTGGCCCAGGACCTGAAAACCCTGCTGATGCAGATTGTCATGCTTGATGTCATCATCGTCGTCGCCCTCTCTCTGGGCATCCGCCGCCTGATCATCACCCCCCTGCAGGACATCAAGAACGTTGTTCACCGGGTTGCGGAAGGTGACCTGACAGCGTCTGTGAACGTGCGGAGCCAGGATGAACTCGGTGACCTTGCCGAGTCGCTGCGCAAGATGATGTCGAACCTGGGCCGCATCATTGGCAAGGTCACCATCTCCATCCAGTCACTCAATATCGCCGCCGAGCAAATCACCCTGGCCGCCCAGTCGCTCTCCACCACTTCGTCAAATCAGGCTGCCAGCGTTGAGGAGACCAGCTCGTCGATGGAGCAGATTTCCGCCTCGGTTGCCAACAACAGCAGCAATGCCAAGGCCACCGACACCATTGCCAACCAGAATGTGCAACAAGCAGAAGATGGCGGACGGGCAGTGCGCGAAACCGTGCAGGCCATGAAGCAGATTGCCGAGAAAATCGGCATCGTGGATGAAATCGCCTACCAGACCAATCTGCTGGCCCTCAACGCCGCGATTGAGGCCGCACGGGCAGGTCAGCATGGCAAAGGATTTGCCGTGGTCGCCAGCGAGGTACGCAAACTCGCCGAGCGCAGCCAGTCGTCTGCCCGCGAGATCAGCGAACTGGCCAGCCATAGCGTGGAACTGGCTGACCGGGCCGGCAAGCTGTTTGACGTGATGGTGCCGTCAATCCGTCGCACCGCCGATCTGGTGCAGGAAATTGCCGCAGCGTCAGAAGAACAGGCCGGCAGTATCGAACAGATCCACTCGGCGATAGATCAGGTCAGCCATTCCATGCAGTCGAACGCCGCAGCGGCCGAGGAGCTATCCGGCACGGCAGTATCGATGAGCGAGCAGTCCGTTTCGCTGACCGAGCAGATGAGCTACTTCCGCACCCGTGAGCGCCAAGGCAGCCGACGTAGTGCTTAGGCTCTTTTGGTTTTTGTTGCGGACCGGAAACAAAGCGCCAACCGCGCATGAGGTTCTGTTGACGCCAAGGAGATCAACGCCGCCGGCCCGGTAGAAAGCCCGCTTCTGACCGGATCTGGGCCGAGGTACGACGGCTGCCATCCGCGCTCCAGCCAGGGGCGCCGAACAGATGGAAGCCCATCTGGCGCAGGCTGCGGCTGTGCCAGACGTCGCGGCATAAGGCCTGCCATTCGTGAAAGACGATGCGCAGGGGATTATGGGAATTGAGCTGGGTGACCAGCCCGTATCGACAAGGATCATCGTCGCGCTCGGCAACATAGGTGCCGAAGAGATGGTCGAACACGATCAGGACGCCCCCGTAGTTGCTGTCGAGATAGCGTGGGTTGATGGCGTGGTGAACGCGATGATTGGATGGCGAGTTGAAAATCCGGTCAAACCAACCGAGCCGGGGAATCAGCTCGGTGTGCAGCCAGAACTGGTAAAGCAGGTTCAGGGTAAGCGCCAGCAGCACGGCCTTCGGTGAAACCCCCAGCCAGACAACCGGCAGGAAGAACACCGCACCGCCGGCAATGGAGCCGGTCCAGGCCAAACGATAGGCCCCTGAGAGATAGAGGCGCTGGGGCGTGTGATGTACGGCGTGCGAGGCCCAGAACCAGCGCGACTCGTGGCTGATGCGGTGAGCCCAGTAATAGAAGAACTCAACGAGCAGAAAAACCAGCGGGAAGCTCCACCAGCGGTCGAGCGGCAGCGTCAACAGCCGATGCTGCCAGACCCAGCCGAAAGTCCATGTGGTCAAGCCAATCGTCAACAGCGCTACCCCATGGTGGCCGATTGCGACCCCGAACGAGGCAAAGCTGCCGGACCAGTCATAGCGATGCCTCCGCACACTGATCAAATAAACCGCTTCTGCGGCAGCCAACAGCAGAAGCACCGGAAAGACAATGAAAAACAACGGATTATGCTGATCCATGATCGGTCTTTTCTTATTGGGACGGGTGATGAAGACATGGTAGTCAGACCGGTGGGGCAAGACATTTCCGGGTGTCTGGCAGATGTAACCAGGGCTTTCATTGGCCGATTCTGTAACTGGTGGTAACCAATCCTCCGCCTGCCAGACAGGCAAGGCGGCAAGATGGGCACCTTTTGAGTTTTTGATCCTCGACCTGTCCCATGACTACTCAACGCGCAAAGATTCTGGTGCTCGATGACGACGCCGAGTTACGGGCCATGCTCGAACGCTATCTGTCTCAACATGACTATCTGGTGCGCACGGTGGCCGATGCGCGCCAGCTCGAACGTTTGCTGGTCCGCGAGCCATTTGATCTGCTGATTCTTGATCTCACCATGCCGGGGGAAGACGGGCTCAGCGTCTGCAACCGCTTGCGCTCGCAAGGCGAAACCCTGCCGATTCTGATGCTGACTGCGCGCGGCGATCCGGTAGATCGCATCCTTGGGCTGGAAGTCGGGGCGGATGATTATCTGGCCAAGCCATTCAACCCTCGCGAGCTGCTGGCCAGAGTCCAGGCCCATCTGCGCCGCCAGCACATGCTGGGGGCCGCCCCTGCAGCGCTCACCGAAGCCCCGATTACTTTTGGACCCTACACCCTCGACGTCAGCCGGCGGACCCTGAAACGGGGTGAGGCACTGGTCGAGCTGACATCAGGAGAGTTCGAACTGTTGCGGGCGCTCGCCACCCACCCCAATCGTCCCTTGGGTCGGGAGAGGCTGGTCGAACTGGCGCGCGGTCGTGACATCAGCCTGGGTGATCGGGCAGTGGATGTGCAGATCCTGCGCCTGCGGCGCCTGATTGAAGTCGATCCCACCAACCCGCGCTTTATCCAGACGGTGCGAGGGGTCGGCTATGTGTTTGTCAGCGAGGCCGAGGCATCATGAAGCTTGGCGGTGCCGGGCCTTTGTTTCCAGCAGGGAAGCGCCGGCTGAGCTTGGTACCGCGCTCCCTGTTTGGCCGGCATATGTTCCTGATCATCGCTTTGGTGTCGTCCGGCCAGCTGCTGACCGCCCTGCTCTACCACTTCATCCTGCAACGCCCTCACCTTGATGACCTTGCCTCAAGCACGGTTGAATATGTGCTGGCGCTCGAATCCAATCTTGCGTCGCTCCCCCCGGCCGATGCTGCCCGCTTTGCGGCCAATCTCAATCTGCGCGGCCATTTCCGGGTGATTCAGGGCAAGCCGGACGGCGTTGTCCTGCCCATCTCGCCAGGCGTCATGTTCGATGCCTATGCCAAAGCGCTGGGCCGCAAGATGCGGCACAAAATTGATGTCCGCTGGGAAGGTGAAGAACGGCGGCTGTGGCTGAGCATTCCCCTGCGTGGCTCACCGTACTGGGTGCAGGTATCCGGCGATCGGCTGGTACTGCAACTATCGCGAACCTGGCTGAGTGCAGTGGCGCTCTCGGCGCTGCTGGCGATTCTGGGCGCCCTTTACCTGACCCGCCGCCTCAACCGGCCGATTGCCCGGCTGGTACGTGCAACGTCCGATCTGGCTGCAGGCCGCCCCCCCGAATATCTGCCCGACGACAAACTGCCCACCGAGCTGGCCAAGGTCGCCCATAGCTTCAACGGCATGGCTGAAAGTCTGGCGCGCTATGAATCGGAGCGTTCCATGATGCTGGCGGGTATCTCGCACGATCTGCGCACCCCGCTGACCAAGATGCGCCTGGGGTTGGCCATGTCCGGCGACGAGGAGCTCGAAGCCATGATGGCGCGCCAGATCGAGCAGATCGACGCCATTCTTGGCCAGTTCATGGACTACGCACGCAATGGCAGTGAAGAGCCGCTCAGTGAGGTGGACGTCAACAGGCTGATCCAGGATGCCATCGCCCTGCAGACTGAGCCCGCCGCATGGCAACTGGACCTCGCCCCCCTACCCCAGACCCTGCTGCCCCGGCTGGCCTGGCAAAGGCTGATTGCCAACCTGCTGGAAAATGCCTGGCGCCATGCCGGCAAGGGCCTGGAGGTTGCAACACGGCAGGAAGGCGATCAGATCAGCCTATCCGTGCTCGACCGGGGGCCTGGCGTACCGCCAGAGTCGCTAAGCCGCCTCAGTCAGCCCTTCGTCAGACTGGCCGGCACACCGGGCACCGGCCTGGGTCTGGCCATCGTGGCGAAATTGGTGCGACGGCGGGGGGGAGAACTCAGCATGCTCCCCCGGGATGGAGGGGGACTGGAAGCCAGGGTGCGATGGCCCATTCAGCCACCGCCAACGCTATCGAGTGAATTTTTTACGGGAGCCACATCATGAGAACGTCCCTGTTATTCGGCAGCCTGCTGCTGGTCAGCTTGACCGCGCAGGCCGATGAAACCGCCACCACCGAAAGCGGCAAAACGGTCATCCTCAAGTCTGACGGCCGGTGGGAATATGCCAAGTCTTCCGGCAACCCGGCCACGACGCAGACCTCGGGCAAAAGCTACAACCGCCCCGCCACCGCCACCGCCCGCGCCGATCTGAAAAAGCCGGGTTTCGAGTTCTTTTATGTCCCCGACAAATGGAAGCCCGCCAAAGACGAACCGGGCCGGTTGCAATTCAAGCATCACAGCGGTGATGCCTATGGCTTGCTGATCATCGAACGCATCAGCATTCCGCTGTCTGCCCTCAAGAAGATCGCGCTGGACAACGCCAGGGCGGTTGCCCCCGATGCCAAGATCACTTTTGAGGAAATGCGAACCGTCAACGGCAAGAAAGTGCTGTGCCTGCAGATGAACGGCACCATCGACAGCATTCCGTTTTCTTACTACGGCTACTACTACTCCAACAAACAGGGGGTCATTCAGGTGCTGACATATACCTCCAGCAACCTGCTTGATGAATTCAAACCAGATTTCGAAGAATTCCTGGCCGGGCTAGTGCCCAACTCCTGAAGCGACGCAGAAATCGGGCGAGGTTCTCACCTGTGTCACGGCGTTATGGCAGTATTGATCAGCAGTCATGAGACCACGCAGCCACATAACCTCATAGCCACCCATTACCGCCCACTCTGCCGATTCAAACCAGATATGCCCAATACACCTTCGATCGTCTTTCTCGACCGCGCCAGCCTGCCCGTTGCCCTGCGACAGCCCGACTTCCCCCATATCTGGCGGGAGCACGCCAGCACCCAGCCTGACGAACTGCTGCAGCATGCCGGCCACGCCAGCATTCTGATCAGCAACAAAGTCCGGCTTGACGCTGCAGCCCTGGCGGAGCTGCCGCACCTCAAGCTGATTGCCGTGGCCGCCACCGGCTACAACATGATCGACGTTGCCAGCTGTCGTGAACGGGGCATTGCCGTCTGCAATATCAGGGGTTACGCCGACAACACCGTACCCGAGCACGCCCTGATGCTGATGCTGGCCTTGCGTCGCCAGCTGCCCGCCTACCGGGCCGACCTCCAACAAGGCGCCTGGCAACGCGCCAGCCAGTTCTGCCACTTCGGTGCCCCGGTACGTGATCTGCATGGCGCCACCCTGGCCCTGATCGGCAGCGGCCTGCTGGGTGAAGGCGTCGCCCGATTGGCCAGAGCCTTCGGCATGCGCATCCTGCTGGTGGAAAGGCGCGGTGCCGCCACTGTGCGCGATGGCTATACCCGCTTCGAGCAAGCCCTGGCAGAAGCCGATGTCATCAGCCTGCATTGTCCACTGACCGACTCGACCCGCAATCTGATCGGTGAAGCAGAACTGGCGCTGATGAAGCCTGAGGCAATCCTCATCAATACCGCACGCGGCGGCCTGATCGACGAAACCGCTTTGTTGAAGGCCTTGCAGGCAGGGCAGCTGGGCGGTGCCGGGCTGGATGTGCTGATTGCCGAGCCACCGACAGAAGGCAACCCGCTGCTGGATGCGCGGCTGCCCAATCTCATCATCACCCCGCACATTGCCTGGGCCAGCCGGCAGGCCATGGAGGCCCTGGCGGAGCAGCTGATCGGCAATATCGAGGCGTTCATGGCCGGTCAGCCCAGGAATCTGGTCACCGCCTGATCATCCAGGCTCAGCGGGCATCCGGCTTTCTGACGGCGATTCAGTTGTCAGCCGATGCCTGCCCAACATAACGGGCAGTAATGCGGTCGAATTCACCGTCGAGAATCAATTGCTGCAGCACCCGATCAAACTTGAGCACAAAGTCCTGCCGGAAGCTGAAGCGTCCGCCATCGTTGGCGGTATAAGCGATATGGGCAGGTTCATTCGACAGTGTGGCCACCGATTCGATATCCAGACTATTGATCGCATCACGCACGCCAACCCGGTGCCGCAGTCGGTTGATGGTCCAGAGGACTGAAGCACGATCATTGATATAGCAATCAATGCTACGGCTGGTCAGCGCCAGTACATTGGCCTCGTTGCCTTTGGCTTCGATCACCTGCACCTGCCCGGCCTTGCGTGCACTGACGAGCTTGTCACTCAGGGCAAAGCCGGCATTGATGCCCAGCTTGAGGTCACTGAAGTCGGCAGGCCAGTGCAGGCGAGGCTTGGTGAGGGCATCCTTCCGGCAGAACACCACGACACTCTCGGTACCCAGCCGGGTTGAATACGACTCGATATAGCTACGCTCTTTGCGGACATAAGGCGGAAACAAGGCAAAGATCTTGCCCTGTTCGAGAGACATCAAGCCACGTTTCCAGGGCACGGGTTGTAGTTCGATCAGGTAATCAGGCATGCGTTGCGCAGCCTTGCGCAGCAGATCGACATAGATGCCCCGGTATTCATTGCCTTCCACATAGGCATACGGCGGATAGGCATCGTCGCCAAACAGCACCACGGTTTCCTTGGCCGCAGCGACATTCAGGCACAACCAGGCACAAGCCACACTTGCACAGAATAGACGCCTCATTTGAGTTTTCTCCCACAGCAGCAACACCAGTGTTTCATTGTCAACAAAGCCCAGCTTGCTGCGTTATTTACTTCGTATCGATTCGATCTGTTCTAGTCTGAACAGTGAGGGCGCAGTTTCATCATAGGCGCCATAACAGATCGAAACGATGACCTAGGCTCTGTTGACGTTTTGTTTCCGGTCGCGCCGGGCCGAGTTTTGGGGCAGGGCGAGGCAGGGTGAGTGCAGTTTAGCGAGCTAAATAAGCGAACGCTAACGACGCCATGCCCCAAAAAT
>NZ_JARRAF010000090.1 GCF_030129945.1 Parachitinimonas caeni
ATGCCCTGACGCCGGGCCAGACGCTGAAGATCCCGTCCACCGTCACCGCTGCCAACCGCTCGGACACCTTCAAGCCGTATAACGCGCAGAAGCTCATCGGCGAAACCACGCCCGAACTGCCACCACCACCTCCCCCTCCCCAACCGGGTCGCGGCGGCTGCGGCGGTATCGCCCAGATCGTCATGATCGTCGTCGCCGTCGTGGTGACGGTGTATACGGCCGGGGCAGCCGCCAGCGCGCTAGGGGCCGCCACCACTTCAGCTACCGCCGTTGGCGGAACTGCCGTGGCAGCAGGGACCACTGCAGCAGCGACAGCCGCTAGCGTCGGCACCCTGGCTACCGGTGCCGCCGCCTTGGGGGGCACCTTCGGGGCCGCCGGCCTTGCTGCCGCCGCCATCGGTGGCGCTGTCGGCAGTCTGGCCAGCCAGATGGTGGGTGTAGCCTTTGGGGTACAGGACAGTATCAGCTGGAAAGGCGTCGCCACTTCGGCCCTGAGTGCCGGCATTACCGCCGGCATTGGTGGCAGCGGCTTGGGTGAAGCCATCAAGGGCTTGGGTTACGGCAAAGCCGCGACCTCCGCCCTGACCGCCGCCGCCAGCTCGACCATCAGCCAGGGCATCCTGTCTGCCGCGGGTCTTGGCAGCTTCAGCTGGCGCAATGTGGCTGCCGCCGCAATTGCGGCGCCGGTTGCGGACGCCATTGGCGACAACATCTTCGGCACCACCGACGCTACGACGGGCCGGGTCGCCCAGAATGGCGCCAGCTGGGCGCGTGGCAATGATCTCCTGGCCAATGTGGCGAACAACTTCCTGGGAGGTGTCGTCAACCGGACAGCGCAGATCCTGGTCAACGGCGGCGGCAAGCTCGACATCGCCAACATCGCCGCCAACGCCTTCGGCGATGCCATCGGTAACAGCATCACCGGCAGGAATCGTGCGGTGCTGTATGAGTCCGAAGCGGTGCGTCAACTTAGCAATGAGCAGTACGCGACTTACCAACAGATGATGATTGACGTCAAAACACTCCAACGAAATGGGAACGGATCTGATTGGCAGATACCCGATGAACTTTTGCAAAACACCTTAGCTTCTTTTGTTGCCGAGTCACCCACGCGTGATGAAGACTCGCCTGCATTCGAAAGTACATCGGCAGCCACCGATAGGAGTGCACGCAAGGCCACCAGCAAATCACCCGAAGCAACAGACAATCTACCAACCGGCCCCGTCACTACTGGTTTTGGTAGTCCCGTCGATGAGCTGGCTGCAAAATCACCCACGTTCCAGAACCTGTGGGCAAAGGCACGACAGAACAAAATTGACATCAGCGTGAGCAGTGATCCAAATTTCAGCACCAGCGCTCGAGGCAATAAAATAACACTGAATCAGGATGTACTAACTGATCCAGAAGAAACCATACGAGTACTTGCCCACGAAATTACCCATGTCCTTTACAAGAATCCCAATGAGAAACTGACTACCCTCGGTGCGCTAATTGGCAATTCCAGCCATGATGAATTTATACCGCGCTTTATTCAGGGCCAGTTACTAGATGAAGGCGAAGCTGCATTGGTGGAAATTCAAGTGCAGAGAGAATGCAATATTTCGAAAGACAAACAACATCAGTCATTTGTTGCCATTTACGAGCAATTCGAAAATGGCAGCTTGTCTAGAGATGAAGCCAGAAAGAAAATGGGAGATGAATTCCGACAGGTAAACCCCAACCATCAGAGTATTACGTATGAAACAAAAATTACCAGAGAGGCGGAAGACAGCTGGAATAGCTTTACAAGCTGGGTAAAAAATAGTGAATTGCCAAATCTTAGAAAAAACATTGAAATATTGAATGGCAACATTAAAAGTCGCGAAGATTGGCTATCACACTATAAAAAAGTGGAGAATCACCAATTCATAACAAAAAATAATGAAGATCGTAAAACCATTGCAGACTACGAACAACAAATCCGACGCCGACAAGCTCAAATAGCCCCAACTAAAAAGTGATATTTTCGATGGTCTACCGCCCAAGCGCACTTTAGGCGGTAGACCGACCTTAAGGAGACAAGAAATAACGTGGGACATGTAAAATCAAATGGATTAATCATTCTCTTACTGGCTTTTTCTACATACAGCCACGCCAAAGACAATGAAAGAAAAGAGCAATACCGATTGCTTAATACAATTGATGCTCTTGTTTCGAATAATATTTTTAATCGCGCTGCTGTTGAAAAGCTATTAGGCGCACATCTCAAAGAGAAACCTGAGCACCATGTCCCTCCGGCCAAGATCTACTATTCTGCAAACCCAAAGCATTCTAATTTTATAGAAATTGAATACCGCGTATATTCAGGCCAAGACACTGCCGAACTGATGCTATGGCTAAATAAAAAGGTCTGCCATAGTATCGCAAAAATCCTGGCAAAATATGATTTCAGTCAGGCCGCTCCAGAAATGCTTGACATGCAGGAGCGACAGCGGGGGGTAATTGGTGCGTATAGCACTTATATAAAACAGAATAAAATACGCTTGGGGTTTCGTAAACATTCGTCCCTAGCGAATATTGAATGCCTAGAAACAATTATTATTTCCAAATCCCAATCACCACCCTCCTCCACTCCATCCGAAACGCCGTCATCTCAATGAAAAGCAGTGACCATGGTAACCGTCCGGCCGTACCAGAGGGTTGGTAACGAACCGTGTCAAAAACAGCCGTTTTCACCGTAATCCAATGAATATGGGGTAGCAAGCCGGAATCCCAGAAATTTCTACCATATGCAAATTCAGTGGTGCCATATGAGTGCAGACTACAGAAACCACTTGATTTCGGTACTGGATAAATGAAAATCGAACTCTAAACAGACTGGTACTGCATTTCAGGACTAAGCGAACCAGATTGAATTGCGGTGGATTCGACTTGTCGTTGACAGTTTCAGGACTGCCGGAAAAAACTGGGATTCTGGCGTCCATCCCCGAATTGTAGCTTTCCGGGGTGAGAGAGGGAGCTACAACTAGAGTCAAGCATCTTGGTCTACGACTGAACTACGATCACATTATAACCTTCCGAAATCATAAACTGGCGTCACACAAGGTGTGTGTTCATTACTCCAGAATGTGCGTCCCGTATTTGATCCGTTAGCTGCCCACGAAATCGGGGTAGCACCACTGGGCGGGTAAAGCCCCGTTTCACTCTAAATGGGTGAAAAAATAGGCCGCTCCGGCAGCGAGTAGTGACAGGAGCAGCAGCAAACGGACCAGCCAGTGATGATTTTTGGTCAGTAAAATGGCGCCGCCGGTATAGGCCCCGAACAAGCCAACCACGAACCCGGCCCTTATCCCGCTTTGGTTAAACCCGAGTACCGCCATCGTGGCCAATCCCATGGCAACCGTCGCCAAGATCGATACAGGTAATCACTCCGCTGGCGATCCGTAAGCGTCCGGTCCCACCACCTAGCGCTGCGGTCACCCAGCCACCAAACTCCGGGATTTGATTGGTGGGAGTCAGGTGATGGTGCAGTCATGTGAATCATGGACAGAGCGGGAAGCACAGGTAGCGAGGTGTAAGCGTCCGACCGTCCCATCTACCGATTCCCGCGTCAAGCCACCACACTCTGAGATTTCCTTGTCAGGAGCGGAGCGATGGCGCAAGAAAGTGAATCCTGGGCGCAGCGAGAGGCGCATGTTGAAAGGTGGCGTAGCAGCGGTTTGAAGTAAGCGTCCGACCGTCCCATCTACCGATTCCCGCGTCAAGCCACCACACTCTGAGATTTCCTTGTCAGGAGCGGAGCGATGGCGCAAGAAAGTGAAACCTGGGCGCAGCGAGAGGCGCATGTTGAAAGGTGGCGTAGCAGCGGTTTGAAGGCGGAGGCGTATTGTGAACAGGTATCCGTCCGATCGCCCCACGTTGCGTCCGAAGCGTGAATCAGCTAGCGGTTGTTGAATTCAGGGGGAGTAGTTCATCAATGCGGCCATTAGGCCAGGTGGGGAGACGTTCAAGGGTGGCGGTCAG
>NZ_JARRAF010000091.1 GCF_030129945.1 Parachitinimonas caeni
CGCTGCTGCCGACCTGCTTGAGCGCCACCCGGTGATAGCTGAGGCTGCTGGTATCGGTGGTCGAGCGGATACCGAGCCAGACTTCGGCGGTGTTCGGATCCTGGCCAGTGAACAGCAGAGTCGGGGCGGCGGTCTGGTCGGTTTGCTTGGAGTTATCAAATTGTTAAAGAACGGCACGTTATTAGCCCAATTCAAAACCCAATCCGTCCACACCAAAAATCTGATGTATTCAACCGACCAGAGAAGCGGAGGGGTGGTTGCGGCCCAATGACCAAAACCAGGCTATTTGTGCTGCATTTCGAGTCAAAAATCAGCAGAAATTGAGAAGGGTTTCTGCTGATTTTTGAATCCACCCCATTCTTCCGATCAAAAAATGATGGGGAGATAGAGATGGGGTGCGGCTAACGGGCATGACATTTTTCAAACAAGACAAACTACTATTCAGCCAACTCACCTAGCAGGTGGTTCACATACGAATTAATGTTGCCCTCTGTATAAGTAACGGGAGAGAAGTGATGTTCTCTGCAAAGTAATTCTCTCAGCGTGCTCAATTGCGCTTTCTCGACGAAATACTGTCCATCTAAGTCATCCTCATCCAGTTCAGATGGCACCAATCCATATGAAAACTTCTTGAAGTAAGAGACTGCATGCAATTTATCTGCTGCATTAGCAGCAGAATCCATGAAAAATCGCAGAGCATCCACTTGGACATATCTACTCAAGAACTCAATGTCCACAAACATAGCTACCTGATCATTTGTTCTTGATGTGTCTGGGCGCGCATTTTTGCGAAGCAGTATCCTAACCCATGTGCTTGGTGACAGGTTTTGCCACAAAAACGAAGTAGACAGAATTAAGTCCAGAACATACCGATGAGCAAAATTCCTCATTTGAAAATCCAAGAATAATTCAAAATCAAAATTCTCCATTTGCGACATATACTTACCGAAAAAAGCAATGCCAACCTCGTTCAGTTCACCATACTCATCATGCAGCTTATGTGAGAATGTACTTAAGTCTTCAGGTTTGTTCATTTTAATTGCCTATTGATATTTAGAGTGCTGTTTGTAACGAAACCATCCGCATCCAGCGTGAATTCGTAGAGCTTCAAGTATGCACCATTGGTTTTAAAGCCCATTTCATTGAGCAATTCAGGTACACGCAAGCCTTCTGCAACAGTTGGCCTGTAATGCCCAGAAAGATTGTCAATTAGGCGAATATCGCCTTTGCCAGATAGCTTCATCTGACCAGCCGCTAAAACATCGGCATTATTGGCCAAGGTTGTATGCTTTTGACCAAGCACAAGCTGCCCATTGGACGTAATCACAAAGTCAACATCCTTTGGCAAATTGGGGCGATCAATGGCAATACGTCCATCAACGCTTCGAGCAATCCCGAATATTTTGCCATTTGGATTCAATGCCTCCGTCGGGAATTTGTTCGACACTAGCGATATACTTGAAACTTCGGAAGTTTCACCGACATAGCTGAATCTAAAACCAGCGGAAATTGCGAGGAATTTCTGTTAATTTTTGAATAACCCCTTCTTCCGGTCAAAAATCGACCGGAAAAAGGAGGGAGGAATGACTAGCGATAGTGTGATTATGACGGCACAACTAATTCTCCATGGAACGAGAGTGCAGCGTTATCGAATCATTCAGAAATTCACTGAACGAATTCCAAGTTAGAACTGGAGGACCATTCCCCTCGACATACTGATAGACTGGAGGATCGTCACCTTCAGAAGTATTGAAATAGTTAAATTCATAACCTTGATGCATCGAAAAAACAAAAGCTTCTTTGGGAAGATTGAAATCTTCTTCATTCTCTTCCAGCAAATTAATGGCCTCATCCTTCAGTCCACTTATGGCTGGTAGAAAAATATCAGTCCCTTGAAAAAGCCTCCCTGCACGCTTTCCAATTGCAAGCAAGAATTCTCTGTACTGCAATGGGAAACTAAGCCCCGTCGATTGCTCTAGCGCCGCAATCTCTTCCTGTGAGCACCCTTTTGCCTCTCCTTGCTTACAAAGCTGCGCATCAATCAAAGAGGAAATTAAAGTATCTTTATTCATGATTACCTTCCTGGACCATGAGTAACAATCACCCGAATTCCGGGGAATGCCTGTTGAAATTGAGGGACCACACCCGAACACGACACGCACAATGGCAACTCTGAGAACAGATGCAATGTTCCCGTTGCATCAGGAGGGAATCGATTGCCAAGGTGCTCAAAAATTTTCACTTCAGAATCCAGCATACGTGTGTTGTTCCCTGTGGCTATCGTCTCAAATCGACGCACCGCAGGGATTCCCACAGTTCCGGGTCTGGACGCAGTGCCGCTGATACCCACTAACTCGCCAGTCTCTCCATTAATATTGTATTCGGCGAAAGCTATGTTCCGCTTTGCACCGACATCTAGAGATTGGCGCAATTGACCAATTCTTTCTAAAGAGCTCTCAACGCTACGGAATGCGCTGCTCGAAACTTCGGCAGTTTTACCGACATACCTGCTTGACGGAAACGGCATATACGTCTTGCTGAGCTGATCATACTTAGCAGGGAATGAGCTGCCTGAATATGTAACTACCGCTGCAGAATCAATGGCTTGTATTCCATACGGGCTTGTCTCATTGTATGTGGCAATCAACTGCGCTTGGGTAAAGGTAAAAGGCTTCGGCTTTACCAAACTGTTGGTGGTTATGGTCGTAGGACGCTCCACCTGATAACGCGGCCCCAGTGGATGTTGACCCGCAGCAGAGTCAAAAATCCCACCAAAGTAAGCCCCCGACAGGCTGCCATAGTACCCACCTCGCTGGCCATCTATCGCATAGCCGATGTTGTAGCCGGCGGTGCCGAATACGCTGCCGCTCATCGCTTCAAGCGTTTGCTGGAACTCGCTGGCCTGGGTGGCGGCCTGTACTTTGGCCTTGTCTTCCGGTGTCTGCTGGATCATTTCCCACGCCGCACTGAAGATGCTGTTGCCATCGCGCAGTTTGAAGCTGCGCCAGCTACGGCCTTCCTTGAGGTCCGGGGCGTTCTGGCGGGCCAGCTCGGCGGCGGCCAGCTCCTTGGCAATCCGATTGCTTTCCGCCTGCTGGTTCAGGTACGCCAGCTCTAGCGTCTTGGCGGCCAGTTCATCGTCCAGCGCATCCTGCCGGCGTTGGGCTGCGTTACCCCCCGCGCCCAGTGTCAAGCGCCCTCCCCCCTGCATGCGCTGCCTTTGCTGCGGCCCCATTCCCAGATGCGGGAACATCCAGTTTTTCGGGTCATCGGCGAAGTTGAAGCGCGGATCGTCGTAGCTCGTTCGCTCGGGCATCGCCTGAACGGCTTCCTGTGCATCAGCTCGGGCCAAGGCATCGTCCACCATCGCTTGCTTACGCTGCTGCACATCGGCATTCCACTTCCGGCCGCCTTCGCTGCCGGCGTCTTCGGCCCCGCCACTGCCGGCGTAATACAGTATCCCGGCCCGAGCCGCTTCCATGCTGGCTTGCATCGGGTCGATGCGGCCGGTGCTGATGCCTTGGGACACCATTGAGCCGATCAGGCCACCGACGATGGCGCCGCCCTGGCCGCCAACGGTTCTGCCCACATAGTCCCCGGCCCAGGTGCTGGCCACGCTGGCGGCGACGTTCTTCCAGCTGAAGCTGTCTTGCAGGCCGATCGCGCTGGCGACGGCCTGGGTCATGGTGGTGGCAGCCAGTTGGGCCATCATCCGCGCATACGTATCCGCCTGGTAGGCGCCTTCCACGTATTTGCTGACGCCGGCCGTAATCCCGGCCATGGCCACGGCTTTCCAGTCGAATTTGTTGGTCATGCCGATGGCGTTGGCGGTGGCCTGGCCAGCAGCAGCGCCGGCGGCGGCGGAGAGGC
>NZ_JARRAF010000092.1 GCF_030129945.1 Parachitinimonas caeni
ATGAGGGGCCAGCAAGGCCCAAGTGGCGTCGCTGATGTCATGCCGGTGGAGGCTGCTCATGTCAATCCTTATAAATCGCAAAATACTCTTATTCGACTAAATCCTAACTCGTGACGACACTATCTAGGCTGAGGACCGTCAGACCAATGTATTTGTCTAATGACATTAGCCTAACCCGGTTTTCCGTTCCGTTACACCTCGGACCCCACCATCAGCATTATATCCCCAGCATTTGACCTTGCCATCTTTAAGCAGTGCGCAACTAAAATTACCACCCAGAGCCAGGGTGCGTATCCCACTTAGTTCTGACACATTGACAGGCGTGTCAGAAGGGAAGGAGCTGCCACTGCCGAGCTGTCCATTCCAATTACTGCCCCAGCACTTAGCCGTGCCATCGCGCAACACAGCGCAACTGTGTAAGTAACCGTTGGCAACATTGATGACATTAGTCAGTCCTGGCACCCTGACCGCAGTGAGTGCATTCGTCCGGGTGCCATTTCCAAGCTGGCCGAACTGATTGAAACCCCAGCAGTGGACCCCGCCATCTTGAAGCACAGCGCAGTTGTGGTTACCGACCGCAGTGAGCGCGGTTACATCATTCAGGCCTTGAACTTCAACTGGGGTTGCGGAAGAGATGTTATTGCCGCTGCCAAGTTCGCCATACTCATTTTTGCCCCAGCATTTCACTGTCCCGTTTGCGATCAGGGCACAACTATGAGTTAAACCTAAGGCCAGAGCAGTAACCCTACCCAACCCTTTGACGTTGACCGGTGCAGCTGAGCGTATGGTACTACCATTCCCCAGCTGACCATGGCTATTCGATCCCCAGCATCGCACTTCGCCATCGGTCAGGAGCGCGCAGCTGTGAGACTCTCCCAAGGACATGGTTTTGATAGTCGGTAGATCTGCCACCGCAAACGGTAATGGACCAGTTCCCGGCCTGCCATTGCCGAGCTGGCTGAAAGTGTTGTCGCCCCAGCATTTCACGTGACCGTCACTGAGTAAGGCACAACTGTGAGACTGACCCATTACCAGCTTCCGAATAGCTGGTAGCGATTTGATTTCTATGGGAATACTTTCTACGTGGACCTTTCCTTGATCGTCATAGAGAAAGCCCCAGCATTTAATAGACAGGTCGCCCACGCTGGCGCAATTCGCATCAGTCCGATTCCCCGTCAGTGCAGTAATACCTGATAGGTCAGGAACTTCGATCGGCAAGGTAGCGTCAGCGTTGTGGGCATTCCCGCTGCCAAGGTTGCCATAGGAATTGCGACCCCAACATTTTACCTTGCCACTTTTGAGCAGAGCGCAGTTGTGACCTTCGCCTGCGGTTACGACAAGCACCTCACTCAATCCTCGCACTTCAATTGGCTTGCCGGAATCGTAGTGAGTGCCATCTCCTAACTGACCATACTGGTTGAATCCCAAACACTTTACCTTGCCATCATTTAACAGGGCACAGACGTGACTACCACCAATCGTTAGCGAGACCACCCCACCAAGGTTTGCTACCGTCACAGGAGTCAGTGCTTCGTAAAAAGCACTATTGCCAAACTGGAAAGAGTGACTAGCTCCCCAGCATTTGACCTCATCAGAATTTAGAACAGCACAACTGAGTTGTTCCCCTACCGCCAGAGTGGTCACCCCCGTCAGCCCATTTACCTCGACCGGACCATTAGTGATAGAAGTATTGCCACTACCAAGCTGCCCATCGTGGTTGTTCCCCCAACATTTCACCTTGCCGTCTTCCAGCAGAGCACAGTTGTGATAGCTGCCCAAAGCCAGGGATGCAACGCGATCCAGCCCACCAACAGGGAAAGCCAAAGGCGAGGAGATCGTGGTGCCATTACCTATTTGGCGGTACTGGTTTTTCCCCGGCAATGCACAGTACCTCCACTCACAATGGCGCAGCTGTGGTTTTTACCCGTCGCGATGTCCACCACGTTTTGTAGTTCGGGAACAGGAGGAGTGGTTACAGCGTGGGCAGTGCACAGATTGGCTAACAGACAGAGTCCGATCAGCACACTGCCGCGCCAGCGGGGCGAGCGAGAGGAAAGGGACTTCATAGTAGGAAGGATCGCTTCAATGCAGAAAATGACACGGACAGATTTTACCGGGCCAGCTGTTGCCATTCGGAACAGAAGGGGAATGAGTATGGCTGGAAAAATTGCGGAATATAGAATTTTGCCACTCAAGCTGAATAAAACCCGATTATCCCGTTTGCAAATTTCCACAGAATGTCAAGTCAAATGTCCTGTGGTACGTATTCCCACGACAGAACGATAAATCACCTCTGGTTTGGTGAATGTCACACCAATCCCTTACACTGCCGCCCCCATTTCAGTGCAAGGAGCCGCCATGCGCGATCATCATGATCAGGTCACACTGGAGTTGCCGGTTGGCAATGTCCCCAAAAAGCGGGGGCGCAAGCCGCTTGGCCTGGCGGCGCGCGATGCAGCAACCCGCAAACGCGAGCAGCGCGCCCGACAGGCGGCGGCGATTATTGAACGTAGCGCCAATAGCTGGACGGAAGCTGAGTGCCTGGCGGTATTGATGGGCACCCGCTGGCGCGGCACCGAAACTGATCAGGCGGCCTGGCAGCAGCTGGGGCGATTGCGGGGGTTTGTAACAGGGGAACGCCATGAGTAATCCGTTGACGGCATGGCAGGCCGTATGAATACCCCTCTATACACGCCAGAACCATTCGCTCGACGAAGTGCTCATGCGCAAATAGAAACCTGATTGCGACGATGGTTACGATGCATCCCCTTATCGGATCGCCTGGAATTGGTGCGGCAACTCTGGCCGCTGAACTATCGCTTCGCCCTTTCTCTGGCCAGGTCATCACAGATCCCCCTGGCCGACGCCGTGTCATTGCTGCGGGAGGGGGCGTACCGCCTTCCTGGGAAGCGTAAGGAAGGAAAAGGGGTGGCCTTGACGACACAACAGAACCCCTGCGGCGCCCAGCCACACGGCTCTGATCGATATCGTACCCCCCACCCTGTCCTCGTCAGACAGGCGGTACCCGGCTTGCCTCGCCTTGGTCAATCAGCCCGCGCAAGTCTGGACCCGGCGATGTCGCCCTCAGGGTTGACCCTGTCAACGGATACGCCCCACCGCACCGAACTGACGGTGGGGTGGGGCGGGAGCCGGGCTTAGCGGTCACGGGCCATGCTGCTTGGGCTCGCGGCAGTGGAGCGGGTCACATCGACGTCATACCAAGGGGTGATGTTGATCGGGCAGCGGTAACGGAAACCGTCTTCGCCGATCTTCACCCGCACCGTCTTGGTTTCCTCCGGATTCAGACCAAAGCCGCCCAGCAATTCATGCGACTTCTGATCCTGCACATTGAACCCGACAAACTTGCCGGCCTTGTTGGTGACGACGAAGTCGTAATCACCGGGTTTCAGGTCGGTCAGGGTTTCCTCGGCGGCGAAGTAACCGTTGTACTCCGTCAGATGAATCGTGGTGACGCCATCCTTGGTTTGCGGTGTTGCGCCAAAAGCAGGGGCGATCATGACAGCGGCCAGGGTCAGTTGGGCGGCGAGTTGTGCGATGCGGTTCATGGTATTTCCTTTCCAGTATTCAATCAGTTCAAAGTCGGTCAATCGCGGCGGGCTCAGGCGGAGACCTTCGGGAAGTCGATCTCGACGCGGCTGGCCTTGCCCAGGATGTTGGTCAACAGATT
>NZ_JARRAF010000093.1 GCF_030129945.1 Parachitinimonas caeni
AACGACATTGCCCGGGCATTGAATGATCGGCCCAGAAAATGCCTGGGATTCAAAACCCCGGCAGAAGTCTTTCAGCAACAAATCAATCTCTTAAAAAATAGTGTTGCACTTCAGAGTTGAAATCGCCGGGATTTCGAAGCATGGGAAGGATTGTTGACGGGAGTTCGAATACGACGTTAGCCAAATTCAAATCCCAACCAAAACCCGACAAAACCCAAGTCAAACCCGATGACTCCACTGACCGGAGACTCGGAGGGGTGGTTGCGGCGAAATAACCAAAATCAGACGACTTGTGCTGCATTTTTAGTCGGAAACCAGAAGAAATTGCGGGGGGGTTTTCGCTGGTTTTTGAATTTATCCCTTCTCCCGGTCAAAAATCAGCCGGGAAAAGGAAGCAGGAAATGACTAGCAGGCGTGCGGTCAGGACAGCATCGTATTTTGCCTTACATCTTTGGAAGTTCTGATGAGTATAAAGCATTCCAATCAGGATGATTTTGTATTGCTTCCAAAAACACGGATAGCTTACAAGTTAATTCATGATCATTATCAATATATCCGTCCCACCCCACAAGAAAAGATAAAATTTTTATTAAATAAGCATTATCAGAGAAGAATGCATAGCAAAAAACAGGGTCAACTAACTTTGTTTCAAACATTTCAATCTCTTCATCACCATAGCAAGCTGATGGATTTTTCTCCTTCCTAAAAGACACTCCATCTCCTTTCGTGAGAATAGAGAATTCATCGCACTCGCTAGATGTGAACAATTCACAATCCAAGTTATCAGGGATAATAATTTCTTTGCAAGAAAAGCATCCAGGGAACACCAAAACTATGGCCTTCATCATTTACCACCTTTTCGAATAACAGGCGCGCCAGTGATTGTAAGTATGTCTGACACATTATTGGTTATAAACAGATTTTGCTTAAGGGCTTCATTTAGCTTAGTTGCGCCAAATTTTTTATCATTCCCCATCAAGAAATTAGGTACTGACAAGTTAACTTCGAACTTGGCGGCAGGTTAAGATGTTGGCATGGACAAGGATCTCTACCACCGCCACCGTTTCCCGGCTGAAATCATCGGCCATGCAGTCTGGCTCTACCATCGATTCAACCTCAGCTTCCGTGATATTGAGGAATTACTGGCCTCACGGGGCGTGCTCGTCAGTAACGAGACGATCCGGCAATGGTGCCTGAAATTCGGTCAGGCCTACGCCAACAACTTATGCCTTAGCCGCCCCAGGCGAGGGGGTAAATGGTATCTGGATGAGGTCTACCTTTCCATGAATGGCCAGTGCCACTATCTATGGCGGGCTGTCGATCGGGCGGGCCATGTCTTGGACATCCTCGTGCAAAGCCGCCGGAACCGTCATGCGGCAAAACGCTTTCTGCGCAAGCTGTTAAAGGGCTTGTGCTACGCGCCACGCGTCATGATTACGGACAAGCTCAAGCGTTACGCAGCGGCCAAACAAGACATCATGCCGGGGGTTGAGCACCGACAGCACAAGGGCTTGAACAGCCGCGCAGAGGTGTCCCATCAGCCGACCCGGCTGAAAGAGAAGCCGATGCGGCACTTCAAATCGCCGACACAAGCTCAACGCTTTCTGTCCGCTCACGGGCCCATCAACAACCTGTTTCGTTGTCGTCGCCATTTGCTCAGTCGGGTCGATGTCCGCGCTGCGCGTGAAAAGGCTTTTTTCACGTGGCAGATCATTACCAACGCCCTTGCTGCGGCCTGAATTGGGGAAGCGGTGCGATTGGCGCAACTTTTACGCACCATTATATGACAATGGCAATTTGGCTAAATTAAGTTGTCAATACCTCAAACTGCAGTTCGTTGCTGCCGTCGTCACCAAAGGTGCGGCTGACCCGGCCATGCGGGCCGTATTCGGCGTTGTTGCCAAAGCCCAAGCGGTCGGTGTAGCGGGTCAGGCACTAACGATTTACAGAGTTTTCTCAGTCAGGGACTATTAGTAACTTCTTCACTCTTCCTCAAAATTTCTTGAGCCCCTATAAATTTCCTTACTTCATCTTTCTTACCAAGAGCATTGGCGGCGATTATTAGCCAGTCAATAACGGCAATCTGATGGGCACTTGACGCATTATTCCTCTTTAGAATTGACAACGCCTCTTGCATTGCCTCTTCAGTTTCTCCCCACCTCTTCAAATTACCCAGAGCTATACCCTTTTGCCCCAAAGTATAACCAACGGTAATATGGTCACGCCCCAGAATCTCTCTCTGAAAATCCAGCAAATGATCAAAATAAACTAAAGCCTTAATATAGTTCTTTGACCTCATTAAAGAAGAAACTAGTCTTTCAACAAGATCCCGGGCCACGAAAGCACTAAATTTGCTTGTCTTTGGATAAAGGTCATAAGCGCGCAAATAAATTATCGCAGCCTCATCGTAATTTTTCATTTTATATTTTACAAAAGCTCTTCTTTCTTCAATAGCAAAAATATTATCAACATCCGCACCACTCTTTGCATCACAGTACCTCAATGCAGTTGTATAGTAGGATAAAGCCTCATCCAATTGATTCATAGCCAGATACGCCATAGCCAAACCACTATTCACACGTATTCTATCCTGAGCCGATACAACAGGTGCTGCTTTCAAAATTTCTACCGCCAATTGAGACTCTTGTAAAGCATCCTGCGTCTTTCCTAAATACAACAAAGCATCGCTCACATCAACCAACGCCAAAGCTTTACCTCGAAGATCATTAATCTTTCTGTAAATATCAACTGCCACTTTGGCATACTTCAACTGCAACTCATGGTTTCCAGATTTCTCATATACCATGCTCAGCAACAAATTCGCCTCTGCAACCTTTGTACTCTCACCCCCATAGAGCAATTGGTTTAATTCTACAATTTCCTCTGCATCCCTTGCCGCATCCACAAAAGATTTCTTATATATATTATAAGCTACCGCAGCATCCAATACTCCCACTTTGAATTGACTAGGCTTATCACCAAAATATTTTTGCACTATTTTGGAGGATTTTTCTAGCAATAAACCACCCTCATCAATTTTTTTATTCCTTAAATAAAGAACACTTAAATTGCTCATAGGAATTGTAACATAAGGATGTTCTGGGCCATTGGCTTCCTGACTCATTACCAAAGCAAATCTAAAAAATTCCTCAGCCTTTATATAATCTCCTTGCCTAAAGAGCATCATTCCAATATTATTTTTAGCAATGGCAATTTGCGCCTTATTACCACTGCGTTGCGCGTCTTTCAAATTTTTATTACATTCCTTAGTCGCTGCTTTCATATCGCTTTTGGCTATATAATCCAAGCAGGCACATGTGGGGTAATTTGCTGCACTGGCACACACTCCCAAAGCAAGCAAATATGGGAATATAGCAAAATTAACAATCAGGCGTCTCATAGAGGAAAACCAGTCTGCAATATGTAGCACTAAAAATAAAATCATGGTAACACTGGTGTTCCATGAATTACTTTGTCCTTTATCTTTTGTGCCGCATTTTCCTTGGTACTGACAAGTTAACTTCGAACTTGGCGGCAGGTTAAGATGTTGGCATGGACAAGGATCTCTACCACCGCCACCGTTTCCCGGCTGAAATCATCGGCCATGCGGTCTGGCTCTACCATCGATTCA
>NZ_JARRAF010000094.1 GCF_030129945.1 Parachitinimonas caeni
ATCTACTACTACCACCCCGACCAGATCGGTACCCCACGCGAACTGACCAATGCCGCAGGCCAGATCGTCTGGCGCGCTGAATACCTGGCCTGGGGCAACACCCTGAAACTACACTGGCTGACGGATGCTGAACCGGTAGAACAGCCGCTACGGTTTCAGGGGCAGTACTACGATGAAGAGACGGGGCTGCATTACAACCGCTTCCGCTATTACGACCCGGATTTGGGGAGGTTTGTTAGTCAGGATCCGATTCTTCTAAAAGGAGGAATCAACTTATATTCCTATGCTCTGAATCCAGTTAGCTGGGTTGATCCGTTGGGGTTACAGAAGAAGAAAGGTGGAGGAAAAGGGTGTCCGTGCGAAGATGAGGAGAAAAATTGCCCCGCTAAGGTGGCTGGTCCTACTTTTCTGGAGCAAGTTAAAAATAGCTCCGTTCGAACAGGTAAAAAATTCCAAGGGGCAGAAATTTATAAATTTACAGATAAAGTGAAGATAGGTGATACAACGTTTCGAAAAGGGGATTATTTTTATCTGGATAATCTGCACAAAGATCACTATGAAACATTCTCTTCTAATAACACATCAAAGGGAGTGTTTAATTTGGATGGTACCTTAAATGAGAAAAAAACTAAATCAGCTGAAAAAAGAACCGGTCCAGGATGTTAGTAGAGCAGTCGAGGGAATTCTTGCAAATAAGTCGGATGAAGTAGAGGGGACTTTCTGCTTTTTGTTGTTTGAGGAAGGAGTTTTTGATGAGCTGCTCTTTAAAGATCTAGTAGAGGACATTAGAGCAGTTGCAAACCATTGTCGGTCTGAATCTTTAAAGGAGAAGTGCAGAATAACGGTCTTGTGGATCGTAAGAAATCTAGTTAGATCTGTAATCTCTCATTTGGACGCGGCGGATGGGTATGTAATAAAAAATATGAGTTCAGATCTTCTTGATAGGTGGTCTGGGGAGTATTTTGATGAAATTTGGGATGCTATGAATGTTTTGATGTGCGAATGCGAATAAATCACGTACCTGGAATTAAAAATTTTGGAGGTGAGGTACGTTAAGGTTAAGGGAGGTAAATATGGATATATTTATGATTTCAAAGAGTATGCTGAGTGCTTGTCTCCGCATTTGGGGAAATTTACACCGGGGGAAGGATATTGTTGTATCTGAGTGGCATGGAGATTTTCGTCATGTGTAAAGCACGATGACTATAGCGATCAGCATGGTATCGGTATGCTAGAAGTTCCAAATATGCCCCATGTTCATTTTGAATTTCTAAGGCCAACTGGCCAGGGGAATTTTAAAGTGACAAAAAATGTTCATGTTCCATTATCAAGATGTCCTTGAAATTATGTTAAAGATAAAAAAGAGTAAATTTGGCGGGGATTCCATAATATTTTATTTTTCTGTGGAAGATGCTTGTATTCTTCGTGATAAATGTCTCGAGGTTTTGCGGTGTGGGGAGGTTGAGATTCCATGTGAGGTCAATTTAAAAAATAGACAAGAGCAAACCAATCTTACAATAAGGTTGAGTGGTGATGAGTGTTTCTTTATAAAAAAACGCCCAGTGGTTTTGTGTGTGGATGAAGAGTCAATAAACATTGGTTGCTATTTGTTGGATGGATACATCAAGGATTCATACTTTCCGGTTGCTGAGTTTATGTCAATCAAAGGGGATGAAAGGTCATCTCTTCAGCTGTATTTCTACAAGGCAGATCAGTAAGCGATTTTTTATGTGTTAATGTCTTTTTAAGTGTAAATTATTTTTCTTGATTTGAAAAATGTTGTGCTGTAAAAACTGTGATAGATAAATTTGATAATTTAATTTCTATTTTGCCTTCTTCGTGAGAATGAATAACGCTATACAAGAGCTGAAGTTGTTGGTTCAGAGCTTCCTTGATGAAGGTGCTGATCAAGAAACAATTTTTAGGAAAATATCTGAGTTCTTAAGGTGTCATAGGGAGGTAATAAATAGACAAGAATGGAGCTGTTGGAGGTTGGACTCATATGTTGAATTTGATCCAAATATTACTAATTGCAATTTTGATCCTGTGCGGTTGCGGCATCTGCTGAGGTACCTTGCTTTTGATTGTGAGTCTAAAAAAATGGACTCTTATCTTATGCAGCTGCGAGATATAATGTTTAGCATTATTAATAAATATACTGATATAGAATGCGACTGCATGGGGGATACTTACAAAATACTCTTTTCTCCAGATGTTAAATCCCCGGTTTATTATTGTGATAACTGTGGCTCGTGCCGCACAATGGATATGAAAATTTTCCATCCCAATAGCCAACTAACACCAATACCTAGGGGGAAATGCTGAGCGAGAGGGTAGAAGTGAATCATAGTGAATTAACGAAAATTCACCTTAAGGCATCTACTGGGCTGCTGGTTGAGCCTGATGTAGAGCTGTTGAGGAATTTTCTATTGAGTATGCGTAATTCGCATTTCGATGCGTTGCTGGCGCTTAATGCACTTGGGTATGCGATAGATTTTGGCTATTTCCCGATAGAGTCGGATGTATTCTTGAAGGTTAAGTCTTGGCTAGATTTAACCGATTGCTATGATCTTGTGAGTGAGTGTATTAATTTGATTTATTATAAATGGGGGTGGAATGATCTTTCGTCGGTAGAAATGCTCCTGAAGTTCCTTACCCCATTTGGTTGTGACGTGCAGGAGCGAACGCTTGTATCTGCGATAGAAGCAGCTAGCCTTTTCATGAAAAATAAAGATACAAGAGAAATCTTGCTGAATAGATTAAAGATGTTAATTAAGTATCCATTGATTTCAGAGAAAAGCAAATCGCTAATTTTTGAAAAACTTGGTGGCTCTGATTTGGAGTGCAATGTCAGTTCCTTGTTGGGGGTTCTTGATAAACCATCTTCGCCTTCTTCGGGGGGGGTTCTTTTGGAGTTAAGAAAAAAAATTTTTCTAACATCGGCGTTTGATGGTAATTTTTGCCTTGTCGGGAGTTTGGAAAATATTTCAGACTTTGAACTTGTCTATCAAGATCTATCAAATGAAGTTCTTGTTTCGGCAAAAGTACATTGCGTGGATAAATTTGGTTTTGTAGTAAATATAAGAAGGTATTGTGATGGAAAGGGTTCGGATTTTATATTTGGCGAAGGTATTTCAATAAAAGATTTTAAGTCTATGAAAAAAAATTTGGAGAGGCAATACTTTGAGCTGCTTGAACCTTATGAGTCGGTTTATTAATTGAGGCAGATTTAAGAATGAACCTGATAAATTAAGGAGACTTCTGCCTCAATTCTACTTTTGAGCTAAATCACCGCTCTTTAAAAATTAACAGGCTCCCAACCGGCAGGCGTCGTACACCTACTACGCGCTACACCGACCGCTTGGGCTTTGGCAACAACGCCGAATACGGCCCGCATGGCCGGGTCAGCCGCACCTTTGGTGACGACGGCAGCAACGAACTGCAGTTTGACTACCGGCCGTTCCAGCAACTCACCCGCATCCGCAACGCGCTGGGCGATGTCACCGAATACCACTACGACGACCGGCTGCAGATGAGTCGGGTGGTCGATGCCCTCGGCCGCATCACCCGTTACGAAC
>NZ_JARRAF010000095.1 GCF_030129945.1 Parachitinimonas caeni
CATTCAGGTCGCCAGTTCCCTTGCTGGCAACGATAAAGTCATTGCCATCGCCGCCGGCGATGGTGGTAGCGTTATAGAGATAGTCGTTACCGGGCGTGCCGCCCACGGGTGCGGTAGGGGTGCCACCACCTTTCAGATCAATACTGAGCTGGCCATTGGTGAACTTCTGCACCGTCAGTGTCTGGCCGGTGCCGGCGTGCTTGATAATCAGGTCGCTGCTGCCGTTTGAAGGGCTGGTGAGCGTGTAAGTAATCTGGCTGTCGTTGACATCGGTAAAGACCGAACCACCGTTCTTTGACTGACCACCAGTCAGAGCAGTGCCGCAAAAAACGATACCACCGACGCCATCGCTGTCTAACAAAACATCGTTGCCTTGGTCTTTCTCGACAAAATAGGTGTCAAAACCATCGCCACCTTCCAGCCTGTCGTTACCGGCGCCGCCGTTGAGCTGGTCCTTATCGGCACCGCCATACAAGGCATCGTTACCTTCTTCGCCATACAGCTGATCATCGCCGCTACCGCCACGCAAGGTGTCGCGCGCCAAGCCACCGGTCAACGAATCCGCACCGGCGCCACCATCCAGACTGTCTTCATCGGCACCGCCGTCCAGCGTATCGTTGTCAGCCATGCCAAACAGGGTGTCGTTACCTTCACCCCCCTTGAGAACATCCAGCCCCTTGCCGCCTTCCAGATAGTCAGCGCCCGCACCGCCGTCTAGGGTGTCGTTGCCGCCACCCCCAAAGAATTTGTCTGACATGACGCCACCGGTAAGGGATTCATCTTCGGCACCGCCAAACTGGACTTTATGGACTGCTGTCGGATGCCCACCGACCGAGACGGCTAGCTTCTTGCTGGGATCTCGATAAACCCACTGGTCATTCGAATTACTACTATCAACGCTGTCAGTATTGTTGGCATAAGCGGCGAGAAGCAGTCTGAGCATTTCAGCTCTATTCAATAAATACTGCTCGGTAATCTCACCTGTCTCTATTTCTGAGTTATATATAGAAAGCGCTACTTTGATATCAGATGAATAGTCGTATCCAATTATCGCAAAGGAATTACCCTCCAGCAGAGCATAACGATATGCCAATCCAATTTCTGAGTCCTGCATGGCTTTGCTGAGCATTTCGTTCGGAATGAGTTGCTCGAATTTCAATGGCTGCGCAAATGTGGGAAGTTTATTTAGTGCTTGAAGGCGGGTGATGAATTCCTGATGGCTGGCTGTGGTGCTTAACTCACCCAAACCAAATAACTTACTTAATGCGCTTGCTGCGTGGTTATTCTTGTTATTTGTGGTTCCGCTGGCATCAATCACTGCCTCTATCTGCATCGGCGTTGCGTTAGGTGCAAATTTAAGTATGGCAGAGATAAGTGAAACTTTATCTAGATTATTTACAATATCTGAATTGGATTGTAACCATTCGCTAGATTGGATACTCATTAACCCTTCAGCTATATGCATACCTGTTGTAACAACTGCCTTTGTCGTATCCATTACGGCGCCGTGAGTTGCTAGAACATAGGGATTGACCATTAAGGAAGTAATAGGCCCAATGGTTGAAGAGTTACTAGGAATAATATCTTTTTCGCCATGCTTCGCATATAGAACCCCATTGGATGCCCAGACGGCGCATTGTGAGCCGCCTGGTATTGTGTAGTAAGGGGGGGTGGCAATGGAGTCATTGACATATTGCTGTAGTCGCTTGCCTTCCTCTTCCGTCAGCGTCAGAGGCCCTAAGCTGTTATTCGCGTCATGACCATCATTGTCAAATATTTTCCCGGCGTTCCATAGTTTGGTCTCGGTCGGGGCAAATCCGACAAATGTCTCCTTTCCGTTTACGTCTGTAATTTTCAAGAATGTGTGTGGAATGAATGCTGAAAACCCGTGATCTTTCATTTCTTGCTCTGTAAGAACATAAGAAAATAGCTCAACGGATTTGGGTAGTACGGTAATGGGCGTGGCGGCGGGTGCGGTCATAAATCAATTCCAGGTGTTGTCTGTAAATTTAAACAAGGGCCTTCCCAAAAAGGGCCCGTCTTTAAAAGCAGTGCTTTTATAAAAAGTCAGGCTTCTAACCTTGGCTTCGGAGGCCAATACTTCCAGCAGAATTTTTCTGGCGACTCTTTGACTAATAACGCCATTGAAATTCATGGTCAAAGTACCATCGTCGCTACCGCTTGCGGTGACAACCTTTCTGCTATAGCAATCCCCGGCTTTTGTGCAGTAATTTTCACTAATCAAAATAGGAACTATTTTATTTCTTAAAAGATCCAGTCCTTCTGCGCTGAGCACACCTTTAGCGGCAATTGCAGGTTGGGCCAGCGACATCAGTACCATCAAAACAAGTAATTTTTTCATTTTCTTCCTCCGAATCTATGGAAATTCTTTTGGCTTCGTCTCTTCGAGCATAAGAACATAAGAAAATAACTCATCGGACCTGGGTTGTGCGGTGATTGATGTGGCGGCAGGCGCGGTCATATATCAATCCCAGGTGTTGTCTGTAAATTTAAATAAGGGTTTTCCAAAAAAAGGCCCGTCTTTAAAAGATTTGCTTTTATAAAAAGTCAAATTTCTAACCTTAGCTTTAGAGGTCAATACTTCCTTCAGGATTTTTCTGGCTACCCTCTGACTAATAACCCCATTAAAATATATGGCCAGAGTGTCATCGTCGCTACCACTTGCAGTAACAACTTGCCTGGTCAAGCAGTCACTCTCATTTAAGCAAAAATTTTCTTTGATTAAAATAGGTATGATTGTACTTGTTAAGAGAGTCATTCCTTCTGCACTGAGTACACCTTTAGCGGCGAAAGCGGGCTGAGTCAAAGACATCAAAACAGCCAAAAAAAACAATCTCTTCATTCTTGCCTCTTTATTTGATTAAACTTTGTTTTTGATTCCCCAAGAACAAGGTATAGAAAAGTTCTGCAATCCCTACCCTTCTCTTTGAAAGTAATATCGAATAAGTCGTTAATTTGGCTAAATCTGAAACGAGAGAGGTTGGCGTGGCCATTTGACTCGACGCCTGAACGCTGATTGTGTTCAGTAGCCGCTCTTCTACCAGGAACCTTATTTTCATCTTCGAACCCCTTAAGCGATACGGGTGGCAATTCGAGCTTCATCCAATCACAAACTGCAGGCTTGTCTTCTCCACCCCTATGCAGCCCAGTGCTGCTGCGCTTTAGGCTGTCTCCGATATGGGTGGGGTATTGCTTGGTTCATGGTAGTGCAGAAGAAAGTGGGCGGATTTTAGTTACACTGGCGATGTGATTCAAGTATTTGATAAATAAAATTTTTCTTCTGTATGCGTTACCTGGATCAAGCCCCTTGCTGCGCCTTGGTGGTGGGGAATTGTGTTGGCTGTTGTTGTTGCCTTCCACGGCCAACGGGCCGCTATCGCCGTGGCAGCTCGGGATGGCAATGGCGGCTAGGGAGCAATGGTCTGCTCAACCATATCCTCGCCATTGACCTTGATCGGCTGGGCATCCACCAACTGTGAATAGCCAGACAGCCCCGGTTCGGCGAAGTTGATACGGAACGGTTGCAGGTCCCAGGCTGC
>NZ_JARRAF010000096.1 GCF_030129945.1 Parachitinimonas caeni
GTCGCCAGGGCCCGCTCGCGGTGGGTCAGGGCAGCGACTGCGAGGCCACGGTCCGCATACCGCCCCGGCTGGCCGGCCGCTGGCGGATCGCGGTGCAGACCGACGTCAACCGCAGCCTGAATGAGCCGGACCGCCGCGCCAACAACCAGCGCCTGTCCGGGCCGATCCAGATCCAGCCGAGCTATGCCGATCTGGTCCCCACCGCGCCGGTAGCGGTGGGCCCGGCCTATGCCAACCGGCCGCTGACCGTTCGCTGGAGCGTGCGCAATCACGGCAATATCGGCACCGACATCGAGCGCTGGACCGACCGGGTCTGGCTGTCGAAAACGCCCACCCTGGGCGCCGACGCGATCAGCCTGGGCAGCGTCACCCATACCGGCAGCCTGGGTCTGGGCCAGACCTACGACGCCGAACTGAGCGCCAGCCTGCCGGCCGGTCTGCAGGGCGACTACTACCTGCTGGTCGACACCGACACCCAGCAGGCCGTGCACGAGCCTGATCATCGCGACAACAACCGGGTGGCCAGTGCCCAGCCCCTCTCCATCCAGGCCGAACCCAAGCCGAATCTGACTATTGGTCAATTTGAAGTGGACGGTCGCTGGCGCGTGGGTGAAGCGGTCAGCCTGCGCTATCGGGTGGAAGTCGGCGGTAACGAAGGACTCAACCGCTTCCTGACCGACCAGCTGCGCCTGATCAACCAGGCCGACCCGCAACAGACGGTGATCCTGGCCAACCCGGCCATGCAGCGGCAGGTGGCCGTCGGAGGGCACTATGACGTTGCACTGACCCTGACCGTACCGAGCCTGGCCTCGGGCCTGTGGACCCTGCAGCTGATGGCGGACAGCAGCCAGCAGCTGGCAGAAACCGACGAGACCGACAATGTGGCCAGCCAGACCATTGAAGTGGTCAGCCCGGATCTGGCGGTGAGCGAACTGAAGACCACGGGGCGGCTGCAAGGCGGCGAGACGCTGACCCTGGACTGGGCCACCCGCAATCTGGGTACGGCCGACGCAGAGCCGGTCCGCGACGAAATCTATCTGAGCCGCGATGGCCAGCTGGCCGGGGCGCAGAAGCTGGGCGAGGTCGTCCATGCCCGCATTGGCGCGGGCGAACGGGCGCAGGGCCGCCTGCAGCTGACACTGCCGGTCGAGGCCGAAGGGGCCTACCGGCTACTGGTGATCAGCAACCGCGCGGGGGCGATCCATGAGGCCGGCCGCACCGACAACAATCAGGACGGTCTGGATCTGCAGATTGCGGCCGATCCGTATGCGGATCTGGTGGTGAGTGAGATCCGGGTGCCGCAGCAGGTGATCGGCGACCCGGCCAGCGTCACCGTCAACTGGAAGGTCAGCAATCAGGGGACCGGCGCCGGCCGGACCCTGAGCTGGACCGATGTGGTGGTGTATTCGCAGGATGCCGTGTTCGGCAACGCCGACGACATCGAACTGGGCCGACTGGAGCACCAGGGCGGTCTGGATGCCGGCAAATCCTACGAAGGGGAAGTGACATACCGGCTGCCGGCCGGGCTAAGCCGGCGCGGCCATGTCCTGGTCCGCACCGATGCCGGCGGCAAGGTGTGGGAGCAGGGCGCGGAAGCGAACAACACGGCGGAAGCCGCCCGGTTGCTGGACGTGATGCCCAAGCCCTATGCCGACCTGCAGGTCGATAGCGTAACCATCGAGGGCACGCCGCGCAGCGGCCAAGCGCTGACGGTGAACTGGACCGTCAGAAACCATGGCATCGGGATCACCGATGTCGCGAACTGGGAAGATGAAGTCTGGTTATCGACTTCGGCCGACCCGGACGACAAGACCCATCGCTGGCCGCTGGCCAGTGCCAACCATCTGGGTCAGCTCGGGGCCGGTGACGACTACCGCCGCAGCCTGAGCTTTGGGCTGCCGGAGGGGATCGAGGGGGACTACTACGTCCATGTCCGGACCGGGCGCGGGGTCTACGAATTCCTCCATGGCAGCAATAATACCGGCCGGTCCCTGGCGATACCGGTCACGCTGTCACCGAGTCCGGACCTGCAGGTGAGCGAACTGGAGGCACCGGCCACGGCACAGGAAGGCGATCTGCTGACCGTCCGCTGGCAGGTCAGCAATGCCAGCGCGGTCGCGGCCAGTGGACGCTGGGTGGACACCCTGGAACTGGTGCCGCTGGACAACAGCGCCTCGCCGCTGCTGCTGGGGCATTACAGCTATGAACGCGGTCTGGGCGCGGGCCTGCATTACGACCGGACCGAACAGATCCGGCTGCCGGCCCGGATCGAGGGGGGCTACCGGCTGCGGGTGACCACCAACAGCCAGCCGGGCAGCCAGGGCATTTATGAGGGCGGCGCGACCGCCGCCAATAACGTGACACTGGCCGCCACGCCGACCCTGATCAGCCCGCTGCCACGGCCGGATCTGCGGGTGCACGATATTGAGGTACCGGCCAAGGTCAAGGCCGGGACGACACTGGCGGTCAGTTTCCAGGTCAGCAACCGGGGGCCGGTCGCCGCGACCGGCCAATGGAAGGACCGGGTTTGGCTGTCCCTGGATGGTCAGGTCAGCGCCGACGACATCCTGCTGGCGGAACTGGACAATGGCAGTGCCCTGACGCCGGGCGGTGAGCCCTATCGCAGTCAGACCGTGCCGGTCACGATCCCGCTGCGTTACCGGGGTCCGGCCCGCATCATCGTCGAGACCGATGCCCGCAACCGGATTGACGAAGGTCGGCAGGAAGGCAACAACACCGCCATCCAGACCTTCGAGGTCGAAGCGGTGGCCTTTGCCGATCTGGAAACCAGTGCCGTCAGCGCGCCACAACAGGCCAATGCCGGCCAGACGATCGACGTCCGCTACACCGTGACCAACCGGGGCCTGGCGACGACGCAGGGCGACACCGGTCAGGTGACGGGCTGGACCGATACCGTCTGGCTCAGTCGCGATGGGACGCGCCCCAACCCGGCCAAGGGCGACATCCTGCTCGGCAGCTTCCGGCATGAGGGCCTGCTGTCGCATGAGGCGGGCCAAAACAGCTATGACGCCACCGTCTCGGTGCGGCTGCCGGACGAGGTGGCCAGTGCCGACTATCACCTCATGGTCTGGAGCGACAGCTATGACGGGATCCTGGAAGAAACCACGGCCGGTGCGACCAGCCATGTCGGCGATTTCGACGCCAATAACTATAGCGGGCAACGCCTCAGCGTCATCGGGGCGGTGCCCCGGCAGCCGGACCTGAGGCTGGTCACGGTCAGCGCCAGTCCGAACGCCGAAGCCGGCGGCGACTTCCACTTCGAATACCGCGTGCGCAATGGCGGTGACGCCTTTACCGGCCGCTGGGTGGATACCGTCTGGTTAAGCGACAGCCCCGATCTGGATCAGGCCAGCCAGCGCTGGCAGATCGGCAGTATCGAGCAGCAACGCAGCCTGGGGA
>NZ_JARRAF010000097.1 GCF_030129945.1 Parachitinimonas caeni
GGCCACCTTCCAGGTTGACCGAGAGGCGGTCATACCAGGTCTGGCCGCCGGTGCTCAGGCGGTAGATGTAGTTGCCCGTCTGCTTGGGCAGCGTGCCCACATGCAGGAAGCCAGGCAGGTTGACGCCACCGGCCGGCTGCAGGGTTTCTTCCGGTAGCTGCGGGTCCTGGCCGAACGCGGGCAGCTGGGGTTTTTCGACAGAAATACCAGCAGCCGATACCAAGGCAAATCGGGTCGGCCCATAGCCGGCATCGGCCTGGCGACCGGCATCGAAGACGATACCAAATTCCAATTTATTTTGTTAAAGAACAAAATTTTATTGCAGAGGTGATTCAAGTCGATTTATTGAATCGCCGCTCGTCTTTATTGCCTGCACAACACCACAACAATCATCCCCACCAAAACCTGAACGGCTGGATTCCGAAACGGATTTTGTGAGAATAAAAACCTGTTTACCAAACTCCGCAAAAAATAGAACATTTCGAAGCATGGGAAGGCTTGTTGACGGGAATTCGAATACGGTGTTAGCCCAATTAAAAACCCAAGCAAAACCTGACAGAAATCCAAGCCAAACCCGATTATTCGACTGACCGTAGACTCGGAGGTGCTGTGACGCCGGCACAGAAAAAATCAGGATATTTACACCACATTTCGAGTCGAAAACCGGCAGAAATTGCGGTGGATTTCTGCTTATTTAGGAATAAACTCACTCTCCCGGTCAAAATTCGACCGGGAATAGGGAGTGGAAAACGGCTAAAGAGCACGCGGACAGATCACTGTTAATACAACAGAACCGACAATGGAAACTTAGTCGGCCAACTTGTCAAAACCCAGCTGAGAAATTCTTTCCTCTATTCTATTCTTTAATTTGGCATCTGGATCATAAATAAGAACTTTCCTCAGATCTGAAATAGCAGAGGTAAAATCACCCATCTTTTCATAAAGACTTGCGCGATTATAATAAGCAAATGGATTTTTCTGATTAATTTCAAGTGAAATTTTAAAACACTCCAAAGATTTAGAAAAATCGCCCATTTCCAAATAAATTGTAGCAATAGTGCAGTAAATTGATGCGTCTGTATATCCCAACTCTATGGCACGGTTCAAATCACTCAATGCAAGATCTGACATCTGCATCATTGCATATGCCGTTCCTCGATCAGCATAAGTCATTGCATCATCAGGCGAAAACTTTAGAATATCTCCATATAAATCTAGAGCATCATCAACCCTGCCTTTTGTAAAAAAGCCTCTCGCTCTCACTCGAAAAATTGACAAATCAAAATCATATTTATCCATTTATAATTAACTCCGTAAAGCATGCTCTTGAAATTGCAATTACGATCTGCAGCAATCATCCTCTCCGATCAGCCATTTTAAATAAGACTCCAGTACGTCAAATCGAACAATTGAAGTGTTTGGCAAAGTCGGATGTTGATTTGCTGAAGATTTCACAGCCAAAGGCAAATCCTCTCGCAACCACAAGCTAGGGAAAGAGAGTGTGACATTTAACTCTCCGTCAAATTCATTAATGACCATGTGACCACGCCAAGGATACTCATTCAGTACCCCATTTGTTTCCCTAATGAACAATAAGGCACGATCCCCCACTCTCAAGGAAGGATTCCCCCAGCTAACCGGACCTCTATAAAACTCAATTTCCGTACCAAGGTGGTCTCTCGTAACGCCCTTTCGGCACGAATAAATTCGCTCCACCAAACCACGGAAAACGTGATTACTTGGCGAACCTGTAACTAAAATTTCCACTAGGTCATGGTTAGCCACTCGCTCCGAAAGAAATAAACTCTGAGTATTTGTCACTGTATTGGAACTATCGGTTTCCATGGGGCTCCCACTGCCTCTAGCGCTGGCATATAGAACTGTAACTTTCCTGTAGTTTCAGGAATAGGTATACCAAGACAACTCGGGAATGTCGCACAATTGTAAAAATTGGGAGGCCAATTACCGGACTTCGGCGGCCACTGATAGCGTATGTCATCCATTGGCCCACGCGAAACCAATTGCTCATGTCGAGCTCGTATGACATCAAACTCTTCTTGAGAAAAAAACATTTTTTGCTCATAAACAACCTGCGGCGCGCTACTTCCTCTAGCGGGTAACGGGTTTTCCGCAATTAGCCTGAACGCTTCTTGGTCGGCGGTAATAATTCCAGGATAACTACCACTAGACTTCAAATGGGTAAAGATGTCTGCCTCAACAGCATCGCCCGTCGATGGACCAAAACCCCATATCACTTTTCCAGAGTCGAACGAGTAACCTACGTGACCTGTGTACTGATACGGATGAAGAACCCCTTCTGCATTAAAGCTTTCACCGCCTCCGCGAACGCCAAAAATACTAATGGAGCGGCCGTATTCGCTAGCAGCCCCCTGCGGCGCCCCATACTCCGCCGTCACCGCAAACCGCTCACCCCACCGTGAGAGCTGATTCATCCCGGCCCTTACCGCAAAAGGTGAAGCTGCCGCAGCAACGTTGAACATAATGCTGCCGCCCCTTTGTGCGCTGTTTGAATAGCGCGGCATCGGAATGACTTCGGCGCCAGGGGCCATCAGTGCGTCTATCGCCGATTCATCCCCCAAGGCGTAGCGAATACCAAAGTAGCCACGGGCATAGTTATCGGCAACAAAGTTAACGGTTCCCGCGCCCATGCCCCACGCGCCTTTGGCGGCACCTTTCATGCCTTCCCAAGGGCTAGCGAAGGCAGCGGCTATGTCTTCAGCCGGCGTATTGCCCCGGATTTCTCTGCCACCAAATTCACGACGGTAATTCACCTCTCTGTTCGGGTCGGTTGTCAGATGGCGCATCGGATTAACGCGATTCGCAACTTCTCCTTGCAGCGCGTTGATCAGGTCGATTTCCGCAGGGTTGAGATCGCCATAATCAGTAATGCGTTTTGCCGTTAAAGCGGTGTAGTTGCCTTCTATCGACTCTGCGACCTGGGCGCGTTCTTCAAATGAGTGGTATCTGGACTTCTTGAGCGCAGCCAGGCCATTCATCGTTGCGGCATAGTCTTCGGCCATCTGTTTCAGGAAGCGCTGGCTTTGCGGTGAGCCCGGACGATTGGCGACTGGCTGCAAGCTGTAATTGTCAAAGTCTCCCAGCGCAAAGTCTCCATCTTCCAGGCCCATTGCATCGGCAATTTGCTGACGGCTGTAGCGTTCAGGACTATTCGGCATCAGGTGATGATTATCCTGCTCGCCCGACTTCCTCTGCCCCGATTGATTGGCATCACCAGCTTCGATGTCAGCTTTGATCAAGTCGCCAATGGTTTCGCCCACGGCCTGCGGCAGGGTGTTGCTCCAGCTGAAGTGGCCGGTG
>NZ_JARRAF010000098.1 GCF_030129945.1 Parachitinimonas caeni
CAATGCCGAAGCGGGACACGCAGGCGCGAATCACCTCGATGGCCCCACCGCGATAGGAAGACCAGGTATCGCGATTGAAGTGGCACATATCGATGACCCCCACTACCGTCTCTGGACCGTAAACGATAGGAATGATCCGGTTCCGATATCTAATGGCATACAGATCGCCTTCGAATGGAATGTCTTCTCCACCTAGACCACCAAATTCGAACACTTCAATACCGCGTTCAAAATCAACAGCCTTGGGATAAAAAGGCGCAATACCCAGAGATTGATCTTGGCTGATAAAGCCGTAAGTACTTCGGAACATGACAAAGACGCAGAGAGATGAGTTGGCTGACAATTAGAATGACGGCAGTCAAAGCTTAGCCGTCGGCAAAAACTCGATACCGGTGCGCTGGACCAGTTCTTGATAGCTGAGCACACCATGCAGACGGGCCTTGCCCTGATTCTCCGTCCAATAGGCCCATGCTTTGCCAGTAGACGGGTCATAAACGAGCTATCAAGAGGCTAGCAGCAGGAATTCTGCCCGCGCATTCTAACAGAAGAGAACGATCGTTTACTGCCTGAGTAGGCGTGGCTTTTCTAAAGTGAGCCGCCTATTCAATCCCAGTCCAAAGTCGGTGCATACCGTAATTCCTGCAACGCCCAACTACCAGCTTCCTGGTTGAACCAGGTCAAATTGCCGACCAGTTCACCCTCTGGATCATACACTCGGTAATCGGCTGGGGAATGTATGCCATGAGCGTAGCCGCAGAATGATCCGATATACCAAACTGGATCAATGAAGCCGTACTCGCAGTCGGCATGCCGTCTGAGCGGTTGAAGCGTATCCATCCACAGAAATTGGGTGCCGCCGCAACATAAAGCCCTTGCAGGGCGAATCCGGTTCATTCTCCATTCCAGCAATGCTTTGCACGTTGCAATCTGTTCGGCTGCATCCTTCCCTCTGCAATGAAAGGGGTATTCAATCGATTTGCCTGCCCGAATGGCCCCGTAAGCATTCTCGAAATCTTGCACGGGGAGGATGTCTTCGACGAGGGTGAGCGAATTGCATACCTTGCACCATGCAGGCCGCTTGGGTATTTCCAGGAAATCCTCACTTCTCACCGTACTGGGTAGGGGGCCGCGCCCTTTGTGGTGATAAGACAAGGTATTGAACGGGAAATGAAAATTCTCATGACAGTAGGAACAGCTATAGAAACTAGGTAAGTACATGAATGTGACTTGAAGCAGATATACTGTCGAATTGTAGGGCGTACCGTGTGGCTGCTCCAGCCAAGAGTAATTGTGTGTAGACGGCGGTGTATCGATCATCCGAAAGACCAATGTTTGGCGCGAATACCCAACGCCGTGTTTGTCTTTTTCTCCGTCTGGATTATGTATTGTCACCGTTGTAATTCTCAAAATCTGCATACCGATTTGCGATGTATCCAATGTGGCGCCAGCCTGATTGGAGTTTCTACCAGTTCCCCCGCAGAGTTTTCCCAGAAATTCGAAGAACAGGATGCCATCGTCTATGGCCGTACCTGGTCGATCGTTTTTGCCCTGGCTTACTATGTGCTGGCCGTCACCTTCCTTTCCGATCTCATGGATAGCCGCCCATTGCTGCTTGTAGGCGGTGGTCTGGCCGGTGGGATCGGTTATCAGATCGGGAAACGGATCGCCAAGTACCACAACACCTTATAAACCTGATGCGGGGGGACAAGAGCGCTCCCCTGCGACCGTGATTTGAGCCGATAGCTGTAACTGAATCGTCATCTCCTGAATTCAAAAACTCCCGCCTTGGCGGAACATTGCTGACCCATTGCCGTGACTTACACTCTTATCGCTCGTACTACTTGTTTTCTGATCCTGTCTGGATGGCTTTCCTGTGCCGTCGCCGGCCCATCCCCCGCTCGCCCGGAGTCGCTGACACTGGCCACTGGTTACTTTCATACGGTTGTTCTGAGAGAAGACAACAGCCTGTGGGGATGGGGCAACAATTCGTTTGGTCAACTCGGCCACCCACCGGTGATCTCAATCAATAGTCCTCGCCCCATCGGGCAGGACAAGGATTGGGCTGCGGTCTCGGCCGGGTATGCCCACACCGTGGCCATCAAGCAGGATGGCTCACTCTGGGCCTGGGGGAAAAACAGCAATGGCCAGCTGGGGGACGGCACTACGGAATCGCGCAGTACACCAACGCGCATGACCTCCAGCCAAGATTGGGCCTCTGTATCAGCCGGTTACAGCCACACGCTGGCGCTGAAAAAAGATGGGAGCTTATGGGCCTGGGGGAATAATGAAGAGTGGCAATTAGGCAATGGTTCAACCTCACAGTTGGCTCCGGTGCGTATTGGTAGTGAGAACGATTGGGCGGAGATTTCAGCTGGTATCAACTACAGCCTAGGGATCAAGCGGGACGGTAGCCTTTGGGGGTGGGGGAGTAGCATCTTGTTTGATCATTTGGCGGACCGCCATAGCGTTCATAGAGTCCCTGTCCAGCTGGGAACCGATAAGTTTTGGGCCAAAGTGTCTGCTGGGACAATCCATGCTTTGTTACTCAAGCAGGATGGCACGCTTTGGGGTTGGGGGAGCAATGGTTACGGACAAGTGGGGGTTGATAGCTCTGGCTACCGTGTCGATACCCCCAGGCAAATTGGGGGAAATAGTCAGTACCTTATGGTGCGTGCATTGCGCAATTTTTCTTTGGCCATCAAGGCTGACGGTACCTTGTGGGTGTGGGGGAATTCCTATGATCGTCCGGGGTATCATCCGGAGAATTGGCAACCCCGGCAGGTTGACGGCCTATGGCGTAACGCAGGATTGGGATTTGGGTTCGGTATCGGTATAAAGAGTTCGGGCGAATTAGTGAGTTGGGGCACCAATTACTCCGGTCAGCTTGGACGAGGCATTGCGAGTCGGCAGGGAGTGCCCACCAACAGCAACGCTTATTTTGCCAAAGTGGCCGCTGGCAGTGGGAGTGCATTCGGTATCAAGGCTGATGGAACGTTGTGGGGTTGGGGAGATAATCTTGCCGGGCAATTAGGGTTAGGAGATCAAACCGTTCGCAATCGGCCCGTGCAAATCGGCACGAACAATGACTGGCTGGATGTCTCCACCGCAGAAAGTAACTGGCAACGCGATAACTCTCATACCTTGGCGATCAAGCAAGACGGTAGTCTCTGGGCTTGGGGCAGTAATCAATGGGGTCAATTGGGATTGGCTCCTGAACGCAGCAAGCCATGTTCAGTGATTGATAGGCCTTGCGAGTTGCGACCGATCAAAATCAGCGACTCCCATGATTGGTTAAGGGTATCCGCTAG
>NZ_JARRAF010000099.1 GCF_030129945.1 Parachitinimonas caeni
TATGCCAACCGGCCGCTGACCGTTCGCTGGAGCGTGCGCAATCACGGCAATATCGGCACCGACATCGAGCGCTGGACCGACCGGGTCTGGCTGTCGAAAACGCCCACCCTGGGCGCCGACGCGATCAACCTGGGCAGCGTCACCCATACCGGCAGCCTGGGTCTGAGCCAGACCTACGACGCCGAACTGAGCGCCAGCCTGCCGGCCGGTCTGCAGGGCGACTACTACCTGCTGGTCGATACCGACACCCAGCAGGCCGTGCACGAGCCTGATCATCGCGACAACAACCGGGTGGCCAGCGCCCAGCCCCTCTCCATCCAGGCCGAACCCAAGCCAAATCTGACTATTGGTCAATTTGAAGTGGACGGTCGCTGGCGCGTGGGTGAAGCGGTCAGCCTGCGTTATCGGGTGGAAGTCGGCGGTAACGAAGGACTCAACCGCTTCCTGACCGACCAGCTGCGCCTGATCAACCAGGCCGACCCGCAACAGACGGTGATCCTGGCCAACCCGGCCATGCAGCGGCAGGTGGCCGTCGGAGGCCACTATGACGTTGCACTGACCCTGACCGTACCGAGCCTGGCCTCGGGCCTGTGGACCCTGCAGCTGATGGCGGACAGCAGCCAGCAGCTGGCAGAAACCGACGAGACCGACAATGTGGCCAGCCAGACCATTGAAGTGGTCAGCCCGGATCTGGCGGTGAGCGAACTGAAGACCACGGGGCGGCTGCAAGGCGGCGAAACGCTGACCCTGGACTGGGCCACCCGCAATCTGGGCTCGGCCGACGCAGAGCCGGTCCGCGACGAAATCTATCTGAGCCGCGATGGCCAGCTGGCCGGGGCGCAGAAGCTGGGCGAGGTCGTCCATGCCCGCATTGGCGCGGGCGAACGGGCGCAGGGCCGCCTGCAGCTGACACTGCCGGTCGAGGCCGAAGGGGCCTACCGGCTGCTGGTGATCAGCAACCGCGCGGGGGCGATCCATGAGGCCGGCCGCACCGACAACAATCAGGACGGTCTGGACCTGCAGATTGCGGCCGATCCGTATGCGGATCTGGTGGTTAGCGAGATCCGGGTGCCGCAGCAGGTGATCGGCGACCCGGCCAGCGTTACCGTCAACTGGAAGGTCAGCAATCAGGGGACCGGCGCCGGTCGGACCCTGAGCTGGACCGATGTGGTGGTGTATTCGCAGGATGCCGTGTTCGGCAACGCCGACGACATCGAACTGGGCCGACTGGAGCACCAGGGCGGTCTGGATGCCGGCAAATCCTACGAAGGGGAAGTGACATACCGGCTGCCGGCCGGGCTAAGCCGGCGCGGCCATGTCCTGGTCCGCACCGATGCTGGCGGCAAGGTGTGGGAGCAGGGCGCGGAAGCGAACAACACGGCGGAAGCCGCCCGGTTGCTGGACGTGATGCCCAAGCCCTATGCCGACCTGCAGGTCGATAGCGTAACCATCGAGGGCACGCCGCGCAGTGGCCAAGCGCTGACGGTGAACTGGACCGTCAAAAACCATGGCATCGGGATCACCGATGTTGCGAACTGGGAAGATGAAGTCTGGTTATCGACCTCGGCCGACCCGGACGACAAGACCCATCGCTGGCCGCTGGCCAGTGCCAACCATCTGGGTCAGCTCGGGGCCGGTGACGACTACCGCCGCAGCCTGAGCTTTGGGCTGCCGGAGGGGATCGAGGGGGACTACTACGTCCATGTCCGGACCGGGCGCGGGGTCTACGAATTCATTTATGGCAGCAATAATACCGGCCGGTCCCTGGCGATACCGGTCACGCTGTCACCGAGTCCGGACCTGCAGGTGAGCGAACTGGAGGCACCGGCCACGGCACAGGAAGGCGATCTGCTGACCGTCCGCTGGCAGGTCAGCAATGCCAGCGCGGTCGCGGCCAGCGGACGCTGGGTCGACACCCTGGAACTGGTGCCGCTGGACAACAGCGCCTTGCCGGTGCTGCTGGGGCATTACAGCTATGAACGCGGTCTGGGCGCGGGCCTGCATTACGACCGGACCGAACAGATCCGGCTGCCGGCCCGGATCGAGGGGGGCTACCGGCTGCGGGTGACCACCAACAGCCAGCCGGGCAGCCAGGGGATTTATGAGGGCGGCGCGACCGCCGCCAATAACGTGACACTGGCCGCCACGCCGACCCTGATCAGCCCGCTGCCACGGCCGGATCTGCGGGTGCACGATATCGAGGTACCGGCCAAGGTCAAGGCCGGGACGACACTGGCGGTCAGTTTCCAGGTCAGCAACCGGGGGCCGGTCGCCGCGACCGGCCAATGGAAGGACCGGGTCTGGCTATCGCTGGATGGTCAGGTCAGCGCCGACGACATCCTGCTGGCGGAACTGGACAATGGCAGTGCCCTGACGCCGGGCGGTGAGCCCTATCGCAGTCAGACCGTGCCGGTCACGATCCCGCTGCGTTACCGGGGTCAGGCCCGCATCATCGTCGAGACCGATGCCCGCAACCGGATTGACGAAGGTCGGCAGGAAGGCAACAACACCGCCATCCAGACCTTCGAGGTCGAAGCGGTGGCCTTTGCCGATCTGGAAACCCATGCCGTCAGCGCGCCACAGCAAGCCAATGCCGGCCAGACGATCGACGTCCGCTACACCGTGACCAACCGGGGCCTGGCGACGACGCAGGGCGACACCGGTCAGGTGACGGGCTGGACCGATACCGTCTGGCTCAGTCGCGATGGCACACGCCCCAACCCGGCCAAGGGCGACATCCTGCTCGGCAGCTTCCGGCATGAGGGTCTGCTGTCGCAGGAAGCGGGCCAAAACAGCTATGACGCCACCGTCTCGGTGCGGCTGCCGGACGAGGTGGCCAGTGCCGACTATCACCTCATGGTCTGGAGCGACAGCTATGACGGGATCCTGGAAGAAACCATGGCCGGCGCGACCAGCCATGTCGGCGATTTCGACGCCAATAACTACAGTGGGCAACGCCTCAGCGTCATCGGGGCGGTGCCCCGGCAGCCGGACCTGAGGCTGGTCACGGTCAGCGCCAGTCCGAACGCCGAAGCCGGCGGCGACTTCCACTTCGAATACCGCGTACGCAATGGCGGTGACGCCTTTACCGGCCGCTGGGTGGATACCGTCTGGTTAAGCGACAGCCCCGATCTGGATCAGGCCAGCCAGCGCTGGCAGATCGGCAGTATCGAGCAGCAACGCAGCCTGGGGA
>NZ_JARRAF010000009.1 GCF_030129945.1 Parachitinimonas caeni
GGAGGGTTTCGCCGGATTTGGGCCTGCTGCCGCGTTGACTGCCAGGCTGTTGGCTTGCGATGCAAGCCTTACAGCCTGTGCGCCCAGACGGGAAATCGCGTGGCTTATCACTAAGCGGCGCGCTTTTCGCCTTGCATCAGGCCCAAATCCGACGAAACGCGATCCGGAAACAAAACGTCAACAGAGCCTAACTGCGCGATGCCTTTTTCCGACTGCCCGCCGCTCCGGGGGGGACGATCTTGACGCGATAGAGCGCTTGGTCCGGACCTACGCTGAGGCGGCTGACGACGACCAGCGTCACGGCTTTTCCCTCGATTTCCGTTTCAAACTGCTGGGTAGACACCAGATCAGGGGTGTCGATCATCATGGCGGGCTGATGGTCGTTCAGCGGGCCGGGCGGTAGATAGATGGCCTGCCAACGGGCATTCACCTGGCTGCCCTGCAGCCGGATCGGATCGGGGTTATTGGACAGTAACTGAATGCCAAGAAACTGCTTGCCTGATGCCTGACGATACCGCCGGCGTATCACGCCCACCCACCACTGTTCCGAGGCAGGCCGCCACAGTGCTACCGCCCCATCTATGCCAGCAAAACGTGCGTGTTCTGCCAGCTCCAGTCCGAAACCTCCGGTGGCGTAGTCGTCAACCGGGCAAGTCCAGATCAGAGGGTCGTTGGCCAGCAGGCGTTTGTTTTTCTGGGTGATCAGGCTGCGGATGCGTAACAGGTCGAAAGCGATGGTCACGTTTGCACCATCCGCCAGCTTGGGGTTGCGGCAGAAGCCAGGCTGCTCGGTCCAGACTTTGCGCAAGGCAGCCAGCACACGCATGGTGTCCGGGACTGTCTGGTCTGGTTCACGCTTGAGTTCGTTCGGGACGAGGCCGGACAGTTCCAGCTCTTCGATATAGTCAGCGCACTGGACGCAGACGTCTGCCAGCCCAAAGAAGCACTGCTTGCCATCCAGCTCTACCTGCTCCCAGCCAATCAGGCGGCGAATAGGCGGTGACTTGTCGGCTTCGATCAGCAGAGGGCAGTTCAGGTGAAAAGCGCTACCAAACCAGACCGCATCGGCCAGGGTTTCGCAACAGCGCGCAGCCAGCAGCGCGACAAACGGGTTATCCGAAGTCTGGATGGTGCTCGAAATCAGCAGAAGATGAGCAAAACGCCGCGAATAATCGTTATCCCGGGCGTGGATCGGCTGTAGCGGATTCAGTGCGTCCCCGCTGGCGCGGCGATAGACCGTCAGCCAGCGATCAAGCCCCGGCTGGTCGCTGGCGGTGCCGGAGATCTGGTGCAATAGCCAGTCAATGCTGCACCAGTAAAGATAGCTCTCGGCCAGTGCCTGCAATATTTCGTGACTGCCACCCCGATCCTTGTCGATAGCGGCCACTTCGCGGCGGAATTCGATGTAGTAGGTGTTGCACAGCTGGTCGGCCAGCAGGGCGACGCGCTTTTGCAGCAGCTCGAATCGCACCGGGCTGTCTTTGCTTTGCGCCATTTCGGTGAGTCCGCGACGCGCCATGCTGCGGCTGGCGGCTTCGGTCGTGGCCAGCAAGCGGCGGGCGCCGCTGCTGCTGGGGAGTGCGCCCAGGCCATCAAGCAGGCAATTGCGTAGCGCATCCAGCGCGGCGACAGGTTGCATGCTATCTAGTGCGTCGATGACATGGCGCGCGGCGCGCAGGGGCGTGTCATCCTGAAACAGCGGAAAAATTCGACCCAACATGCTGTCTTCCTCCGGCCGGCTGATGCCGGCCGTCTCCTGCGGCGGTTACAGCGACGCCAGCCGTGCAGTGGCGGCTTGCAGCGTGGCAGTTTGTTTGGCGAAGCACAGTCGTATCAATTTGTGCCCGCATCTTTCAGCATAGAACGGCGAGAGCGGAATGGCGGCAACGCCTGCTTCACGGGTCAGCCAGATGGCAAAGTCAGCATCATCAAGCTCCGACAGGTGCGAGGGGAGGGCGCTGTAATCGACCAGCTGAAAGTAGGTGCCACGACAAGGCAGCAGACGTAAAGGACCATTTGCCAGCCCCTGGCGCAGGATGTCGCGCTTGGCCTGATAAAACGCCGGCAGGCTGGTGTAGTGGCTGGCATCGGCCAGATAAGTGGCCAGGGCATGCTGGGCGGGGGTGTTCACCGAGAACACCAGGTATTGATGAACCTTGCGGAACTCACTCATCAATGCTGCAGCGCCGGCGCAGTAGCCAATCTTCCAGCCGGTGGCATGAAAGGTTTTGCCGAACGAGAAAACCGCCAGGCTGCGGGGGGCAAGCCGGGGGTCGGCCAGAACGCTGTGATGACGGGCTTCGTCGTATACCAGATGTTCGTATACCTCGTCGGACAGAACCAGCAGATTATGCTGCTCGGCCAGATTGGCCAGCTCCGTCAAATCATCGGCACTCAACACGGCAGTCGAGGGGTTGCCTGGGTTGTTGATGACGATCATCCGGGTGTGTGGCGTGACGGCAGCAGCCACCCGCTGCCAGTCAATCACAAACTCAGGTGCCCTCAGTGGGATGCGGATGGCGCGTGCGCCCTGAACCTGTATCGACGGCACGTAGCTGTCGTAGGAAGGGTCGAATACGATGGCTTCATCGCCCGGCTGCAGCAGGGCAGCAAAGGCGGTGAACAGTGCCTGTGTGGCGCCTGCGGTGATGGTGATCTGGGTTTCGGCATCAACAGGGCTGCCGCTGGCCTGCAGTTTCGCGGCCAGCGCCTGTCGTAGTGCGGGCAGGCCTGGCATCGGCGCATACTGGTTGTGCCCGGCCGCCATGGCGGCGCTGACCTGATTCGCCAGTTCGCTATCAATCGGAAAGTCTGGAAAGCCTTGTGACAGATTGATGGCGCCATGCTCCTGCGCCAGTTTGGACATCACAGAAAAAATCGTTGTACCCACATCGGGTAATTTGGAGTGGATGACGGGAGCAGAGATCGGCATGGCGGAGTATTTGATTTTCGGTTGATTTGATCATGTTTTGCCGGCGTTGCAAGCGATGCAGGCGCTCACGATAAAGGCGCGCCTATATCGGCAGACAGGGCTTCCCCAGCTCGGGCCAGTGTGCTGGCGCAGGCCAGTCGTGAACACGATGGATGGGAACCCGGAGCACCATTCATCCTCCGTGCGGAAGGCAGGACGCCAAACGGATTGTCCAAGTTTAGCCCTAGTGCTGCACAAATTCACGCGTCAGGGGTCAATGGACGCCAAAAGCCACTAAAAGTTTATCTGTTTTGCATAATTAGCCGGGGTGTCGGAATTTAACCGATTTTCGGGGCGATGCCACACTGGTCTATATCAGGATATTCTGATTTTACAAAAATATGCTGTTTTGATATCTGGACGCGTATCTGACTTCGTTCAGATATCCCATTCTTGTGGCGCGCCACCCAACCCAAGGCAGTGAGGAGCGACGACAGTTGTTGATTCCGGGCACAATCGCGGTTTGGGGTTCAACGAGACCTATCACCCCTTGCGTCCAGGCGCTGTTGACGCTGGGTTTCCGGGCCGCCTTGCGGGAGTGGAGGGTTTCGCCGGATTTGGGCCGGCTGCCGCGTTGACAGCCTGTGTGCCCATGGGAAGCCACATGGCTGACCACCCAGTGGCGCGTTGTTTGAAATTTTGATCGCCCATAAATAAAAAAGGGCATTGCGAAAAACCTGGTGCCCAGGTACGGGCGGCAGTTTGATTGCCTGATACCTCAACCAGATGAGTGACCACTATTCATGCTTCCGATTTTGTATCAAGACGACCATCTGGTCGCTATTCACAAGCCCTCGGGTCTGCTGGTTCACCGGACGGCGCTCGATTGGTATGAACGCCGTTTTGCCTTGCAGATGCTGCGGGATCAGCTGGGGCGGCGTGTTTACCCGGTTCATCGACTGGATAAAGGGACCTCGGGAATTCTGTTGTTTGCGCTCGATCAGTCAATGGGACGGGCCATGTCGATGGCGTTTGAAGAAGGTCGTGTGCAAAAGCGCTATTGGGCGATTGTGCGTGGCTGGCCTGCCGAAATCGGCGAGGTGGACCACGCCCTGAGCCGTCGGGTGGATGATCTGGAGTGGCTTGGCGAGTCGGTCGAAGGTGGGCCGCAGCCGGCGCAGACCCGTTACCGACGGCTGGCCACGGTTGAACTGCCTTATTGCGTCGATAAATATCCGACCAGCCGTTACGCGTTGGTACAGCTTGATCCGCTCACCGGTCGGCGTCATCAGATCCGGCGTCACCTCAAGCATTTGTCCCATCCCATTATCGGGGATGCCACCTATGGCAAAGGGCGGCATAACCGGCTGTTTGAACAGCTGTACGGTCAGTCACGGCTGTTGCTGGCGGGGGTAGGGCTGCGCTTTCGACATCCGCTGAGTGGTGAGTGGCTCAATATCGAAGCTGAACCGGCCGACGGTTTTGCTGAGGTGGTACAGGCATTGGGCTGGCAACATTGCTGGCCACAACGGCAGTTCGACTGGCATCAGGGCTGACCATGAACCTGGCGTTACGGTTTCTGGATTCCCTGAGCGGGGTTGCTTCGGATCAATGGGATGCCATCAGCGATGGATCGGTGTTTCTCAAGCATGCCTTTCTGCATGCACTGCACGAGACGGGTTGCGCCAGTGCCAGAACTGGCTGGCAAGTGGCATATCCGAGCCTGTGGCAGGGTGACCGCCTGCTGGCGGCCATGCCGCTTTACGTCAAGTCCCATTCCTGGGGCGAATATGTGTTCGACTGGGCCTGGGCCGAAGCTTATGAGCGTGCTGGCGGCCATTACTACCCAAAGCTGACAGCGGCGATACCGTTCACACCGGTCGCGGGTAGCCGCCTGCTCGCCCGTAGCGATGAGCACCGGACGCTCCTGGTGGATGCGGCGCTGCAGCTGGCCCAGGCGCAAGGCATTTCGTCGCTGCATTGCTTGTTTCCGCAAGGAGCCGAGGTGCCGCTATGGCAGTCGGCAGGGTTAATGCTGCGGCATGGCGTGCAGTTTCACTGGCTGAATCAGGGGTATCGGGATTACCAGGATTTTCTCGATGGTTTGCAGAGCGAGAAGCGCAAGAAGATTCGGCAGGAGCGGCGCAAGATTGCGGAACAGGGTATTGAAGTGCAGCGCAAGACGGGTGCCGAAATCAGCGAGGCAGACTGGCGTTTTTTCTACCGCTGTTATGTGCATACCTATCAGGCCCACGGTTCACGGCCCTACTTGAGTCTGGACTTCTTCCAGCAAATCGGTCGCGATCTGGCAGGGCATTGCTTGCTGGTGCTGGCTCTGAAACATGGCAAGCCCGTAGCGGCTGCGCTGGATCTGTTTGATGCGCAGCGGCTGTATGGGCGTTACTGGGGCGCGCTCGAATACTTGCCGAACCTGCACTTCGAGCTGTGTTATTACCAAGGCATCGAATTTGCCATCGCGCAGCAGCTGCAGGTGTTTGAAGGTGGGGCGCAAGGGGAGCACAAACTATCGCGCGGGTTGAGTCCGGTCGCTACAGTGTCGGCCCATTGGCTGGCAGATAGCCGCTTTGCAGATGCCGTCAGCCATTTTTTGCAAAGGGAATCGGGTGGCGTCGAAGCCTATCTGGACGAACTGAACGAGCGTGCGCCTTTTCGACGGGCTTGAATGACAGAACCTAAGGTCAACAGAACCTAATCAAACTGCACGTCCCGGCTGAAGTTATAGGCGGTGCGGGCGTCACAGCTGGTCAGCAGCAGGGGGGCGGCCGGAGTGTGGCCGATTTCGTTCATCAATTCAGTGCTAAACGCACAGTCCGTACGCAAACGGCAGGCGGCGGCCATTGCTGGCCAGAAGACATTGGGCGGACTGGCCTCTCGGGCTTGTTCGTACTGCAGACGCTGCCCAAGCCAACAGAGTGCCGCCAGTTTTACCAACAATGCGAAGCGGCCAGGATTGCCGGCTGCTTGCACAACCAGCTCTGTCAGATCCATCTGCAGTATGGCGTGCTCGGCAAGCAGCCGGGACAGGCCGCGCTCGGCGATCTGCTGGATACGGCTGTCCTCGGGCAGAAGCGCCGGGTTCATGCCTTCCCAGCTTTGTGCCATGGCCAGACCGTTTTCCAGATCCTGCTCGGTACGATCGGCGTCCAGGCCGTCCAGGTGATCATTCAGCAACTCCGGCCCGCCGGGACTGTAGAGATTGAAGACCGCAAGCCGGGCACGTACCTCGTCATCATCAAACTTGCGCCAGTTGACGGTTCCCCATTTGGGGTCGAACTGTTCGGGGTCCAGCTCAGGTTTGACTCGCTCGATGGTGCCTTGCTCGACAAAACTGTCATAACGGTCGAGGTGGACCGACACATAGGTGGCAATGCCCTTGCGGTAGCTGTCCGGCAACTCGCTGTCATGCAGGGCAAAGCGTTTGAGCACGATGTCCAGCCAGCGCAGCATGGCGCGGGGCGAGCGCTCGATCCGGTCGCTGAGCAGTGCCAGAAACAGACTTTCACGCGCGGCATCGCCATCGTCCGATGCCGTGCGCAAGGCCCGATCCAGCGCTGGCAGGGCTTTGTCTTCCTCGCGCGCATTCCAGAGGTCGAGTATCCGGCTGGCCAGCTGGCCATATAAGTCATGTGCTTCGCTCATCGCCTGTCCGCCCAGTTTTGTTTGGCTTCAGCATAGTCTATCGGCAAGGCGCAACGTTGCTTTAGGCGCCGTACCTGAACGAACTGTGCAGTGACACTGTCCAGTGGGCGGGCTGCGACCTGAGCCGTATCTGGAAGCCCCCACACCGCCTATAATCGCGGCTTCGCAAAGGAGTACCCATGTATAAGACCATTGAGGATTTCGTCGGCAATACGCCTCTGGTGCAGCTCAAGCGCCTGCCGGGGGTAAGCAGCAATACCCTGCTGTGCAAGCTGGAAGGCAATAACCCTGCTGGTTCGGTCAAAGACCGACCTGCCTTGTCGATGATCCGGCACGCCGAAGCCCGTGGCGAGATCAAGCCTGGCGATACCCTGATTGAGGCCACCAGTGGCAATACCGGCATTGCGTTGGCCATGGCTGCGGCGATGCGTGGCTATCGCATGGTGCTGATCATGCCCGAGCATCTTTCAATCGAGCGTCGCCAGACCATGCGGGCGTTTGGGGCTGAAATCATCCTGACCCCGCAGTCTGCCGGCATGGAAGGGGCGCGTGATCTGGCCGAGAGAATGCGCGATGCCGGTGAAGGTCGCATCCTTGATCAGTTTGCCAACCCAGATAACCCGCTGGCGCATTTTGAGACCACCGGGCCGGAAATCTGGCGCGATACCGATGGCCGCATCACCCACTTTGTTTCCAGCATGGGCACGACCGGCACCATCATGGGCACCGGGCGTTTCCTCAAAACGCAGAACCCGGCGATTCAGATTGTCGGGGTCCAGCCTTGCGATGGCGCGTCGATTCCTGGCATCCGCAAGTGGCCGGCGGAGTACGTGCCGTCGATCTGCGACTTCAGCAAGGTTGATCAGATCGTGGAGGTGACCCAGGCCGAAGCCGAGGAGACCACACGACGGCTGGCGCGGGAGGAGGGGATATTTGCAGGTATTTCCTCTGGTGGTGCGCTGGCCGCAGCGCTCAGGCTGTCGGCCACGCTCGAAAACGCAACGATCGTCACTATCGTTTGTGATCGAGGAGATCGCTACCTGTCTACCGGCGTCTTCCCGGAGTAAGTGCATGACACTTTCGCTTGAATGGATAGGCATGCTGGCGGGTTTTCTCACTACCTTCGCTTTTGTGCCCCAAGTTATCCGCGTCTACCGCACCCGCTCGACCCACGATATTTCGTTACCGATGTATTCGATCTTTGTTACGGGCGTTGGATTGTGGCTGTATTACGGATGGCTGATCGGTTCACGTCCGATTGTGCTGTTCAATGCCATTACCTTTGTGCTGGCAGGTGCCGTGCTGGTGATGAAGCTGCGGTTTCGCTAGGCTCTGTTGACGTGTGGTTTTCAATAAGCCCGGCAAGCCGGGCTTATTGATTTTTATCTGTGTAGGTTTGAGTAAGCTTGATTGGTAGCCGTGCTGCGGAGTTTTCCAAGGGAATGCTCGACATCCGGCTACACGTAGGTTCTGTAAACCTTACGTCAACAGAACCTGGTGACCACTATTTAATCTGGCCGTTGACTTCCAACCCGGCGCCCCATCATGACTGTACGCAATTCTCCAATGTTGGCCCCCACCCTGCTGTTTCAGCTGGGCGTACTGGCCCTGTACCTGTCTAGCGGTTTGCTGTCGCGACAACTGGCGCTGTCCCACCAGCTGGAACCCTTGGTATGGCTGCCCGCTGGTGTAGGGGTTGCCATGTTGCATCTGGGGGGGCTACGTCGCTGGCCCTTGCTGGCGGCCGCCGCGACCGGACTGGCCCTGCTGCGTGGTGAGGGCTTCCAGCCCGGCCTGCTGGCCGTGATTGGGGCCGTGGCCGAAGCCATGATGGTTGCTGCCCTGTTACGTCGCTATTGCTTCAGCAGCAGTTTCTCCACGATCAATGATGGTGCCCGGCTGGCCACCTTTGCGGCGGCGGGGGCGATGCTCGGCGCCAGCATCGACATGCTGGCCGGACATCAAGGCGGCTTTGGCCCGCATGCGATGCTGGCCCACTGGCTCGGGCACTGGTTGGCCGACACCACGGCCATCATGGTGGTAACGCCACTGGTGGTGGCGATGGCACAGTGCAAAGGCGCTTACCGACCCTGGCGCTATCTGGAACTGCTGATCTGTACCGTGTGGGCGGCGGTGCTGGCATTCGCGGCATTCGGCCCTGGTGGGGCTTACCCATCGCTGCAGTTTGTGCTGTTCCCGGTGGCGATCGTCGCCGGCTTGCGCCTGTCGCATCTTGGTGCGTCGATGACCACGCTGAGCGTGATGGGGACGGCTGTCGGCGCCATGCGCTACGTTGGCAACGTCGGGCCGGATGAGGCCTTGTCCACCAGTGTGGTGTTCGGAGCACTGGCCCTGACCGGACTGGTGCTGGCCGCCTCACGCGCAGAGCGCACCACGGCTTACCATGCCATCGAAGAGCAGCGTGCCTATCTGCGCAAGATCCTTGATGCACTGCCTACCTATATGTATCTGAAAGACCTCGACGGCCGCTACATCTTCGTCAACCGCGCCTTTGCCGAGCTGTTCGGCCTGGAGCCGGAGGCAATGATTGGCAAGACGGTCTTCGATCTGCTGGCCTATGACGATGCCACCCGCTTTCGGGGCAATGACCTGAACGTGGCGACCAGTCGTATTTCCCGCCAATTTGAAGAGTCCTTTGTCCTGCAGGGGCGGCAGATGACCCTGCTGTCGCAGAAATTTCCGATCATCGACGAAAACGGCCGGCTGACCGGCACCGGCTGCAATGCCACCGATATTACCCAGCGCAAGCACGATGAACAGGCGCTGCGAGAAGCCGAGGAGCGTTTCCGCGCCTTGGTCGAACAATCGTTGATCGGCATCTATTTCATCAAGGATGACCACATCATCTACGCCAGCCCGCAAATGGCCACGGCCTTTGGTTATCCGCGAGAACAAATCACCGGCATGCCGCTGGATGTCCTGATTCACCCTGATGATCTCGCCCTGGTGCGGCGGAATATCGCCCGCCGCATCAATCGCGAAGTAGACAGCATGCGCTATGGCATCCGCTTTCTGCGCGCCGACGGGGAGGTGCGTTATGCCGAGGTCCACAGCCGGCTGGCCTCGCAGGAAGGCGAGCCGGTCATCATTGGCGCCTTGCTCGATGTGACGGACCGACTGCAGGCGCAGAAGGAAGCGACCTTGGCGGCAGCCGTGTTCGATAATGCCAACGAAGGCTTTGTGGTGATGGATAGGCAAGGCATTGTGCTGACGACCAATCATGCGGCCCTGCATATGCTCGACGTCAGCAAGGTTGAGATCGTGGGTGCGCCGGGGCAGGCACTCAAGGCCAGCACGGGTGAAACCCGCTGCGAAGACATGATGATCGAGGCTGCCCGGACCGGGCGCTGGCATGGTGAATGCCAGCTGCAACGCCGCGATGGCGGCCTGTTGCCGGTCGACGTCAGCCTCAGTTCGATACGGGACGAAGCCGGCGACGTCTCGCACTTCGTGGCGATGTTGACCGATATTTCCGGGCGTCGCGAAACCGAGCACCAGCTGGAGGCCACCGAAAGCAAGTTCAAGGCTTTTGTCGAGCTGTCGCTGGCGGGCATCTACGTGGTGCAGGATGGCATTCTGGTCTACGGCAACCCGCGCCTGGCCGAGATTCTGGGCTACACCCAGGAGCAGCTGATCGGCACCCCGGTACGCGATGTCACCTCGCCCGAAGACTTGCCCAAGCTCACGGAAAACCATCGGCGGCGCCTGGCAGGAGAGGTCGAAAGCGTGCGCTATGTCTATCGCGCCCAGCGGCGCGATGGCAGCCTGGTCGATGTCGAAGCGCATGGCCGTGTGTTCCAGTACAACGATCGTCCGGCGGTCATCGGCATCCTCATCGACGTGTCTGACCAGCTGGCGGCCGAACGCCAGCTCCGGCTCTCGGCCAAGGTGTTCGAGAACGCCTCGGAAGGGATTCTGATTACCGATGCCGATACCCGCATCATCGCCGTCAATGCGGCGTTTACCCGCATCACCGGCTATAGCGAGCAGGAAACCCTGGGTACGGTATCGCGCATGTTCAATCCGAAGGGTGATCGGCGCGAAATCAACCGCATCATGTTTGAGGAGCTGAACGAATCCAGCCACTGGCAAGGGGAGATGGTGGATCGGCGCAAGAGCGGCGAGCTGTACCCGGTCTGGCTGTCGATCAGCGCCGTGCGGGATGCGTCTGGCCGCATCACCAATTTCGTTGGCGTTTTCACCGATTACACCAGCCGCAAAGAGGCGGAAGAGCGCCTGTACTACCTCGCCAACCACGACCCGCTCACTTCTTTGCCCAATCGCACAGCCTTGAACGAGAGCCTGATTCACTCGGTCAATCAGGCTCGCAAACTCGGAGAGAAGCTGGCCGTACTGTTTATAGACCTCGACCGTTTCAAGGCCATTAACGACACACTGGGCCATGCAGCTGGTGACCACCTGTTGCAGACGGCGGCATCACGCCTGCGGGCCTGCCTGTCGGATGAAGACACCGTAGGCCGGCTGGGCGGCGATGAATTTACGGTGGTGCTGGAAACCATCGGCGATCCGAACGCAGCGGCCTTTGTCGCCCAGCGAATTCTCGACCAGATGGGCAAGCCGTTCACGATTGATGGTCACGAAATGTTCGTCACCTGCAGTATCGGCATCAGCCTGTATCCGAATGATGGCCAGGAAGCCCAGACCCTGCTCAAAAATGCCGATATCGCCATGTATCGGGCCAAAGAATGCGGCAAGAACAACTACCAGTTTTTTGCTCAGGACATGAACGCCAAGGCCTTCGAGCACCTGCTAATGGAAAACAGCCTGCGCTACGCCCTGGAACGACGGGAATTCGTGCTGCATTACCAGCCGCAGGTAGCCACGGCAGATGGCCGGGTTGAAGGACTGGAAGCGCTGATCCGCTGGCGCCATCCCGATTTTGGCTTGGTGCCGCCGACCCGCTTTGTGCCGCTGGCCGAAGAAACCGGGCTGATTGTGTCGATAGGCGAATGGGCGATACGCGAAGTTTGCCTGCAAACCAAGGCGTGGCTGGACGAGGGGTTGGAGATTGACCATGTGGCCGTGAATCTGTCGGCGCGCCAGTTTGCATCAGACAACCTGCTGCCGGCTGTGCATGCCGCCCTGGTTGAATCGGGCCTGCCACCGGCGCTGCTTGAACTGGAGCTGACCGAAAGCCTGATCATGAAAAATCCGGCTGAAGCGGTTGAGCTGCTGAAACGCCTGCAGGCGATGGGCGTGCAATTGTCGATTGATGACTTTGGCACCGGCTATTCCTCGCTGTCCAACCTCAAGCACTTCCCGCTGCACAACCTGAAGATCGACCGCAGCTTCATCGAGTCTGTACCCTACGACGACGACAGCGTGGCGATTACCGAGGCCATTATCGCCATTGCCCGCAAGATGAAACTGCGTGTCATCGCCGAAGGCGTCGAAAACGTACAGCAGTTTGACTACCTGCGTAGCGTGGGTTGCGACCTGGTGCAAGGCTATCTATTCAGCCCGGCCGTCAAAGCCGAAGACGTCCCCCGCCTACTCAAAGCCGGCCCCTGCCCCGTCACCCCAGAAGCCCGCGAAACCGTGCGTTTACTGGTTGAGGCAAGGTGAGGGGGCATGAGTGACCTGCGCAGGTGTTCCGAAATCATTGCCAAACCTAAGCATTTTTTCTGGGACCCAAGCCGAGACTAATCTCCGCGATTGGGGGAGCCGCCATCAACGCGGTGTCTAAAAAGTGTGTGCGCAGTGAGTGCCTTGGATTGCTCCGGCCTTGCGCGGCTTTATGTGCATGGTCTGATGGAATGATGCATTCGATGTCATGTTGTTCCTGAACTCGGAGCTAGGTCAATGCGGAGCTTGCTCAGCTCGCGAGTGAGAAAGCCGGCGTCTGCGTCGGGGGTGAGCAGAATTTCTCGAATGGCGGTGCTGGCAATTGCCTTACAAAAATCGAATCCCAGTAGCAGGGAGGTCGGAAATTGAATCCGTGCGCCGTCCTTTAGTACGAAGTGCCCCATACTAATGGCGGACAGGGAAATTCTTAGCTCCTTTTCTTCCGAAAAGCGAGCGGCATCTTTGATGTATGTGTAGCGAATCGGGTTGGGCAGATGCTGTTCATTTGCGCGATGGCTGTCCCAATCAACATAGTCAACCAACCCGTAGTTCACATCGAATATCTGGCGAAAGACTTCGCCGTTGTACCGAAGTACTGCACCTTCAGGGTCGAGTGCGCTATTGAGCAAGGTTCTCAGTTTGCCGAACTCGAATACAACACAGACTTTGCCCTTTTCGCTCCCGTTGGCATAGTTTTTCCAGATGTAGTCCGAGTTCTCAGTCGAAAAGCAGCAGGCATAGGTTCTCGCTCTACATTGGTCATAGTATTGAGCGGCATCGTAGTCGGGGCGGGCCTCGAATTTCGTTGTGGCATTTGCCGCTTGATCCATCGGCAGCTGCTGCCCGTCGTTTTTGTCGGCGTTCGGAAAGTCCGCGTAGCTATCGACACGATTGAAGTAGAGGTAACTGCCCGTGATTGAGTGCAATAGATTTTCGACACTCATGATCTTGTAAAGCAATTGATCCTCGGGCGGGACTGTTAGTAATGGCGCGTGCGGCTCAATGCTTCCCGGGGCAGCAGAAAGGCGTTGGGATTGTTCCGAATCATTCATGTCTGCCTCCTGTGAGCGATGATTGGACGCTGTAAATCTGACTGAATGTGGGGTCAAGGGGCATTCGGGATTGTTGTCAGGTGCTTCGATTGACTGTGAGGATAGACATTGCAGTCACGAAAGCTCCCACGGTAGATCACGACGGCCGTGGACCGGTTTTAGAGTGCCTTCATTGCGCAGTGCCTGAGCAGCCCAGCGAATATCGTATTGCCAAGTATAGAGATGGTTGCCCGAGCGCTTGAGTTCGATTTCATAATGATCCCAGATGTATTTGGCAACATCTTTGGGCCAGCCTTTTCCCCCCAATGAATTGACGGCTTGTATTACCCAGCTTTTCATATCTTCCCGTGTTGCCATTTGAGCCTCTCTATACATGAAATGCATGACATGAACTGCCCTGCCACCTCTTGCTACGTGATGTCTTGGCGATGTTAAGCGTACTAAGTTTGGTCTGAAGACTATCTTGACGAATTTCTCCACAAGCCCCGATTCCGGCCCCTTGCCGTATTGTGCCTCGTCCTTCAAAAGCCAGCGCCAAGTTATCGGTACTGGTTTTTTTATTGGGCTGGTGTGGTGGCCTTTCCGTTTTTCTATTGTCTGATCAGTGCTTGCGACGAACCGTTGGCGCCAGGGTGGCGACGCAATTGGGCGGTGTTTGGAATGCTTGCGTATAAAATGCTTCGACCAGCCCCTGACGATTGCACGCCCCCATGCCCGAGCCGATTCATTTTTCGCATGCCAACAGTTTTCCGGCCAGTAGCTATCGCAAATTGTTTGCGGCGTTGGCGCCGGAGTTTGAGGTGGGTTATATCGAAACGCTGGGGCACGATCCGCGTTATCCGGTCAGCGATGGTTGGCCGCATCTGGTGCAGCAGACGCTGGACTATATAACGCTGCACTATCGCGAGCCGGTGATTGGGGTTGGGCACTCGCTGGGCGGCTTTCTGACCTTTTTATCGGCAGTGGCTCGGCCGGAGCTTTTCAAGGCAATTGTCCTGCTCGATTCGCCGATTTTCGGTCGGCGCATGTCTACCTTGCTTTATTTAAGCAAGCGTCTGGGGATTATCGAGCATGTAACGCCAGGGCGGGGTGCGCGGGCGCGTCGCAATGACTGGCCCGATCTGCCAAGTGCCATGCAACACTTTGCCGAGAAGGCGTTGTTCCGGGCGCTGGACCCGGACTGCCTGTGTGATTACGTGACCTATGGCACGGTTGAGCACAATGGCCGTCGGCGCCTGCTGTTCCAGTCCGATATCGAATATCAGATTTATTGTGGCTTGCCGCACGATTTTCCTCGCCACAATGGTCGGCTGCAGGTGCCGGCTGGCTTTATTGGTGGCCGACGCTCGAATGTCATCTATCGCAGCGATCTGCGCCACATGCGGCAGAATCTTGGCATGGTTCTGCAATCATTTGATGGCAGTCATCTCTTCCCTCTTGAAAAGCCCCAGGCAACCGCCGATGCCATCCGCCTGATGTTGACGCGCTTACGCAACAGCTGATCCGGGCCATTTCCATTTTTCTTACACTGGCTTTGCACCCTCCGGCTGTGGGGGTGTTTGCGCTTGTCTGTCATCCATTCAGTTGATGATGTCCCCCTGACCTGAACAACATCGGCTTGGTTGCGCGATGTGGGCAGATCTATCGAATCGTCTTTTCGAAGAGGATTGTTTCGGGGCGCGGCGGCCGCGCAGGCGGCGGGAAAATCTGCTTATTCTTCACCGACTTGTAGTCATTTGCCGCCTTTGCGGAGAGGGTGCGTGATTTCCCGTCATGGCGCTTGATCTAGAGTAAAAACACGATTAGAGTTTGCGCACTACTACCAATCGATTGCTTGATTGATCAACCATCTGAAAGCAGCTTGCAAGGTTTGTAGTGCATTGCAGGTGTTGGCCGTCGTTGCATACAGATTTCCAAATAGAGGAGAACGACATCAATGAAGAAACTGCGTTTGTCTGCGGCCATTGCCGCTTTGTGTGTGTCTGCTTCAGTGTGGGCGGGTAACGGGTACACCGAGACCCGTTATCCGGTCGTGTTGGTGCATGGCTTGTTTGGCTTTGATAAGGCACTGGGCGTCGATTATTTCTATCGCGTACCGGGCGAGCTGCAGGCGGGGGGTACCAAGGTGTTTCTGGCGCAGGTTTCGGCGACCAATAGCACCGAAGAGCGCGGCGAGCAGTTGCTGCAGCAGGTGAAGAAGGTTCTGGCGATTACTGGTGCGACCAAGGTCAATCTGATTGGCCACTCGCACGGTGGCCCGACGATTCGCTATGTGGCAGGGGTGGCACCGCAGTTGGTGGCATCGGTGACTTCGGTGGCGGGGGTCAACAAGGGTTCGAAGGTGGCCGATCTGGTGCGGGGTACCTTGCCGCCCGGCTCGGTGTCGGAGGGGATAGCTGCCGCCGCCGCCAAGGCGCTCTCGACAATTATCTCGCTGGCATCGGGTGGTAGCAGTTTGCCGCAAGACCCGCTGGCCGCGTTGGGTTCGCTGACGACCCAGGGTACTGCTGCATTCAACCGCAAGTTCCCGCAGGGCTTGCCGACCACAAGCTGCGGTGAAGGCGCCAGTTATGTCAACGGTGTCTACTATGCCTCGTGGAGTGGTACCAAGCCTTACACCAACTTCTTCGATCCGCTGGATGCCCCGCTGGGCGTGCTGGGTCTGGTGCATGGCGAGGCCAATGACGGTCTGGTTTCGGCTTGCTCTTCGCATCTGGGCAAGGTGATCAAAGACAATTACAAGATGAACCATGCCGATGAGATCAACCACACTTTCGGCTTGCGTGATCTGTTCGAGACCGATCCGGTAACCGTGTACCGGCAGACCGTCAACCAGCTGAAAATGCTGGGGCTGTAAAGCCATGCGCCGCCCACTGATCGGTATTGCCCTGGTTGCTGTGATGGGCATTGTGGTCTGGCAATGGCCGGGCAGTGATGCCGTGGCCAGTGCCGGGGCACCAAGGGCGGCCATTGCCAGTCAGCCAGTTGCCAACCACGGCAACTGGCTGGCTACCCCCACTGCTGATGGCAAGTTGACGATGGTTGCAGGTGGCCAGCTGGTGATTGATGCCGAGCTGCGCCGCCTCTTTGATTTTCTGTTGACGGACAGTGCAGAAAAGCCAATCCGCCAGATCAAGGACAATGCCCGCAAAGTACTGGCAGAACGGCTGGCGCCGGGGGCGGCCAATGTGGCGTATACCCTGTTCGAGCGCTATATCGCCTATCGCGATGCCTTGGGCAATGTCAAACCGGCGGCAGATGCCACACCGGCCCGGCTGGCCGATGTGGTGGGGCGCCGCAATGCGCTACGCCGGCAGTTTTTCTCGGAAGAGGAAGCCAATGGCTTGTTTGGCGAAGAAGAGCGCTACGACCGTTTTACCCTGGACCGGATGGCGATTGAGGCCGACGTCAGCAAATCTGCGGCCGATAAGCGGGCGGCTTTGGAAGCGCTCGAAAATGCATTGCCACCTGCCTTGCGTCAGGCCCGTCGCGAGCCGGTGACGCATTTGGTTGAGGCTGACAAGGCCGCCGAGCTGCGAGCCAAGGGCGCCAGCGATGAAGATCTGTTCCGCTGGCGTAGCCAGGAGTTCGGGGCTGCCGCTGCCAGCCGTTTGGGCGAGCTGGATCGCGAACAGGCGGCGTGGGAGGCGCGGCTCGACCGCTTTGCGGCTGAACGCAACCGGATTCAGGCTGACGCCTCGCTCAGTGCTGAACGTAAACAACAAGCAATCCTGGCACTGCAGAACAGCCAGTTCACCACTCAGGAGCAGCTGCGGCTGGATGCAGCGTTGGCCCTGAGGGCCCGCCAGTAATCAGTAATCCATCGCTGCAGCGGACGCCGGGCGTCAGCTGCAATCCCGCCGCTCTCTCTTTTCTCCAGGCTCTGTTGACCGTCAACACCGTTGTTGACGTCAACAAAACCTAGGTAATGGCCGCATTACGGCCTGTTTGCCACTCAGAATGTGCTGAGTCGGCGCAACAGCCATTCCACTGGTCCCTGACGGAATCTCCGGCGCCAGAGTGAGGCAAATACTACCGCTCCCACGCAGAACGCCAGCGCGCTGCCTATGGCAATGGACGCAGAATGACTGGTGATCAGCCCCATTGCTTCCAGTGCCGACATCCCGATCAAGACATGCGCAAGATACAGCGTCAGGGCAAGCTGGCCGGTATGAATCAGTGGTTTGAGCCATGCGCTGTCGGCGAAGCGCTCGGCGATGGCGACACAGCTGACGATGATCGCAATGGCGCTGGCTGCCGCCGAAATGAAGTAGAACGGCTGTGGCGGCATGGGTGTGGTTGAAAACAGAAAATCCGCCAACTCGCGCGGTTGACCGAGCTCGCCCATTAGCCAGCGACAGCCCAGGGCCAGACTTTCGGTAAGCGCACAGACCAGAAGGCTGGTAGTCAACAGGACGCGCCGCTTTTCTGGCAACAGCCAGGCGGGGCGACCAAGCACCATGCCGATCAGCAGAAAGCCTATCCACGGAAATACCGGGTGGAAGCCATTGAAAAACAGATTTCGGACAAAACCGGTGACCGACCAGAACCCGCGATAGCTGAGGGCTTGCCAGTCCCAGCCGCTGCCGTAGTCCAGCAGGGTATGCAGCAGCGGCACCAGGGCTACCACCACACACGCCAGGGCGAGCAGGATGCGTGACGGTGTGGCCAGCAGCATCGCGCCGACACAAAGGTATACGCCGTAGTAGTGCAGGATGTCGGCAGGCCAGATCTCGATGTAGGCAAGCCCGCCCACCAATAGCCAGAGTGCCCGCCAAAGCAAGCGCGAGCGTGCCTGCTGCAAGGATTGTTCGGAGGCGCCATCGCCGCCGGCTGACAGGCTGATGCCGACGCCAGCGAGTGTCACAAACATCGCAGCGGCGCGCCCATCCACCAGATCAAACAGCGACCACCATCCGCCATCCGGCTGATGATCCGTGTGCATGACGGTTTTGAAGTTGACGATGACCATGCCGAAAATGGCTAGCGCCCTGGCAAGGTCAAATCCTGCAATTCGTTGTCGGGACATGGACAGGTCCTCCCGCTGGCGGGCGATGCGCCGACTGGCACCATCGTCCCGCCTCAAGCGTTGTATTTGTTTTAAATTTGGGTGCAGCGAGGCCGTGGCAATGCCTGGGGATTCGGGAAATGCCGGCCAGCCTTTACTTCAAATCGGGCACGGGTTCAACAGAGCCGGGATGTCTCAGGCGTGGGCGCGCAGGAAGTTATCCAGCATCTGGTGCCCGTGCTCGGTCAGGATCGACTCCGGGTGGAACTGTACGCCCTCGATGGGCAGCGACTTGTGCCGAACGCCCATGATCTCCCCGTCTTCCGTCCAGGCCGTTACTTCGAGGCAATCCGGGCAGGTTTCCTTTTCGATGACCAAAGAGTGGTAGCGGGTGGCGGTAAAGGGGATCGGCAGATCTTTGAAGACGCCGACCGATTTGTGCTGGATCGGCGAGGTCTTGCCGTGCATCAATTGCTTGGCGTGGATGATCTTGCCGCCAAATGCCTGGCCGATCGACTGATGGCCAAGGCATACGCCCAGAATCGGGATCTTGCCGGCAAAGTGTTCAATGGCTGCAACCGAAATGCCGGCCTCGGATGGCGAGCACGGTCCGGGTGAAATCACCAGATATTTCGGCGCCAGCGCCGCGATTTGCTCCAGTGAAATTTCATCGTTGCGATATACCTGCACCGCTTGCCCCAACTCGCCGAAGTACTGCACGAGGTTGTAGGTGAAGGAATCGTAGTTATCAATCATCAGTAACATGGGTCACCCTGGTCTGGCCAATCGTTATATCAATAGATAAGTATTGGCACGGCTGTGCGTTGGCTCGGTTGCGCCGGGTCATCTCTTGGGACGGGCGTGGCCGGAAAGTTACGTCAGCGGTGCCGGTGCGGTTGCCGCCAGCCGTGGTGGCTGGTGCGGCGATCCGCCAGAAAACGAAGAGCGCGGCAGATTGCCGGCATCGCAGCCATTATGCCGTTCAGGCTGGCGATTTGGCGACCGGATTCGCGGTCTGTGGCCGGCGCGGAGGGTTGTGAGCCGGGCTTCGAGCGAGTGTGCTGAGACTGAGGAATTGGCCACTTTAAATGCGAATCAATTTCAGCAAAGCGAATGATTTAATTGTTCTACTGTTTGATGCAAACAGGTGGTGATTGTTCTGATCGCAGCACCTTAAATTGAATGCCTGAAAAATATCATTTGATTGTTTGATTGCATTCAATGCGAACTTGACTGTTAGTGGGTATTTTTTCGGGACAAGTGCGCTGAATCAATTTGCCAGACAATACATCACAACCGAGAAATAGGGCGATAAATGCTGCCATGACGGTGTGCGTCATGTCTGAGAAAAACAGTGATTGCTGCCAGATTATCTCGATTTACCGGCGATTGCAGTGATATTGAATCGTGCTAAATAGATGGCCTGGGCCGGCACAGGTTTTGGTTTTTTCCTGAGTGAGCGGCCACGATGCCGGTAATGGTGATCCAACCAGGGCAATGACCACGCCGCCGCAGATTGCCAGAAAAAGCGCGGAGATCAATGCCAGATCCTTGGCGTAGTCGATAATGTCGAAAGAGTCGATCATATAGTGGGTTTCCCTGATATGGCCGGTCGGCGCGCGCGGTGGCAGATCCGGAGGGTAATGAGAATTGAATGCCCCGAAATTGCAGCAGGCCGGATACGAGTTTAACGGCAAAAATATCGACCCTGAATTCGGGTCAACACCAATCGAAAAATGTCAGCTGTGCAGCCTTTGCACGGCTTTGCGTGAATATTGAAAATTTACGCTTGACCAAATCTATTGCAAATGAAGTTGTACTGAAATCTGCCAAGCTGTAACAGTGTTTTCTTCTGAAATGGTAGATTTGTAAGAATTAGAATCAACTAATCTATTTAGTAGATCAGTCAAATATTTTGCTGATGATAGCGCTTGATCTACATAAAGCCAAGGAGCGTTATCGCGGGCTGTGCAGCGCGAGCGCAAAAAGATGGGTGAGGCGCAACGGCGCCCGTCGCGAGCCGTGCGTAGGTAAGCGAGGAGGGGGGTAGAACCGGGCTGGAAGAGTGGTCAACCGCAAGGGGGGTGACGGGTGAGGAGCGTGCGCATTGGCGGCGCACGCTCGATGGGGCTTACTGGTACTTCTTCATCACGCCGTCATAGCGGCCATCTGCCCGCATTTTCTTCAAGGCGGCATTAAAGGCATCGCGTAACGCGGCATCGCGAAACGCTACCTTGTAAGGCGTGGGGGGAAAGATCTCGTGGTAGGTCACCGCCTGGCCCACATCCATGCCTTCTTTCTTGGTGTCGGCGTTGTAGTACTTGAAAATATTGCGGTCGCCGACCACCAGATCGACCCGGCCCGAATACAGCAGCATGTTCTGTTTGACCTGTTGGGCGTGTTCGGCATAAGCCTTATTGCCCTCTGCCATTTTCTTGAATTTGTCACCCAGATAAAGCGTGGCGTTCTGGAAGGCAGCCACCGAATGTTTGCCCAGATCTTCCACACTACTGATCTTGAAGTTGTTCTTGGCCAGGCTGATGGCGAAGTTCTGGTAGCTGATATGGGAGTCGGAATACGAGGCCTTGATGCCGGTACTCTCATTGACCGTTATGGCGGCATCGACCTCGCCGTCCTGCATGGCGACGGGCACCCTGGCAAACGGCAGGTAGACCGGCTTCATGGTGTGGCCGGCTTCGGCCAGGCATTGCGCCACGATGTCGAGTTCCATCCCGGCGTTCTTCTCTTGAATCACATACGGCGGCAATGATAGTCCGACAGCGACTTTGATCTCTTTGGCCAGTGCTGGGGCGGCAAACAGGGCAGCGACAAGCAGGGGCAAGGCTTTCATGGCAGGCTTCTCCGATGGGAAGAGGATTCACCCTAGTGATATAGCCCTTTGTCCGGCAGAAGGTGGGCGCCAGTGCGGTTGGCCGATAAACGGTGCCGAAGAGACCGCCTCAGCCGTGAGCCTGCCGGCGTTTCATCTCCCGCCCCATGGCTTCAAACTGTTTGCCGATTTCCCCGCGAATGACAGTAGCGGTGAGGAAGTCGGGAATCCAGCGGTCGGGCACGATGCGGGCGTGGTAACGGATGTGGGCAGTGGCCGCGCTTTCGGCGTCGATCCGCGATTCGCTGTCGAGCGATTTGACGTCGCCTTCAATCATTTTCGAAATGATCAGGCTCTTGGGGGCGAGTTCGATGTCGCGCACGGACCGGAATGGGAACGCAAGGATACCGTAGCGGGCGGTGCCGGTTTGCTCAATCCGGAGGTGGTTGTCGCGCCGGGACAGGATTTTGCTGCTTTCCAGATTGGGCATGAACTCGTGCATATGTTCGAAGTCGGTGAGCACGGCCCAGGCGCCGTCAACATTCACGGGCACCAGATAGTCCACATCGACAATCAGCGTCGGGCCATCGAAGCGGGCTTCGACTTTGGGGCTGGTGTCTTTATCGGTGGCGAGTACGGTGGTGCTGGCAATCAGGGTGGCAAGCAGCAGGCGGCGCATGAGGTCCTCAGGCTGGTTCGGGGTTGTCGGATTGGCGCAGGCGGGCGATGGTTGCAGCAATCAGCCGGCCGGAGATGCTGAATGGCGGGGGGAGCTCCGGCAGGGCGTCGATATCAAACCAGCGCGCATCCTCGATTTCGCCGGGCTGCGGTGTGATGTCGCCACTATCGTATTCGGCGGTGAAAGCCAGCATCAGGGAGTGGGGGAATGGCCAGGGCTGGCTGCCAAAATAGCGCAGCTGTTTGATCTTCAAGCCGACTTCTTCCTGCACCTCGCGTGCCACACACTGCTCCAGCGACTCACCCGGCTCGACAAAACCCGCCAGCGCACTGTAGCGGCCTGGCGGGAAGTTCGGCGAGCGCGCCAGTAATAGCTCACGCCCGCGTACCACCAGTGCCATCATGGCCGGTGAAATGCGTGGATAGGCCGACTGCCCGCAGGCCATGCAGACGCGGCAGTATTCATGCGGTTTGCGCTCGGTCGGATGGCCGCAGGCGCCGCAAAAACGATGGCTACGATCCCATTCCACCACCTGGGCAGCGCGGCCTGCCGCAGCGGCCAGCTCGGGTGGCAGCCCCATCATGCCTTGACGCAGCGGAACGGCTTGCCAGCTGTCCGGCGGCGCTTCGGTCAGCGCCAGCGCCAGACAGTCAAACTCGCCAAGTCGGCCAATGTAATGGGCATGGGCATCGTCACTGCCGGGCAGGCGTTGCTGGGGCACGCTGGTCGGCCCGTCGCCCAGGATGAGCCGGCCTTGCCAGAAGTGAAACCAGAAGGTTATGCCAGTCAGCTCGGCGGGACGTTGCGAAGCGGGAGTGAAGTTGAAGTCGGGTTCGTTGGGCATTGTATTTCCGGTTGCGCGGGGCCGGGCGTTGAGCCTGGCTATGGTGTGCAGTATAGGGGTTGTTGGGGCGGCCTACGTTTCCAGGCGCTATTGACGTTTTGTTTCCGGTGGCACGGGGCCGGGTTTTGGAGCAGGGCGATACCCGCAGAGAGTAAGCCGTAGCGGGTAAGAGGCTGAAGGCCCCGCCACTACGCACGGCTGGGTGAGTAAAGTGTAGCGAGCTGAATCAGCGAACCCCAACGGCGCCTGGTAACACTAAAGAGCGATTGATTGACCGATTGCCCCTCGCTTGGTTGCCCTTGGTGTACCCCATGGATTACAACGGAGAGTGGGGAAATCAATTCGTCTGCACCTTTCCACTGTGCAGTTCGGGTGCGGTTGCAGCGGTCTGTCAGGTTGAACAAGACAGTAGCCCATCGCACCGGATCATCGGGAAAGGCTGCGGCATGCTAGGCGCTGTTGACGTTTTCATGCGAGCGATTGATTTTAAATTTGGAATATTTTATTCCATTTAAAAATCAAATAGTTATTTAGAGATGTCAGCGGAGCCAAGGGGGTGCAACGATGATAAGCATGCGCAACGGGTCGTTGCGGACCAAGCTGATGGCGATGTTCATGCTCGCCAACCTTGTCACCGCCCTGATTTACACCGGGTATATCTACCATCTCAAGGTGCAAAGCGTCATGGCCGGCATTGACGGCAAGCTGTTTGGCGTGGCCTATGCCGTGCCGGATATGGTCGGCGAAGGTTATATCCAGCGTGGAAAAGCCCCCGAGTCGATTTCCGACAGCGAATACACCCGTATTGGCGAAAAGCTCGACAGCTACGCCAAAAAAGCCGGTATCGGCAGTCTTTATGTGTTGGGCACCCAGGGCAATCAGGCGGTGTATCTGGCAGATAGCTTCGACGCCAAAGCCAAAGAGACGAAGCAGTACTCGCCTCATTTCACCCTGTATACCCAAGCGGCTGCCACCGCGCAGAAAGCATTTGCCGAAGGAGGCGAGCAGGTTGGGCAGTTCCGCGATGCGGTTGGAGAGCGCCGCGTTGCCATCGTCGCCCTGAAGACCACGCAGGGTTATGCCTATCTGGTGGGGGCCGATGTCTCGACCGCCAGCCTTGGACGCGAGGCTCGGGCCGCCTTGTTGAGTGCGCTGGTATTGGGCCTGCTCGGTTTTGCGATTGGCGGGGTGATTGCCTATATCAGCTCGAATCTGGTGGTGAAAGCCGTCGAAGCGATGAGTCGCACGCTGACCGAGGTCGCCCGGACCCGCAACCTGACGGCCGAAGTCAAAATACGTTCGCAAGATGAAGTGGGCCGCATGGCGCAGGACTTCAATCAACTGATGGGAGAATTCCGGCTGGTGCTGGGTAATGCCAAGCTGGCGGCTGCCGACAACGCCGAGCTATCGAGACAGTTTCTGAGCGTGACCGATGATATCGGCAGCCGTATCGGGCTGAGCGCCGGGCAGCTGACTGAAGTGACCGAAAGTGCCGAGGGCATTGGCCAGACCGCAGACCAGTCCGCCCAGCGTGCCAATGCGCTCAAGGCGGATATTCAGGAAGTGGAGGCCAGACTGCACGAGGCACGCGAGCAGATGGCTGCGATGTCGCACGAGATCGAGTCGGGGGCCAGCGCCAATCGCGAGTTGACGGGGGCTTATCAGACACTGAGCCAGGATGTTCGGCAGATCACGACCATCCTCGGCACCATTTCGGCGATCAGCGAGCAGACCAACCTGCTGGCGCTCAATGCGGCCATTGAAGCGGCGCGGGCTGGCGAGTTGGGACGAGGGTTTGCCGTGGTGGCCGATGAGGTACGCAAGCTGGCCGGACAGACCCAGTCCACGCTCGGAGAAACCAATCAGTTTGTTGGCAAGATTCTGCAGACCATTGAACGCACGACTCGGCAGGTCGAGGCGCAGGCCAAGCAGATTGATGTGCTGGTCGGGGCTTCGGCGGCGGTGGACGACGCCATCAGCAGTACCAGTGACATGATGGCGCGTACCAGCGGCGTGGTGGGCGATACCGCGAGTGATGCCGAAGCCGTGCGGCAGGCTATCGACACCATCCGCGAGCGCCTGCAGGTTCTCAACGGCCTGATGCAGGACACCCGCCAGAAAGTGGCCGGCATCGGCAGCGATGCCCAGCAGCTGGGCGCCAATGCCATGACCTTGAATCAAAGCCTTTCTGGCTTTCAAACCTGAGCGGCTTCAGCCTGCAAGGGGAGGGCCTAGGGCTGTGCCTTGGCCTGCTTGCGAAGCCGGGCTTGCAGGGCCTTGGTCTTGGCAAAGGCAAGTGCAGACTCGCCATCCTGATTGACGATATCCAGCCTCGCCCCCTGGCTAACCATCCAGACTGCCGTTGCTTCGGCATCTTTGCGTGCTTGTTTGACCACCGCGTTGTCGTAGTGGTGCTTCTCATAAGCCAGCAATGCGCATAACGCGGTGTTGCCGGCGTGGTCTTGCTGGTTGAAATCGACAATGCCGTGTTCCACCAGATAATGAATACAGTTGAAAGCGCCGCCTTCACAGGCTGCATGCAGCACGGTGCCGCCATCGCCACGGGTACTCTCCGGTTTGGCGCCGTGTTCCAGTAGACGGCGCAAGGCCGTCAGATTGTTGCAAAGTGCAGCGACCATCAGGGGGGAAAGCCCTTGGCGATGGCTGTTGTTCGGGTCAATTCCTTTGCGCAGCAACCAATCCAGTACCGGGTGATTTTCATCGACAATGGCGTCATATAGCGCCTGACTACATTGCCCATGACGTGCGCCCCGGCTTTCCAGCAAGGCATATAGCGCGGGGTGGCTGATGAAATCGAGCGGCGTGCAGCCGTCCCGGTTGCGGAGGTTGATATCGGCACCGCAATCAAGCAGGCGCAGCAGCAGGCTTGACATTACCTCTGCTTGCGCAGCGTCTTCCTCCCTGTCAAAAACCGCGATGCGCACGGCTTTGTGCAAGGCGGACTCCTGATACAGCATTTCGATGGCATTCGGATCTGCCCCTTGCTCCAGCAGCATGCCTGCGAGCAGATGGAACTGGGGGAGCAGCGAGGGTTGGTCATCCTGACGGGCGTAACGACGCGCACTGTCCAGAACACGATGCAGTGCAGTTTCCTGGTCTTCCGCCGTGGCCGTGGCCGTGGCGGCATGGCGGACCACTGCTGGGGCTGCGAGGCGGGCGATCTCGATGACCGCGTCCAGTTTTGCGGCGTTGCTGATGTCGAATGTCAGTTCAAGCAGTTCCTTGCCCTGCGTTCGTTCATCTTTGCTGATACGGGCGGGTGTAGGGAGGGCGCTTGCCTCAGGGGGCGTGCCGGGAGTGGCCGGTTCTGCGACAGGGGGTGGGAAAGTGGGATCAACCACTGCCTGGCTGGCCCCCGGAAGCCTTGGTCGGTTCGCCTTGGCGGCCTCCAGCAGCAGCTTGCCAACTTCGGCGCACTTGGCTTGCGCCAGGGCGGACTGGCCATGCTGATTGGTGAGCCGGACATCTGCACCATGCTTCAGTAAAGCCTGTAAGGCGCCGAGTTGTGCCTGGCCGTGGGCGTGCTGCAGATCACTTTTTTCAATTCGGCCCGCGATGAAGTGCAGGGCGGTTTCGCCATACAGATTCTGTGCATTGATCTGTGCGCCGGCAGCGACCAGCAGATCAACGATGTCGGCGCTAGCCGCCTGGCCGAGCGGAAAGTACATGAAACGGTCACCATATTCCGTTTCCAGCCCGTCAGGCGAGGCGCCGTGGGCCAGCAGGAATTGCACCATTTCGATGTGGTTGCCATGACAGGCTTCGGTTAGTGCCGTGCTGTCGCAGCTATCGTTGCTGGCGTTGACATCTGCCCCCTGCTCGACCAGATAACGGGCGATATCCTGATTGCCTTTGCTGATCGCCAAGAAAAGTGGCGTGCGGGTTTCGCGGATGATGAAGGTGGTATTGGTCTTGATATTGACCTTGGCCTTGTAGGCGATCAGCAGCTTGACCATTTCCAGCCCACCAGCCAATTGGCTGGCCCAATGCAGCGGGCGGGCGTTGTAACGGTTACGCAGATTGGGATTGGCGCCCCTTTCCAGCAGAAAGCGCGCCAAGGCTAGGTGGTTGCGGCTGACGGCATAATGCAGCGCCGTGTTTTTATCCTTGCCGAGTTGATTGACGTCCTCGCCTTGTTCCACCAGCCAGCGCACGATGTCATCGGCGCCCTCGCGAACAAACAGCAACAGACTGGTGTCGCCATTTTTCAGCGAGCGATTCAGAGGGATGTCTGGTGCCAGTGCATGCAGATGCTGAAGCATGACCAAGTGCCGGCAGAAGTCGATCGGCAGGTGGTCGTCGGCATTGGGGGTTTCCAATGACAGCCCGGTTTCCCTCAGCACGCGGTCAAACAAGGCGAGGTTGCCGGAACGAGCAGCCCGATGCAGGCAGCTGGTGCCGTCCTGATTGGCATAGTCCAGACTCAGTCCGAGTGTCGAGAAGGCGGCAATCAGCGCCTCATCGCCCGTTGCCAGCGCCACATCGTAAATGCGAGTACCAATCTTGCTTTGGGCCAGCAGATTGGCGCCTTGCGCCATCAGCCAATGTGCCATTGGTAACTGCTCATTCACCAGCGCCCAAAATAGCGGGGTGCGACCAGCGATATCTGTTTGCTCTGGATTGAGCCCAAGTGTCAGCAGATAGCTGAATATCTCGCAGCTGTTAGCCGCTACCGCCTGATGCAGCGGCGGCGCGATCTTCTCTCCTTTCCAGTTGGGACCATGCAGATGATTGGACAGGTGATAAGGTTTGACGCTGGCAAAAAAGGCTTTGAGTGCCTCCACATCACCACTCTGGATGATGCGGGACAGGGCTTCTGAGAAATGATGAAAGTTCATGGTGAGCTGAGATGGCAATTGAAGCGGCGAGCCGTCATGTCAGCAGCCCTAGATGGTGTCACTGTAACAAATACACTGGCAATACGCAGACTGCGCTGACGCGACCTCTGAAGCGGCCTCAGTTGTTCAGGGTTCCGTCAGGGGCGGCAGGTCCAGATCCAGTGTCGCCGCAGGGTCGTTGGCAAGACGTAGTAGCCAGTCTCCATGACACGGCGTACCAAGCTTGCACCAACAGGCCAAGTGCTTGCCGACAAGCGCCGTACGGATTTGTGCAAGCGTGGGTGGTGGGGCCGCAGGGGGTAAGACTGACGAAGGCAGCGTTTCGCCGCGCACCCAGCGACGATAGAGTTCGATCGCCTTGGCTGCCGAGCCGCCACAATCATCCGGCCGGAAGGGATTGCCCCAGGGCGTGGTGCGATCGACTTTGATTGCACCATCCGGCATGCGCCAACCCTTCTTTCTACTTAAAACAATACGTTCTGGCATGGTGGTTTCCTCCCGACAAACCTGATGGGAAAAAGGGGTGATAGGGAAAGTTTTTGTTCTCATTCATGTACTTGGGTGTAGCGAATTACCAGAGGGACAATGCGTTCGCCGATTAAACCATTACATCCCCATTCTTTCGTCAGGATTGAGCTTGAAGGTATCTGACCACAGAATGGTGGTGAATCAAACCTGGCTGATCTGCGATCAAACCGAAATGATTCGGACCGGAAAGTAAGTCAATAAGATTAGCGCAGCTGACGGGGATATATCGCCACAGCCATTCAAGAGGATAGGCATTGAAAGCCCCTGTGCAGGCTGTTCCTGTGGTCTGTCCGACCAGAGGAAGCGGATTATCAATGGTTTATTCGCGGTAAGTTCTGCTGATGCACGGGATGGCAGAGGAAATAGGCGAGCAACAAAGAGAAATTCTTCAGACGATTGGTTTGGGCCAAATATCCCGATGGGAGGCGCAAATATAAGACCTCCCGCATGCAGCGTTCAGTATTTTTGTTGCGGATAAAGAACAATTTGCCAGCAATAAATAGATTATTTGAATGGTGGAATTGCGATTTATTCAGGTGATGACTACTGCTTAATCCTGGGCATAGAAAATGACGTGAACGTAACGTGCCACCTGTGGCAACCGTTGCATCCGCGTCGGGCAAGGCAGATGGCCATAAGCTGTCATGACTTGCTACACCAAGCGGGGATTAAACATGAAGAAACAGTATGCAGTCTGGCTGGCCTTGACCTGTCTTTCCTCCAACCTTCCAGCCTTGGCGGAGCCGTATCGGGCTGAGGTGTTCCGTGCGAGTGAGGTAGGCGTCACCCGTGTCTGTCTTGATGAAGGCATTTTATACATCGTCATGACCCCCAGTTCTGGCTTGCCGTGCTCTGCCGTAGCATTCCTGATTCCGCCGCCGTCTAGCCAGGCCACCCCTGCGGCCCATCTGCAACCATCGCATGTGCTGGGCGAGCCGATTCAGGTATTGCGTGACGATGCCAGCCATCGGGAAGTCAAGGTGCCGATAGAGTACTGGGATGCCGAACACCATAGCTGGCAGCGAAGCCTGGCGGTTTATCGCATAGACAAGCATACCGGGTTGGTAGCCCCTGCCTGAATGGTTGCAGCCAATGATGGGTGGCTTTTGAGCGTTCGAGCCAATTGCGCCGCCCTGAGGGCTAACCCCAACGGCGGCGCGACCGGAAATCAAATGTCAACAGCGCCTAGCTGCACTGCGGGACGACCGGGTCGTTGCTGCCGGTATCCAGAAAGCCGTCGTTGACCCACTGGCCGGTTTCCAGCTTGTTCCATAACCTGGTCTGACCCCACATGCCCTGCACGGCATCGCCATATTGGTAGCAGACGATGCGCACCCGGTCGCCATGTTTTGCGGTGGCCAGAATGGTGGCACTCAGGCTGGGGCGCTCGCGCAGATTAACCGGCTGGTTGGGGTTGGGCGCTTGCACCAGAACTTCTACTGCACCCGGCTTGGGCGGGATGGTGCCGCCGCCCGAACCCCCTCCGTAGTTACGCAGTGAGCCGCCAACGCCAACGCGCTGTCCGGCATGGGTTGCATAGCCACCATAGGCCCGACTGCCCTCGGTAAATTGCCAACCACCAATGATCTTGCTGTTAACGGAGATGTCGCGCCCATCTTTCTGCAAGGAAAAGTGAACGTGCGCCCCCGATGCGCTGCCGCCGCAAGGCAGCTGTACCCCAATCCGGCCCAGGTAGGTGCCTTTGTCGATGCGCGTGCCGTCAGCGTAATTGCCGAGGTTGGTCATGTGGTAGTAGGTCGTGGTGTAGCCGTTGTCGTGGACCAGCTTCACCAGTGCGCTGCCATTACGGACACAGGTGCGGTAGAACCGTCCGGCTGCCGGTGCCAGTACCTGCCCGTCGCCGCCATTGAAGTCGATCGAGTTGAAAGGCCGCGAATTGCCGCTGTTGCCATGTGGGCCACCGCCCATATACCAGGCGACCCCTTCCTTCCAGGGCAGGCTGAGGCCGGTTTCGTCGCTGGCATCCATCTGCAGGGTCGCGGCGGCGAGCAGGCTGGTTTTCTCGCCTTGCTCGATCAGATCGGCCGGGGCGGCGGCAAGCATCTCGCTGTATTGCGGGCTGCCTTCAACCGCGAGCTGCCAGCTGTTGCCAACACGCTGCGCCACAAAAAATAGAGATTTTGGGGATTCGTGAACCTGTGGGCTCATGATCGCGGTGATCGATCCGGCAATCCAGCGCCCGCCGGCGTCGGCCCGGGTGATTTCCACCAGATTCTCACCAATCGTCGCCCGCCGACCGGGCCAGTCAAGCGTGGCCGCCGCAAAGGCTTGATTCGCGATACGACTTAGCGTGGCATCGACGGTGGGGCGGTTGCTGAGGGTCTGCGGTGCAGCCAGGGCGCCGGTAGCGACACACAGCAAAGCCAGGCAGGTTATACGGGTTGGGGTAAACATGGACTCTCCTGGATTCTGGTGACCAGGCATGCCAACAGCAGAGCAGACAAGGGTGGGCAGGGCGCTGGTCATGTTTTAGTCAGAAAAACAAATACATAAAGACATCGCGCAGTTTTCAGTAAGATTTGTTTTATGACGTAAACATACGCAGCCCCTAGCATAGTGCCTGAGTATTTAATGTCAAATGAATTTTTCTTTGTTATGAGACAGGCAGTTAAATGACTGTTCGTCATAATTTGAGCGTGAAAATCCATTTTCCTCATGAATTTCGATTCAAATCAGCGATTTGAATCAGGACTGTTATGCAATTTGATTGGCTGGCAGATTCGTCTGTCTATCGGGTTGTGCCAAGGCCGCAGGGCGGCTGGCGATGCCATTACCCGTAATGGGCTATCGACGGGCAGGGGAGAAGGTGACGGAATTGAAGGGTGGGCGCTTATGCGCTAAGTTGCGCATTCCCCTCAAGCCATGATCGCTGTAAATAAGCAAAATGACAGACAATAAAACAATAGACCGATTCATCGATCTGAAAATGCTCAATCAGCAGGCAAACTGGCTGAGCGAGCCTTATCAGCAAGCGTTGAAAGCAATCATCGACTGCTGTTTTTCCGGGATTGATGCAGCAGCCTATTTGCAAAAATATTTTCTGGCTGACGATTGCTTTGCCCGGCGATTACGCCTGTTTTTTTCCGGGGAGAAACTGGTGGGGTACTGCCTGCTGACGTTTCGTTACCAAGCCGTGCAATGGCCTGGTCAAAACCAGCCCAAACCGCTGACGCTGATTGGTGCATCGGCGGGGTTTTATCCTGAATTTCGCCACGGCAACCAGACGGTGCAATTTTCAATCTGGCAAACAATTCTTTACAAACTGGCCCATCCGCAGCAGGCGGTTTATTACGCCGATACCATGCTCAGCCCTGCCATGTATCGGGTCATGGCCAAGTCTGTTGCCGAGGTTTACCCGCGCCGGAATACCCCGGTGCCGCCAGAAATCAAAGCCATATTGCGAGTGCTGCAGCCCGATCAGCCGGCGAATGCCTGTAATTTCGTTTTACCAGTTGGGCGGCGAAGTGATTATTCTGCTGAAGATCTGGCGCGATTTGCCGCCAGTGATAAAGAAGAAATCCGCTTTTTTTGCGAAACCAATCCGAACTTTGCCGAGGGAAATGCGCTGTTGGCGATCATGCCGATTCATCTGCGGCAGATTGCGGCGACGCTATGGCGGATGTTGCGTAGATAATCCGGCCAGAAGGGTGTGATCAGACTGGACTTTTATCGACGATTTCAGCAAACCGGAATATCGCAACCGGTGGGAAAGTGCCAAGGCGGCGCGCAGTCTGCATATTGATCAGATAAGAGAAGCGATTCAACACTTCGATGGGAATCTGCGACGGGGCCTTTTTCTGCACCAGAATCTCAATGGCTTTATGGGCCGCAAATTCGCCAACATTATAGTATCGGCTTACCAGGCCGGCGAGCGCGCCCTGCTGGCGTATGGGCGCTTCGGTTGCAGAAAATGCCGGCGTGCGTGCCAATAGCGCCGGTTCGATGATTTGGCGGGCATTGGCGATAATAAAGGAGTCGGAAGGCAGATAGATCATTTCCGGCTTTTGCGCCAATAGCTGGTTAACGCTGTTATTTAGATCGGCTTTGTCTGGCATGCCCGTTGTCTTTTTGACAACCGGGCTAAGGATTAATTCGATTTTTTCAATCAGGCAAGCCCGCTTCAATTGCTCAATGGCGAGCAGGGAATTTGCCTCATCCGGGTTATAGATAGCCCCCAGTCGCCGAATGGTTTTGAAATTGATCAGAGCCTTCAGCTGTGCCGGCATGGGAACCAGATGGGAGGTGCCGGTGAGATTTCGGCCTGAGGCACTTAAACGCGGCACCAGCTTCGCGCCAACGGGGTCGGCCACGATATTGAAAACCACGGGTATATCATTGATATAAGGCGATTTGTCGATAGCGTCGTAGGGGCCAACTATTGCCTTGGTCAGGGTGGTGCCAAAGCTGTAGATCAGATCCGGCCGGAGGGTGCGGGCTTCGTCGATAAACTGGCGGATTTTCTGTTTGTCTTCATTGGCATCGCGAATAATGTATTCAACCGGAATGTGGCGGCTTTTCAGGTAGTTTTGAAAACCTTTTTCCGCTTCGGTCTGGCCTCGATACAGCATCAACATAATCCGGAACGGCGCGGCATTTGCGACCGCATAGGGTGAGCTAAATGCGCCAAACAAGCCAGCTGCCGTCATTTGCATGAAATGTCGGCGATTTAATTGGCGATAAGTCGGGTCAGGTAAACATGCCATCATGGCCCCGCAGTTCGGTGGCGCTCTTTATAGGCGGACATCTGGAAATAGGCACTAAATAGGGTAGCGCAAACCAGGCAGAGTATTCCGATGCCGTAAAAGGCGCCTTTGAAGCCGAATTTGGCAATCAATATTCCCGCAATCATCGGCCCTAAAACATTGCCTAGCCTTTCTATCAGGCGAAATATGCCGGTGGCCGTTCCGAGGCCGACTTCTTTAACGACATCCTGACAGAATTCACTGACCAGGGCTAATTGCGGGGATACGCCAATTGAATGGGCAATTCCCAGAAATGTAATTGCCAGCGCCACGCCGACGGCATCATCCCGGAAGTGGATCAGGAACATCGAAGCCGCTGCGACATAGCCGCCGACCGCAACAAACCAGCGTTGATGTCCAAACCGGTCGGCCAGCCGGGCAATGGATGGCGACATGCCGACAATAACCAGACCATAGGCCATCATGGCCCGGCCCGTTGCCGATTGGTTATTGCCAAGAAATTTAAGATAAAGCGGGGCCGAATAATATAAAAAGCCCGTCAGCGCGATTTTGGCGGGAATCGCGGCGAGAAAGGTAATTACCACGAATTTGGGGTTACGCAATAAGGCCTTGAAATCGGCGCTGCCCAGTTTGCGTTTGGCGTTCTGTGCGCTTGGGGGGGCGGAATGCAGAAAGCGGGCAGCAAACAGGGCGGTGCCGGCGCTGAGCAGGGCTGAGGTGACAAAGGTCAGCGGGTAACCGATGCGGTCTGAGAGTATGCCGCCGATGGCGGCACCACTGAGCGAGCCGGCAAAGAAGCTGGCCAGAAAAATTGCCATGCCCTTGGTGCGCTGGGATGGCGGCGTGTTGTTGGCGATGTAGCTCTGGGCGGTTACAAAAACCAGCCCATAGCCAAAGGCGGTCATGCAGCGCCAGAGCACGAGGTCGAAAATCGTTTGGGTGGCGGCAGTCAGCAGCAGGCCGGCACAGGTGATGATGGCCCCCACCATGAAGGCCCGACGATGCCCGACCCGATCACCCCACAGGCCCGCCCAGGGCATTGAGAGCGCCCAGACGAACATGAAGATGGAAATCGGCAGGCCGATGACGAGTTCGCGTGGCACTCCCCACTCGGGCGAGAAGAACTGCTCGACGTAGAGTGGAAAGAACGACAAGGAAAGCGATTCGGAAAAAATCAGCAGGAAGAACGGCCAGCGCACATAGTCGATGGCACTGTCGCGCAGGATGACGCTGGCCTGCGGGGCATGAAACTGAAAGCCGGCAATGGCAGGGATCTTGTCGTCGGCGCCGGCCTCGCCACGCGCCCGCAGCCGTTGCCAGATCTGGTGCGCCCGCTCGTTGATCAGATTCTGCCAGTGGTTGAGCGGGGCGTTGAGGCGGCCGACGCCTACGGCATTGCCAAGGGGCAGGTAGTGTCTGAAATCTCCCTGGCGGGCGCGGTGCAAGAAGTCGTGCAGCAGCGATGATGGCCCCTGCACGCTGACGGCCAGCACAAAACGCAGCAGCTCCATGGCGATCAGGGTGGCGACGATCAGCACGGTCAGCACGTCATAGCTGAGTTCTTTGACCTTGCTTTCAACGATGCTGGCGCGTTGCCCAAGATGCAGGGTGGCCACCACTTGCCCCTCCGCCCGCAGTGGCGTTGTGGTATCGAAGTAAGTACCCAGGCGCTGGGTGCTGACGAGGGATTGGTCGGGTGCCGCCCAGTTGATCGGCAGGGGGGGGCGGTTGGCGTTCTGGTTGTCACTGCGGTGCAGGGTAGTGCCCTGCGGGCTGGCAATCGCCAGATAGTCGAGGCCGGGGTTGTCCTTGCGGACGGTGTCGAGATAGTCGTTGGCGCCGACGAGACTTTCCGGCGGAACGCCCGCAGCATAGGCAGATTCGATGACTTTGGCGGTGGACTGGCCAACCACGGCAACGGTCTTGGCCATGGCTGGGGGTAATTCGCGCTCGAAATGTCCCAGTGCAAACCATGAAAGCATGATGGCTGCACCGGCAACCAGCGAGGTCGAGAGCAAGATCAGCCGGTTCTGCAGCTTATTCATGGTCGGTGCCTTTGTCTGCCGGTTTGGCTGAGTCCAGCGCATCTAGCGCCTGCATGGCCTTGCGTGCCTGCTCGGCGTAGGCGTGCAGGCTCTGATGCAGACTGTCATCCATGTCACCGGGTTTTTGCAGCGGCTGGTCGGAGGCTAGATCCAGGCTTTCGAGATGGCTGGCAGCGGTGACGACGCTGGCCGTGTAGCGGCGCGTCAATAACCAGGCGCCGGCGAGGCTCAGTACGGTAAACAGGGCTTGGGTCAGCAGGGCCTGTTGCGCCAGAACGATCAGCATATGGTGGGTGGCGCGGTCGATTTCCTCGCGATCGTAGCCGATCACGATGGCACCTTCCTTCACCGCAAAGTTGTTCACAAAAGACAAGCCCACCAGATAGTTGCGACCACTGCTGGTTAACCACGAGGATTCAGGGGCGATAGCATTCAGCCGTTCCCGCCAGTAATCGGGGCCTTGCTCGGGAGGTTCGCCTTGCGAGAGCTGCCAGCGGCCGTTGGCGTCGCAGATGCCGACAAAATGCAGTGCGGCGTGCTGGCTGCGCAGCGCGTTCAGAATGCGGGGCAGGCGGGTGTTCTCGGCAGTAGTGAGGCCGATATTCATGCCCGCTTCAATGGTCTGGCGCAGATCTTTGGCCAGAACCAGATGGCGGGTCAGATATTGTTCCTGCAGGCTTTTGCGGAAGTTGGCGTAATTGAGCAGCACGACAACGCTCAATACGAAGGCGATTACCATTGCCAGCAAACCGCCGACCAGCAGCCACAGGGCTGCTGGTCGGCGTTTGGCGGCGCCTGATGAGGCAGGCAGGCTCATGCGATGTCAGTCCAATTCTCAGTACTCGCTCAGCAGACCCGGTTTGCCCTGTGGCCCGCTATAGCCGAACGACCGGTCATTCTCGATGCGACTGCCTGAGGCTACAGGACGGCCGGGCCACAGTTTCTGGATGACGGTGTAGGTCATCACATCACTATAGTCATGCAGTGCCAGCGTGCGGTTATAGAAGAACGCCAGCGTGGCGTCTTTGTCCGGCAGGTAATACATCTGCGAGGTGTAGCCGATCATGCCGCCCTGATGGCCGATCAGATTGGCGTAGTTGTCTTTCACCAGACCCAGCCCATAAGTGAGGTTGCCGGTAAAGGGCATGAACTTGTAACGCTCGGTCTGCATGGCCGGGGTGATCATCGAGCCACGACCAACCAGCATGCCCAGCGCCGCCAGATCGGACGTTGTCGAGATGATGTCGCCCGATGACCAGACGGTGGAAGGGTCTTTCAGCGTGACATCCTGCATGGTCAGCGTCTCGCTGTCCTGATAATAGCCATGCGAATACGGCGAAGGCACATACGGGTCGCCAATGCGCGGCACAAAGGTGTTCCGGATACCGTTGGCTTTCAGAATCCACTGCTCAATGGCGTCTTCGTACACCGTGCCCGAAACGTTCTTGATCAACATCCCCAGCAGCACATAGTTGGTATTCGAATAACTGACCGTGCCATAAACCGGCGCATTCGGATTCTTGGCGTTGTTATTGGCGATGATCAGCAGTTCCTGAGGGAAGTAGCGCTTGAAAGCATCCGAAATGAAAGCATTGCCCCAAGTCGAATCCAGCGTGAAGTTATAAATGCCGCCCGTATGCTGCAGCAGATTGCGCACCGTGATCTTATTGCCATCGTAGAACGGCATATAAGACTTCATCTCGTTGGCCAGATACTTGTTGACTGGGTCATCCAGACTGATCTTGCCCTGGCCCGCCAGTTGCAGCACCGCCGTGGCCACCAGTACCTTGGTGTTGCTGCCGATACGGAAGCGCATATCACCGGTGATCGGCTGCTTGTTGGTGATATCGGCGTAACCACTGGTGGTCGTCCAGGTGCTGCCATCGGCATTACGTACCGACATGATGGTGCCGGGAATGCCGTACTGATAAGTCGATTGATCGACGATCAGCTGAACCTGTCGTTGTGCCTCGGTGTCCGTACGGGACGCGGCCACCTTGAATTGCCAGCAATACTCATTGCCCAGCGTGACACCCGAACTCCCCTTGATACCCTTTGACAGCCGTGCGAAATAACGCTGATTGGCCGCAAGAGGGTCGGTCGGATCGAACACCACTGCCTTCATCGAAGCGTCGTACCGCACCTTGCCGGCAACGGGCCGATCACTCTCGTCCTTGACCACCAGTGCGTTGGCATCGACGCTGCCTGCATCGAGCGCGCTATTGAACGCTGCCAGCAGCAACGAATTCGACGCTGCATCCTGGCTATTGTGGCTGCGGCTGGTATAGATAACCTGAGGTGCGCCGGGCGCCGACGACTGGATCGTTTCCGGCCCCAGGCACGGCGCCTGCACCACGGGTGACGAACTATCACCATCCGAATCACAACCCGTCAGACACATCGTCAACGCCACGGCTCCTCCCAGACCCACGACGCGCAAACTGTTTACCGCCATGAAATATCCTTTCATGTTGTTGAAACATTCGAATAAAGATTCTCCGATCAGGCCCTGGCGGGCTCTTGTTCACCCGGCGGCTATCAGGTCGGACCAGCCGGGTTCGTGTTATTTGTAGATGGGGGAAGGGCAAAGTGGTAGGAGAAAATGAAAATTAGTTTGAAATCTTATTAATCTATTTGCTAGAAATAGCTATTAAATGCCTTGTAGGTGAGATTGTGTGGATCAAGTGCATTTTGTGCGAGGGGCGGAAGATGCCTTTCTTTGAGTAAGTTCAATTCATCTTGGGTGGCTGTGGCCTATTAAGGTTGTTTGTGGAGAAAGGGAATTGATATGAAAATTCAAGAAAAAGATTTGTATCATGGTGCGGCTTTGACACAAATTGTTGAGCATGATTCATTTAAGGCCCTAAATAAAGGTAGTGAGAAGTATGGTCACTATCTGATTAATCAGAATCGAAATATATTCATAAAGCACACAAAAAACCCAGAGTCTCCTTGGAGTTTTACCTTTCAGCCAGATGATTTGGAGTTTCTTCGAAATTTGCATGAGCAGGAAGGAGCATACCTGTTTTTGTGCCTAGTCTGTGGCAGCTCAACAGTCTGTGCATTGAGCGGTAAGGAAATTAAACAGATATTGGACTTGTGTTCTAAGAATGTGGCTTGGGTTAAAGTTGAAGTGCCGCCTCACGGGCAATGTCACGTAAAAGGGTCAAATGGTGAAGCTGGAAAAGCTATTCCTCATAGGGCTTTTCCGGATAAATTGTTTTTGTAGATCGTATTTTTTGGACTGTCTGTGATGCGCTGTGGTTTTGATTGGATTGATTTAAGTTTTGCTATCTGCTTAATATTGATTGCTGTGCATTCAGGAAATTTATTTGCGATTTTATTTTAATCCTTGGCCTCTTTGGGCGCCCGTTCTTCTGGCTCGACATGCACCATGACGGTGGTGTTGCCCAGCGCCTGTTCGATGGCGGCTTCGAGCTGGTCACACAGGTGGTGGGCGGCATCAACGGTGATTTGGCCGGGGACATATAGCTTGAACTCGACAAAGCGTTTGGAGCCGGATTTGCGGGTTTTCAGCTCGGCATGGCGTCCAGCGGGGCCAAGCTCGTGTTCAATGGTGCGGTGGATGGTTGCCACTTCGTCTGTGGGCAGGGTGGCGTCCATCAATCCGTCGGCGCTACGTCGCAACAGGTCAACCCCGGTGCGGATGATGTTAAGGCCAACCAGCAAGGCGATGATCGGATCGAGAATGGCCCAGCTGGGTGGCGCAAACAGCAGGACGGTGAGGCCGGCAATCACGCCAACCGAGGTCCAGACATCGGTGAGCAGGTGACGGGCGTCGGCTTCGAGCACGATGCTGTCAAGACGTTTGGCCTGTTTGAGCAGGATCAGGGCCGTGCCGGCATTAACGACCGATGCCAGGGCGGAAAGTCCCAGCCCGGCGCCCAGTTGCAGCGGCGGGGTCGGCATGCGCAGCTTCTGCCAGGCTTCGAACATAATGGTGAGCGCCGCGACCAGAATCAATGCGCCCTCGACGCCACTTGAGAAATACTCGGCCTTGTCGTGACCCCAGGGATGGGATTCATCGGCCGGCCGGGCCACGATGGTGACGACGACCAGAGCCACGATGGCAGCAGCCAGATTGACAAACGATTCCATCGCGTCGGAATAAAGGCTGACGGAATCGGTCAGGAACCAGGCACCGAACTTCAGCCCGAGGGTAACGCAGGAGGCTCCGACGGAGAGCAGGGCAAGCTTTTGTGAAGCATTCATGACTTGTTTTTAGACTACCCTGAGAAGCTGTTTGCAACCTCGCCATGCGGTGAGGATCTGCAAGCCAGCAGTGAGCGTTGCCCATCAGCAGGGGAGTGTTCTGTGTGCAAAGCAGCATTCTGCCGCAAATGGTGGAGGGCAAGCCAGCTGGCATAAGGATTGCCTTGTTTGTTGCTGTGCAGCATTGTCGTACACTGATGACATCTTTGTTACCGGAGTAAACCGTATGAATGAGGATGAGCATGCCCACAGAATTGTGATTGTCGGCGGCGGTGCCGGCGGGCTGGAGTTGGCAACCCGCCTGGGTAACAGCCTGGGGCGCCGAGGGAAGGCCGAAATAACGCTGGTTGATGCGGCCCGCACCCATATCTGGAAGCCCCTGCTGCACCAATTGGCCGCTGGTAGTTTTGATACCCACGCAGAAGAAATCGAATATCTGGCCCAAGCGCGCTGGAACCACTTCCGCTTCCGCCTTGGTCGGCTCGAATCCATAGACCGTCAGGCCCGCCTGATTCATCTGTCGCCCAGTTACGATGCCCACGGCGCAGAAATCACCCCTCCCCAGCAAATCCCCTACGACACCCTGGTGATCGCCATTGGCAGCCAGACCAATGACTTCGGCACACGCGGTGCCGCCCAGAATGCCATCAAGCTCGATAATCCTGAATCGGCCCGTCGTTTCAACGATAGGTTGATCAATGCCTGCCTGCGGGCGCAGACCGTGCCTGTTGGGGCGGGGCAGGGCCGGTTGACTGTCACCATTGTTGGGGCCGGCGCAACCGGGGTGGAGCTGGCGGCCGAGTTGCATGCCACCGCCAAGGTGCTCACCAGCTACGGGCTGGAGCATGTCAGCCCTGAGAGCGAATTGAAAATTGTGCTGGTCGAGGCGGCGCCACGCATTCTGGCGCAGTTGCCCGAACGCTTGTCCGAAGCCGCCAGTCGCGAGCTGCGCGCGCTGGGCATTGAAATCCATAGCAATGAGCGGGTAGTCGAAGTCACTGCAGATGCGGTGCATATGCAAAGTGGCAAAGTGATTCCGAGCACGCTGACAGTCTGGGCTGCGGGCATCAAGGCTCCCGACTTTTTGAAGGAGTTTGGCGGGCTGGAGGTCAACCGGCTGAATCAGCTACTGGTCGGGCCAACCCTGCAGACCACGCTCGACCCTGCCATCTTCGCTATGGGTGACTGCGCGAGTTGCCCGCAAGGCGATAGCACCGTACCGCCGCGTGCGCAGGCCGCGCATCAGCAAGCCAACTACCTGACCCGTACCATCATGCGCATCATTGCCGGTAAAACGGTCAAGCCGTTCAAGTTTCAGGACTATGGCTCGCTGGTGTCGCTAGCGTCTTATTCTTCGGTGGGGAGTCTGATGGGTAGCCTGAGCCGGGGCAGCCTGTTTGTGGAAGGTCAGGTGGCCAAATTCATGTATTGGAGCCTGCACAAGAAACATCAGCTGGCGCTGAGTGGTGTGGCGCGCACGGTGCTGATCACCGCTTCGGAATGGCTGGATAGGGTTCACCGGCCGCGCATCAAACTACACTGAGTCGAAAGAGCCCTCTCGAAATCTGGCAGGCGTGTCTGCCTGCCAGAGCCCATTTCCCTGTCTGTCATCTACAAATAGTAACAAGCCCGCGCTGTACTAGTTGTCTTGCCGTTTTGTACCGACATTGCAACTTATGCCACCAGGGCAGGGAAAAATACCAATACCTGAAGAATGTTATTGAAATCAATGATTTTCGGTTTTGAATGACAATGGTATTTGCTATTCTGGCCGACCCGTTTGGCCCCATTCCGCCACCCTTCATCCTGGCATGGTTCCCGACGGGGCCGGATTCCTGTGCGCCAACCGCACGTATCGCAGCAGTGAGCGGCCCGAATATCTTGGGAGACCAGATAAGGGCCGTATAAAACCCAGATCAGACTCGACAGGAGCTTCTTCAATGATCAGACCGACCCTCCTCGCCACCTTGATAGCATTGACCCTGGGCGCATGTGCCAGTGCCCCGACCGACCAGAAATCAGGTACCAGCAAGCCGGCAGACAAAGGTTCTACCAACAGCTTGTCTGCACTGGGCAGTGCCCTGTCTTCGGGCAGCAATTCATCCGGGGCAAGCAAAGAAGATAACAAGATCGGCGCAGTGGGTGATCTGATGTCAGCTGCATCGGTCAGCGAGGCCGAGCTGAAAAGCGCTTCGTTGCAGCAGATGAAATACTCCGACAAGAAATCGAAGGTGGCGCCCGCCGGCAACAAGTATGCCGCCCGCTTGGCCAGGCTCACCGCCAAGCACGTCAACGAAGACGGCATGAAGCTTAACTTCAAGGTTTACCTCACCAAAGATGTGAACGCCTTTGCTGCCCCGGATGGCAGTATCCGTGTGTACGCCGGATTGATGGATCTGATGGACGATGATGAACTCCGGAGCGTGATTGGCCATGAAATCGGCCACGTCAAGCACGGCCATAGCCTGAACGCGCTACGCACGGCCTATGTTGCGTCGGCGGCACGCAAGGCAGCAGCGAGTACCGATGGCACGGTCGGCGTTCTGGCCGACTCCCAGCTTGGCGCCCTTGCCGAGGCAGTCGTGGGCAGCCAGTTCTCGCAAAGTCAGGAGACCCAGGCTGATGACTATGGCTATGAATTCATGAAGAAGCATAAATACAAGGCAGCCGCAATGGAATCGGCCTTCCGCAAGCTGGCAAAGGCGGGCGGCGGCAATAACTCCTTACTGGCCAAAATGCTGTCCAGCCACCCAGACCCATCCGGCCGTGCTGATCGGGTGAAAGACAAAGTTGCCAAGGGTCAATAAAAGCATTTGGTCGCGACTAGCCAACAAAAATCCGGGATGAATATCCCGGATTTTTTTATGTGCGTTCACGCAGGGAGTTGGGGGTGATGGCAAGAGGCGCCACGCGTCACGGCACCAGCAGCCAGGCGCCTTCCTGCGCGCGGGTCAGGCCGACATACAGCTCGCGTTTCTGTTGTTCGCTGGCGGTGGCGAGCAGGTGCTCGGCCCAGCTCTGGTGGCCGCTGGCGGGCAGGATTACATACGGCCATTCATTGCCTTTGCAGTGCGTGACCGAGGTCAGAGCCACCTTGCTGGCGTACCCGACATTCGGCTTGGAAAACTGCTTGGCGAGTTCATCCAGCTCAGCCAGGAATGCCTTGCTGCCTTCCCGCTCAATCTGGGCGGCGAGCTGGCCCAGCGCCACCTGCATGGCCTGTGCCGCAGCTTGGGTGGGGGACATGACCCCCAGCCATTCCCTGATGCGAAAGCGTTGCAACCAGCCTCGAAGGCTGGGGGATTCATCGGGGGCGCCGGTCTCGGCCAGACGGGCCCGCAGCATCTCCAGCGCCAGCGGCAGGTTGGCGGGCAGATATACGATCTGCCGCTCGCCCAGAGCACGTTCCGACAGCAAGGCTTCCAGACTGCGATAGTCGTCGGCCGAAAGCTTCAAGCGGGGACTGAGTGCCAGCAACAGCAGGGCCATGCAGTCGAGGTGGTTGTATTCGCGCTGCAGTTTCTGATCGATCAGCAGGACGATGGCGCGTAGCACCCCGGCTTCTCGCGACAAATGCAAAGGGGTGATGCCATCGCAGCGATAGCCGATCTTGGCCCGATGCAGACAGACCATCAGCGAAAACGCCATCTGCGGCTGTGGCAGCAGGATGGCAAAGTCCTTGCCGGCTGCACCGGCACTCATGCCCTTGCTGATCAGGCTGATCAAGGCGTCTTCCGGTGTCTGCGTTTTCAGGCTGAGTTGCTTGAATTGCGTACGGCTATCGCGTAGCGGCGTAATCGACAGCTCGTTGCCACGCAATCGTTCCAGCACGCCTTTGACGGTCTTGGCCAACGGGTTGCCGAAGCGATAAGTGATAGAGAGCGGCAGGTGACCTACCTGTTTCAACTGCTGGTCGTAGGCCTCAAAGGCGTCGAAGGTAGTAGCGCCGCGCCATTCAAAAATATCCTGATTGCGATCACCCACTGCAACAAGCCGGCAGCCGGCTTTGGCCATCTCGGCCAGAATCGCAAAATGCACGGCCTTGGTGTCGTGGAATTCATCGACCAGCACGTATTCGATGCCCTGCTGTTGGCAATATTGGCGGATCGCAGCGGGCTCCTGCGCCAGGTCATAGGCGGCATCGCCGTGACAGAGAAAATCCGCAGCGTCCCGCTGTTTTTCATACTCCTGATACAGACTGAACGACCAGGGCGGCAATTTCAGCGCCTGTAGCGCCAGCTGGATCGACTCGCGGTCGAATTCATCCGCCCATTCCTGGTTGTAGGCATCAAACGGTGCACGAGTGAAAGTCAGGCTGGTTTTCAGATTGGTAATGAGTTCCAGCAGGGCGAGGATGGATTCGCTGTCGGTCGGCAGCGGGTCCATATCGTGGCGCTGCGCGTGCTGGTTGATAAGGGCCACGGCCTGCTCCATGGCCAGATAGGGCCGGTCATCATCGACAATGGCCCGCCCCAGGGTGCCGGCTTCCCAGCGCTTGACGCGTGAATGCACTCGCAGACAGCGAATGGCAAACTCATCGAAGGTGTTGCAAAGCGCATGTGCAGCCTGTTCATTCAGGCTGGCATCAAACAAGGTTTTGTACTGCCCAAGAAAGCGGCGGCGCCCCTTGCGGGAGAAGGTCAGCGCCAAGGCTTGCCTGCCCTGCCGTTTCAGGCCGTCGTAGAGGGCTGTCAGCGCAGTAGTCTTGCCGGTGCCGGCCAGGGCCTCAATCAATAGATGGCGCGGGGCTTTGGTGGACTGAGGCCATTGCAAAATGGCCGCCAGCTCGTCGGTCAGCTGGATGCGGCCTTGGCCGATGGTGGATGCGGATTCCAAGCGGATGTCTTCAGGTAAGTGTTAACAATGGGCCGAATGGTCACATATCCGCCATTTCCTTGCGCAGCTAAATCGCCCCGGCCTGCCGCATCACTTGCTCGATCGCCTCGGCAAATCGGCCATAACCGACCGCGTTCGGGTGGATCGGATCACTTTTCTGATGGCCCTTGCCCAGAATATCCGGCAGCGCCTTGTCTTCAAGTGGCAGCTTGTATTCCTTGGCGAGACTGGCATAAAACGGTGGCACGTCGCGTGTCAGGCTGGGTTTGGGAACGCCTATCAGCAGCACGGCGATTTGCTTGCTGCGCGCCAGCTCGATCATCGCCCGCAGGTTGGCAATGGTGTCAGCCTCTGGTGCGCCACGCAGAAAATCGTTGCCGCCCATGCACAGAATCATCAGCTTCGGTCTGGCTTCTTCCAGCACCTCCGGCAGTCGGCTACGGCCATCGGCGGTGGTTTCGCCGGGGATACCGGCATTGACGACCTTGTGGCCGATGCGCCCCGCCAGCACGGCCGGATACGCCTCTGGCGGGCTGGCGCCGGTGCCAAAGGTCAGGCTGTCGCCAAATGCCAGCACGACATCTCCTGCCGCAAGGCGTGGCAACGGTGGCGGCTTGCTGCAGGCGGCAAGCAGAAACAGACTGGCCAGCAGCCAGATGAGGCGGTGCAAGACAGACAGTCGAGGCAGAACGGCAGGCATAAATCGCTGACTCCTGTGGGGAAGGGGGCTGGGGTCGTTTCGGGTACTCCCGACGCCAGGATGGCCTGGCGATGGATTGAACGTCAGTCAAGCGGGCGCACCCTGTTAATATTGGCGCCTTTGTCGCTTTCTGTCGCCTATCGTGCGCCTTACCCATATCAAACTTGCGGGCTTCAAGTCCTTTGTCGATCCGACGGTGATCCCCGTGCCGGGCCAGCTGGTGGCGGTGGTCGGCCCCAATGGCTGTGGTAAATCCAATGTGATCGACGCCGTGCGCTGGGTGCTTGGCGAATCTTCGGCCAAGCAGCTGCGTGGCGAGTCGATGCAGGATGTCATTTTCAACGGCTCCGGTACACGCAAACCAGTATCCCGCGCTTCGGTCGAGCTGGTTTTCGACAATGCCGAGGGCCGTGCTGCCGGACAGTGGAGCCAGTACGCTGAAATCTCGATCAAGCGGGTGCTGACCCGTCAGGGCGAGTCGTCCTACTACATCAATAACCTGCAATGCCGGCGCCGGGATATTGCCGACCTGTTTCTGGGCACGGGTGTCGGCCGTGGCGGCTACGCCGTGATCGAACAGGGCATGATCTCGCGCATCATCGAAGCCCGGCCCGAAGAACTGCGCGCCTTTCTTGAGGAGGCCGCCGGCGTCTCGAAATACAAGGAACGCCGCCGCGAGACCGAAGGCAGGCTCGGAGATACCCGCGATAACCTGGCACGGGTCGATGACATCCGGCAGGAGCTGGATCGCCAGCTGGAAAAGCTCGAATCGCAAGCCGTGGTAGCTGGCCAGTACCAGGAGATCAAACAGAAGATCGAAGAGAAACAGAATCTGCTGGCGCTGCAACGCAAGCTTGATGCGGTGCGGGATGAGCAGAAAGCCCAGCAGGAAATCGAAGCCGCTCAGAATGAAATCGAGGCGTTGACCGCGCGATTGCGCCATGTCGAAGCGGAAATCGACACCCTGCGCGACACCCATTACAGCTCCACCGACACGGTGCAGGCGGCTCAGGCCGAATTATTCGAGGCGAACTCCGCTGTGGCGCGGCTGGAGCAGCAGCTGGTCCATCTGCGCGAAACCCGCCAACGCCTCAGCAACCAGCTGAATCAGGAAAAGCTCCGCCTGACCCAGTTGACCGATCAGATCACTGCCATGGGTCGGGAGCGTCAGGACTGGACCGAACGCCGCGAGGACGCGGTGATGGCGGCCGAAGACGCCGCCGCAACGCTTCTGGCCGAATCAGATGCCATGCCCAGGCTCGAAGCTGCCTACAAGGCCGCCGACCACGCCTATTCGACCGCGCAGCTGGCGCTGTCGCAGTCGCGGCAGGCCCGCCAGCTGGCCGAGCAGCAGATTGCGCATCTTGAACGCGGCCTGCAACAGGTTCGCCAGCGGCTGGAACGCCAGCAGACCGAGCTGGCGCGGCTGCCGCAGCCCGATCCGGAAGCGCTGGCACTGGCGCAGCAGGAACTCGAAGAACTGGCGATCGAAGTCGAAGAGGCCGGCATGGCGCTCAGCGAGGCTGAACATGCCGTCGAAGCAGGCGAGACCGGCCGTCTTGCCGCCCGCCAGCAGCTTGAATTGCTACGAGGCGAGCGGACCGAACTGGCTGCCCGCGAAAAGGCTTTGAGTCAGTTGCAGGCGCAGGTCGGAGCGGACCGCAAACTGGCGGACTGGCTGAAGCGGCATGGGCTGGAGTCTGCACCGCGCCTGTTCTCGCTGCTCGACATCACACCGGGCTGGGAAACCGCCGTGGAGGCGGTACTGCGCGAACGACTGCATGCCGTTGTCGCCTCGGCGACGCCGGATGGCCCGGCCCCGGCTCGCCTGACCCTACTGGCTTCGACGGAGAGTCTGCCCTCATCGCCTGCCATCCCGGCCGGTTGGATTCCCTTGCGCCAGCATGTCCAGTCCGCCAATCCTGCCGTGCAGGCGGCCCTGCAGGACTGGTTGGGATCAGTATTCTGCGTCGATGACGTGATGGGCGCGCTGGAGCGACGGGCGCAGCTGCCGGCCGGCGGCTTGCTGGTTGATCCGCGCGGGCACGCTGCCAGCCGTCACGGCTGGCACTTCTTTGCAGCAGATGACGGGCTGGCCGGGGTGTTGGCGCGGCAGCGCGAGCTGGAGTCGGTCACGGCACGCCTGCAGGAAGTCGAGCCGGCCGAGCAGACTGCACAGCAGGCCATGCAGGCTGCCGAGGCGGGGTTGAACCAGGCGCAGCAGGATCTGAAGCAAGCCAGGCAGCGCCTGGATGGTTGTCGTAGTCGGCGCGGCGAAAAGCAGGTGGAACTGGCACGCCTGAATCAGGCCGCCGAACAGGCACGGGAGCGCCGTGGCGCCTTACTGGCAGAAATTGACGAGCTGAATACGCAGATCCGTGCCGATGCTGAAGAGATGGAAGCTGCGCGCCTGGAAAGTGAGGCATTGCAGGATGGGCATGCCGAGCGCGATGCCGCCCTCGAAACCGCGCGCCTTGGTCGATCGGAGGCCGAAACGGCGCTGGACATCCAGCGTAGCCGCTTGCGGCAGGCCGAGCGGGCTGAGCAGGAAGCGGGCTTTGCCCGGCAGACCGCAGAAAGCAAACTTAGCGAATTGCAGCGTCGCGAGCAGGAGCTGGCCGAGCAGCGTGAAGAAACCCAGACCCGGCTGGAAGAAGTGATGTTCGATCTGGATGGCATCGACGAAGGGGAGTTCGATGTCGGGTTCCAGTCGGCCGTCAATCAGCGCAGCGAAAAGGAAAGGGCACTGGCCGCCGCACGCGATGCCGCCAACCATGCCACCAACACCCTGCGGACCAAGGAGCTGGAAAAGACCCAGATCGAACAGATGTTCGAGCCGGCACGTAACCGGATCGGCGACTTGCGGCTGAAGGAGCAGGAGGCGCGACTGGCGGTCGAACGCTTCAATCAGGAATTGCTGGATGCCGGCGCTGACGAAGCCGCCCTGTTGCTGCTGATTGGCAGTGGCCTCAAGGTGCAAACACTGGTTGGGGAAATCGGTCGGCTGACGCAACAGATCAATTCGCTGGGCGCGGTCAACCTCGCGGCCTTGCAGGAGCTGACCACCGCACGCGAGCGCAAGACCTATCTGGATGCCCAGGCGGCTGATCTTACGGCTGCAATGGACACGCTGGAAAATGCCATCCGCCGCATCGACAAGGAAACCCGAAGTCTGCTGCAGACAACGTTTGATCAGGTGAACAGCTCCCTGATGGAGTTGTTTCCACTGCTGTTTGGCGGCGGCCAGGCTGAACTGATTCTGACCGGCGAGGAGATCCTCGATGCGGGTATTCAGATCATGGCGCATCCACCAGGCAAGAAAAACAGCACGATCCACCTGCTTTCGGGTGGCGAAAAAGCGTTGACCGCGCTATCACTGGTGTTTGCCTTGTTCCAGCTCAATCCGGCGCCGTTTTGTCTGCTGGATGAGGTGGATGCACCACTTGACGACGCCAACACCAGCCGCTTCTGCGAACTGGTGAAGCGAATGGCGATCCGCACCCAGTTTCTGTACATCAGCCATAACAAGTTGACGATGGAAATGGCCAGCCAGCTGGTTGGCATCACCATGCAGGAGCAGGGGGTGTCGCGGGTAGTGGCGGTTGATATTGAAGCCGCTTTGCAGATGCGCGAAGTATCAGGCAGCGCAGCCTGATGCCACAGGGGCGTGGCGGATTGGCAATCATGGGGGCCCCGGTTTGCCTTCGTCTGACCGGACATCAGGCCTCAGCAGCGTCTAATAAAACGCAAATAACGCTTGGGGAATACCGTTTGCTGGTTGACCAAGGCGCCGTCGGCTCGGAAAATCGGGGCAAAGCGTGTCACATATGGCGCAAATTCGGCGCTGTTTGACAATCTCGGGCGACCGCCAGGCGCCGACGGCAATTCGTTTTCAGACCGGAAACCAAACGTCAACACCCCCTGGCCGTGGGCAGCCCCCGCGCGATGAATATAAAAAGGTGCATTGTCATTGCTATGACTGAATTTCATTACATTTCCCTGGGCATAGGCGTTGGCCTGGTGGCTGCCGTCTGGCTGTTCAATGTCTGGCAGGAACACCGCTACAAGAAAAAGGCCGCTGCGGCCTTTGCCCGCAACCATCCGGATGTCCTGCTTGAGACACCGAAGAACCACGTTCGCCCGGCCCAGAGTGCCAACCGGATGGAGCCATCGATTGTCGATACGGCAGCCCCGACCGCGCAGGATGCCCCGCCGGTGGCGCCCGAGCTGGTCGAGGACTTTGACAGCGCTGCCACGCTGGATCTGGATGCCGTACAGGCATTGGCTGCGGTCATGCTCGACCCGCAACTCGATTACATCGCCGAAGTCGGGGCAGACCAGCCGATTGCCGGTGGTTTGATTCCCGCGTTCAACGTTGGCAAGCGCATCAAGGTGGTGGGGCTTAACGAGAATGATGTGTGGGAAATTGCGGCGGTCGGCAATCGCTATCTGGAGCTGCGCATCGGTCTGCAGTTGTGCGATCGGCAAGGCGCGGTCAGTGAGGGCCAGCTGATTCTGTTTACCGAGCAGGTGAGCGAGTTTGCGGCATCGTGCAAAGCGGTGGCCACCTTCCCCAACCGGCAGGACAAGCTCGACGTTGCGCGGGGACTTGACCAGTTCTGCGCACAGGTCGATGCCATCATCGGCCTCAATGTTGGTGCCGGGCGCGGCCGGATTCCGGTTTCGCAGGTGGCGACCCTGTGCGAGTCGGCCGGAATGCAGTTGCTCGACGATGGCAATTTTCACGCCCTGAGCGAATCGGGCAAGACCCTGTTTTCAGTCGCCAGCATTGACGAAGTGCCGTTCTCGCGCGCCAGCTTTGGCCAGGATCAATGCTCGGGGCTTACGCTGCTGCTCGATGTCCCGCGCGTGGCAGACGGCTTGGCTGCTTTCGACCGCATGGCCGATCTGGCCCAGCAACTGGCGCTGACGCTGGGCGGCGATGTGGTCGACGACAACGGCCGATCCCTCAAACCTGCCGATCTGGCTGCCATCCGCAAGCAGCTGGGTGTCGTTTATACCCAGATGGATGATCGGGGCATTGCCGCGGGCAGTGTGGCGGCCTTGCGGCTGTTTGCCTGATTACCCTCTGTAATCCATTGCAGCTGGCGTCGCCCGTGGTGGTGCTGGCTGCATGTCTACCAAGCCAATGACCATTTCCTTCCGTGAAGCTGATCTTGCCGCAGATTGCGAGCGGATCGCGGCGTGGCAGAACGATGCCAGAACACGGCCGTTCGTCACCAATATGCGTGGCCCGGATCAGCCCGATTTGCACGTCGATACCCTGCGTCAGCGTTTCACCGGGTTTACCGACTGGATCTGCCGGCTGCTGGTTTGCATCGACGAGGTACCCATCGGTTTTGCCTTTGCCCGCAAAGACCCGCCGATGCTGGTTTCCAAAGAAGGTGGCGTGGCCTGGTTGGCCTATTGCATCGGCGAGCACGCCTACCGTGGCCGAGGGCTCAGCCGGCAAATCCTGCGCGAGCTCGAAGCCAGGGCGCTCGCAGCCGGCTGCCATCGGGCCGAAGTGGGGGTGTTCGAATTCAACCTCATCAGCCTTGGCCTGATCCGCGCTGCTGGATACCAGGAAATTGCCCGACACCCTGAATTCACCTGGTATCAAGACCGGATGTGGGCCGATATCCGCTTTACCCGCAATCTGACAGAAAGTGTGCCGCAATGACTGAAGCCAAACAGGCAGCCCGTGCCGCCGAGTTACGCGATCTTCTGAATCGCTATGGCTATGAATACTACGTTCTCGATGCGCCGACGGTGCCCGATGCCGAATATGACCGGCTGTTTCGTGAGCTGGAAGCCCTGGAACAGGACTACCCGGAATTACGCACCCCGGACTCACCAACGAGCCGGGTAGGGGGCACCCCTCTACCCGAATTCGACAGCGTAACCCACCAGACGCCCATGCTTTCGCTGGCCAATGCGTTTGAAGAGGCCGAGGTGGAGGCTTTTGACCGCCGCATCAGAGAGGCAACGGGGCGTGAAGTGGTTGAATATGACGTTGGCCCGAAATTCGATGGTCTGGCGATCAGCCTCACTTACGAAAACGGCGTATTTGTGCTGGGTGCCACACGCGGCGACGGTGCCAGCGGCGAGAACGTGACGGCCAATCTGCGCACGGTGCGGGCGCTGCCGCTGAAACTGGTTGGTGATCAGATTCCCCGCTTGCTGGAAGTGCGCGGCGAGGTGGTCATGCTGCGCAAGGACTTCGACCGGCTGAATCAGGAGCAGGATGCCAAAGGCGAGAAACGCTTTGCCAACCCCCGCAATGCCGCTGCCGGTAGCTTGCGTCAGCTTGATTCGAAAATCACCGCCAGCCGCCACCTGTCCTTCTTTGCCTACGGGATTGCGGCTTGTGAAGGTATGACCCCTCCTGATAGCCAGAGCGGCATCATGAACTGGCTGGCCACACTCGGCATGCCAATATGCCCGGAGAAAGATCGGGTGCAGGGGGTTGAGGGGTTGTTGGGTTACTTCAAACGGATCGGTGGCCGACGTGCGCAGCTGCCTTACGATATCGACGGCGTGGTCTACAAAGTGGACGCCCTGGCGCTGCAGGAGACGCTTGGTTTTGTCTCGCGGGCACCACGCTGGGCTGTCGCCCACAAATTCCCGGCCGAAGAAGCGCTGACGACGGTGGAAGGCATTGATATCCAGGTGGGGCGCACCGGTGCGCTGACGCCTGTGGCGCGGCTGGCGCCGGTATTTGTGGGGGGGGTCACCGTCACCAATGCCACTCTGCATAACGAAGACGAGGTACGGCGTAAAGATGTACGCATCGGCGATACCGTGATCGTGCGCCGTGCCGGTGACGTCATCCCCGAAGTGGCTGGTGTGGTGCTGGAGCGGCGACCGATGCAGGAAGTGCCCGGTGAAGACCTGTTCTCGACCCGGCAGGCACCGTGCTACCAGCCTTTCGAAATGCCCAAAACCTGCCCGGTGTGCGGCTCGCATGCGGTCAAGGAAGAGGGCGAGGCCGTATCGCGTTGCAGTGGTGGGCTGTTCTGCCCGGCTCAACGCAAGCAGGCGCTGCTGCATTTTGCTTCGCGCCGGGCCGTCGAAATCGAGGGGCTTGGCGACAAGCTGGTTGATCAGCTGGTCGATCTGGGCATTGTCCACACCCCGGCCGACCTATACAAGCTGGGCTTGGTCAAGCTGGCCGAGCTGGAACGGATGGCCGAGAAGTCAGCCAGCAAGCTGATCGCCGCCATTGAGGCCAGCAAGCACACCACCCTGCAACGCTTCATCTTTGCCTTGGGGATACGCAATGTTGGCGAATCCACGGCGCGAGATCTGGCCAAGCATTTCGGCAAGCTCGATGGTTTGATCGAAGCAGCGCAGCTGGCCGACGACGCTGCGGCGCTGGCAGCACTGCAGGCAGTGCCCGATGTTGGCCCGATTGTCGCCGGCTCGATTCGCGACTTCTTTTCAGAGCCACATAATGTTGAAGTCGTGGCCCAACTGCGTGCCGCCGGGGTGAACTGGACGGAGAGTGAGCCGGGTGCTGCCGTGTTATCTGGCCCGCTGCTCGGCAAAACACTGGTGCTCACCGGCACCCTGCCAACGCTGGGCCGCGATGCAGCGAAAGCCATGATCGAGGCGGCTGGTGGTAAGGTGTCGGGCTCGGTATCGAAAAAGACCGATTTTGTGGTGGCAGGAGCCGAGGCCGGCAGCAAGCTGGCCAAGGCTGAAGAGCTGGGTATCGCGATTCTGGACGAGCAAGGTCTGCTGGATATGCTGGCGACTGGTCCGGGTGCAAACGCTTCCTGAAGGACTTGAGATGCAGAAGATTAAAAAAGCCGTATTTCCCGTTGCAGGCCTGGGCACCCGATTTTTGCCCGCCACCAAGGCCAGCCCCAAGGAAATGCTCAATGTCGTCGATAAACCCCTGATCCAATACGCCGTCGAAGAGGCCGTAGCGGCAGGTATTACCGAGATGATCTTCGTTACCGGCCGCACCAAACGGGCGATTGAAGACCATTTCGACAAGGCGTATGAGCTGGAATCGGAGCTTGCTGCCAAGCACAAGCACAAGCTGCTGGAGCTGGTGCAGAGCATCATTCCCAAGACCGTTACCTGTGCCTATGTGCGCCAACCCGAGGCCCTCGGCCTTGGACATGCCGTGCTCTGTGCCCAGCCTCTGGTTGGCGATGAGCCTTTCGCCATCATTCTGGCGGATGACCTGATCGACTCGGACAAAGCGGTGATGCGCCAGATGGTGGAGCTGTTTGATGACAGCCACAGTGCCATCATCGGCGTTGAAACCGTGCCGCAATCCGAGACCGGCTCTTACGGTATTGTCGTTGCCAGCGAAGACCGGCCAGCCCATTGGCCGATCACCCAGATCGTCGAGAAGCCCAAGCCAGCCGAAGCCCCTTCCAACCTCGCCGTGGTTGGGCGCTATATCATGACCCCCCGCATCTTTCACCATCTGCTGAACGTGAAGCCCGGGGCGGGGGGCGAGATTCAGCTGACCGACGCGATTGCCGCCCTGCTGAAGGAAGAGCAGGTGCTGGCCTGGCCTTTTGACGGCGTACGTTACGATTGCGGCAACAAGATCGGCTACCTGAAAGCAACACTGGCATTTGCCCGCAAGCATCCCGAAGTCGGCGACGAATTTGCCGAATATCTGCGTAGCTTCTGCGAGCAGAACTACCCGGCTTGAACAACAAAGTGGTGGCCGGCGGCCGGTCACCCAACCCAACAGGAGTCGCCATGCTGGCAATCATCGGAGGCACGGGCCTGACCCGCCTCAAAAACCTGCAAATTTCCCATCGGCAGGTTATCCGCACCCCTTATGGCGAGCCTTCCGGCGCGCTGACTTTTGGCAGCATCAACGACCATCATGTGGTGTTCCTGGCCCGTCACGGCTATGGCCACACCATCCCCCCGCACGAAATCAACTACCGCGCCAATATCTGGGCGCTGGCAGAGCAGAAGGTGAAGCGGGTTGTGGCGGTGGCCACCGTTGGGGGTATCCGCGATGACATGCCGCCCGGCACCATCGTGCTGCCCGACCAGTTGATCGACTACACTTGGGGCCGTAAACATACCTTCTTCGATGGCGGTGACAAGCCGGTGACCCACATCGACTTTACCGAGCCCTATTGCCCCCAGCTGCGGGCGCGCATTCTCAAGGCGGCCAAGGCCACCAAACAGAAAGTGATTGATGGCGGCGTTTACGCAGCCACCCAGGGGCCACGGCTCGAAACGGCTGCCGAGATCAATCGCATCGCCGACGATGGCGGCCACCTCGTTGGCATGACTGGCATGCCGGAAGCTTCGCTGGCGCGTGAGCTGGGAATTTCCTACGCACCGATTTCAGTCGTTGCCAACTGGGCGGCCGGCCGGGGCGATAGCAAGCACCGGATCGACCTGTCCGCCGCAGAAGAAGTCTTTCTGGAAGCGATTGAGCGCGTTCACCGCATTCTCGAATCGCTGGTAAAAGTCGAACACGACTGAGTGAGGGCGTAAATGGCGATACGTGACATCGTAAAAATGGGCGATCCTCTGCTGTTGCGAGTTGCCGAACCGGTCACCGACTTTGGCAGCCCGGCCCTGACAGCACTGGTGCAGGATCTGCTCGACACCATGCAGGCCCTGAATGGTGCCGGCATCGCGGCACCACAGATCGGCGTATCCAAGCAGGTGACGATATTTGGCGGGTTCAAAAGCCCGCGCTACCCCGATGCCGAGGAAATCCCCTTCACCATTCTTATCAATCCTGAGTTGACGCCGATTGGCGATGAGATGGCCGATGATTGGGAAGGCTGCTTGTCGGTACCCGGCATGCGCGGCCTGGTGCCCCGTCACACCCACCTGCGCTATCGTGGCTTTGGTCTGGATGGCCAACCCATCGACCGCACCGTCGAGGGCTTTCACGCCCGCGTGGTACAGCACGAGTGCGATCACCTGTTCGGCGTGCTCTACCCGATGCGCATTAAAGACATGCGCCAGTTTGGCTTTACCGACGTGCTGATGCCAGAGCTGGCGGGGATGGATGATTGACCTCGTCTGAGGTGTCTGATCCCACCTGAGTACGCCTCCCCGGACCAAAGCCACATGACGGGCTTTTGGTCTGGGGAGGAGGAAAGTGTTTAGCGCACCGACACCTTCTCGAAGTTATTGCTGTTGAACGGGCTGGGTTTGAAGCCGACGACGTTTTTCTGGAAGGCCACGGTGGTCAGGGGCTCAGCCAGGCTGGCCCAGGGCATCTCGTCGATAAAAATCTTCTGGGCGGCTTCATAGAGCTGGGCGCGTTCTTTCAGGCTGGTGACGCGCTTGGCTTTGTCGAGCAGTGCGTCGAACTCCTTGTTGCACCAGCGAGTACGGTTTTCTCCCGATTCCGCTGCAATGCAGCTCAAGTTGGGGCTGAGGAAGTTGTCAGGGTCGCCATTGTCGCTGGCCCAGCCATACAAGGTGATGTCGTGTTCGCCCGCCTTGGTGCGCTTTTGCAGCTCTACCCATTCCATCACAGTGATCTTGGCGTTGATGCCGAGCTTCTTCCAGTCAGCCTGAATCATTTCTGCTGTCAGCTTGGGGTTGGGGTTGCCACTGCTGCCGCCGGCACGCACCAGAATATTCAGATCAAATCCTTTCTCGAATCCTGCTTCTTTGAGCAGGGCACGGGCTTTTTCCAGATCGGGTTTGTAGGCGGGTATCGACTTGTTGTAGCCCCACATTCTGGCTGGCAGCGGCAGGTGGGAGGGGGCCGCATTTCCCTGGAAAATGGCCTGAATGATCGCCGGCTTGTCGATGGCGTAAGTCAGTGCCTGGCGCACCCGCTTGTCTTTGAGTTGAGGCTTTTGCGTGTTGAAGGCAACGTAGCTCAGCATCAGTGCCGAATTTTGTAGCACGGTGAATTTGGGGTCGGCTTTAAGGCCGGGAATGTCTGCCGGGTTGGGGTAGGCCAGGAAGTGGCATTCGCCAGCCCGGAATTTCTGGGCCCGGACAGCGCCATCTGCGGCGATGGTGAAGATCAGCCTTTCATTATCGGGCTTGCCACGCCAGTAGTTGGGGTGGGCTTCGTAGCGAATCTGCTGGCCTTTATCGTAGCGTTTGAATACATAAGGCCCGGTGCCGACGGGTTTGAGGTTGATGTCGGCGGCGCGGCCGGCTTTTTCCAGCTGCTGTGCATACTCAGCCGATACGATGTCGGCAAAGCCCATTCCCAGATTGGCAATAAAGGGCGACTCCGGCCGGCTCAGGACAAACTTGATGGTGTGGTCGCCAAGCTTTTCCACCTTCTTGATCAGGGTAGGGAATTCCATATCGCTGGCATAAGGCCAGCCCTGGGGGCTGGCTTTGGCGCCGGGGTGTTTGGCGTCGATCATGCGCAGGAAGGTCCACAGCACGTCATCGGCATTGAAGTCGCGGGTCGGGGTGAACCATTCGGTGGTGTGAAACTTCACGCCTTTGCGCAGATAAAAGGTGTATTCGAGGCCATCCGGGCTGATGTCCCAGCGCTCGGCCAGCCCTGGCACCACTTGTGTCGTGCCACGCTCAAATTCCACCAGCCGGTTGTACAGCGTCTCGGATGCGGCGTCGTGGGTGGCCAGCGCGGTGAACATGCCACCATCAAAGCCCTCCGGCGCTGCTTCCGAGCAATACACCATAGGTTTGGCCAGCGCCGTCGTTGCTAGCGCGCAAGATACGGCAATCGCGCAAATCATTGCTTTCATTGATGCGTCCTCTCGATTTCGGCATTGAAAATGCCTGTTGTGGATGGTTTTTTTGAGGGCCCGGGTTGCCGAGCTGATGATGGGGATGCAGTTGCCAAGGCTCCCATAAATACACAGCCGGGGGTGTTGGCCCCCGGCTGTGTCGGATTGTGCCAGCCCTGTCAGGGGCAAGGCTTGGACCACTGCGAGTTGTCGCGATAGGTCAGGAAAACATTTGACTTGGGATCGCTGTTTTCGCGCAAGACCAGCTCGGCGCGCAGCGTTTTGCCTTCAAAGAACATCGACAGACTACCTGCCTGCCCATTTCCACACACCAGCGTGGCCTCCATGCTATCGGCGGTGAGTTTGGACTCCTGAACCTTGCAGCTGGCGGTCAGATCGTTTTGATAATGGGGGGACAGTTTGTCGATCTTGTCCGGGATGTCCTCGGCCTTCAGGCATTCCTCATACAGGCGTGGCTTGGGCGGCAGTGGCAGGGCGGTCAGCAGCATGCGCCGGTCGATTTTCCATAAACCCGGCTCCAGCTTGAGCTTGGGTGGGTCTTTCTTGGCCTCCTCAGCCTGTGCGGCCAGCGCCAACCCGGCACCGAGCATCGTGGCGACCAGACAGTGAGCGATACGTATCACAGCGCTTCTCCTTCGCGATCAGTGTTTGATAACCAGCCCCTGCCCGGTGGGAAGTTCCATCACCATCAGGCCATGCTGCTGAAAGAATGCCCGCTCCGACACCATCTGTGCCCGGTTGGTCATCCAGCCGAAGTCATCCAGCAGGATCACCCCACCCGGCACGATGCGCTCGTAGAGCCTGGTCAGCACGCCCATCTCGGCTTGTTCCGAGTTCAGGTCGATGTGCATGAAAGCGATTTTCTCCGGCGCCGCCTGTTCGAGCGTATCGGGCAGGATGCCACGCACGATACGGGCATTCGGGTAGGCCGAGAACATCTCGACGACCTTTTCATACAGGTTCTCGTAGCGCGGCAGGTGGTACTGCACGTTCCAGATCGCCAGCTCGGTGTCGGTCGAATACTTTTCCGGCAGCCCGCTGAAGGTATCGTAGAGCCAGAATGTCCGGTCGAGCTCGCCGAATTGCAGCATGTGGCACAGACAGCGGGAGGTGAAGCCCTCCAGCACGCCACACTCGACGAAATCCCCTTCGCAACGCAAGGCCTGCCGGGCGGCCCAGAGTGCTACATGCACCCGCCACATCAACGAGTGATGCTGCGGGTTATGGCCGGCTTCGAGCTGGAAGGCCTTGACGAAGTCCAGATCTTCCATGAACGACACATTGCGGTTGAAGGTGATCAGATTGTCGCCGCAGTAAGTGCGGGTAAACATGCTGCTCATGGTGTCGAAGGCGGCCTGGAATTTCTGGCGCGCGGCCTCGCTATTGTCTTTGTCGGGATAAAACATGGCCCGGCCTCAGTAAGACGGCGATCCCGTCGAACGGGTGACCGGCGGGGTGATGACCCGTTTTTCGATAACCAGCATGCTGTCATAAAAATGCAGGCCGAATGCCGAGCGGGTGATCTGGGTCGGGTAGAAGCTGTTTGGATCACGGCTATACCAGCCATGCAGATCATCAATAAACCGCTTGGCGTATTCAATGAACGTATAGGGGCTGCGATAGCCACCACCGAATTCCTGATAATACGAGGTGTGCAAATCCTCGCATAAATACAGACCATCCTGCTTGACGTGCGGATACAGCTCTTCAAAGGAAACAATCTGCTGGCTCATGGTGTGGCCACCGTCATCCAGCACAATATCGAAAGGCCCGTGCTTGGCAACCAGCTCTTTCAAAAAACCGCGATCTTCCTGGCTACCAATCTCGATGGTGATATTTTTCTCTTCGAACTCCTTGCATTTCGGGTTGATATCGACCCCGATAATCTCGGCCTGATCGCCAAAATAATGCTTCCACATTTGCAGCGAGCCACCATGAAAGACGCCAATTTCCAGAAATTTGATGGGCCGATGGCGAAACGGGGCGAAATGGCGCTCATAAATGTCGAAATAGTGCAGCCATTTGTAGATCAGTCTGCCTTGATTGTCACAGAAGTAATCAAATAATTCGCTCATGCTGCCCCCGATTATTGATGGATGTTGAATAGTTGATCTCAGAGCGGTTTGCGCCAATAGACGCTGTATTTGTCGATTGGAATTAACTCCTGGGTAATGCCATGCGTCTGGCGAAATTCCTCGATGGCGATCTTGCAGGGTGGAAAGGATTCATAGTCATCCACCACCACAAAGCCGCCCGGTGCCACCTTGTGGTAGAGCGCATTGAGCGCGTCCATCGTTGATTCGTACAAATCGCCATCCAGTCGCAACAAGGCCAGTTGCTCGATGGGAGCGCCAGGCAGCGTGTCTTTGAACCAGCCCTTGAGGAAGCGCACCTGTGCATCCAGCAAGCCATAGCGCTCGAACAATGCCTGCACGTCTTCCAGGCTGATGGCGAGGTAGGGCAGCATGTCCTTGCTGAAGTCGTAGGGGGCATCCTGGCGGAGGGTGGGAGGCGGTAAGCCCTCGAATGAATCTGCGGCCCAGACGGTACGATCGGCGATGTCGTGAGCTGCCAGATACCCCCGCATAAAGATAGTCGCCCCGCCGCGCCAGACGCCGGTTTCGATCAGGTCGCCCGCAATGCCCTCTGCGGTGATCTGATCCAGGCACCAGTGCAGGTGGTTCATGCGCTGGCGGCCAATCATTGTGTGGGCATTGGCGGTGAAGTTACGGGATGCCACGTTTTCAATCAGCCGGCCGTCCTGGGTTTTTTCGAGGATCAGCATCTGCGCGCCTACTTCACGGTTGCCTTCCAGTGTGGCGAAGATCTGCGACTGGCGGATATTTCTGAACGCGCCGACGATATCCTGCGGGCTTTGTGGTTGTTGGCTCATCTGAGTTACGGCCAGATGAATGATGCGGGCGTCGTTTTCAATATACAGGTCGTTGAGCAGACTCTTTTTCAGCAAGGTCAGATAGCGCTCAGCCAATCTAGTCAACATTGCTCTCCTTGTGGGTGGGCTGCGCGCCGGGCGCTGCCTGCCGGCCTGGCGCCGAGCGACTCAGGGTGAAGAACCGTGAGCGCCTCGGCCCGGTACAGGTTTTCGCCGCCCTTTTGCAATTTGCCGCTTAGTCCGCTTCGACGGGGTCGGTTCCCGTCACTTCAGGTTGTTCCTGTTTCTGGCACCATTCCTGCCAGACACGGCGTAGCTGTCGTTCCAGATCGCGCGTTACCAGCTCGGCATCCATCAGGGGCGACGCCTGCAAGTGGCCGCGCAGCTCGGCGCGAATCCTGGCCAGTCCAGGCAAGTCGCTGGCCCAGCGTTCAGCCAGCGCCACATAGCCGCCTTCATCGTTGGCCACGAATTCGGCCGCGAGATCAACCGCTCCCATCATCGTCGCCCCCATGCGCTGGATGGGCTTGCGGCCCGCCAGCGAGAGGACCGGCACGGCCATCCACAAGGCATGCGCGGTGACGGTGCCACCGTTGTAGGGGAAGGGGTCGAGCGCGATGTCGATTTCGTTATGGAAGGCCAGATATTCCGCCATCGGTTTCTTGCCGAACAGCCGCAGGCGCTCCACCGGAAAACCGCAATCGGCAAACACCGACCGGACCTTTTCGTTGAGCACCTCGTCATCATCCTTGCCGCCAGTGGCCATATACAGCACTGCGCCAGGAATCGCCTGCAGCATGCGTCCCCACAGGGTGATGACGCGGGTGTTGATCTTGCCGAAGGCATTGAACGAGGCAAAGGTCAGATGGCCGTTGCGCAGGGCTGGCAGCTCTCCAACCTCGGTGGCCCGGCCTTCGTCATTGGGGCGATAGCACCAGCCCGATACCAGCCGCAGCAGCTTTTCCGAGTGCAGGGCTTCGGTCATGCCGGGCGGGTCCATGCGCGCATCGGTGATCCGGTAATCAATCGCCGACAGGCCGGTGGTGGTTGGCATCCCGATCCAGGTCATCTGAATGGGTGCGGCGCGGCGGGCAAACATATAGAGACGGTGAAAAGCTGTGTGATTGGAGAGGTCGATCAGAATGTCGATCTGATCAAGCCGGATCATCTCCAGCACGGCTTCGTCGGTCAGATCGTGAATCCAGCGCCAGTTGTCCGCAAAGCGGATGAACTTGCGCGTCATGTTGTCGATGTAGTTGTGGTTGGCGTAGCAATAAATCTCGAAGTGCTGATGATCGTGGTGTTCGAGAATCGGCTCGGCAAAAAAGCCCACCGAATGCCCGCGAAAATCGCCCGAAACATAGCCAATACGCAGTTTGCGGTCGGGGTCGGGGTCGTTGGCAAAGTCCACTACCCGGTCTCGATAGTGGGCATTGAAGCGTGTATCCCAGTCTTTGTAGGCATCGGCCAGGGCTTCCGGGCTCATGTCCGGGTCGTAGTTCATGCAGAACAGCATGCCCGACATTGCGTCCGGGTTGCGGGGCTGCTCGGCCAGAATTGCCCGGAATTCGGCCATGGCGCCGGCAATGTCGGCACGCTTCAGATAAAGGTCGGCCCGCGAATGACGGACTTCCTGTGCCGAAGGCCAGCGCTTTTCTGCTTCCTGCTGCAGTGTCTCGGCTTCTTCGTAGTCCTCGGTTTCCTTGCAGAAGGCAATCAGGTTGAGATAGAGCTGCTCCCAGTCCGGATTCAGGGCAATCGCTTCACGCAGCATCTCTTTGGCTTCTGCAACCTTGCCCGCTTCTTTGCGCCGGGAGGCAAGGCGTGCCAGGGTATCGACGTGTTTGGGGTCCGCTTTGAGGGCCTTTTCGTAGGCTTCCATCGCCCGCGGGTAATCGCGCACCGATTCGTACACCATGCCGCACCGGCAATAGGCCTCTGCGCAGTCATCGGCAATCTGGGTGGCTTTATTGAAGTAGAACAGCGCTTCGCCGGCCTGACCAAACGTCTGCAGGGTGATTCCCAGATTGACGCAGGCATCAACGTCGTTCGGAAACAAGGCATAGAGCTTGCGCAGGTATTCGATGCCCAGATGTGGCGAGCCCTGTTCCTGACATTCCAGGCCCAGCGAAAACAGGATGTCCTTTTCTGGCGGCAGGCCTTCGATGATCTGTGAGACGCGACGGGTGGCCTCGGCAAAGTGGCCCATGCGGACCATGCAGATGGCAATGCAGTTGCGCAGCCAAGGGTCGCCTGGTGCATAGGCCAGCGCTTTTTCACAGGTCTGGATCGCCAGCGGCAACTGGCCGAGTTCGCGCTGGCAGACCGCCAGCAGACGCAATACCTCGACCTGCTCAGGCTCCTTTTCGGTAGCCCGCAGCAGATGGCCCAAGGCCTCGGGGTAGCGCGAATCCATGATGTTGAGCCGCCCGAGCTGGGCGTTGACGGCAAAATCCTCGGGACTGATGGCTGCTGCGGCTTCCAGCGGTTCGCGGGCTTCCTTGGGCTTGTCGGCGCTCAAGCGGGCAACGCCGGCATTCAGATGAAAGCGCGCTTCTTCCGGCAGTAGCCGGCGGGCCTTGTCGAAGGACTCGGCGGCAGCTTCGTAGTCTTTGTCGATCAGATACAGAATGCCCTGATAGCTCAGGGCTTCTGCGTCATCGGAATTGTGCTGCAGACGGGTAGTCACCATGCGGCCGGCGGCGGGCCAGTCGCCCGCCTGCAGCTGCTGTTCGATGATGTCGTCACTGGGGAGTCGATCTGCCTCGGGAGCGCTCATGGCGATACTCAGGCAACCATGCTGATATTGGCGTATTCAGGCCGGATGGTGATGGCTTGCGCTCGCATCTCGGCCGCCTCGATGTTCTTGCCTTGTTTCGATAGCAGCAGCGAGAGGTTGATCATCGCCTCGGCGTAGCGGTCATCCAGCCGGATCGCCTCACGGAAGGCAGCCTCCGCTTCGTCCACCTGCTCCAGCTCGCACAGGGCCAGCGCCATATTGTTGGGGATCTCCGGTGCATTCGGGATCAGCTCGGCGGCCTTCTTCAGGGCTCGCACCGCCTCGTCGAATTTTTCGGACAGCATCGAGACATTGCCCAGCTCATACCAGGCCGGGCCAAGGTTCGGGTCGAGCAGGGTAGCGCGGCGCAAAAAGCTGCGGGATTCCACATAGTCGCCCAGCTCTTTCAGGGTGAGGCCCACCCAGTAATAGGCTTCGGCGTTGTCGGGTTGAAAGTCGAGGGCATGGCGAAAACTTTCCAGGGCACCTTGCAGATTGCCCAGCGCGGCGCGGCAGCGGCCTTGCATCAGCAGGCGTGGCACCACGGATTCGGTGGCCGAACTGGCTTTGTCCAGGCAGTCGAGGGCGTCCTGATAGCGAGCCTCGGCATGCGCGACCAGGGCCTTGAAGAACCAGGCCTGGCCGTGGTCTTCACGCCAGGCAATCAGCTTGTTGCATAGCGTATCGGTGTCTTTGAATTTGCCTTGAGCGAGGTATTGCACGGCCATCTCGATCATCTGCTGAGCGTTGACGACCAGTGCGCTGTCTTCTTCGTTGCTGACGGGGGCTTGCGTGCTGTTCTCCATGATTCCTCTCGCTACGTAAGGGGCGTGCTTCAAGGGGATGGTCCGCCGGGCATGGGACTACGCAGCGCACCTAGGTATGCCGCATCAAGCCTGCTTACGCCTTGCCGGTATGCTGGAAAGTACTGCGATTGGTGCCGTGGTGGCGGCTGTCCAGGGTTCCCTGCCGTTTGTCTGCTACATCCCCATCCAAGTCTATATAGGTTGGATCTGCGCAATGTGCCAAGGAGTGAATGGGGCCAAGATCGGCTCTGGAAGCGGGCTTGACGCAGATTGAACAAGACTTGTCTATCGAATCAAATGCTTGCACGACTCCTGCCGCCAGGTATGAAGGGTAACGATGCGAGCCCGGTGTATTCTGGCATGGCCGTGACGGTCGCGCCGGGGCAGAACGAGGGGAGCCCTCGTTCTGCTGAGGGCCGGTGTCTGCTACTTGAAATTGCCGTCGTCTCGGCGGGCGGTGCCCGTGGCGGGGATGGCATAGCTGCGATTGCTGCCGGTTTCCCACATGGTAGTGCTGCCATTCCGCTTGAGGTATTTGTATTCGACGGTCTGACCTGTGGGCAACGCTACTGACTGGCAGGTCCACAGTGGATAGGTGCTGGCGGTGGTGGTGCAGGGCAGGGCCGCCGTGACCGACCAATTGCCCAGCGCGCCCGTGTTGCCAACGACATGAATCGCCTCGCCCCAGCTGGTGGTCGCCCGCACGGTGAAGGTCACACGGGTTTGGCCACCGTCCCCGTCGTTGGCTTTGGCGCCGATATGAATCGCCAGTGCATCCATCGGCCCGACGCTGAGCGTGGCAAAGCCGCTGCCATCGACCTGCACGGTCTTGCCTGAGCAGCGGCCATCGGCTTGCAGGCCGCCGCTGATCACATCGCAATAGCTGCCTGCTGCCAGCCCGGTTTGAAAGCTGCGCGCCCATTGATGGGTGTCATGACGATTGATGACGACAAAGCCCCGGTTGCCCCGGCTGAAGGCAATCTGATCGGCCGAATCGCTGACCCAGTTGCTGACATACCAATTGGCGTTGGTCCAGTTGCGAAAGCCCACCATACCGGCAATGAAGCGGCTTCGATGTGTGCAATCCCAGCCACTGGCCCCGGTCGGATTGACATCCGCCGTGCAATTGACTGCGCTGCCATTCGGATCGTTGTAAACCGGGCTGGAGGGAGGCCCCATATCGTGGTCGTGGTTGAAGTAGTAGCCCGACATCACCTGCGGATAACCATAGGGCCAGGCCAGCATGAAGGTATGGGCCAGCCGGTGCATGGCGCCGAAGTAGACATTCATCGAGTCGTAATGCACGCCATCGGGCTTCTTGCGCTCGGTATCGTGGTTGTTGACGAAGACGGTGGCATTGAGGGATGGCACCAGTCCCCAGGGGTTGGCCACCGGATCAAGAACCGCTTTCAGCTGCGACAGACTTTGTCCGCCCTGGCGGTCGAAGGCATTGCGCATGGCATAGATGTACTTGAACTCGTTGACCGTACCGTTCTTGAAGTAATTCGCCAGCGGTGTCACGCCATCGCCAATGGTTTCCTGGGTCACGAAGTAGCTGCCCGGCACCTTGTTGAGAATCGCCCGGATATCGTCTTCGTGCATATGCTTGGCGGCATCAATACGAAAACCTGCTACCCCCAGCGAACGCAGATGATTCAGATAGTCGGCAATCTTGTTGCGGACAGGGTCTTGTGCAGTATCCAGATCGGGCAGCCCCGGCAACGAACAGTTGAGTACCCGTCCCCGGTTGTTGTCGTAATCGGCCGGAACAATGTCGCAGGCGGCGTGGAAGTTGCCAGGACCATAGGGCACAGCCGGATAGTCGCGGCTATTGTTGGCCGCCATGTGGTTGAACACCACATCAACATATACGTCCACCCCGGCCTGGGCGCAGCGGCTCACCATCGCCCGGAACTCCTCCTCAGAACCACTGCGGCCGCTGATCTGGTACGACACCGGCTGGTAGCGCGTCCACCACGCGCTTCCGGCTATGGAAGCCTGGGGCGGCGACACCTGCACGGCGGCATAGCCACGCGGCCCCAGATGGTTACGGCACTCGGCGCCGATGTCGCTCCACTTCCACTCGAACAGATTGACGTAAGCCGTGCGCGGAACGCCGGGGGCGTATTCGCTGGCAGCCATCACGGGCGATGCCAGTCCAAGCAGGCCACACAGCACGGCAGCGCCATGGCGGCGCAGGAAGCTGGCAGACCCTGGCGCACAAAGCGGGGGCACAGACAGCTGGCGAGAGGTTCCTTGCATGATGTTTTCTCCTTGTTATGTGACATTCAGTGCGGCAAAAGGCCGAAAAATGATTTGCCGCGCCGAAAGCTAGCAAATGAAAAATAGGGATTCAATAGATGCAAGCATTTATTTTTAAATGAGAAAATGCTTATTTTGCAGGGCGGAAATTTTCATGTAACTGGCAAATTAAAATCAGAATAAAACTACTGAAAATACCAAAGTATTTGATGGTTTTCGGGTTACGGGTCACGCCCAAGCCTGCCGGTGCTCGCACGGCACGGGCCTGCCGCCACGGCAGGTCCGCATCGTTTCCACCCACCTGCTGCACCGCAATGGTGCAACCCCGGCATTTTGTTGTGCTGACGGACCGGACTACGCGGGATTGTTGTGCATTGCCGCAAATGAAACAAGCGCTTGCTTGATTGGCGGCGAGCAAGCCACTATCGCCTGTATCCAGCCTCAACGGGGCAAGATTGCTATCTCCATCCCAACAGAGCTTGGCGATGAAATGTGCACGAAACCTGATAAAGGCAGACCAAACACGAATTGCGGGGCTGAATTTGCCATTGTCAATAGAAATGCATTGAATTGGCAGAAATGAATATGACGAAGCATTAGCATGCCGCAATGACAAAATCATGTCAGCGACTGACGGATCTGAAGTGTATTGCTTTGCCAGCAATCTAGCGTGGGGGTTTGGCAATCGAAAAGACCAAGGGCAATTATATTGTGCGCAATATAATTGGTATATTTCCATGCCCGGAAATGGTAGTGGCGTTGGGGAATAAATCTTTTGGCAGGCTGAGTTTGTGGTAACGCAGTGTTGAAAATGCCGGTTATTGAGTAAACCACTCCCTAATGGCAAGACGGGCACCAAAGCCTTCCAGAATCAAGCCTCTGGACGGTGCCTTGCCAATCGACAAGTTCAGAAACACCGCTGCCAGATTAATCCAAATGGCTAATAGCCGGTGAGATAGGTGTAGGTAAATGGGAGGTTAATCCACAAATGAAAAGGCCACCCTTTTGCAAGGGTGGCCGGGTAGACACAATCAAGATTGGAATGTGTTTTAGGTGATGCTAATCCGCTTGATTGCACGGATAAAACCATATTGCGCTTGACATGCGACGACTACGATATAGGGGATAACGTAATTTGCATATTCATATGGTAAAGCATGGTCTACATGAGGGGGTTTTGCTTATATTCTCAAGTAGTATTTGCTTATGTAGATAATCTTCGCATGTTGAAAATTTCTGGTCAACAATAAAATCAGGATTTGCTGATCCTTGGGAGCCACATGCACAGGCCGGGCCGAATGGCTGATCGGGCAAAATGGCTTAAGTATCTGGCAAACAAGATAAAAAACAGGGTCAGGTGTCCTGATGGAATTGTTGCGGATCGGGCGACTGGCATATTGCTTGCTATGCTGATTTGAGCTTATTCACGCTGATCCGGACACCTGCAATGCACGCTCTTGCCCTGCCTGATGCCCGTCACTACGACGAAATGCTGCTCGCCAGCGGTGCGGTGCGACCGCACTATCAGGGGTTCGCCGGCTGGTTGCAGGCACAGAGCCCGGAGGCACTTGCCCGTAAGCGGCGTGAGGCCGATCTGTTGTTTCGCCGTGTCGGGATTACCTTTGCCGTGTACGGGGATGAAGCCGGCGCCGAGCGCCTGATTCCGTTTGATCTGGTGCCCCGCGTTATCCCCGCCGCCGACTGGCAGCGCCTGGAAGCCGGCCTGCGGCAGCGGGTGATGGCGCTCAACCGGTTTCTGGCGGACATCTACCACGAACAGGCTATCGTACGGGCCGGGGTAGTGCCGGCCGAGCAGGTGCTCACCAACAGCCAGTATCAGCCAGCCATGCGTGGTCTGACCCTGCCTCATGGCATCTATGCTCATATCACCGGCGTGGACGTGGTGCGCGCCAGCGATGGCGAGTTTTATGTGCTCGAAGACAATCTGCGGGTGCCCTCTGGCGTTTCTTACATGCTGGAGAACCGCAAGATGATGATGCGGCTGTTTCCCGAGCTGTTTGCCCGCTATGCCGTTGCGCCGGTGGCGCACTACCCCAATTTGCTGCTGACAACCTTGCGCCACGCCACAACAGTCGAGAACCCGACGGTGGTGGTGCTTACCCCCGGCCAATACAACTCGGCGTATTTCGAGCATGCCTTTCTTGCCCAGCAGATGGGCGTCGAGCTGGTGGAAGGTCAGGATCTGTTCGTCAAGAACGACTATGTCTATCTGCGCACCACGGCCGGGCCAGTGCGGGTGGATGCCATCTACCGGCGTATCGACGATGCGTTTCTGGACCCGCTGGCGTTCCGCGCGGATTCGATGCTGGGCGTGCCGGGGCTGCTGTCGGTTTACCGCAAGGGCCATGTCGCCCTGGCCAATGCCATCGGCACCGGCGTGGCCGACGACAAGTCGATTTACCCCTATGTGCCGGAGATGATCCGTTTCTATCTGGATGAAGCGCCGATATTGGCCAATGTACCCACCTGGCAGTGCCGCAAGCCGGTGGAGCTTGATCATGTGCTGCAGCACCTGCCCGAGCTGGTGGTCAAAGAGGTACACGGTGCCGGCGGTTACGGCATGTTGATCGGGCCAGCGGCAAGCCAGGCTGAACTCGCAGATTTCCGGGCCCGGCTGCGGGCTAACCCTGGCAACTATATCGCCCAGCCGACGCTGAGCTTATCCAGTTGCCCCACTTTCGTCGAAAGCGGCATTGCGCCACGACATATTGATCTGCGTCCCTTTGTGCTGACGGGCAAGGAGATCTGCATGGTCGCAGGCGGCCTGACCCGCGTCGCGCTGAAAGCGGGTTCGCTGGTGGTCAACAGCTCGCAGGGCGGTGGCACCAAAGACACCTGGGTGCTGGAGGAAAACGGCAGCAGCACGCCGGGGGATAAGTCGTTTCTGCCAGTTTGATTGCCTGCTATGAGGGCAGTAATTTTTATGAGGGAAGTGAAAACAATGACAACGCATGAATCATTCGCTACAGCAACCTTTCCGGTAGACATCAGGCCCTTGACGGGTGATGAGACCAATGCCGCCTTGCCCGACTTGATCGGGTTATTAAGGGATGCGGTCGATAACGGCGCTTCAGTGGGCTTCATGGCCCCCCTGGCTGAGAGTACGGCTCGGCAGTACTGGCTGGATGTATTCGCCAGCTTGTCGCGTGGTGAGCGCGAGATCTGGGTCGCCCAGGCCGGTGACAGACTGGTTGGTGCCGTTCAGCTCGAACCTTGCGGCAAGGCCAATGGCCGGCATCGGGCAGAGGTTCAGAAGCTGTTTGTTCACTCGCACTGGCGGCGCAAGGGCCTGGCCCGACGCTTGATGCAGGCGCTGGAGCAATGGGCGCTTGAGCACGGGCGCAGCCTGCTGGTGCTGGATACTGAAACCGGCAGCGCGGCTGAGCAACTGTATCAGTCGCTGGGTTTTGCGCTTTCCGGGCAGATTCCCGATTTTGCCTTGAGCCCCGATGGAACCCTGCGCCCCACCTCGGTTTATTACCGCCAGCTGTCTCGCTGACAGCGCCGGGAGTCTGCCATGCTGAGCCGCACCGCCGCGCAGCTTTACTGGATGTCACGCTATCTGGAGCGAGCCGAGAATCTGGCCCGCATGCTGGATGTCAGCTACAGCCTGTCGCTGCTCCCGCAGTCGCGGGGGGCGGCTGCCGAGATTGGTGCGCCGCTGGTGATCACCGGCAGCTGGCAGGCTTTTCACCAGAAACACGCCGGGTTGACGGCTGACCGGCTGGTGGACTTCATGGTGCTGGACCTCGACAACCCGTCGTCGATTGTGTCCTGCCTGCGTTGCGCCCGCGAGAATGCGCATGCCGTGCGCGGCAAGATCACGGCCGAGATGTGGGAGAACATCAACGCCACCTGGCTTGAAGCCCAGGCCCTGCCACGTAGCGATCTGGCCGATGCCGGCGCCTGCTTCGACTGGGTAAAGGAGCGTTCGCACCTGTTCCGGGGTGCCACCTACGGCACCTTGCAGCGCAACGATGCGTACTGGTTCATCCGGCTGGGCACCTTCATCGAGCGAGCCGACAACACGGCACGCATTCTGGACGTGAAAGCCCATCTGATCGGCCCCGGCGTGGCGGAATCGGCCCCGGATTACTACGCCTGGAGTGCCTTGCTGCGCTCGCTGTCTGCCTTCGAGGCGTATCACGAAGCGTATCGCGATACCTTGAGTGCCCGGCGGGTGGCTGAGCTGCTGATTCTGCGCCGCGATATTCCGCGCAGCCTGCGCGCCTGTTGCGATGAGATCCTGCAGATTCTGCCGCAGATCGAAAGTGGCGAAGGAGCGGCCGACCGTGGGCGCCCAGTGAAGCGCATGGCTGCCAGCCTTGCCGCCAGTCTGCAGTATGGCGCCATCGACGAGATCCTGGTCGAGGGGCTGCACCGCTATCTCAGCCATTTTCTTGGCGAAGTCAGCCGCTTGGCTGATTCGATTCACCATGCTTATCTGGAGGCTGCATGAAACACTGCCATCCATCGCTGGTGCGTGATTCGGCACGGGGGTGTTCGTGAGGCTGCATGTCGAACACACCACCGTCTATCGCTATGCCAGCCCAGTGGCCTACAGCGTCCAATACCTGCGGCTAACCCCACGCTCCGGGCCGAGGCAGACGGTTATCGACTGGCAGCTGGCCTTGCCCGGCCCGGCCCAATACTGCACCGATGCCTGGGGCAATGTGCTGCATGTGCTGACGCTTGATCACCCTCATGACGAGATCAGCATTCACGCTCACGGCGAGGTAGAGACCGAAGGCGACGGCTTGCAGGCAGAAGACGATGGCTTGCCCCCCTTGCTGTTCCTGCGGGAGACATCGTTGACCGGTGCCGATGCCGCGATTCGCGACTTCGCACAGACCTTCCAGCAGGCCATCGTCCAGGATCGGCAGGCGGGGTTGGGTCTGATGATGGAAGGCCTGCTCGAACGCATGCCTTATGAGGGGGGAAGCACGGAGGTGGCAACTTGCGCCGCAGAAGCCTTTGCCGGCGGGCGAGGGGTGTGCCAGGACCACACCCAGGTTTTTGTCGCAGCCTGCCGCAGCCTGGGTTTGCCGGCCCGCTACGTCAGTGGCTATCTTTACACCGGCGATTCGACCCATGTTGCCAGCCATGCCTGGGCAGAAGTCTGGCTGGGGCAGGGTTGGCTTGGTTTTGACATCAGCAACCAGCGCCACCCCGGCATGGGCCACCTCAAGCTGGCGATTGGCCTGGATTACCTCGACGCCTGCCCGATCCGGGGCGTGCGACGCGGCGGCGGACAAGAAGCAATGCAGGCCGTGGCACGGGTTTCGCAGGCAGACCAATAGTCAGATATCAGCGGTCAGACATCCTTCGTTGGCACCGCCGGAAACAAGTCATCAAGATGCGACCCGACGCCTGCCAACCGGACTGCAGCAACCGGTTAAGTCGCACAGTGCAATACCAGGCCCCCTTTGAGCAGTACCTGATCAACACGGCAAAATCCCGCCGCTAACAAAGCTTGCTTCTGTTCATCAACAGTCATGTAAAGCTGATCGTTCGACATGCCGCCGTCGCCCACAATGTGATCGCAGACAAGATAGCTGCCTCCGGGTGCCAACACCGACTTCACTTGTCTGTGCAACGCCGGGGCGTATTGTTTGTGGCGAAGCTCATGAACGGCTTGGTTCGTCACAACAAAATCGAATTGTCCAAGGCCGTTAAACCATGTTGGCTCACGGAAGCTACGCTCAATGAACACCACGCGTTCGGCCATGGCGCCCAGGCGAAGTCTGGCGAGTTCATGCATCGCCGCCGAAAAGTCCAACGCCACATAACTAAGTTGCGAATTCGAACGAAGAAGATGCTCCGCTAGAAACGCGGGCCCGGAGCCCAATTCGAGTACTCGGCTCGAGTCACTCGACGACGAGGATTCGATGATCGAGGCAAAGGCCGCAAAGAACTCTACACGCCAGGGGCGCTTGGTCATGGCAGTCTCTGCCCACTCGCGCGCATCTTTCAGGCAACGAAGATCTATTGGACTGGGGATATCTGTGATCATGGCATGCAACCTCATGTTGGAAATAACGAGCCGCCGGGCCGCCGGGGTGTCGAAGGCACATAAGGAACTCGAAGCATCGCTTTGGCGGTCAGTTGATGGAATGCAGTGAGTAGTGGCCACCTTAACCGGACACTGCAATAGGTGCGCGCCCCTCTGGTCTCCGGTCGAAAGCGTTGGGTGATGCTAAGGCCACACCAAGCCTACTCATCCCACACCAGCTCTGAAGCCCGCCCCGTTTGCCCCGCCATGACGGCAGGCAAGCCAAAACGCCGGGCCAGATGCGCGGCGGCGGAAGAATCCAGCCCCACTACCAGCAAGCCAGGGTAGAGCGCACCCGACACCAGCTTGGCCTCACCCTCGAAAAAGCGCAGATGCGCTTTCTCCAGCGCAATCTTGATCTCGGAATACTTGAAGATGTCACCGGCTGCCTGGTGCAGATCGGCCAGGGCGGGTAGCACAAAACACCAGGCATTCAGCCTAAGCCCGTTCAGAATCGCATCCAGCTCGCCAGCGGTTTGGCCGAGCACCCACTCTGGCCGACCTTCGGGCAGCTGGGCGCTCAATGTTGCCTTCTGAGTCTGCGACAGTACCTGTGCCCGAGCATGCAGGTCGAACTGCACACGCTGTTGTTGCCCGGCCCGAGACAAAGGCTGCGCCAGCGTGGCGGGGACCGCCTGGCCAAGCAGCACCCACAGATCGGCCAGACTATCGCGATAGTCTTGATCAAAGCTGGCGACCGCACTGGCGGGCGCATCAAAACCCAGCCACCAGAACCAGTCGGAACTCTCGGCCCGAGCCAATAACATTTCGGCTCGCAACAAGGCTGGCCCCGCCAGAACGCCGGCCGTTACGGCGGTATCGAAGGCCTGCTTGACCTCGCACAACAGATCCCAGGCGCGGTTGCGCATGCTGTCACCAATCCACAGCGAAAATCCGCCTTGCGCCCAGCTACCTGCCGTTAAACCACCCAGGGTTTGCGCAGGGAGGTTGCGCTCTGCCAACGGGGCGGTTTGCAGTGAGGATGTCTTCGCCACTGCGCTATAGAGCGCATCAAAAAAGTCATACGCATTGGCGGGGTAATGCTCCCAGGCATTTTCCCCATCCAGAATCACACAAACATGGCCACCTTCGGCTGTCGCCTTGCCAACCAGACGCTGGAAATCCGCTACCGCTTCGGCTGGCTTGCGCTGCGAATACTCAAAGCCAAACCGCTCCGAAATCGCCTCGTGCCGGAAAAACAGCACTGGCGAACCCTCCGCAAGCTGCCAAGCATGCAATACCGCACGCTCCGCACCCCAGTCAGGCGGCAAGCGGCTTGCGGCCAGCACGCTCTGATTACTGGCTACCCAGCGAATGCCTTCCTCCCCGGCGATGCGCACAAACGCCTCGGATACCGCCGCCTCGGCTGGCCACATACCGATCGGCCGCATCCCAAAACATGCTTCATGCGTGGCCAGCGCCTGCCGAATCTGCCAGCGCACACGTTCTTCACCGCCTGGATAAGCCACGGTCTGCGGCAAGGGCACCTCGGGGCTCTGCGCGTGGGCGGCAGCAAAATCCAGCATCAAGGGTGCGAGCGGATGCGAATATGGGGTACACGACAACTCGACCTGACCGCGCTCAGCCAGCGCGCGATAACGCGGCAGAATACCGGTGATCAAATCCGCCAGCAGGCACAGCAAATCCTGCCGTTGCTCCGGTGAAAAATCGCGCGCTTGCGCAAGCCAAGCCTGCACCCGTGCGTCATGCCGGCGCACGCTCTCCCCCAGCCAGGCGAGGTGATACCAGAACAGCAGGTCATCAAAGGTCTGCTCGGGCAAACCCGCCAGCGCAGCCGGACCCACCAGCGCCAGCGGCTCGAACAACGCCTCCAGCTTTCGATAGGCCGGATACGGATGCACCATCGTCTCGCGCTTGATGCGCAAACACTGATCCGCCAGATGCTCGCGCTGCGCACCAGTCAACAACTGCCCGGCCGGCCGTGCCAGTGCCTGTAACAGCGGGTCGCGCCACGGCCCAAGCGCCGCCTGCTGTCCGTAATCCTGCAGCTGTACCAACAACACCGACGAAAAATTCACCCCCACCCGCACCCCGGCATGCTGCTCCAGATGCCAGGCCATGTCGGCGTAGTCTTTGATGGCATGCAAATACACCCAAGGCTGCCGAAACCCCCCGGCCGCATCACGGTAATCGGGTTGATGAAAATGCCAGAGGAAAGAAAGGGGAGGGGTAGCAGGGTGAGTCATTTTGTGGGTTTTGGTTAGCCGAGAATGTCTAGGTTTTGTTGATATTTTAATGTAAGTGGTTGATTTTAAATTGGTAATTTAAATTTAAAACTTATTGATCCCCTTTATAAACCAAACAGGCATTTTAAGAAATCAACAGAGACTGGGTACTTTTTGGTAAAAAGCGTCGTTTCAGTCAGAAGGCGCCCTAGCACGATACTCTACCATGAGTTATAGGGTTGATATATTCAGATTCAATAAACCAACCCCTCATGGTTCAGATCTTGTTGCATAAATGTATTATCTGAAAATATTGTCAAGCAAGATATTCGATGCGCTGATTTTATTTTCATTTTTATCTATACGGTCTCGGAGTATATGGAAATGGCTGATGCGGATTTTTCAGTATTCAATCAGGAAAGAATGCTGTCAATACAATCATGATATTGTGCTCAGGTTAATTCCACAATATCCATATTTTCCGAAAATATTTCCTCTCGACAGGTAATGACAAATAGGGAATGCCCGGCACCACATAGCCGCTGGAGCTCCAATCATCATGATGGGTGATGTCTGGAAGTTGATCGATATTCGCTGCATTGACCAAATTACTGCTCAACAAACCTGCTGCTAGCAGAGCGCAAAGGAATTTGAAGTTTTGCATGACATGCCCTCTGTGGGGTTTAAATGATAGATGTTTTTATAAGCAATGCTGAAAATGAAAACACTGCATTTATAAAAAGAGAAAACGCCCGCAAGGTTGCGGGCGTCTTCTCTTTAAAATAATCTATTAGCGCGAAACTGGAAAAGTGATGATGGATTTTCCGGTTACGAAAGGCATATAACTGTAACGGCGAAGCATGGCATTAAATGCGAGATTAATACCTTCCTGCCCAGTTAGACCTTCGTCACGTTCATAGCCAAAGTAAATGGTCCATTCTTCACCACTTATCATGCGTAGAGGAGGGCCCGACGACATATAGTCGATAATCATCGAGCGCAGAGCACCTGTCAGGTTCCACCATATCCATTTCAAAACATAGCTGGCCGTTTTACAGGATTTGGGTACGCTAATCGACCGACTTGAGAAACCGTTTCAATCATGGACTTATGACTTCAATGTAATGACCGAGAATGTCGTCAAGCAAGATTTTCGATACGCTGAATTTATTTTCGTATTTGTCAATACGCTCGCGGAGTAATTGGCAGTGCCTAATACGGATTTTTCCGCCATTCAGACCATCAATGATACCACCCATGCAATCGGACACTGCATCTAGGCCAATCCCACAATATCCGTATTTGCCGAAAATCTTTTCTCCCAATAGGCAATAGAAATCCATATCATCTCGAACCTCCATGCCGTCGATGTCTATACCCGACTCTTGATTACGGGGTTGGAAATAATAACTGCCATGCTGGTCCATACAAGCTAACAGCCAAGACTTCCTTTCTTCCCTGCTGGTAATTTCTCGCCATTCAACCAGATTGCCAAATTCCAAAGCTTCTGCAAAACAAAGCCGGGCTTCGTCGATGTAGTCGGAAATATCAAAGAAACCTGCAATCGAGTGGGTATTGATGTCGATCGATATATCCTGCTTGGGGTAAAGATCGTGTAATGGGCCATGCTTTGGCTTTTCTCCACCCCAAATAAATTCGGCCTGCAGGCAAATGCCGGCCGGGATGCGTAGCGGTTCTTTTGCCTGAATGCCAGAAAACAGCAAGTGCTCGGAATACTGTTTCTTGCGCTTGGTGTCATATTTGCCTTGGCTCATGCCATGAATCCAGTGGCATTCAAACGCGAGTTCCGAAGGGTAATCACTCCATATTTTTACTTTCACTGCTTCCCTTTTTTGATGATCGGCCAACTCTGACCTGTATGCGTTCGTCTTTAAGTCATATCGAAATGGATTGAGGTACATCGATAGACCACAATGCCAGTCAGCAGTGCCGCCTGCTCATCGAAAAGAAAGTGGCAACTGCTGAAGGTCATGTTGTTAAATCAACGCCCTTTGGGGTAGAAAATATTGAATTCCTTTGGGGCTGGTTTCAGATCGACATAGTGCTCTTTGAGCGAATAGTAATACTCAACCCGCTTCGGTGATCCATCCGCATAGTATGAGCGTTTTTCAACAACTCGTTTCCCATTTCCTAAATCCCATTCAACAGATCGGATGCTGCCATCTGACGCATAAAAAGTACCTTGGCGTGGATCTCTACCCTCATACAGCTTTTGGTCACCTTCTTTTATGTGTTTGAGTTCAGGGTATTTTTGTCTCACTTCCGCAGCTTCAGCGGCAGTGTAAGTTCGAGGTTTGCCATTGCCTGCCTTGATCGCCTCTAGTGCGCTTTTGACTTCTTTGGGGAAGCAATTGGTGTTATGTACCCAGACCCCTAGTTGGCCGACATAGTAAGTGTGAAACCCATCCACTTCGAAGTTGTAGACCTGATCAAACCTACCGGTGTCGCGAATTTCGGCAATGACTGCCAGGCTACCATCGTGTAATTCAACGACGTCGCCAGCCTCCAGATACTCGGCGCCTGTCCATCCTGTGCCATGCACAAAGAAGGGGTGATTAGGCGTTGCTTCTATCGATTCGGAATTGCCAAACGCATCGATGTAACTTACCAGGAAGATCGATTTCTCTTCGAAAGTGAAGACATCGTTGACGCGTCGATAGGCGCGTTCGCCAGTCAGTTCGGGCTGTGAGAGGACATAGTCACCGATCTGGATGGCTTCAATCGCTTTTAGCCCCTCACGCGTCCAGACCGGTGTGCCAGCAACGAAGCAGCCTTTTGTGGATGAAGGGGTTTGCTTCTCACCCACGGCCTCTGCGGCAGTTGGCCCGGTTGGTGTGGGAGTTTTGCTGGGTGCTCGGGTTTCCAACTTCGCAGCCAACTCTCCCGCCAGCTTGCCGGCCTGCCTTCCTACCGTCGCAATCGTCTTCGCGGCCTTGCCAACAGCGATTAGTGTGAGGGCGACATCTACGGCCAGGCCGCCCGCCGCATAACCTTCGGCGAAGGCCTCCTTGATGGCGGCTTGGCCGCCACGGCTGCGGGCTTCGTATTTGCTGCTGGCTTCCTGGTATTCGGCGAAGCCTTTTACCAGTGAGCCGACCAACAATTCCGATCCCAGCGCCTTGGCCTCTTGCCATGGGTTGTCGGCAAAGCGTTTGGCGTAGGCGGTGGCCTGGGCGGACAGGTTTTGCATCGCCATGTAGTCGTCGCGCAGCTGCGATTTGCCCCACTCGGCGAACGAGTTGTTCATGCCCGAAGCGTCGAGTGCGGCGTAGAGCAGGGCGTTTTCTGCCATGTTCTTCAGCTCGACCAGCTGAACCAGGCCATCGACCATCTCGATGCCTTTGCCGGCGATGCCGCTATAGAAGCCGACATCTCTGGCCAGGCCGTTGGCGAGCGCAGGCGCGATGCCGCCTCGTTCGTTGAGCTGGTCGGAAACCCAGTCGGCAATCTGGCTGGCGTTCTGCTTGGCCAAGCCCAGCTTCTCGGCAATGAAGCCACGGACGTTTTTGCCAAACAGATTGTCGCTGAGCCCGTTGAACTGGGTGGTGTTGACGGCGGCATTGCTGGCGACCATGACGTCGCGATCGAAGACCTTGGCAGCGATGGCGCCACCGAGGCGGCTGACTTCGGGCATCAGGCTGCGGAAGGCATCGACGAGGCCGGCCGGGTTGTCCGAATCGGGCAGGGCTTCACCAAGCCAGCGTTTACCCACTGAATCCAGATACGAGGCGGTGGCCCCGCCAAGGGCGCCGGCCCAGCCATCTTGCCGCTGGATGCGGGCGCTGGTGGCACCGAGGGCGGCATGGGCGGCCATGTGGGTCCAGCCGCCTTCTTCGCCAAACAAGGCACCCTCGCCGGTGTTGTCCCCGATATAGGTGGCACCGACCTGACTCACGGTGTTGCCGAACAGCTGGCGGCCATTGAAGCCGCGCTGCGCGACCAGCTGATTGGTCGCACCGCCCACCAGCCCCTGTACCGCTGAAATGCCGTATTTGCCGAGCAGGTTGCCAACGTCGGTGCCTTGCAGCGCCTGGCCGACCCCGGCCGAGGCGGCACCGCCGGCTGCACCCGCGGCAATGCCACGCCAGTTGAAGCGCCCCTGGCTGAGCTGACCAACCAGCGATCCGGTGGCGCCCTGGATGGCGCCGGCAGCGATGCGGCTCCAGGTGGCGCCAAGCGGCTTGAGGAATTCAGCACCCTTGAGCGCACCACCGACGCCGGCGCTGATGCCAGCGGCCAGGGCGGAGGTGCCGACCTGTTTCCAGCTGAATTTGTCCTGGGCGCCGATGGCAATGCCAACGCCCTGGCTGACCGCCGAGCCAACCGCCGCGCCGATCATGGCGGCACCGGCGCCGGCCAGGGTGGCGCTACTCATGGCGGCGGCGCCAGCGGCCATGGTGGCGCCGAAGCCACCAATTGATCCGCCCGCCATCAGGGCCGAGGCAGCGCCGGCCGTGTAGATGGTGACGATGACGGCGACGACAATCATGATGATCTGGCCCAGCCCGCCACAGGCTTCCTTCGGTGAAGGTGGCGGTGGCGGTGCCGGCAGGGTCGGATCGGTATTACCCAGCGCCTCACCGGGGTTGTACGGTTTGAAGGTGCTGGCGTTGTGGTGCAGGTTGGTGACCTTGTTGGGCAGGACCAGGGTCTGGCCGGCGCGCAGGGGCTCGCTGCCCTTCAGGCCGTTGGCGTCGGCGAGCAGGGTCCACAGGGCCGAGTCGCCCCAGACAGCCAGTGCGATCGACTGCAGGGTGTCACCATCGTGGGCGGTGTAGCTGCCGGCCGCTGCACCGGGGTATTCCGGGCTGATGGGTTCGTAGTTCTGGTCGAAGTCGGCCGACGAGACGGGCGTCCAGTTGCGGTATTCCTCGTCCTTGCTGCGCGGGGTCTGCGCCAGTCGGCTCAGGGTCTGGGCATAGTCGTCACGCGAGGGGCCGTCGTTCGAGACATCGCCGATCCGCTTGCCATCGAGGTAGTAATACTGGCGATAGCGGTGGATGGTGTCTTTATCGAGCTCGTCACGCCGCAGGATGATGCCCTGCGAGTTGTTGAAGTAACGCAGCGCCCGCTTGCCTTCTTCGTCGTAAACCGCCTTGGTGTGGCCGTTGACGTCGTATTCAAAGCGCGAGAAGCCCGGTGCCCAGGTGTCCGGCAGATTGGTGTTGCGGGCCGATACCTTGATTTCGGACTGCTTGGCTGCATCGAACCACTGGTAGCTGTAGCGGGTGGTGGTCGTGGTGTCGTTGCTCTTGCCGTCGGTTTTGCCGGTTTGGGTGGTCTTGTCGAGCGTGCCGTCGGCCAGGTAGTCGTAGACCGTGGTCGATTCGTCGGTGGTCAGTCCGCCGTCGCTCTTCTTGCGGGTGATCGCCTCGATCTGCGTCTTGACGTGGTTGTCCTTGTCGTAGGTGGTGACGCGGTTCTGCAGGATGGTGCCATCCGGGTTGTAGCTGAAGTACTTGGCAACACGGCCCGCAGCATCGTTGACGCGACGGGCGCGCAGTTTGCCGTCGATCTTCACATCTTCCAGGAAGCCATCGGTGGAATAGCTGTACTCCTCCAGATGGGCGCGATCCGCCGTGCCATCGGCCCCCATCGTGGCCTGGGCGCCATAGTTGGCACTGATACGCTGGCCGGCGACGTTGTAGCCGATCTCAACGCCGGTACGACCATTGACGATTTTCACCGAGACGTCATCGGCGCGGCTGGCGCGGGCGCCGGTCGAGAGTTCGCCCATGGTCACGGTGAAGCGGTTCATCCGGTCGTAGGCATACCAATAGTCCTGTACGCGCAGGGTGCCGTTTTTGCCGTCGTGGTAGCTGGCCCACACATGGCGCACATTGCTGGCCGCGTCGTATTCGTAGCGGATATTGGCGGTCGGGTCGGTCACTTCTGCGACTCGGTTCAGCTCGTCGTAGCGGATGCGCGATACCTGGAAGTACTGGCGGTTGCTGGCATCGCCCGAGAGCTTGCCGTAAGCCTCGAAGGTCTTGTTGCCTTCCTCGTCGTAGCCGTATTGGGTCAGGCTGTCGATGGCGCTGTCGCGCATTTCCTTCACATAGCCATTGGCGTAATGCTCATAGCTGATGTTCTGGCCATTGCTGCCAATCTGCTGCTTGAGCCAGCCGGCTGTGTTGTAGCGGTATTCGAAGGTATTGCCGCCCAGATCCTTGTGCCAGGTGGTACGACCGAAGTAGTCGGTCTTGTCGATCATGGTGCGGCCATTGGCATCGGTAGTGGTCTTGATGTAACCGCCTGCCGCAATGCCGCCCACGCCCATCACCCCCTTGTCGTAGACGTAGCTGTACTGCGTTGCACGTTGTTCGGCAGTGAGTGTGCGGGTGACGCGGCCCTGAATGTCATAGTCGGTGGTGCTGCGGAAGCCGTTGGCATCGGTATAGGCGATGCGGTTGCCAGCTTCGTCGTACTCGAAACGGTCTGTTGGTACGGTGCGACTATTATCAGGCAGGGTGCGCTCAGGACGGGCGACTTCGGTTAATCGGCCCATCCGGTCGAAGGTCTGGCTGGTGACCTGATCCAGCTCGTTACGGGTACGACGGATCTGGCCAAATTCGTCATAGCTGAATTGTTTGCGTCCGCCGTCGGCGTGGCGCTCTTCGGCCAGCAAGGCTTCACCGCTGCGGCTATCGGTAGCGGCCAGATAACGGAAGCGGTTGGCATTGCCGTTGGCATCGACGGTCTGCACCAGACGCCCACCCAGACTGTACAGCTGGCGGGTGGTCGGCCGGATGCGGTAGGTAAAGCCGTTCTCGCCGGTGACCGAGGTTTCCGGTGCGCGTTTCTCGATCAGCTTGCCCAGCGTGTTGTAGACCAGCTCGGTGGTACGGCCGAGGCCATCGGTTTCGCTGCTGATCTCCCCAAAGGCGTTGTGTGCCTGCTTGCGGTGGATGGCGACATCGTGTTTGCCCACGCCGTCGATGACCCACTTCAGTTCGGTCATGCCTGAGGGGCGATCCAGCCCCAGGGTGACCGACCCTGGCACGCGGGCGATGATATTGCCGGCTGCATCGTACAGATCGTAGAAGAACTCGTATTCCTGGCTGCCACTCTTGGGGACCAGGGCGGTGGCATCCAGCGAGAAGCGGTTGCCGCCGCCGCTGTTGTCGCGGTTGAACGTAGCATGCAGATAGCCATCGGTCTTGGTCTGGTCGGTGACGGTCTGGCGTGGCGCATCGTCCTTGCGGGCACGGTAGTACATCTCGAAGCGCACGGCACGCGGGTCGCTGGGGCTGAACTCCAGAATCGTTGGCTTGCGCTCGGCAACGGGGGCGCCCAGCGCCTCGCCGTGGGCACCCAGACGGACCAGTCCGCTGGCGCGGTTGACAACCTGGCCACTGCCGGTGCGGGCTTCGATCACGTATTCATAATCGACATCGGCTTTCGGGTCGGTGACCAGATTGCGGGCATCCCAGGTAAAGACGCCGGCCTCGCTGGCCGACTTGGCGGCGGTGGTCCAGGTCCAGGCCGCATTGCTGCCAGGGCGGCGGTGGCCGACGCGCACTTCGCTGGCTTCGGCAGGCTGGCCCTTGATCCGCACCGTGGCGGGCTGCACCGTGATCGGGTAGTACTCCAGCACCCGGCTGGCCTGATCGGCAACGGTGAATTTGCCGCCAATCTGGTTGAGTACCCGTCCTGACTTGTTGTAGCCCTCGTAAGCCGTGAATTCGAACTCGTACGGGCCTTCCAGGCCATCTACCGGCCACTGGAACCAGCCTGGTACTTCGCCAGCCGAGGTGGCAAAGCGCGCTGGATCAGATGCGGTCCAGTTCTGCGTGCCGACCCGGCGGAAGAGCAGGCTGCTGCTGCGGGCACCCACCGGATTCCCCGGCGTGCGGCCCTGATCAAACAGATGCAAGGTGTTGCCGACAAACAGGGCGCCGCCATTGCCGCCCAGCGGCAGCGGCGATTGCTCGATCTGTGGCCCGCTGTCGCTGACAAAGAAGCTGCCCCGCTCGCGGTTGAGGATCTTCTGCACGCCATCTTCATTGCCATAGGCGAAGTACTGGAATTCATACTGGCGGCCGGTGACGAACTGGTTGCCATTGAGGGCAAACCAGCCACTGGTGTTCACCCAGCCATCCACGCCCTGAAAACCGAAGCGCGGCACACTGGCCTGCCGGTAAGCACCGTTGCTGCCGGCTTCGCGGTAGTAGAGGTAGACGTCGTTGACGCGCGCGTCCTGATCCTTGATATGGAACTGCAGCGGAATCGACTGCTTGTTGGTGGGGGCCCAGATATTGAAGCCTTCGCGCGTTTCCGAATTGCCCCGCATGCCGACTTCCTGCTGCCGGCTGCCGGCCGGCAGCTGCACGCTGCCCTCGGCCACCAGCATGCGCCCCCCCGCCACGTACTTATACAGCTTGTAGCTGGCATTGCCCGACACCTGGGCGTTGATGCCAACGGTGATGGTGGTCTGACCACTGTAGGAGAGGCCCTGACGGCGCACATCGCCACAGACGAACTCGATCTGGTACTCCGGCGAGCCGCCTGAGGTGGTGGACGGCAGGTTGGGCAGATTGAAGGTGGCGTTGTCGATCTGGTAAGTCACCGTGGTGGTGGTGTACGGGATCGTGCCGTTCATCTGGCTGGTGACGGTGGTGATCTTGGTGGCACTGATATTGCCGGCCATCTGCTCACCGGCCGACTGGGCCACCGCCATCACGCTGCCGGCCTGGCTGATACCGACATTCGGCTTGCTGGTCGGGCCCTGCGGGGCGGCGGCGCCACCTGACTGGACGATGCGGCTGCTGGCCCCGCCGATTCTGGCCTGACCGTCGCCGGTGTTGATGACCTGGCCCGCGCTATTGAAAGCCTGATACTTGTATTCGTAATCGCCAGCGGCGACCTGACTCCAGTCAATGACAAACCAGCCGGGCTGGGCACGGCCCTCGACCACCATCTGCGGTAGATCGATAGCTGTGAAGGCCGCATTGCTGCCTGCCGTGCGGAAAGAGAAGGACAGACGTGTCGTGGCATCCGGCTGGCCGGCCAGATGGAACTGCTGCAAGGGTTTCAGACTCAGCGACGCGCGCTGGTTGTAGTTGCTGATGCTGGGGCGGGCGGACCCGATGGCCGACCAGCTGCCGAAACTGGCGTGGCTGGCGGTCTGCTCGCCCAGCAGCAGGCGGCCCGAGCCGGCAATGCGGCGGAACAGCCGCAAGGTGTAATCGCCTTTCAGCTCGCGGTTGAGCGCGAGCGTGGCCTGACTGTTGGTACTGCCGGCCGTGGTGGTGACCAAGCCCTGGCTGTCCTGATATTCCAGTTCGAACTGGCCCTCGCCATACCAGCCCAGCGCCGGCAGGCTGACGGTCATGCTCTGGCCTTGATAGCGGTAATAGCCCGCGAAATAAGGAATCGAGCCACCGCCCCGTTCGGTCGTGACCGATTCCAGCGTGCCATCAATGCTGACCGCCTGTGTGGTGCCGGTGGTAATGGCGCTGGTGTGGACATGGCCGACACTACTGACGCTGCCACCGCCACTGCCGCTCACATAGGTACGGTTGACTTCCAGTGTGGTGGGGGCGTAAGGCTCGCCGGCCTTGACGTCGCGGCGGGCGGCGTCGATGCGGGCCAGTGCTTCTTCGGCCGTAAAGCGGGGCTGAATGGTCTCACTGATCAGGTTGCGACGGTCGAACACCGAAATGGTGGCCGCTGTGCCGCTCAGATTCTTGGCTTGGTCGAGCGTCAGATTGCGCAGATCGGCGCCGGTCGATTCGATACTCAGTGTGGCATTGCCGTTGGCATCGAACACATAGGCTTTGCTGACGCCCTTGCCGCTATTGGTTTTCCAGGCACGTCCCAGCGCATCGAACTCGGCGTATTCCTGCCACTCGGCCTTGTCGTTACCACCATTGAGGCGCTTGCCGGTGATCTCGCCATGCGCGTTGTAGCGGATCTCGCGGACGTCACCCGCCTGGGGCGAGAGCGCGCCCGCCAGCTGCCAGCTCTCGCTGCGTTTGATTTCGCGACCCAGCGCGTCGTATTCGGTTTTGATCCACTCGGTACGCTTGGCGCCTGCCGCATCGCTGCGGCTCGTTTGCATCAGCGTGCGGCGGCCGGCGGCGTCGTAGCCATATTCGGTGCGGGCGTTCGCGGCATTGACTTCCGCCGTGTTACGCCCCACGGCGTCGTACTCGTAGCGTGTGATGCGGTCATCGTCGCTGCTGGCATCGTTACGACCGAGTTCGGTGCGACGGATGATCTGGTCATGGCCGTCATAGTCGGTGGTGATGCGACGGCTGACGGTGGCGTTGTCGAAGCCGGTAAAGCTGCCTTCCTCGCGGCGGGTTTCCCGGCCCAGGGCGTCGTAGCTGAAGGTGGTGACGAGGCCATCGGCATCAGTGCTGCGAATGACTTTGCCCAGCGCGTTGTAGGCCAGTCGGGTTTCGGCCGAGCCGGCTTTCTGGCTGTAGCTGCCATCCCATTTGCCATCGCCAGCCTTGCCGGCTTCACCGTATTGCAGATTCAGCAGGCGGCGGACGGTGACCCGGCCGGCCATATCAAATTCCTGCTCGATAACGCGGTTGTCCGCTGCCGTGCCGTCGAGCTGCGCCAGTACAGTGGCCAATGGCGTGGTTTCGGTGGCATTGCCGGTATAGGGCTTGGCGTAGCGGGTTTCGATGAGCTTGCCGGCGCTGTAGTCCCAGCGGGTGGCGTAGCCTTCGCGGTCCAGCATCAGCCGCTTGCGGCCGGCTTCGTCATACCAGCTGAATTCGCTGTTGCCGCGCCCGTCTTCTTCGCGCACCAGATTGCCGGCAAGGTCGTAGACCTTGCGGGTCTGCACATTGCCCAGATAGTACTCGTAGCGGTCCTGCTGACTGTTGTACTCGCCCAGATTGACGTTGCGAACCAGGGTGCTGGTAATGCGGCTGGCGACATCGAAGAACACTTCGGTCTCGCGCCGTTTGGCGGCATCGACCGGTGCGGGAGGCGTGCCACCTGCATTGGTCGGCAGGCTGAGCGGGGTGTCATAGACACGGACGACGCCAGCGTTGCCGGCCGGGTCGCGCAGCCATTGGGTGTAGGTGCCGCTGGCGCTGATCTCGGCGGATTTCTGGTTGGTGGCGTCGTAATAGCTGAGCGTGCGGCCACCGGCGGCATCGGTTTTGCTGATCAGATTGCCACGGGCGTCGTAGCGGAACTGCTCGGTCGGGGTGACATCCTGCCAGCCACCGGCGACGGTGTAGCTGCGCACAGAATTGTTGCGCTGCTCCAGCAGGCGCCCCGCCTTGTCGTAGACGAGGATGGTGCTGCGCTTCTCGGGCAGGCCGTCCGCTTCGATCGCCTGGGTCCGGTTGCCGCTGGCATCGTAGACATAGCGGTTGACCACGGCCTGTGGCTGACCACCGGTATCGGGCGAGGTGATGGGCAGGGTTTCCCGGATCAGCTTGCCGCGTCGGTCATATTCATAACGCCATTCGCCGGTTTGCGCGCCATCCACCGTTACCCGCACGCGCTGCAGGGTTTTCTGGCCGAAAGCGTCCAGTTCATAGCTTTCCGACTTGCCGCTGTTATCGCTGACGCTGGTCTGACGGTTGAGCTTGTCGCGGCCGAAGGTCGTGACCAGATTCAGCGCGGCCGGCTGGTTGCCGGCGGTGACGGTTGGCAGGTAATCGACCGACAGTTCCCCCGTTACCGGGCTGCCGAACCTGGTGATCTGGCTGACATTGCCGAAAGCATCGTAAACGGTTTGGGTGTACTCACGGGCCGTGGTGATCTGGCCAATCTGCCTGCCGGCATGATCAAAATAGAAATAGCTACTCTGGCCGCGCGGGTCGGTGGCTTTGACGGCATTGCCGAAGGCGTTGTACTCGGTCTGGCTGGCGGCGCCGGCGGCATCGCGTACTTCCACCTGACGGCCGGCGGCGTCGTAGCGATAGCGGGTGGTGTAACGGGCCATCAGCGCTTCACGCTCGGCAGCACTCAGCTGGCTGGCCAGCACGCCGGCCTTGCGGGCCGGGGCGTTGCTGTCCTGTACCCGGTTTTCCAGATTGCCCCGGTAGTCGAAGCCGTAGCTGTCGCGCCAGAGCTTGGCGATGGCGGTGCTCTGGGCGGCGATGTCGCTGAACAGTGCGTCACGTCGCACTTGCAGCACACTGCCATCGGCCGCGCGGAAGGTGGCGGTGTCACCCGCATTGCGGGTGAGCTGGCCGCCGGCGTAGGGGCTGACCTGGCCTGCACTGCTGCTGGCCCAGTAGCCGTTCCAGTCGCTGCGCAGTTGGTCGAGCCTGGCGCCATCAACGAAACCGAGGCGGGCCCGCTCGGCGCGCGCCCAGTCGCTATCGCTGCTGGCCAGTGCCACGCCACGCGGATCAATGGTGGCAATACGGTTGCCCGCGCCGTCATAGCGATGACGCACCGTGGTGGCTTCGGCGGTGCCCAGTCCTTGGGTCTGTTCGATCAGGCGACCGGCATCGTCGTAAACCTGCTCGCTACGGCTGGCGTCGGGACGGCCGTAGCCGACCGTGGTCTGCACGGCATGGCGTTTCAGATCGTAGTCGTAGTGGGTAAAGACGTTCTCGCCGTCGACGGTTTCGATAACGCGACCGGCCAGATCGGTGCGGCTGCTGTTGACGATGGCAGTGGCGGGTGCGCCGGTTGGCAGCGCGCCGGCCAGTTGGCCGATCAGGGCTTCCGTGCGGGCAGAGCTATTGGCCTGCTGATCGGCACTGAGGGTGATCGGGGTAGCGTACCGGATGGTACTGATCTGCCGGGTATTCAGTTCGTAGCGGGTTTCGACGACATAGCCTTCGCCATCCACCGCAAAGCGGGGGCGTCCGGCGAGGTCGTAGACGGTGTAACTGGCACGGTCGCGGGCGGCATCCAGCGCAATGCGGGACCAAGCCGCCTGACCCGTCAGCTCCTTGGTCAGCAATGCCATGTCTTCGCCATTGCCAAGGGTGACTGCCTTGGCCAGCTGGCGGGTTTTGACCAAGCGGCCCGTGGCGTCGTAATCGGCAATCGTCAGGGTGTTGAGCGCATTCAGACTCAGGGTGGGGCGATTGGCCGCGTCGTAGGCCGTGCGGCTCACACGGTCGGCCGCGTCTATCGTGGCAAAGCGATTGAGCAGCGCGCTGGTGCTGAGGTCGGTGCGCTCGCTCAAGGCCAGCGTCTGGCCGTGGACGATCTGCATGACCACATTGCCGTTGCCGTCGTAACGGTTCTCCGACACCGTGCCTTCGCCATTGATGGCAAACCGCAGGTGACCATCGCGGTCGTAAGTCAGCTGTTCAAGCCGGTCGCCGTCGGTGGTAGTGGTCAGTGCCTGCAGCTCCTGCAGGCTGTAACCCCGCTCGGGATTCTCCGCTGGTGTCAGCGAGCCCAGATCAATGGCCAGGGCATAGGCCAGGGTCGCGGTCAGCCGGCCTTCTGCATCGTAGCTGCGGGTGCTCAGGGCACCTGTTGCATCCAGCGTGGCCACCAGCCGGTTGTTTTCGTCATAGGCGTAACGGGTGCTGGCCAGCTGCTGGGTATTGGCATCCAGTACCACGTCTTTCTGGATGACATTGCCCAGCTTGTCGTACTGGTAGCGGGTGGTGAGCTTGGCGCCGTCCGGATCGACGATTTCGGCGATGCGCCGGCCGTGGATATCGTATTCATAGCGGGTCAGCGCCGGCTGACCGGGGTGATTGCTGCGGACCGTCAGCTGGCGGCCCTGTGGGTCGTAGCTGTAGCGGGTGCTTAGTTTGGCACCGTCCGGATCAACGATGATCGCGGCTACCTGCCCCTTGAGGTCGAACTCGGTACGGGTGACGCGGCCGTCAGGCTCGGTCTGCTTTACCGTGCGGCCCATGCCGTCGAATTCAAAGCGGGTGACCAGCTTCAGGCCGGCCGGATCGACGGTCTTGCTCAGCACACGGCCGGCGGCGTCGTAGTCGAAGCGGGTGACGAGGCCATTGGCATCGCGGGTTTCGGTGAGCAGGCCGGCTTTGTCGTAGCGGTTGTCGGCAGTCTTGTTGCCATCGGCACCGGTCGATTCCTTGAGTCGGCCCGCCTTGTCGTACAGGAAGGTACTGACGCCGCCGCGACCATCCTTGACCTGCAAGGTCTGCCCATGGCGGTTGCGGGTGGTGACGGTGACCACGCCTTCCTGCGTGGTGGTCGTGATGCTGCGCGCCGTGTCGTCATAGACCACGGTGGTGGTCTGATTGGTGGCGTCGGTGACGGTCAGTACCCGGTCAAAAGCATCGTAGCTGCTGCGGCGCACGCCTTGCAGCGGGTCGGTGCTGGCGACCACGCGGCCCTGACGGTCGTATTCCTTGTGGTTGACCCGGCCCTGGCTGTCGAGCACATCGGTGACCCGGCCGAAAGCGTCATAGACCCTCTGGCTGACCAGGTTCAGCGTGGGTTGCAGTGGGTTGGGGTGAGCGCTTTCCTTTTTCAGCAGACCGCGCCGGTCGTAGTCGTAGCGAACTTCCAGGGTGCGGCCGGCAGATTGCGGCAGGAACTTGCTGCTGATTTCACCGAAGGCGTTGTATTGGAAGCGGCTGGCAACGCCGTCTTCGTCATATCGCACGCTCAGTTCACCACGCTGGTTATAGGTCTGACGGACTCGGGCATCGGTGGCGCCCCACTCGATGCGGGCTAGCGCCGCCAGCAAGGTCTTGCCTTCAGTACTGCTACGGTCGAGCAGCCCGCCCTTGAGTGTCTTGAAGCTGGCAGCCGGCAGTCGGCGGCTGTAGCGCAGGGTGGTTTGGGCCTGCCCAAAGGCGTTGTACTGGATCTCGCTGATTTCGCCTTCCGGGTTGGCCAGATCGCCAGCCGGAATGATGGTATGGGTGAGCCTGCCGGCGAAGTCGTAGTAGAAATAGCGGGTCTGGCCCCTGGCGTCGGTGGTGCTGACGCGCCGGCCTGAAGCGTCATAGTTGTGGCGCACGCCATACTGCTGCCAGATGGCCTCGGCTTCGCTGGCACTCATATTGTCGCGCAGCAGGGCCGCTCCCTCACCGCTGAGTTCACCGGTCAGTCGGCCGTAGCGGTCGAAACGGGCGCGTTGCACGCGCTCTTCATTGCTACCCAGTGCCTGGGTCAGCCGGACCTGGTTGCCGGCGGTGTCGTACTGATGTTCGCTGACGCTGCCGTCTGCGCCGATTTCGGTCTTGATGCGATTGAGCGCATCGTATTGCAGGCTGATGACCTGATCCTTACCGGCCACGCTCGCGGCGATGCGTAGCGCTGCGATGTCTGCCGCTTGCGGGTTGCCATAGAAAGCCTGCGCGACGTCGTTGCCCAGTGCTTTGGCGTAAGACGTGCTGCCGATACGGTTGCCGCTGCGGTCGTAGCGATGTTCGACCAGATAGCCTTCGGCACTGACTTCGGCCACCACCAGGCCGCGACCGTCGTACCGCACGGCGCTGATCTGATCCTGCCCGGTGCGGGCCGGGCGCAGCTCGGCCAGGCTGCCGGTGGCACGTTTGCTGGCGTCGGTGGCGGTGCTGTAGCGCACACTACGTACGAGCTGCCCCGCCGGGTTGATCACCTGCTCGCTCAAGTACCCTTCGGCGTCCAGTTTGGCCAGCAAACGGCCGTCGGCATCGTAGAAGTTGCGTGTAATGCGATCACGTTCAGCATCGGGCTGGGGTTTGACGGTACCAGGTGCGGCGCCTGCAACCAGTTTGCTGACGTCAACCGGTTTGGCATAGGCGGTGCTGCCACTGACAAGGCCCATGCCGTCGTAGCGGGTTTCGGTCACGTAACCCAGCGCGTCCACGGTTTTGCTGAGCCGGCCGGCGGCGTCGTAGAAGGCCAGGCTGCTGCGGTCATCAACCGATGCACTGGGACGTACCAGCTCACCCGGTTTGATGCTGGCCAGCAATAGCGGCTTCGGTTGCCCGTTGGCGTCGAATAGCTGACCCAGCTGGTCGGCGTTGAGGGGATAGCTGTAAAGCGTGGTCTTGATCAGCCGGTCGTTGCGGTCGTATTGGTATTCGGTCATGGCGCCGGTTGCGTCGATGTCGGCGACCTTGTTGCCCGCTGTGTCATAGAGCGAGGCGGTGCGGGTGCCCGTGGCGCTGACGCTGGCGCGCAGACGACCCAGACTGTCGTAATGCAGGCGGCTGGCCGGCAAGTCGCCAGCGATGACAGCCATCAGTTCACCAGCCTTGTTGTACTGGTGCACCGTGGTCAGCCCGGCCAGATCCGTAATGCGGGTTTCGGCCCTGGCGTCGTCGTAGACGGTGAGGGTTTTGCCGAGGGCGGCATTGGTGGTGCTCAGCAGGCGGCCCAGACCGTCATAGCTGAGGCTGGTGCTGCCGGCTCGGGGGTCGAGCGAAGACAGCAGGCGACCCGACTGATCGTAGACGTAGGTCGTGGTGGCGCTGTCAGTATCGGCAATGCCTTCGCCTGCCGCATTGGTGCGGGCGTACTGAGTCTTGCTGCGGACATTGCCCCGGAAGTCATACAGATAATCGGTACGCTGGCATTGGCTGCGATCGATGCCAGTGAGCCAGCTGACCATCTGGTCGTGGGTCGGTGCGCTGGCTGGCGTGTGGCTGGCCTGGGTGTAGATCAACTCGGCTTCGCGCTGGCCCTGAGCGTTGTAGCGATACTCGCTGACCTGACCGCCGGCGCTGATCTGAAAGCGCAGATGACCTTTCTGGTCATAGACAAAATAGCTGCTGCGGGCGCCGGCTGGTGGGGTGGCGGCGGTAGCGTTCGGGTCGAGGCTGCTGAAACGGGTTTCCGAGATCAGCAGATTGCGTTCGTCGTAGCGGCGGGCCAGGCACTGGCCGGTGGCGTCGCGCTGCCAGACCTGGTTGCCTTGTGCATCGTAGCCGTAGACGGTTTTCTGGTTGAGCGCATCCAGCACCTCCAGCACATTGCCGCTGGCGTCGCGTTGGTACTGCACTCTGGCGGTGCTGCCATCGCTGGCGGTCATGCTGGTGCTGGTGACGAGGCCCTTGGCGTCGTAGCTGATAACCGTCTTGCCGTTCTGGGCGTCGGTGATGGTGGTGCTGCGGTTGGCCAGATCGTAGACAAAGCTGGTGCTACGGTTCATGGCGACATCGGTCAGGGTCTTCAGCCGCCATTCGCCGCCTTGGTCGATGTAGTCGAAGGACAGCGAGGTGCCATCCGTATCCTGCAGAGTAGCCAGCCGGTCGCTGTCCCCTGCGTAGGTGTAACGGGTTTCATAGGTCTTGCCGTCGGCAATGCTGCCGTCTTCCGGTGTCAGGTCGGTGACCACCCGTTCCAGTCGGCTCTGGGCGTTGTAGTAGTAGCGGGTGGATACGCGGGTGACGTCCACCGGATTGGGGCCGCTGATATCGCGGAACACCAGCCGGGTCTGCTTGAGGTTGTTGCCTTCGTAGTCGAACAGGATGGTCTCGTTGCTGGACGAGACAACCGAACTTAGCAGGCGGCCGTTGTAGAAATAGCTGAGCTTGTTGCCGTCCCGGTCCTGGCTGTCAACGAGGCGGCCGTTGCTGCCATCCCAGTCGTAGCCTTCGGTGATGCCGCTTTCGCCATCTGTGAATGTCCAACGGCTACCCGACAGGGCCAGGGTGTCATCCGGCCCGCTGCCTTCAGTGCAGACATACAGATTGCGGCTGGCAACATAGCTGTAGCTGAATTCGTGACCATCGCCATCCACCCTGACCACCGACTGGCCGGGCACAAAGCTCTTGATCTGCCGGTACATGCCCAGGCGCCAGTTGTCGTCGTTATCGCCATCAAACCGGGCCTGGCTGTTATAGGTGCGTACCAGACCGAGATCCGGCCCGCGCCCTGTCAGCAACTCATCGCGGCGCTGCAGCAGCAGATTGCCGTTGACGGCGTTGAGTGCCAGTTGCTGACCCCCTCGCCCGACTTCCCCTTTGTCCAGTCCGCCTCCCAACCCTAGCGAAGCACCCGACAAAAAGCCCAAACCATTACCCGTCACGATGGAAACCATCTTGTAGATCCTTAAATTGCGGGCACCTTGCGCACGCCTTGCCCGAACGGACAGGCGGTGGCTCGCGGACCGGCGCGGCGGGAATCCCCGGCGCCCCGTGTCGGCTACGGTGCCTTGTTGTTTGTTTTTCCGGGCAGATAGCCCGGCGTGAGGCATGAAGCGTTTTCATGCCCTTTCATAGGAATGTATCGAGAGATTTGAAAAATAGTTTAGCGTCTGCTTGAAGGTTTTTATTATTTGAACTACTGGTATGTTGGTAGTCGGGATAGGTATCACGGCATTTTGTAGTAAATAAAACCCGCTTACAATTTACTTATTAATTGATTTTAATAAGAAAAACTATTTTAGGCGTGAGCGAGATTTGTATTTGATTTATTTTTTGATTGTGAAAAATTAACAAAAATTGTTCTGAATAGGAGAACACAAAGTTCTGCGGTAATGTGCCAATCAAGACCAAATAAGACGGATAACTTGTTGCGGCGCCGCAAGTCCGGGCGATTGAGCGGGGGGCATGAAAAGCATCAAGCCGGCGTTGGCCGGCTTGATGGGGGAGGGGTGAGGTACTTCAGGACTCGGGCGAGACTTCCTCATCCGGAAGGATGAAGGGCTGGTCAAATTCGCCAGGCATGACCATACGCCGGCCACGCCAGAGGCGGCAGTACTCCAGATTGCTGGTCAGACTGTCACCCGTGGCCCGGTTGCGGCTGTCTGCAAGCTTGATCCAGCCATTGGGCTGGTTGGGCGACGGCTTCTTGCCGCAGTTGGGATGTACCCAGTGAATGCCGCCGGGAAATGGCGCGCCGCACAGTGCCAGGCGTTGCCCGACGGCAATGGTCTTCAGTGGCATGGGTACCGACTCACCCGCTTCGTTGTAACCCGTGGCAAACACATTATCGACCGAGACATCGTAGGTCTTGCCATCCTGATCGGCCTTCAGCTTGAAATGGGTATGCGACAGCTGGATGCCCTTGAGAAAGCCGCCCGGCCGGAAATACGGCTTGCCCGTCACTTTGCCGGTCAGATAAGTGCCGGCAGCAATCTTGCAGTCGGATTGGTCGCTGGCATGGGCCAGCCAGGGCAGGAGGGCCAGGGCGCTGGCCAGAACAATTCGTTTCACCGCTTTTTCCTTGTTTTTGGGGGGGATTGTGCCGGGCCTTGGCTCGGCGGATGGTGCAAGTTCAATGACATTGTATTATCAAATTAAGCGAATGGCATAATTTTCATGCCTTGCGCTACCACCCCGGCAAAATTCACACCCGTTTTGATCTCCCGCCACACCCCTCCGCTTGCTTGATCAGGTCGCGACCTTGCTGCGCGCCGAATGCTTATTAAGTATTTGATATTAAATAAAAAATTTTCGTTATTGATTGAAAGGGCATGGGAAATATGTCATGGGCAAGTTGTCGCGCCGTTTAAAAACGACGATGCGGGTATGCCTGCATTTGCATGATGGCTTCAGGGGGCGGCGCTGGGTACATTCGCCTCGCGCCTGCTGGGCAGAATCGGCCATTGGTCTGATTTTTGTCTCGCGGTGACCAGATAACCATCCGCCTTACCATGCAAGGAACAAGAACATGACAACGATGATTGGTGGCCACAGTGCCGGTGTACTCGACAGCTCGCTCTACCTGCTCAACCGCCAGGACAGGACCGGCAAGTCGGCAGTCGGCAACAACGAGTCGATCTACGTCAACGTTGCCAATGGTGGGCTGGTGGTGCGCCACACCGATGTTCTGTTGCCTTCGCAGGGGGAGGACTATGCCTTCGTCCGCACCTACAACAGCACTGGCCAGCTGGGTAAACAGGGCAAGCCCTGGGCCAATATCGCGTCGCTCGATCTGAGCCTGCAGGACAAGGGCAGGATCACGCTGTTCAATGCCGATGGCAGTGAGTTCCTCTTCAGTTACGACAAGGTGAGCGACAGCTGGATTTCGGTCGATGGTGCCGGCAGCTACGCCTCGCTCAGTTACGACGCCGGTAGCAAGCAGTATCGCGTCATCACCAGCGACCGCATGCGCCTGGGTTTTGATGCGGTCGGCCATCTGGTCACAACGGAAGACGCTTTCGGCAATCTCAACCGGTATCACTACGACGGCGATTTACTGGTGGAGGTTGAAGACGATACCGCTCATGTCATCCGCTACAGCTACACCAATGGCGATTTGACGGCACTGACTGACGAAAACGGCGAAGAGTTGGCCCGCTACAGCTACGATGCGGCACACCGGTTGATCAGCAGCACCGACCGCGCCGGCCGCACCACGCGCTATCACTACGACGACAGCCACGGCAAGCTGGTGCAGATCGACCTGCCGACCGAGCCGGACAAGGCCTTGTTCAGCAGTGATGACGCCTATTACCTCGACTGGCGCAAGCAGCTGGGCGTGGTGTACCAGAAGGCCGGCAATGGTCATCAGGCCGGCGATGCCAAGCTGGTGGCGGACCTCGATGCCAACGACGTCACCCTGATCAAGGATGCAGCAGGCAGCGTTGCCCGTTCTCTCCACTTCGAGTACCAGGCGGCAGATCTGGGTGATGAAGGCGGTACGGAATGGGTGCTGAGTGCGCTGACCGATGCCGAAGGGGGGCGTACCGAGTTCAAATACGGGATCAAACTCGATAACGGCCATTATCAAGGTGGCTCGACCGAGGTGCTGAGCGCCTTGGGCCTGAAGCGCATGAAGTCGAACGAAGACGAGTTCATGCAATGGCGGATGGCCAATGGTTTCTATATCGACTACAGCGATTCGCTCTACGCGAATAACGCGAGCTTCCGGCAGCAGGCCGATGCGATTCGCGAAGGTCACCTGACCCGTTATCGTTTTAACGACAGCGGCGCGATTACCGGCGTGATCGAGCCCAAGGGCTATGAGGCCCGCTATGTCTACGACGCCCAGGAAAACCTGATCGCCTATACCAGCGCCGACGGCGATGCCGTCGTGACCAGTGATGCCAACTACTATCAGGCATTGCGCCAGCAGCTGGGGGTGGTCTACACCGCTGGGGCGCCCGGTGCCACACCGGCCAATCTGGGCAAGGCCAAGCTGGCCAAAGACCTGCAGCCGGCTGACGTAACCGCCCTGCAGGAACGGTTTACCACGCGCATGACTTACGACGGCCACGGCAACCTGCTAAGCCGCCGCGATGCCGAAGGCAATCTCACCACCTATACCTATACCGCCTTCAACAAGCTGGCCAGCGAGACGGCGGCGATGGGCCATGCCCTGATCAGCTCGGATGAGTTGTTCTACGTTAAAAAGCGGCTGGAGCTGGGTTACATCCATCAGGCCGGAAATGTCGCCACCGGCAAGACCGTGGCCCAGCTCAGTCAGCAGGAAAAAGCCCAGCTGCTGGCGCTCTACACCACCACTTACCACTACGACACCGCCACCGAACGCCTGCAGGCGACAGTGGATGGCGGTGGGCGTACCACGCGCTACAAGCACGATGTCTTCGGCAATATCGTCAGCAAGACGCTCAGCACCGATGCCGCTGACCCGGACAATCCGGCCAAGCAACTGGTCACCCAGTACGAGTATTTCGCGTTTGGCACCCTGAAAAGTGTGACAGCGGCGGATGGTGGGGTGACTTCCCACACTTACGATGCCTATGGCAACCGCCTGAGCACCACCGATGCCCTCGGCAACACCACCCAGTTCAGTTACGACGCCGAACACCGCCTGCTGACCTCGACCAACGCGCTGGGCCATGTCACCAGCTACCGCTACGACGCGGTCGGCAACTGCATCAGCGTGACTGATGCAGCGGGCCATACCAGCTACTCGGTGTATGACCGCAATAACCGGCTGGTATCCAGCCACATTCCGGCGGCAGCGGGCAGTGCCTTTGACCGCCACAGCACCGTGACCTATGACGTCAACGGCAATATGACGCGCAGCACCGATGCCGAAGGCCGCGTCACGACCTATCGCTACTCGGCCGACAACCGGCTGCTCGACGTCGAAACCACGGCTGTGGCGGACGCAAACGGCAATACGGTGAGTTATCACACCTACTATGCCTACGATGCCAACGGCAACCAGATTTCCGTGACTGATCGCAATAACCAGGTCAGCCACTATCGCTATAACGGCGACAATCTGCTGGTGGAAGCTCGCGATGCGGTCGGTAATGTCAGCCAGTACACCTACGACGCCAACCTCAACCGGGTCAGCGTGGTGGCGGGGGCCCAGCTGGCGCCGGCCCAGCAGCATCGTCTGACCTTCCGCTTCGATGAGGCGAATCAGCTGGTGGCGGAAGTCGATGCGATGGGCAATGTCAGCGGTTCGTATGTTTACGATGCCGCCGGCCGCCGGGTGGCAGTCACCGACGCCAATGCGCATACCACGGAATTCTTCTACGACTTCTCGTCGGATGGTCTGATCATGACCGAGTTGCGGCCGGAAGTGACCGACCCTGCGACCGGCCAGCCCATGCGCTACGCGGTGGAGCACCGCTACAACCTGAATGGCCAGGAAGTTGCCCGTACCGACGAAAACGGCCGTACCACGAGCTTTGCCTTCGATAAGGCCGGCCGGGCGGCGATGATGACCGATGCCAATGGTGTGCAGACGGTCTACGTCTACGACAGCCTGGGTAATCGCACCAGTGTGCAGATCGGCGTCACCGCCCACCTTGACGCGAAAACCGGCGATGTGGTGGTAGACAGCACGGCCGGCGCGCAGGTCGAAACCTATGTTTACGACGAATTCGGCCAGCTCACTGCCAAAACCGATGGCGTCGGCAATGCCCTGCTCAGCAGCGATGACGCTCAGTACGTCAAGCAACGGCTGGAGCTGGGCTTCAGCAAGGTGGTGAATGGCCAGACGGTAGGAAAGCAGGTGGCCGACCTTACGGCAGCCGACAAGGCGGCGATCCGCTACGGCTACACCGACACCTATGGCTATGATCGGGTGGGCAACAAGACGCAGAGTACCGACCATCAGGGCGTGGTTACCCAGTACGAATACGATGGCCTGAACCGGCTGACAGCGATTGCCGAAGCCGTCGGCACGGCGTTTGCCCGCCGCAGTACTTCAGCCTACGACGGCAACGGCAACCGGGTAGCGGCGATGTCGGCCGATGGTGACGCTATCGTCAAATCGGATCTGCAGTACTACAAGGACTTCCGCAAGCGGCTCGGCATCGTCGATGGCATGGGGCAGGGCGTGGCCGCTGCGGCCTTGACGGCCCAACAGAAAAAGACCCTGCAAAGCGCGTTTACCACCCGCTACAGCTACGACGCGCTCAATCGTCTGAGCGACACCACCGATAGCCTCGGCTATGTTACCCACCGCAGCTATGACGCTTTCGGCAATCTGAGCGACGAGACCCGCAACGCCAGTGGCCTCAACGGCAGCCCGGTGACTACTCACTACGACTACGACCTGAATAACCGTCTGACCAAGCTGACCGATGGCTTGGGGCGTCAAGTCAGCTATCAATATGACGCGGTGGGCAACCGTCGGTTTGTGACCGATGCCCGCCAGAACACCACCGAGTACGTTTACGACGCGCTCAATCGCAATATCAAGGTCATCGACCCGCTCAGCCTGCAGACGCGCTATGAATTCGATGGCGTGGGCAACCAGATTGCCCTGATCGACGCCAGTGGCGGCATCAGCCGCTTCAGCTACGATCCGGCCAACCGTCTGCTGACCACCACCGATGCCGCCAACCGCACCGTGCGTTACGCCTACGATGTGCGCGGCAACCGCATCGCCATCACCGACGCCAATGGCGAAGCGCTGGTCAGTAGCGATCTGCAGCATTACCGCGATCTGCGCAAGCAGCTGGGCCTGATCGACAATGCCACCGGCCAGGGCTTGCTGGCCGCACAGCTGACCGCAGCGCAGAAGCAGGATCTGCGGGCGCGCCATACCACGCACTATGAGTACGACGCCGGCAACCATCTGACGGCGGTGGTGGATGCCGCTGGCCAGCGCCAAACCACGGCTTACGACCGCAACTACAACGTCAGTGTGGTACGCGATGCCAACGGCAACGAGACCCGCTACGGTTTCGATGCGCTCAACCGCACGGTATCGGTGACCGATGCGCAATCGAATGTCACGACCTACAGCTACGACGCCGATGGCAACCGCCTGAGCGTGACCGACCCGCTAGGCCGTGTCAGCACCTTTGCCTACGACAGCCGCAGCCAGCAGATCAGCCAGACTGATGCCAGCGGCAATACCACGCGCTACCAGTACAACGCTGCCGGCAACAAGGTGGCGATTACCGATGCCAATAACCGCACCACCACCTACAGCTACGACGCCACCGAGCGACTGATCGGCGTGACCGATCCGGAGGGCGGCTATACCTCGTACAGCTATGACGCCAACGGTAACCGTACCGATGTCATCGACGCCAATGGCTGGGCAGTGGTCACCAGCGACAACGCCTACTTCCGTGATCTGCGTAAACGCCAGGGCATGGTGGGGGGTGACGGTGAGGGCCTGCTGGCGGCGCAACTGAGCCAGGTCCAGAAAAAGCAGCTGCAGGCCGGCTTCACCACCCAATACCACTACGATGCCAAGAATCGGGTTGATCGCATCACCGACCCGATGGGCGGGGTGACCGAGTACACCTTCGATGCACGGGGCAATCGCATCCAGGTCAAGGATGAGCGCGGCAATGTCAGCACCGTTTGGTACAACGCCGCGAATCAGGCTCTGTTCAAGGCCGATGCCAATGGCTATCTGGTGAAGCTGGATTACGACGCCAACGGCAATGTGCTGAGCCAGACCCTGTTTGCCACCCCGCTGGCACAGCCCGTCAACCCGCATGTGCTGCCGACGCCGGTCAGCAACGCCAAGGATCAGACCAGCCGCTACCGCTATGACAGCCTGAACCGCCAGATTGAAAGCCGCGATGCGGCGGGGTTTGTCAGCAAATCGACTTACGATGCCGTCGGCAATCGCGTCAAGGTTGAGACGGCGCTGGATGCGGCCGGCAGCCAGTGGGCGATCAGCCGCAGCTATTTCGATGCCAGCAACCGCGAAGTATTCAGCCTCGATGCCGAAGGCTATCTGAGCGAGAAACGCTACGATGCCGCCGGCAACGTCACCGCATTGATCCGCCACAATGGCAAGGTATCGCCCCCTCTCAGCGGCATGCCGCAGCCACCGGGCGGCACCACCCGCACCACCCGCCTGTATTACGACGCCAATAACCGCGAGCACTTCCGTCTCGATCCGGAAGGCTATCTGACGGAAACGCTATACGATGCCGTGGGCAACCGGGTCAGCGTGACCGCCTACAACACGATGGTGGGTGTGCCGGCGGCCGGCACCGACCCCAAGCCCAAGGTGGGTGATGGCAAGCGCACCACCAGCTTTGGCTACGATGCCAATCACCGCCTGGTGTCGGAAACCGACCCGATGGGTGGTGTCACCCGCCATGCCTACGATGCCAGCGGCAACCGCATCAGCACGACCAACGCCAATCTGACCCTGCTGATCAACAGCGATCAGCCCTACTACCAGAACCTGCGAAAATTGGCTGGGGTGACGGTCTTCCCCGGCGGGCCGGGCAAGGTTTCAAACAATGGCGCCAATCTGAGCGCCGCCGACATTGCCAAGCTGACAGCGGCTTGCACCAGCAGCTTTGTTTACGACAGCAATGGCCTGCTGATCAAATCAACCGATCCGCTGGGCAATGTCACCCAATACAAGTACGACGCTGCGGGTAACCGCACCCAGACCATCGACGCGCTAGGCAATGTCAGCACCAGCTACTACGACAAGGGCGGCCGAACCGTAATGACGGTGGATAGCCAGGGCTACGCCACGACCTTTACTTATGATGTGTCGGGCAATGTGCTCAGCCAGACCCGCCATGCCAAGGCGCTGAGCCTGCCGCTGGACCCGGCGAGCCAGCCCGTGCCGGTTGCCAGTGCGCAGGATCAGACCGTCAGCTGCAGCTACAACCTGCGCAATCAGCTGGTGCAACGGACCGACGCGCAAGGCTATATCACCCGTTATTTCTATGATGGGGCGGGTAATGTCATCGAGACCGACAAGGCGCTGGACCTGGCTGGCACCCGCTTTGAGAAGACTTACAGCTACTTCGACAAGAACAACCGGGAAATCTACCGGATCGACGCCGAAGGCTATCTGACCTCACGCAGCTACGATGCAGCCGGTAATGCCTACCTGCAGATCCGCTATGCCGACAAAGTGGCGATCCCACCGGCCGGCAGTCTGCCGACCCAGCCGGTTACTGGCAGCCGCGACCAGCGCACCGATTTTGTCTACAACCTGAACAACCAGCTGCTGTTTGAAGTCCGCACTATCGAAAACGGCGTGTTTGCCGTGACGGGCTATAGCTACGATGCCGTCGGCAATCGCACCGAAATGGTCGAAGGGGCCAGCTGGCTGGGGCAGGGCGGGCAGGATAAGCGCGTCACCCAGTTTGCCTATGACGCCAACAGCCGCCAGATCAGCACGACCGATGCAGCGGGCGGTATTACCCGCCGCAGCTACGATGCGGTAGGTAACTGCCTGACCGTAACCAACGCCAACGCCGGCCCGCTGACGCAGAGCGACGATGCCTACTGGCGCAAGCAGCGTGAACTGGCCGGGATGGTGGCGCAGGTCTGGGTCAACGATGTGAATGGCGGGCACGCCGAGTGGGGCGGCAAGCTGGTCAGCATGCTGTCGGCAGCGGAAATCGCCACGCTGCAGGCCCGCTGCACTACCAGCAATGTCTACGACGCCAATAACCGGCTGGTGCAGACGGCCGATCCGCTCGGCAACGTCACCCGCTACAAATACGACGCCAACGGCAATCTGGTGCAGACCACCGATGCCCGCAACAACAGCACGACACGCTATTACGATGCCTCCAACCGGCTGGTGCTGTCGGTGGATGCCAACGGCTACGTCAGTCGCACGGTCTACGATGGCCCTGGCAATGTGCTGAGCAAGACCCTGTATGCCGTGCCGGTGAATCTGCCGGTCGATCCGGCCGTCAAACCGGTGCCGGTCAGCAGCGCTGCCGATCAGACGGTGACCCTCGGCTACAACAAGCTGGGTCAGCTCATCAAGAGCGTCGATGCCGAAGGCTATCAGACGCTGTATACCTATGACGGTGTCGGCAATGTGGTCGAAACCGCCCGTGCGCTGGATCTGGCGGGCACACAGTTTGCCCGGAGCTATACCTACTACGATCAGAACAATCGCGCCGTCATGCAGATTGACGCCGAGGGCTATCTGACCGAAAACCGCTACGACGCCTTTGGCAATCTGCGCAGCCAGCTGGCCTATGGCACGCGGGTGCAGGCCACGCCAGCGGGTACCTTGCCGACCATCCCGGCCGGCTTGCCGCATACCACCTCGTATTACTACGACCAGTTGGGTCGCGAGCTGTACCGGGTAGACCCCGAGGGCTACCTCACCGAACGCCATTACGATACGGTCGGCAATCTGGTGAGTTTTACCGCCTATGACAGCCCGGTCAGCTGCCCGGCGGATGGCAGCAACCCGGTACCGAAGGCCGGTGATGGCCAGCGCACGACCTTGTACAGCTTCGACGCCAACAACCGGGTGCAGGCCATGACTGACCCGGCCGGCGGGGTCAGCCGCTTCACTTATGATGCAGTCGGCAACCGCTTGACGAGCCTCAACGCCAATGCCGACAAGCTGCTCAACAGCAATGAGCCGGCGTATCAGGTGATGCGGCAGACCATGTCGCTGCCGGCCGACTGCAAGAACCTGAGCGCCGCCCAGAAGGTGGGGATTACTGCCAATGGCACCACCAGTTATCTGTATGACGCCAATAACCGGCTGATCAAAGAAACCAACCCGAACAACGTTTCGGTGCAATACGTCTACGATGCTGCCGGTAACAAGGTGCAGACCATCGACGGCCGTGGCAACAGCACGACCGTGTATTACGACAAGCGCAATCTGGCGGTGCTATCGGTGGATGGTGAGGGCTATGCCGTGCGTCAGAGCTACGACGCCGCCGGCAACCTGGTCGGCCAGACCCGTTACGCCACGGCGCTGAGCTTGCCGGTGAACCTGCAGCAGATGCCGGTGCCTGCCAGCAATGTGCAGAAAGACCAGACCACCAGCTATGTCTACAACGCCCGCAACCAGCTGATCAAAAAGACCGATGCCGAAGGCTATGTGACGCTTACCAAGCGCGATAGCGCCGGCAATGCCATCGAAACCGATGTGGCGCTGGATCTGGCCGCGACCCAGTTCAACAAGACCTACCATTATTTCGACAAGAACAACCGCGAAGTCGCCACCGTATCGGCCGAAGGCTGGCTGACGGAACGCCAGTTCGATGCCTATGGCAATGCCTATTCGGTGGTGATCTACGACAAGAAGGTGACGGTGCCGGCCAACGGCAGCCGACCAGTGCCGCAGTCGAGCCCCGGCAAGGATCACGTCAAGAACTATGTTTACGACCAGAACAACCGATTGCTGTTCGAGATCCGGCAGATCGACGCTGGCAGCAAGGTCGTGACCAGCTATAGCTACGATGCACTGGGCAATCGCACCGCGATCACCGAGGCCAGCAGCTGGCAAGGCGTGATCAGCGCCGACCAGCGCACCACCCAGTTCAAGTTTGATGCGGCGGGCCGCGTCAGCGACATCATCGACGCGCTGGGCACGGTGACGCATCGCGAGTACGACGCCAACGGCAATCTGCTGGCCAGCCATGAGGCATACGGCACGACTGACGTGCGCATCACCCGCTTCCAGTACGACCGCGACAACCGCCTGATGTCGGAAAAGAACGCCATGGGCGTCCTCACGCTGATGGCCTACGACAACAGCGGCAACCTGAGCTGGCGCAAGTCGGCGTTCGGCACGCCGGACGAGCGGCTGGAAAGTTATACCTACGACCGCAACAATCGCCTGTTGAGTGCCACCAACCCGGCCGGCGAGACCGTCAGCTACACCTACGATGGCGCAGGCAACCGGTTGACCGAAACCAATGCCAACTACAAGGCATTGACCACCAGCGATTCGCCTTACTACACGGAAATGCGCAAGACGCTGGGCCTGTGGAAGATGGTGAATGGCAAGGTCGTGGGCATGACCGCCGCCGAAGTAAGCGCCGGCCCGACTTATTTGCAGGGGTTGTTTGATGCCTGCAGCACGAAATACAGCTACGACCGCGATAACCGGCTGGTCAAGACCACCGACGCCAATGGTCTGGCCACCGAGTACAGCTACGATGGCCAGGGCAACAAGCTGACCGCCACGCAATATCTGGGCTACGGCATCGATATGCAGGTCCGGCAGACCCGTTACAGCTACGACGGCGAAGGCCGCATCACCCAGGTGACCGACCCGATGGGTGGTGTCACCCAATATCAGTACGACGTGCTGGGCAACCAGACGCAGATGACCGATGCCAATGGCACGGTGCAGACCACCAGCTATGACGGCCTTGGCCGACCGCTGACCGTAACCCGCACGGCAGGCAAGGCGCCGTTCATTTCGCTGAAGACGGCCTACACCTACGACCGCCGTGGCAATATCACCAGCACGACCACCTCGCTCGGCAATGGGCAGGATGCGCGCACCACGCGCTATCAATACGACCTGCTCGACCGCCGCACCGTCGTCACCGATGGTGAAGGCTATTCAACGCTGATTGATTACGATGCCTTTGGTAATCAGGTGAAGATCAATCACGGCGTGTATCTGCTCAAGCAGGGCGATGCCGGCTATGACTACAACAAGGCCAACCGCGCCTTCAGCCTGGTCGAGACCCTCAGTTACGACGCGACCAACCATGTGACGTCGCGGGTCGATGGCGAAGGCAATATCACCCAGTATGGCTATGACAAGTTCGGCAATCGTGTCTCGATGACCGAGGCTGCCAATGGTCTGGGTGGCCAGATGAACTTGCCCAAGCCGGACGCCGACCAGGCCAGCGCCCGTGTGCGGGTGACCAGCTACAGCTACGATCAGGCCAACCGCCTCAAGCAGATCGACACCCCGGTAGGTGGCCGTACCACCTACAGCTACGACGCTGCCGGCAACAAGATCAGCGAAAGCGTGTTGCAGTCGGGCGATCGCAGCTATGTGGTCCAGCACGGCGACACCTGGGCCAGTATTGCCCAGGCGCTGTACAACACCAGCGATGCCTCCACCGCCAGCCAGCTGCGGGCGCAGACCGGCACTGACAGCTACCCGAACCCGGAGCCGATTGCCGGCACCGTGCTGAAGAATCTGCCGCTGTCGATTTCCGGTTTTGGCGGCGTGCGCAGCCTGGGGCCCTACAAGGCGGGGGTGAGTGTGGCGGCCGTGGTGGCCACCAAGACCTTTGAATACAGCAAGACCGGCCAGCTGCTGGCCGAAGTAGACCCCTACGGTACCCGCACCGAGTACAGCTACGACCTGCTGGGCAATGTGGTCAGCCGTACCCTTGCGGCCGACACGCCGCTGGCGCGTACGGTGACGATGGCTTACGACCTTAACAACCGCAAGATTGCGGATGTCGATGCCCTGGGTCAGCGCACCGTCTATCGCTACGACGCGATGGGCAACCGGATTTCCGCGACCAATCCGCTTGGCGACACGGCGCACTACTATTACAACGCCTTCAACCAGCTGATTGCGGTGCTCGATCCTGAGCGCCAGCTCACGACCTATAAGTACGATTCGGCCGGCAATCGCACCGAAGAGCGCATTTATATGTCGCGCTACGGCAGTGTGATCAGTGACGACAAGGTGCCGACTGTCGGTGCGAGCGTTGCCAATATCAATGGCAAGTCGGTGGTCATCGACCGCATCATCAGCCAGAGCTACAACCTTGCCAATCAGCTTGTCTCCCGCACCGAAGCCGACGGTTCGGTCACCAATGCAGTCTATAACGGCGCTGGCCTGAAGATCCGTGAAACGGCCTATGCCAATACCGCCAAACCTCGGGTGATGACTTATGAGTACGACCTCGATGGTCGTCTCAGCAAGTTCACCGATGTTGACTTCAGCACCATTGCCTATCAGTACGATGGCGTCGGCAATCTGGTCAAACAGACGCTGATGGATGCGAAAACGCCCGGCCATTACCGGATCACCGAGTTCGGCTATGACCTCAACAACCGGCGCACCGCCGAGCGCTTCTATGCCGGCATTGGCTATGTGATGAAGATGACCTCGTTTGGCCTGATCACCGTGCCAACCGAGCCGACCGAGCGCACGCTGCTGGGCGATAGCCGCAAGACCTACGATCTTGCCGGCAATCTGCTGGCCGAAATCGTCATGAACGGTACCCCGGCCAAGGGCGATGACACGCCGGCCGAGCCTTTGAGCGCCTCGTCCATTTATCGCTACGACCTGAATGGCCGCCGTGTCGATGAATTCGATGCGATGGCGGCCAATGTCCACACGACTTACGACGCAGTGGGCAATCAGACCAGCGTTACGGACAAGCGCGGGTTTGTGACGAGCTGGACTTACGACAAGAACAACCGTGTCTTGACTGAAACCCGGCCCAATCTGCCGCTGTTCACGATTGCGACGGGGGCTTACAGCCAGCAGCCGGTGGTGACCACCGAGTACGACGCTGCCGGCCGCGTGACCCAGGTCACCGATCCGCGTGGCTTCAAAACCACCAGCTACTACGATGGCAATGGCCGCCTGGTGGCGCAGTACAACGCCGACAATGTGTTGACCGAATACAGCTACGACGCTACCGGCAATATCACCCGGAAGACCGAATACATGACGCGGCTGGCGGTGCCGCACAACCCCGGCATTCGCCCGATGGCACCGGCCGGGGCGAGCCGGGTGACCACCTACAGTTACGATGGTGCCGGCCGTCTGGTGAAAACAGCATTGCCGATTGTCGCTGTCACTTCGCTGATCAATGTGGATCAGCCCGACGCCGTGGCGCCTTCTGCCGCCATGAAGTATCTGACCGAACTGCGCAACTACGATGAATATGGCGATGAGGTTGAAAGCTTTGATCGTGCCGGCAATCGCACGGTCAGTTACTACGACAGCAAGCACCGCAAGGTGGCAGTGGTGGACGCGCTCGGCTATCTGACCGAAACCGACTACGACCAGCAGGGCAATCCGATCGAGACCCGTGTCTATAATCAGGCTTTGGCGAACGTTGCGGCGGTGGATCCAGCCGTACGGCCAACGGTGCCAGCCGGCGAAGTGCTGGTCACCAACCGCACTTATGACGCCGCCTCGCGCCTCATCAAGGAAGAGCAGCCGTATATCGATGTCTTCAACCCGGCAGGCTACGCCGTCGGTAACGACAAGAATCCGTCCAAAACCCTGCCGGTAACCAGCAAGGTGAGACCCACCACGGCCTACGTCTACGATCTGGCGGGCAATCTGGTCAACAAGATCAATGGCACCGGGGCCGGTGCGACCAGTGAGTTCTATCTGTACGACGATGCCCGTCGGGTGATCGCCAGCGTCGATAGCCGTCGCGTACTGACGACCTATGACTACGACGCCAACGGTAACGTCACCCAGAGCCTCCGTTACTTCGGCAGCGTGCCGGTGGGGTTTGCGCTGAATGTGAACACCGACCGCGCCGCGCTCGTCAATGCCGTGAAAGGCAATACCGGCTACGACGCTGCCCAGAACCAGTGGCACACCTATGGCTACGACGCCATGAACCGGCTGGCGATGGAGTATCAGTACCTGACCGATCCGTTTGATGGTCATTCGGTATTGCTCAGCAAGAGCTATGGTTATGACGCCAACGGCAGCCGGACCCTGGTCAAGGACGAAGACGGCTTTCAGACCAAGATCAACTACGACGCGATGGGCCGCGCCATCGAGAGCATCGACGCCGAGAAGCACACCGATTCGGTGTTCGAATACGACGCGGCAGGCAACATCACCCGCATGTATACCGGCCTGACCAATATGGCGGTCAAGGTGGCCACCGACATCAGCGCCAGCAGCGATGAGCATGATGTGTCGGTGGCCTGGTATGCGGCGGAAGGAACGACCCAGAGCTGGGTGGTGTATGCCTCGCACTCGATTGCCACCATCAACCACGCTTCCGAGCTGGATAGCTACGACAGCAAAACCGCTGCCGCCAATGTCAGCGGTCTGGGCGGGCGGCCAACGCCGATGCAGGCCAAACTGGGCTACAACAGCGGCTCGCCGACCTACTTCCGGATCGTGACCAAGGACGCCGCCGGCAATCTGGCCTGGACCGAAGAACAGACGGTAACGTCGGCCCCTAACCTGAATACGCTGCAGATCCAGCAGACGGCGCCCAACAGCTTTGTCTTCACTGCCGTATTCGAGGCCAACGCCAAGACCCCGCAGTTGCAATTCGGCCGCGATAACGCGCCGCGTTCGACGCTCAACTTCGTATTGCAAAGTGGCAATACCTATAGCGTCACCTTGAACATCGCGGCGGATCAGGACCCGCGCACCCTCGACTACAACCTGGTCTGGAAAGACGCTGCCGGCACCAGCTTCACCACGCCGCAAACGCCGTTCGTGCGCGAAGAAGACCGGCTGGCGGTCAGCTCGACCGTGGGGGCTTATGCCTCGGGCAATGGCTTCAATGTCACCATCAATACCCGCATCCCCAACGCCAGAGGGATCGACAGCTTCAAGGCCCAATACCGGCCTGCCGGTTCCAACGCCGCATTTGTCACCAAGAATGGCTGGATCGGCAGCAAGAATGCCGATGCAACCGTCTTCAATGCCACACTGGGCGGCCCGGCCCTGACGCCGGGTGACTGGGAAATCGTGCTGATCGGTGTCGACGATGGCAAGGATGTGGTGGTCGATACGCTGACCTACAAAGTGACCGGCGCGGCGGCCGGTGTGACTTATCAGGCCATCAGCTGGCAACCGCCGGTCAAGCTGGCTTACAGCGGCATGACCGAGGCACAGCTGGTGCTGGTGAACGGGGTGCCGACCCGCAGCAGTCGCAGCGCCGATGGACGGTTACAGCTGGATGTCGGCAATGCCATCGCCAATGGGGATAGCGCCGACTATCAGGTGCTCTACGGCTTTAACCTAAGCAATACCAATAGTGTTACGGTGGCCTCGGCCGCCTCTGGCGCTGCACGCAAGCTGACGGTCAGTACCTCGCTGTCGTGGAATGAGCTGGTCAGCGCCCTTGGCAATGGTCAGCTGCATCTGGCCTGGAAACCGGCTGCCGCCAGCGAATTCACTGGCGATGTGGTGGTGCCACAGGTCTTTATGCAGCAGGGTACCCAGGTAGGTTACCAGACGGTTCTCGATGGCCTGGCTGCGGGCCAGTATGAGCTCAAGCTCTACTACACCGACAAGCAGGGACGCGAGGTCATTGTGCAGTGGCAGCGCGCAGATACCGCCACACCGACCGCGACCACGGCGGGCTATTCGCTGTTCTGCAGGGGCTCCGAAACGGGCACCCTCAGCAATGACGAGGGTGTGTTGAGTGTGAAGGGCGGCATCTACACCGGGGTGGTGGCGGATCTGTACACCGCCAGCAACGACCACTATGCCTTGCTGGCTGGCAGCCGCAATGTCGCGGTGCAGACCGTAGCCAGCAGCCGGGCCGGGATGGCCAACGCCTCCGGCAACCTCACCGGGTACCTGACGACCAGCAGTTACGACGTGCTCAACAACAAGGTACGCAGCACCGAGCGCGATGGCATGGTGCGTACCTATGGCTACGACGCCAATGGCAATACGGTGTCGATGACGCTGAAGGGCTTTGATGGCAACGCCAACATCACCACCCTGTATCAACGGGATGCACGAGGCCGCCTGCTGACCGAGTTTGATCCCTCGGTTCTGGCGCCGGATGGCAAGAATCATCGGGGTGCGACCCGCTACGGCTATGACGCGCTCAACCGCGTCATCAGCAAGCAGTTGCCGGCGACAACCCAGGCCGCGACTTATCAATACGATGCCGTCGGCAATCTGGTGGCGACGACCGATGGTGAGGGCAATGTCCGCCGCAACTATGTGGACCAGTTCGGGCGGGTGACCGCGACGGTCTCGGGTCGCGGTTATGTCTCGCTGAACCATTACGACAATGCGGGCAACCTCAGCAAGGAAGTCGATGCCATCGGTAATGCCAAGGGCTATAGCTACGACTTTTTCGGCCGCAAGATCAGCTTTACCGATGGTCGCGGCATGGCCACGGCCAAGGCAGGCGATTTCACTACCCGCTATGAATACGACCAGCGCGACCATCTGGTGCGGGTGCGGCAGGCGCAGGGCTGGCATCTGGCAAATGATGAGGCGCAGGTCTACGACGAAGAGCGCTATTCACTGGGTTATATCAAGACCGACGATGGCCCGTTCAATATCCGCGCCCTCAAGGCCAGCGAGCTGGGTGCCAACCAGAAGGCAGCGCTGGTTGATCTGTATACAACAACGTACGCCTACGATCGGCGCGGCAATCGAATCAAGTCGGTTTCAAATGGCACCAATGAAGGCGGAAACGCCCTGACCCAAAACCAGCAGGTCACCACTTACGACTACGACGGCCTGGGCCGCATCACCGAAACCCGCCGTTATGTCGGCACCAGCAAGGAAGTTGCCGAAACCACGCAGTACGACAACTACGGCAACGTTACCCAGCGCAAGAATATCGAGGGCTATACCGAGTACTTCAGCTATGGCAATTACGGCCAGCTGCTGGATGAAACCGACTTTGCCGGGGAGAAGGTCTACCACGAGTACAACAACCTCAATCAACGTACCCGCGATTACACCATTGCCCCCTGGCAGCATCCGAATGATCCGGTGCGCAATATCTGGCGCAGTTATGACGTCAAAGGTCGTTTGACCAAGATCGAAGACAAGACCATCGGTACCACCACCAGCTATGTGTACACGCTGAGTGACCGCGTTTACCGCGAAACGCTGAATGCCGTGGGCAACCATGATCGCGACATCCTCTACAGCTACGACAACAATCTGCGGATGACGCGCTGGATTGATAGCAAGACCAATACGCTGGAGAACATCGACTACGACGCCGATGGCAACCGCGTGCGGGTCTACAACGACACCAAGGCCACGCCAGACCCCGAGGCGCCCGGTCCGGTCAACCCGGACAAGCGCACGATGGACCACGCCTACAAGTTCGATGCGCTCAACCGCCTGATCTCGAATGGCCGCAAGTACGACGCCGCCGGCAATGTGATCGAAGAGACGGAATCGAATGCCCGTGCCATTGGCGGTGGCGCCACGTATGGCTCAATCACCTGGAGTTACACCTATGCCGACAACAGCGCCAGCGTGGATGCGCTGGGCCGGGTACACCGGGCGCGTGGCATGGACAGCTACTGGGGGGATACCGGCCAGCACAAGATGTGGCGCTATGACGTGCGCGGCAATGTCACCCGGACGGAAGAGGCGACCAACTCCGGCGGCAATACCGTTCTCAAGGTGGATTCGGACTACAACGTGGCCGATCAGCTGACCACCCAGACCACCCGTGAGAAGGGCAAGGGCAAGGTGTATTCAGAGCGCTTCTATGACAGCGGCGGCCAGATGACCTCGAACCGCGTCACCCGCTATGACACCGACGGGGATCGTGACGACTACTACACCCAATACACCTATCAGACCGACGGCATGGGCCGGGAGTTGTCGGTCAGCGTGGATGAGGTGGATTACGACGACAAGGATGTTCGCCACAAAGGCAAAACCACGACGACCTATGACGTCAACCACAACCGCAAGAAAACCGACTACGGCATCCCTGACGGCTGGAACGACCACGAAATCCGCGAGTACACCTACGACAACCAGAACAAGATTGTCGCCATGCACCATTTCGATGGCCGCAACTACAACCCGGATTATGGGCGCTACCCGCACACTTACTTTGAATATCTGTACGCCAATGGCACGCCAGTGGGCGAGATCAAAGACATTGGCGGCGATGTAGGGGGGCCTCAGGTCACTCTGGATACGGGTGCTTATTCGTTCAACCCCGGCGTGCTGCGCAATCAGGATCTATCGAGCAATATGACCTACGTCGCCCAGCAGGGCGATACCCTGATGTCGATTGCCAATGCGGTGTATGGCGACGCTTCGCTCTGGTTCCACATTGCCGAAGCCAACGGGATGGAAATGGGCTCGGAGGTCAAGGCGGGCACCGCGCTGCGGATACCGCAGAATGTGCGCAATGTGCATATCGACGCCCAGCGCCATGCCCTCTACGACGAAAGCCAGATCGTCGGCAGCAGCATGCCGAACCTGCAGGTCGATCACCCCAGCGCCTGTGCCCAGGCCGCCATGATCATTGGTGTGATTGTGGTGGCGGTTGCTGCGGCCGTGGCCACCTATGGCATTGCGAGTGCGGCCTCGGGTGCCCTGATTGGCGCATTGGCGGCAGCAGAAGGCGTCACCTCGGCAGCCGCAGCGGCCACCACGGCCGGGGTAGCCATTACCGTCGGTGTCGGGGCGGTGACGGGCGCCGCAGTCGGCGCATTGGCCTCGCTGGCGACGCAGGGCATTCAGATTGCCGGCGGCATGCGTGACAAGGTCGATGGTTGGGATGTTCTGGGCGACGCGCTGGGCGGCTTCATCAGCGGCGCAGCCTCGGGGCTGGGCGAAGCGGCCAGCGCCCTCAGCAAGGCCGGCAAGCTTTCAACCATGAGTTTCGGCTATGTCAAGGTGGCGCAGGCAGCGCTGACCGTGAGCAGCCAGGTGGTCAGCCAGCACGTCAAGTACGGCAAGATCACCAACTGGACCGGCATTGCCGCTGCTGCGGTTGGGGGGGCGGTGTCGCTGGGCGCCGGGGCCTATGCCGCCGAGACAACCAAGAACGTGGCTGACGGCATCAAACTGGTACAGAACATTACCGATACCGCAGACCATATCAGCCGCTTCGTCACGCCGTGGGCCGGCATGGCCGAAAGCTATGCCCGCAACGGCGAGCTGACACCGGTGGACTGGGCCAGCGCAATCGGTGGCACGCTGACAGCCGTTACCAGCCTGGGTCATGCCGATGATGCCGGGATTGGCGATCGCCTTCGCTATGGGGCGATTGATGCCGGCGCGCAGCTGCTGGCTGCCGGCGCAGCGTACGGCATTACCGGCAGTGGCGAGGGCTTGGCGGATTACATCGCCAACAGCGTGGGGCAGGAGATCGGTGCGGCGGCTGTTGGGGCCATGCGCATCATCAATCAGCAGGCACAGGTCGAGCAGGAACGGCGTGAAATCGAGCATCTGAAGGATCTGAAGTGGAAGGATGATCCGCTGGTTCAGCTGGGTCTGCGCGGCGGTCGCATGTTCGAAGACGAGCCGGTGGTACAGGAATCCGGCCTGACTTCGGACGAGGCCGCACGCTTCCTGCAAACCCACTGGCGCCTGGAAGAAGAAAAGCGGCGTAGTGACCAGTTCAACGCCTGGTTCAATCAGGGGCTGAACAACATCATCCACAACCAGCTCAGCTGGTCACCGGATACCCCGGAGCATCAGGCCAAGGTGGATGCCGCTGCAGCCCAGATCGAGGGCGAGGAAAAAGCGGCCGCCGCCAAGAAGGCGCGCCAGCTGAAAGCGTATTACGCCACCCCGCAGGGCCAGCACGACCTCAGCAACCCGGCCTTTGCTGCTGAGTTCGTCAAGGAATTGCCGGCGGGAACCGTCCTCAAGACTACTGCGGACTACAAATGGGCGGTTGCCGACCATGAAAACCGCATGGCGATTCGCGCCACACTGAAAATGCCGTCTTTCCAGCTCGATCCCGCCCTCGCCACGCTGGATGTTAAAGGGGCCAAGGCTGCGCTGGATGCCGAGTACCGGGCGAAGAAGGCCTATATCAAGCAGGTCGATGCCGAATTCGACAAGCTCTACCCCGGCCGACCCAGCGATCCTCGCGCGGTGGATCGTATGGACTGGTCTGAAGTGGATGCGCGCATGGCGGGTATCAAGGAATCGCAACGTCTGGCCGGCATCGACAAGCCGCTTGAGCCCTCCATGCCACTGGTCAGCCGCTTTCTGGATGGCGCAGAGTCGGTAGTGCGCGAGCCGGTTTACAACGCCATTGACCTGGGACAGTCGATTGGATTCTTCTACGACGCCTATACCCACCGCAATGTGGCCGGTTATACCCCGCCCGAGCCGCAATACCTTGGCGCGATGGGCAAGTCGCTGACCAAGGATTCGAGTGTCAAAAACCTGGCCTTCCAGGTGGCCGGGCAGGTTGGTCAGGCCTGGGGGCCGCTGGGTAAAGCAATGTTTGCCTATGGCGTGTATGACAACCTGAGCCGGGGTGACTCGGGTGGCATGGCAGAGCTGGTCGGCAATTTTGCCGGCGGCATGCTGCTCAACGCTGCATTCGGACCTAAAGCCGCCCCTGCACGTCCGGTGGTGGAGTCCAGCCCCCTGCAACGGGCATCCGTCGCGGGCGAGAACGGCAGCATCGGCCATTTCGATGCCGACGGCTTCGCCGCCCGCTATGGCGAGCATGGCCAGTTCCCGGCTGAATCCGGCCCGCCGGTGCGGGCGGGTGAAGTCGTGGTGGACCCGGTCATGCGCGCCGCCACTGCCGGTGAAAACGGCAGCCTGCCACCCATCGACATGGCTAGCTTCGCTGCCCGCTTTGGCGAGCATGGCCAGGTGCCGGCTGATCTGGTCTACAGCAATGCTTTCATCAAGGGCCAGCGATACGAAATCACCCCGGATACCCCGCATATCGTGCAGCGCTATCTGACCGAGACCCTGCAGAACAATCGCTACGACTCGGTGGAACACCTGCACCAGAGTGCCAAGGACTTCTACGCGAATATCGGCAATGAGCGGGCGATCATCGCAGCGACCGGCGAAGCCTTGCAAAATCATGCCTCGCCTGAGTTCCAGCTCAGTTCGCATATGGCTGCGGTACAGCGCGGCGTGTTTGCGGAGTCGGGTTTGCTACGGCCGGATTGGGCCCGCAAGATGAGCGAAGAGGCTTACAACCGCCATGTAGACGCCGCGTTTGAACCCGATGCGCTGGCGGGCGAAGCCAAAGCCATGAAGCTTGCGGCGGACCGGCTGAAAGATGCCGAATGGCAGGCCAAGAAAGAAGTTGCCTGGAACCAGCATCTCAAGCCGATCCTGAAAGAATTTGGTGTTGGCGATCTGTCCGAGATTCCCAATCAAGGGGGCAACTTTGCGCGGTTTGAGGGGCTCTTGCGGGAGCAGTTGGCGCAAGAAGTTCTGAACCCAGACTCAGTGGCCAACTCCAAGGCTTCGCCTTTCGCCAAAGGGGCGGTAGAGGTACCCGTTGCTGCCCGCTCGGCCTTTGCCATGATGTTGCGAGGGGAGCAAGGGCCGCTGAGCTTTGAGCAGTCTCAATATGGTGTTGAGCTGGCAGCGTCGGGGCAGCTGGTGATGCACGAGCTGGCACCGGTGTCAGCCATTGGTGAGAGCCGGCTTAATTTCCGTAAGGACACCCGGATCAACGCTAATCGCAACACGCCGACCGGGCAGTTCACACATTCCTCATTCACGCCAGATGGTATGGCACTGCAAGGCGATCTGGGCTCGCAGGTGGCCCGTGACTTTGGCCTGCACGTGATGAGTGGCACCTCGGGTACTTCGTCTGATGGTGTGCTATCCACCCAGTGGGCGGCCAGCCGGCAAGGGGTGTCGTGGAAACCCGAAGGTATGAGCAACAGCCGGGCCGCACAGGCGATGACCGATCTCTCGTTGTACTACATGCGTGAGCAGGTCGTGCCCAGGACCATGGCCGACAACCAGCTCAATCCATTGCGGGTGAAGCTCGGTTACGAAGCGATGCCTGTGCCGGGCCAGGTGCCACTGTCGAATGTGTTTGTCCACAGCTATGCCGAAGTCAACGCGGCCGTGATGCTGACTTTGCGCGGCGTTGATCCCAAGAGTTCATCGGCGATGAACGTCGGCATGGACCTCGCCGCTCAGCGTGCGCTGCTGCGGATGATCGACATGAGCTGGTAAGCCGGATGGGCGGTCTGCCCTGCAACCCAGACCGCCCAGCCCACAGGGAATCGAACAATGAATGCGGAAGATCTGAATCAAACCATTGCCCGCTATCAGACCTATCTGATGGCGGACCCGACCAATCTGACCTTGCAGCTGACCCTGGCCGACCAGCTGCATCGTGCCGGGCGTTTTGACGAGGCGCTGGCAGGCTATCGGCACTGCCTGCTGCAAGCTCCTGGCTTGCCGGCCGCGCGCAGTCGCATGGCCTCGGTGCTGTTGTCCTGCCACCAGTTTGCCGACGCCGAAATGCTCTTGCGCAGCCTGCTGGCAGAAAACGCTGACGACCCGGCGCTACGCCATAACCTCGGCTTCAGCCTGTTTTACCAGAAGCGCTGGTCGGAGGCGGCCGAGTGCTTCCAGCAGGCTGCCGGCCTGGGCCTGGAGCACCCGCGCAATACCGCCTACTGGTGCCGCAGCCTGCATCATCAGCTTCAGCTGGATGAGGCGATAAAGCTTGCGCAGCATTGGCTGACCCAGAGCCCGGGCAACGAGGCGCGTTGCTATCTGGCACAGCTGTATCTCGATCACGGCCAGATGCAGGAAGCTTACCAGTGCGCCAGAGAAGTGCTGGCAAGCGATCCGGGCGCAGTGGATGCCCTGGTGGTGGCCGGCTATGCCTCTGCGGCGCTGCAGGAATTTGATGAGGCGCAAGCGTACTTTGTCAGCGCGGTAGAGCGTCAGGCGCTGGATGCCCGAGCTTGGCAGGGTCTGGGGCTTTGCTATTTTCATCTGCAACAGTTTGATCAGGCCATGGCGGCGCTGGGCGTCGTGGTGAAGCTGGCGCCGGATAATCTGGGCAATCTGGTGGCGCTGGGTTGGGCCCGGCTGATGGCAAAAGATCTGAGCGGAGCCAGACAGGCGTTTGATCAGGCGCTGGCGCAGGACCGGAATTTTGCCGAAGCGCATGGCGGCCTGGCGGCCGTGCTGGCGCTGCAAGGACAGCATGACGCGGCGCGGTCGGCCATCCGGCTGGCGCGCAGGCTTGGCCCCGCCGGGTTTGGTTCGGAATTTGCCCACGCGGTACTGTTGATCCAGCAGGGACAGGCCGCCGAAGGTGAGGCGGTCTACGATGCCGCCTTGGCACGCACCTTGCCCGAAATGAGCCCCTTGCCTCTGATCGAGCAATTGCGCTTGCAGGCGATGCGCAAGTCCCTGGGCAAAACGCGCTTGACTTAGGCTCTGTTGACATTTTATTTCCGGATCGCGTTTCGTCGGATTTGGGCCTGCTGCAAGGCAAAAAGCGCGCCGCTTAGTGATAAGCCACGCGATTTCCCGTCTGGGCGCACAGGCTGTAAGGCTTGCATCGCAAGCCAACAGCCTGGCAGTCAACGCGGCAGCAGGCCCAAACCCGACGAAACCCTCCGGGCCGGGTCGAATTTTGGGACATGGCGTCGTTAGGGTTCGTTTATTTAGCTCGCTAAACTGCACTTACCCTGCCTAGCCCTGCCCCAAAACTCGACCCGGCGCGACCGGAAACAAAACGTCAACAGAGCCTAGGCTCTGTTGACGTCAGGTCTACAGCCGCACCGATTGGTGAGCCAATCCAGCGCGTATGCGATACCCTGAAGCCGGTTGATTATCTGAAACTGCTTCGGGGAATTTTTCATGACGTATTCGGGAGGTTGTCTGTGCGGGGCGATCCGCTACCAACTTGGCGGCGAGCCGAAGGTTGTCGCGCTTTGCCACTGTAACGATTGCCGGCGCAGCGCCGGTGCGCCGATGGTGACCTGGGCGATGTATCCCGAGTCGGCACTGACGGTGAGTGGTGGGCAGGTCAAGACCATCAATTCGTCTGGCAGCGCACTGCGCAGCTTTTGTCCGGACTGCGGCACGGGCCTGTTCTACCGGAATGCGGCTGTCCTGCCGGGGCTCGTAGACATCCAGGCCTCCACGCTCGACAACCCCGATGCCTTGCCACCCACCATTCAGATTCAAACCGCCGAGCGCCTGCAGTGGGTTGAACATCTGCATGAAATCAAAGCCTTCGAGCGATATCCGGGCTGAATCAACGAGTACTCCGCCCTGGCCCGTGACGGTGGCGGCTGTGTTTCGTCTGGTGTGGACGCAGCCAAAGCCGGTAAAATGACCAGGTTACAAACGCTCAATAGAATTGGAGAGACACCATGTCGATGGCTGACCGTGACGGCGTGATCTGGTATGACGGCAAGCTGGTACCGTGGCGTGAGGCAACGACCCACGTACTGACCCACACCCTGCACTACGGTATGGGCGTATTCGAAGGCGTGCGTGCTTACGAAACCCCGAAAGGGCCGGCGATTTTCCGCCTGCAAGACCACACCGACCGACTGTTCCGCTCCGCCCATATTCTTGGCATGAAGCTGCCCTTCACCAAGGAAGCCCTGAATCAGGCCCAGCTGGATGTCGTGCGCGAGAACGGCCTGAAGTCCTGCTATTTGCGCCCGATGGCGTTTTATGGCTCGGGCAAGATGGGCGTGGCGCCACCGGTGAATGACGTGCATATCATCGTCGCTGCCTGGCCGTGGGGGGCCTATCTGGGCGCTGATGGTCTCGAAAAGGGCATCCGGGTCAAGACCAGCTCGTTCACCCGCCACCACGTCAATGTGACGATGTGCAAGGCCAAGGCCAACGGCAACTACATGAACTCCATCCTCGCCAACACCGAAGCCACGCGCGACGGCTACGACGAAGCGCTGCTGCTGGATGTGGAAGGCTATGTGGCCGAAGGCTCGGGCGAGAATATTTTCGTGATCCGCAACGGCAAGATGTACACGCCGGATCTGACCTCCTGCCTCGATGGCATTACCCGCAACACGATCTTCCAACTGGCCGCCGAGATCGGTCTGGAAGTCATCGAGAAGCGCATTACCCGGGATGAGGTGTATGTGGCGGACGAAGCGTTCTTTACCGGCACGGCTGCCGAAGTCACGCCGATCCGTGAGCTGGACGGCCGTCAGATTGGCGAAGGCAAGCGTGGCCCGATCACCGAGAAACTGCAGGCGATGTACTTTGCCTGCGTGAAGGGCGAAGCGCCGAAACACGCCGACTGGCTGTCGCTGGTCTGATGGCTGGCGTGTAAGACTTCATCAATCTTAGTAGAACCCCTGCCACGTCATCGTCCTGGTTTGGAAGATGGCGTGGCGGTTTCGTTGTAAGGAATCACCATGGCTGAACTTATTGACAACAACCAGCGCCGAATCGAAGTCACTGCAAAAGATTTGCCCCTGCATTGCCCGATGCCCAATATGCGGCTTTGGGATTCGCACCCCCGTGTTTTTCTGCCGATCGAAGAGACCGGCGAAGCGCGCTGCCCGTACTGTGGCACGCTGTATGTCCTGAACGGTCCGCTGCCTCACGGCCATCACTGATCCCATTTCCCAAGACGGCAATCGGCATCCGGTTGCCGCCATCTGATCTGCCCTATGCCTAAATTTCTGGTTGTCGCGCCCGCCTGGGTTGGCGATAGCGTCATGGCTCAGCCTTTGTATCGCCGCCTGAAGGACACTCTATCCGGCCTGCAGCTGGAAGTGATGGCGCCTGCCTTCACCTTGCCGCTGTTGCGGCGCATGCCGGAAGTCGATGCGGTCATCGAGAATCCGTTCGGGCATGGTGCCTTGCGGCTGGCCGAGCGCTGGCGTCTGGGGCGTGAGCTGAAACGGCAAGGGTACGATCAGGCCATTGTGTTGCCCAACTCCCTCAAATCGGCGCTGATTCCGTGGTTTGCCGGCATTCCGCGTCGAGTCGGGTTCGTGGGGGAGTTTCGCTACGGTTTGTTGAGCGATGCCCGCAAGCTGGATCCGCGCGCCTTGCCAAAAATGGTTGAGCGGTTTGCCATCCTCTCGCAGGCGCGTGGCGAGATGCTGGCGCAACCGCTGCCGGAACCTCGTCTGCAGGTGAGCCCGGTCAGTCGCTCCAAAGCGCTGAAAAGTCTGGGCCTGGCACTCGACAAGCCGATGGTCGCTTTCTGTCCCGGTGCCGAATACGGCCCGGCCAAGCGTTGGCCGCCGCAGCACTTTGCCGAGCTGGCCCGTCGGCTGGGTCAGCATGGTTATCAGGTCTGGTTGTTCGGGTCGGTCAAGGATAAAGCGGCCGGCGAGGCGATCATGGCGGGTAGTGCGGGTAATGTCCGCAATCTGTGTGGAGTCACCAGCCTCGAACAGGCAGTTGATTTGTTATCGCTGGCCACCCTCGTGGTTAGCAATGATTCGGGGCTCATGCATGTGGCGGCGGCTCTGCAGCGGCCGCTGGTTGCGCTGTACGGCTCATCCAGCCCTGGGTTTACGCCGCCACTGACCGAACAGGCCGAGATTCTGAGCCTGGATCTGAGCTGCAGCCCCTGCTTCAAGCGTGAGTGCCCGTTGCAGCATTTCGACTGCATGCAGAATCTGCTGCCGGAACAGGTTGAACGGGCGATGGCACGCCTGCTGCAGCGGGTAGGCACCCCCACAGTCTCCGAGTAGGGTTGGCCCTTGGCGGTTCGCGCCATATCCAGTGCAATGCGTCCCTGCTAAAGCCGCACTCGCCCTGCCGCAAAGCGACCCGGCGCGACCGAAAACAAAACGTCAACAGAGCCTAGATCAGATACCGCTTCTGCCACTCCATATACAGCCGGTGGGCATGTTCCTTCATGGCTTCGGCTGAGCTGAAGTGGGTGGGGTTGATCGGGTCGAACACATAGCAGTTGGCGCGGTTGTTCGGGCTGGTCAGAATCCGCCACATTTTCTGCAGCAGATGTTCACCGGGGCCCCATTCAAATGCCTGTTGCGCTTCGTAGTGCAGAAATACCGGCAGGATCGGCACCCCGGTTTCAAAAGACGCCACAAACGGGCCGTTGAAAAAGCGTGGCGCGACCCGTCGCCCCTTGCAGCCACCTTCCGGATAAATGCAGATATTGGCACCGGCGCGCACCACGTCGATCAGCGCTTGCTGGGCAGCTTTGCGTGATTCGGATGATTCGCGCTGAACAAACAGCGTGCCGGCAGCCACCGCAATGCGGCCAACCAGCCACCAGTCCTTTACTTCCATTTTGGCCAGCGAGCGCACCGGAAACAGTGCAGGAATACCCACGTCCTCAAAGGCGGAGGGGTGATTGGCGATCAGTACGTAGTGGTCAGGCAATGGTGCTTTGTGTTGTTGATACAGGCGCAGATCAACATTCAGTGCCCTGACAAAGCAGCGGCACCAGCGATGAAACCAGACTGGGTAGAAGCCCTTTACCCAGCTGGGTGGCAACAGGGCCAGCAGCAGCATCCACAGCGTCAACATGGCCAGATCGAGCCAGGCCACCAGAATCTTCAGCCACTTGCCAAGCCATAGCATGCGTTGCCTCCACAGGGCTGGCACAGGGCGGATGCCGACGGTGCCTAATTCGCAGGAAGATTGTCCTCTGGGTAAATATAAGACTTCGTTTTCGGACTCTTCCAGATTTCTGCTTCGGTAAGCTGGGTTTCAATCAACTCGATCAGCATGCCGTTCTCAAGAATCATCGCGACGCGATAGCCCTCAAACGGAAAATACGGGCCAAGCAGGCAGGTTTTTCCCGTGATTTCCGCGTCAATGCTATCAACCCGATAGGCCATATGTGGCAAGGTCTGGATGAGCGGGTGCAGCGAGCTGCCTGGCTCGAAGCGGTGGTATTGGATGTGAAAGTCGCTGCTCTCGTCTTCAGACGTATACATCTTGAAGGTGCTGCTGTAGCGCTCGTTGGCGCGAGGGGTCGAGGTTGGAATGCCGATGTGATCAAACCTGCGGTCAAATTTCTGTGTGTGCATCTCAATGTCTCTTGAGTGGGATTACCTCATGGGTAACGCCTGCAGCGATGAGGTTCCCGGCCAAGCCAGGTGGCCTTGTCAGGGGGATGAGCAATGCCTATCTATGGCTTCGCAATTCGTCGGCAATCAGACGGTAGTACCAGAAGGCTTCGTCATGGGCCAGATGCTCGCCGAAGCGGGCAGGAGACAGGCCGGTAATGCGGCGGATTTCCCGCCCCATATGCGACTGGTCGGCAAAGCCTGCGTCTGCGGCAAGGCTGGCAAGGTCCAGCGGGCCCGCGTCTGCCATCTCCTGTCTGCGCACAAACGCTGCTTCGGCGCGGACATACAGCTGCAGATCCCGGTAGCTCTGACCAGTCCAGTCGCGGATGCGCCGCTGCAATTGACGCAGGCTTTTGCCGCCGTGTGAATGGGCGGCCCGCGTGCTCAAGGCACGGAGCCAGTCACCCAGATGAGGCGGTTGCGTGGCGCATCCGGGTTCCTGCCACAGGGTGTCGAGCACGCGCTGCAGGGTGGTAAACGGCGCCTGGCTGCCGGTATCGAGTACCGCCTGGCAATGGCTGATGAAGGTTGGGTCTGCCACGGACTGCAGCGGTACGGTCTGGTCAAGATAAGGTTCGATCGACCGGCCGATCAGGCGGCTGAGGGCTTCGGGATAAAAGCCGGCCGACAGGGCATGTACCGGGCCGGGAGACCAGCTGGTTGTCGGCCGGCGCTGCGGGCCGCTCAGGGTCAGGCGTGGCAGCGCCGGCCCCAGCACGGGCGCCGCATCCGGGCTGCTGTCTTCGACCAGATGCAGTTGGCCGGAAAATACCCATGAAATCATCGCCATCGGCGTAGCCGGGTAGTAGTTGAAGCGTTCTGCATCGCTGAGTGGACAACCCCGGGTATCGCGCTCAATCGCCGCAATCAGGCAGGCGCCGAGGGCAAATGAAGGGGTGTGCAGGGCGGCGAGAGGGCGTGGCATGATGTGTCGTTTCCGTTCTAGCGGCTGTTTATCGCCCCCGGCATGATCGGCGCATCATTCATGCAGGAGCAGGCAATGCAAAAAACCATCATTCAGGGACGTTTGTCACACCGGCTGCGCAGCATGGCGGTATCTACCCAGGCAGCGATCGCCGTATTGGCGCGGCGGGCGGTGGGTCGGCCGCTGGTGGCGGAGTGGCCTTTCCTTTTCGAGTACGCCACGCTTTTCATGCGGGAGCAATTCAACCACGCCTTCCGGCTGAGTGCCGATATCGACGCCAGCCGAGCTTATTTCGATAGCGTTTATGGCGTGCTGGAGACCTATCCCGATGTCGAAATCCGGCCCAGCGAGCCGGGGGCGCCGCGCGGGCACTGGTTTATTCCGTCGCAGCGCCAGAGTGATGCCACTTTGCTGCATTTTCATGGCGGGGGGTATGCCTTTTACGCTGGGGTGTCCCGGCATTTTACGGCCTGCCTGGCACACACGCTGGGCGTGCCGGTGTTTGCGCCCGATTATCGCCTGACCCCGGAACATGCCCACCCGGCGCAACTCGAAGACGGGCTGGCGGCCTATGCTTATTTGCTGGATCAAGGCGTGGCGCCCGCCCGGCTGGTGCTGTGTGGCGATTCAGCCGGGGGGCATCTGGCCTTGATGACGCTGGCCCGCCTGCCGCAGGCTGGCTTGCCCCGGCCTGCGCTGACAATCGGCATCAGCCCCTGGACGGATATTGGCCGGCGCGGCGCCAGTCAGTTCGGCAATGACCCCTACGATCTGGTGCAGGGCTATATGACCCTGCAGTTTGCGCAGTGGCTGAAAGGCGGGCAAAACCTCAGCGATGCCGAGCTATCGCCCATTTGCCAGTCTTATCAGGATCTTGGCCCGATCTATCTGCAGGCCGGTGGCCGGGAGATTCTGGTCGATATGATTCGTGACTTTGCGCAGGCCGTGGCAGCGCAGGGTTGCCCGGTACGCCTGGATGTCTGGCCGCAGATGAACCATGAATTCCAGTCTTACGGCAGTTATCTGCCTGAAAGCCGGCAGGCGCTTGCCCTGCTGCGCGAAGCGATTGCCACCGCATTGGGGCAGCCAAACCGGTTCGATGCCGGCACCTTCACTGAACTCACCACCTATCCGCAGGGCATGACCTCAGAACGGCGTGACCCGGCGCCGCGTGCGGCTGTCGCAGCCATGGCCTGAGCAGGATTGCCGGAAGAAGACCCCGGGGTGTTGGGCTGACGGCGTGATGCCCCGGAATGAGGATTTGGTTGCAATTGATTCAAATGTCGAACAATCAAACGAAATATTTCTGAATATTTGTCTTATCGGTCTTTTGTCCCCTGTCGCCATGCTGGTTTCAGGCCATTCATCTGTGCGGCACTGTGCTTCAATTGGCTTTAATACAAAGAATTCAGTCACCTATTGCTGATTGGCGAGTTGTCCTGAATTTCTGACTGAGTGTCAGTTAAATTATCACTTTTCGCTCGACGTTGAGGCGAAAAATTTCGCCAAGATGCCAATCTTGCTTTTCTCCGCATGCCCCTCTATCAAATAGCTACAACCCAAAAAACAAAGCTCTTCAGGAGGAGTATCCCATGCGCCCGTTGCATACCTCAGCGCCAGGACTTTTGAATTGCCGCTGAATGGCAGCTGATTTGATCCCCGTTATTCAGACCTTGTTCACGTCATTTTGCTGATCTGTTTCCCCGCTTAGCGGTTTGAAACACGCCGTTGCGCGCCCAGCGTGATGGCAGCGTTACGTCAACAGAGCCTGGAAACCGGGATATTCGAAGTACCCCAATGTTGGTTCAGGAAATCCTGGCGCTATTGGCTTCTGTACAGCGCTTGCGTGGATTCAGGGGGCGGTGCCGATCGACCCTGCCCATGCCTGTCGTACCCCCGTGGCCGTCTTCGGGGCAAGCCAGTGGCGCTTGATGGTGACCGTTCCGTGACGGTTACTGGCACTTGATTGCAGCCAGGAAAGGGGCCGATGCCATCGGCCTGTGTGGTGGCTTGGTGTGCAGCAAGGGCCTGTGAAAGCCTGTGGAGCTGTCTGGTCTGGTGGTTGCTGACGATGGGGTGAGCATCGTCGGTGGCTGCGAGGGGGCCGGATTGGTCTCCTGTCTTCAATGCAGCTGTTTTGTCTGGAGCAAGTTTATGACTGAGAAACCCGACTATGCGATTTGTCACGCGTATACCACGCTGAAGTCGCAGGACGACTTGAAGTTCTTTGTTCAGCTTTCCTGCGAACTGACTGGCTTCAACGAAGTGGATCTGTACGGCACGGGACAGGTGCTGACCTATTACCAGATCATCACCGATTACCTGGATAAGAAGGATGCCAAGCTCGCCACCCTGTTCAGCGGGCTGTCGAGCACCTTGTTTTCCTCTCAGAACGAAACCTATCTGCACAAGCTGATCAATGGCCATGGCCAGCCGGCGAAAGTGGCCGCATCGCTGATCAAGCTCTGGTATCTGGGCCAGTGGTACAACCCGGATAACGCCAACGACACCATGATCCCGTCGTCGCAAAGCTATATCAGCGGGCTGGTCTGGACGGCCATTCATGCCCACCCGCAAGGAGCCAAGCAGCAAGGTTTTGGCGCCTGGTCATTCCCTCCGTTATCTGAAGATCAGGGGCAAGCATGAAACTCATCAAGCCATCCGAGGCAAAGAAGCATTACGACGTGGTGATTGTGGGCGGTGGCATCTCTGGCGCGCTGGTGGCCAAGCAGCTGTCGCGGGCCGGCAAGAGCTGCCTGATTCTGGAAGGCGGCGAGGCCACCGGTAGTGACTATGGCGGGTATCAGGAATTTTTGAATACCTATTACAAAGAGACCGCGAAGATCCCCGACGCACCTTATCCGGTCAATCCCAACGCGCCGGAGCCGACGGTGCTGGACGTCGAGAAGATGCCGCCCACGCCTTCGACCAAGGGTTATTTCGTGCAGTACGGGCCGCTGCCGTTCCGCTCCTCCTACACCACCTATCTGGGCGGGACCACCCTGCATTGGCTGGGCACCTCGCTGCGCATGCTGCCGGAAGACTTCAAGGTCAAGACACTGTTCGGGGTGGGCGAGGACTGGCCGATCAGTTATGAAGACATGCAACCCTGGTACGAGAAAGCCGAGTTCGAACTCGGGGTGTCGGCCAATGTCGAGGAACAGTCGTATCTGGGGGTGCAGTTTCCCAAGGGCTACGTGTATCCGATGCATGGCATGCCGCGCAGCTATGTGGATCAGACCCTGAGCAAGTCGGTGGATGGCATGCAGGTCAAGATCAGCGGGGCTTCGGTTTCGTTGAAAGTGCGGGGCACGCCGGCATCACGCAATGGCATTCCGAACGAGCGCTACGATCATGGCAAAGGCTATGTGCCGCGCGGTGCCGTGGGCGATCCGGCCATCGGCCAGCGCTGCATGGGCAATTCGAGCTGCGTGCCGATCTGCCCGGTGCAGGCCAAGTACAACGCGCTCAAGACCTTGAATGAGGCCGACGAGAATCATTTGTCGATTCAGCCGAAGTCAGTCGCCTACAAGCTGGATATCGACCCCAAGAGCAAGCGGGTGACCGGCATCCGCTACAAGCACTACACCAGCATGCACAGCCCGCATTACACCGAGCATGTAGCGCACGGCACGCTGTATGTGCTGGCGGGCCATGCGGTACCCAATGCGATATTGCTGCTGGCATCGGACGCTGCCAATCAGAGTGATATGGTCGGTCGTAATCTGATGGATCACCCCGAGCTGCTGACCTGGGGCCTGATGCCGGAAAAAGTCTGGCCAATGCGCGGGCCGCTGGCCACCAGTGGAATCGAAGATCTGCGTGGGGGACGCTTCCGTTCCAGCCATGCCGCTTTCCGGCTGGAAATGGGCAACGATGGCTGGGGCTGGCCGGCCGGCGCGCCTGCTTCCAATCTGATCGACTATGTGGATACCCAGAAGCTCTATGGCCCCAAGCTGCGGCAAACCCTGAATGACGAGGTGACCCGGCAGTTCCGCTTCGGCATTCTGGTCGAGCAGCTGCCCGAAGCCAGCAATCGGGTAACGATCGACCCGAAGTATCGCGACGCTATCGGCAATTTCCGGCCGGTCATCCACTACAACCTGTCTGACTACACACGCGCCGGCTTCTACAACGCCTATAAGGTCTCGCAACAGATCTTCAGGCAGGCCGGGATCAAGGACTACTCCAGCTACCCGGAAAGCGACCCTGGCTATTTCACCTACAACGGCGAAGGGCTGGTGTTCAATGGCGCGGGCCACTTTGCCGGCACGCACCGCATGGGCAGCTCGCCCAAGACCTCGGTGGTCAATCCGCAGCAGCGTTGCTGGGATCACGACAATCTCTATCTGGTTGGCTGCGGCAATATGGTCACGCTGGGGACTTCCAACCCCACTCTGACCATGGCCGCACTGAGTCTGTGGGCTGCCCAGAACATGATTGACGATCTGGAGCGCAACCACCCATGAGGCAGATCAACCATCATGAAGCGCTCAGCAAGCACTACCAGATCATCATCGTCGGATCGGGCTTTGCCGGGTCGATTCTGGCCAAGGAATTAAGCGGCAAGAACTATTCGGTGCTGGTGGTTGAGGCTGGAACCGGCGATGCCCTGAGCTTCGGGCAGCATCTGGATTACGTCGATCGTTATCGCACGGCGACGATCAAGATCCCCAACGCCCCCTTTCCCAACTGCAGCAATGCGCCACAGCCGATGGAAACCGATGTCGAGCCGGTGCCCAAGGGGGGGGTCAGTGCCAAAGGCTACTTTGTGCAGACGGGCCCCTATCCGTTTGCCAGTACCTTTACCCGGCGCGTCGGCGGGACTTCGCTGCACTGGTTTGGCAGTTGCCCGCGCATGGTGCCCGACGATTTCGCCATGCGTAGTGTCTACGGCGTAGCGGTTGACTGGCCGATCGACTACGACTTCCTGCAGCCGTTCTACGAGAAGGCGGAGCGCGAAATCGGCGTGTCGGCGAATGTGCAGGATCAGCAATACCTGGGCATTCACTTCTCGCCGGGCTACGTCTACCCGATGGAGCGCATACCGCAGAGCTATCTCGATGGCTGGTTCAGCAAGGGGCTGGCCAATATGCGGGTGGATGAACTCGGCGAGCCGGTGATGGTGCGCAGCATTCCGCAGGCGCGCAACAGCATTCCCAACCCCCGGTTTGATGGGGGCGAGGGCTTCACGCCCAAGGGAGCGGTCGGCGATCCATCAATTGGCCAGCGCTGTATGGGTAACTCCAGTTGCTTGCCGATCTGTCCGGTGCAGGCCCGCTACAACTCGCTCAAGACCCTCCAGCACGCGAACGTCGATCTGTTGACCAAAACCGTGGTCAGCAAGCTCGACATCGACCCGGACAACGGCCGGATCAGAGGGTTGGAGTGCAAGGTCTGGCGGGATGACCGCAGTGCGGATTTCGAAGCGATTTATCTGAAAGCCGACACCTTCATCCTGGCCGCGAACGCCATTCAGAACGCGACCCTGCTGCTGGCATCCGGCGCGTGCAAGAGCAGCGGGCAACTGGGTCGCAATCTGATGGATCACCCGGCCATTCTGTCCTGGGGGCTGGCGCCAGAGGCGATCGGAGCTTTCCGTGGGCCGGGGCTGACTTCGACGCTGGTGAATTACCGCAATGGCAAATTCCGGCGTGAGCGCGCGGGCTTTGTGCTGGAAATCGGCAACTGGGGCTGGAACTGGCCATTCAACGATCCGAATGACACGACCATCCGCATGATCGACGAACAGCACGCTTTCGGCCGGCAATTGCGCGATTCGCTGACCGATATGGTGCCGCGCCAGGTGCGCATCGACATGATGACCGAGCAATTACCCAGCGATGCCAACCGGGTGGAGATCAGCCCCGACTGGCGGGATGCGCTCGGGAATTTCCGGCCGGTGCTGCAATACAACGTCGATGACTACAGCAAGCAGGGCATGGTGTTTGCCCGTGATTTTGGCAGCAAGGTGTTCAAACACCTGGGGATTGCCGACGAAACGACCTTTGACCCCAGCAGCTACGGTTATTTCGACTGGAAGGGCAATGGTTACGTCTGGCAGGGGGTTGGGCATATCGCCGGTACCCATCGCATGGGGACGGACAGGCACAACTCGGTTGTGGACCGCTGGCAACGTGCCTGGGACCACGAAAACCTCTATGTGACCGGCTGCGGCAGCATGCCCACGCTCGGCACGTCCAATCCGACCATCACCATGGCTGCCTTGTGTTTCGCAACGGCAACCCGCTTTTAGCCAAGGATATTTCCCATGCCTCTCAACGCCCAAGCTTCAATCAGTAAAGCGAAAAAATTCGTCCAGGACTATTCGAAGGCATCGATAACACTGGCAAGTGATCTGGAATCCGAACTGGCAGCGCTGCGCACCCTGTTGCACAACGCCATGTTGCTGGAGCACGCCACCATCCCGCCGTATCTGACCATGCTGTACAGCATCGACGACGATGTGCAGTGGCGGATTCTGGAAGTGGTGCGGTCGGTGGTTGTTGAAGAGATGCTGCACCTGACGCTATCGGGCAATGTGCTCAATGCGATCGGTGGCAAGCCGAACATCGACAGCCCGGACTTCATGCCCAACTACCCATCGGCCCTGCCTTATGGTCTGGATGGCATCAAGGTCAGTCTGCTGGCGTTCTCGAAAGCAGCCGTCAAGCAGGGGCTGGATATCGAGCAGCCGCGTGATGTCGATGTCAAGACTGCGCATGCGGGTGATGTATCGAGCATGAACATCAGCGAGTTCTACCACTATATCCAGGCCCGTCTGTGCGCCGCAGTCGCCAGGTTTGGTGAATCGGCGATTTTCTGCGGCAACCCGGCCCACCAGATTCCCCCCAAGGCGTTTTACTACGATGGCAGCGGCGGTGTGATCGAGGTGCGCAATCTGCTCAGCGCCATCCGCGCCTTGCAAATGATCTGCGACCAGGGGGAGGGCGCCAATGACACCATCTGGACCGGTAAGGACAGCGCCCGCGAAGCCGGCTTCCGCATGGTTGCCCACTATTTCCGCTTCAACGAGCTGCACGAAGAGCGCCTCTACAAGGAGGGCGATACCCAGCAGAGCGGACCGACTGGCGAGCGTCTGGAGGTGCCGTGGCATCGGGCGGTGAACACGCTGCCCAACGCCAAGCTGGCGGACTACCCACCGGGAGAGGTTCACGATGCGGTGGCGGCATTCAATGTGCAGTACTGCCGGATTCTGGCCATGCTGCAGGCGGCCTTCACCGGGCGGCCCGAGCTCTTGATCAAGTCGGTAGTGGCGATGTGCGACCTGCGTGACAGTGTCCGTCGTCTGATGGCCAATCCTTTCCCAGGCAAGCCGGGGCTGTTCAGTTCTCCGACCTTTGAATATGTCGCCACCTCTCCCTCACTGGCGATTCGTGGCGGCGGCTGCCCATTCTCCGGCGCCAGTGCCGCAGGTTCCAATCAACAGACGATCGACACGCTGAATCAGGCATTTGCGACGGGGGATCTGCAGCTGGCCTTGTCGTGCCTGAGTGAGGACGTGGTCTGGGACATTTCCGGCCCGCCCTCGGTGCCCTATGCCGGGGTGTTCTATGGCCACGACGGGTATTCGCGCTTCTGGAGTTTGCTCAACGATACGGTGCGCTTTGTCAGCGCCGGTTCGGTCAAGACCTTCTTCAGTGACAACGAGGCCATGGCCTATGGCGGCGAGCAGGGCTTTGTGCAGAGCAATAACGTTCCTTATCACTACGACTGGGCGATTCTGTACCGCTTCAACAGCGCCCACAAAATCACTTTGATTCGTCAGTACTTCAATCCATCCCGGATCGACGCGGCCATTCATGGCCAAAGCAAAGCCTGAGCCACCGCAACACGGCAAGGCGTTTTTTTACCCTGAAAGGAAGGAGTAGTTAGAGTGAAACACTATTACCCGACAGTTCCCTATCCGTTCACCATGCCTTTCTACTATTCGTCGCTGACGAATATCGGCGTGTACTACCTCGTGCCTGTCGATAACGTGGCGTCGTTCCTGAAAGGGACGGGTCTGAAGCCGGCACTGTTCGATGGTCAGGCCATGGTCAGCTACAACTTCCAGCTGTACACCGGCCAGTTCTCATCCGGTATCAACACCCCGATCGAGTCCTGGGCCACTTCCGGCGCATCGGTAACGCAGGAGCTGGAGCTGAATATCGTTGCCTATCCCGAATCGCAGGCTTCGAAGGTGCTGCCGCTGACTGCCGTGCAGTTCATCCAGGATGGCGACCAGAGCAAGATTCTGGGCAACCATCGCGTGCGCGTACCGTGCGATGCCGATGTGGCCATCCAGGCCGGTATCGAGCTGTTTGGCGAGCCGAAATTCAAGACCTCGTTCCAGGTTAATCTGCCGTCGCCCAACCCGCTGCGTCAGGATTCGGTGCCTTACATCCCCGAGTGGGATCAAAGTTGGGGCTTCCAGATCAACGACCCCACCACGGCGGGCGAGTTTATCTTCAATGTGATTACCGACCTGAACGGCCTGACTCCGATCCCCGGCAATATTTCGCCGATCACCGAGTACGGCACCCACGACGGCAAGATGATTGCCTGCCGCTGGAATATTCAGCAGGCGTTCAATACCTACTTCCTCTCGCCGAACGATGCCGGCCGCGTTGCGCTGACTTATGGCAACAGCAGTCATCCGATGCGTGAGGAAACCCAGGTGCTGATCGGCAACAGCCTGCCATTTGCCGTGCAGACCATGAACAGCGCCCCGGCCGCCATCCAGAGCCGCGCTTACTACCCCTGAGCGCCGACGTCTGGCCGGGCAGGTGAGGGCGCCAAGCCGCCCTCAAATCCAACAGACAGCATGCGGGGCATGGCTTGGCTATGCCCCGTCTGCCGATGAAAAAGCAATCTGGAGGTATCCCGTGGGGAACAAGATCGACCAGTTGTATTTCAAGACCTTTGATCAGATCAAGAACGAAAAGTACGACTACATCGTGATTGGCGGCGGTGCTTACGGCACCAGCTTTTCGCATCGCATGCTCGAGCAGAAGCCGGATGCCCGGATTCTGATTCTGGAAAAAGGCGATTATCTGATTCCTGACCATATCCAGAATCTGCCGCCGGCTTATATCGACCTGAACACCACGACCGGTGTGCGTCCCTGGGTTTTCGAGGGGCCGAACAACCTGAACTTCATGCCGCAGATCCCGTTTGTTGGTGGCCGGGCGCTTTACTGGAATGCCTGGGTGCCGCAGCCGGATAGCACCGAGTTGATCGACTGGCCGGAAAAGGCCATCGCCAATCTGCGCGACGAGTGGTACGCCTCGGGTGAGTTCATCGGTCGCCGGTATTCGCTGGCAACACCGGGCAACGACAATCTGTCGCTGGCCAATCTGATGCGCGACCGTTTGTTCAGTGGCCTCAAGGACATTGACGGCGTGACGCCGCAGGGCAACCCGTTCAATCTCGATTCGCCCATGGCCATCGGCCACGGCCAGCCAGCGGAAGGTTTCGCCAAGTTTTCACCGATTCCTACCCTCATCGAAAGCGTGCAGCGCTTCCCCAATCTGGCAGTGTCGGTATCGAGCGAAGTCGTGCGCCTGATTGCGGATGGCAGAACGGTGACTTCCATCGAAACCGTGGCTGGCACACTCGACTGCAAGGGCGCCAACGTCATCCTGGCCTGTAACACGCTGGAAGCCGGTTTCATCCTGTCCCGTTCCTTCCCGAGCAATCCGCTGTATGGCAAGAATCTTTGCGGCCATATCCGCTCTTTCCTGCCGGTACGGATTCCGGCACAGGATGTGCCGGCGCTGACCGATGGGCTGCAGGTGACTGGCTACTACGTGCCGGGCGAGTCGCCTGATGGCCGGCTGTTCCATGTTCATGTCTCGGTGGTTCACAACCCGCACCCCAGCGATTCGCTTGAGGTGCTCTATAAAGTGCTGCCCGATGCTTCGACCCCCGAGGCGGTCGAGACGTATCAAGACCCGAATTACGTGGTGATCATGCTGCACACCATGGGCGAAATTCTGGGCACGCGCAGTGCCGATTCGCCCAACTACGTGGGCCTGACCACGCAAGGCGAGAATCTGGTGCATATGACCATGCAGCCCAGCGACGAGAAGTTCTGGTCGTTCATGGATCAGGTCAGTTACCAGACCATCAATGTGCTGGCAGCCAATGCCCCGGTCGAATATCAGCACACCACCGATGACGGCAAGATCGTCTGGAAGTCGGTACCGCCGAAGTCGATTCGCAACAGCGGCATGGTGCACGAGGCCGGCACCCTGTGGATGGGTACCGACCCCAGCTCGTCGGTGACCGACACCTCCGGCAAGATGCACAACTTCGACAACGTGTTTGCCCTGGGCAGCATGACTTTCCCGCGTCCCGGCTCTTTCAACCCGACTCTGACCGGTATTGCCCAGGCATTTGCCCTGGCCAAGTACATCGCAAAATAAACGGTCACTCCCCAGCCGGGCAGGCCCTCCTCGTGCGGCGCGCACGGCGAGGGACTGCCCGGCCCCGGCGAATGCTTGCCGGTGATGCCTTCCCTTGCTCATCAACGTGGCGGTGAACATGACAACGAACGGAAAACGCAAACTCAAGATCGACCAGGCCAAGATCCCGCGCTCTTACCGGGACTATCTGCAGTTGCTCGCAGATCGTGGCGAACTGGTCGATATACACGACGAGGTGAACTGGAATCTGGAAATGGGCGCGATTTTGCGTCACGCCTGCGAAACCACGGCCGCATTTCCCCGTTTTAACAATATCCGGGGCGCCAAGGGCTTCCGGGCCTGCGAGATGGGCCCGACAGTCAGCGCGGCTCCGGGCAGAAAGTGGCAGCGCCTCGCGCTGATGCTGGGCATGCCGGAAGACGCCACCCTGATGGAAATTCAGGATGCCTATATGGAAGTGGCCTTCGGTCCACCGCATCCGCCTGTCTATGTGGAGCCCGACAAGGCGCCCTGCAAGCAGAACAAGTGGTTTGGCGATGACATCGACCTGACCCGCCTGCCATCGCCCATCCTGCACGACGGCGACGGCGGCCGTTATTTCCAGACGGCCGGGGCGATTATCGCCACCACCCCGCCCGGCACCCAACTGCCGCCCGGCAGCTATACCTATGATCCGAACAGCTGGACCAACTGGTCGTTCAGCCGTGGCATGGTGGCATCGAGCCGACCCAATCAGGCCACTGGCATTGACCCGGACTTCATGACCAAATGGGTGTTCGAGGATGGGGTCTACTACGCCAAACGCCAGACCTGCGGCCTGTGGCTGCCGTTCCAGCATAACGGCATGATTTATACGATGTGGAAGGACGAAGGCAAGGACTGCCCGTTTGTGATTGCGCTCGGCATGCCGCCAGCGGCAGCGTTGCAGCTATCGACCGCGCCACCGGCCTGGCATGACGAGTATCAATATGCCTCGGCCCTGTTCGGTGAGGGCATCGAACTCGTCAAGGCTGAAACCAGCGACATCATGGTGCCGGCCAATTGCGAGATCATCATCGAGGGCCGCGTTTCCCGCGAGCTGACCACCGCCGAAGGGCCGTTCGGCGAGTTCCCCGGTTATCTCTCCAGCTCGGCCGGTTTGCAGCCCACGGCCGAGATCACCTGCATTACCTTCCGTGACAACGCCATCCTGCCCATCTGCATTCCCGGCATTCCGATCGACTCGACCTTGATGATCGGCGGCTTCTCGCTGGGCACCACCTCGCGCCAGCTGTTCAAGGAGGAGCAGCTACCGATCATCGACTGCTTTATCCCTTTCCATGCGGCATCACACTGGTTGGTGATCCGTGCCGAAAAAGACTGGCAGGAAACCACCGGTTATAGCGTCGAACAGTTCATGGACAAGATCGCCAACGTCTACTGGACCGCTCACGTTGGCAAGACCACGGCCAAGCTGTTTGTGGTGGACCACGATGTATCGCCGGACGATGCCGAAGCGGTGCTGGCTGCCTTCATCGCCCGCAACGAGCCGATGGGTGGCACCTTCATGTATCCGCAGTACGACTCGGATGGCACGGGCCTGCAAATCTATTTGAGTGTCGCCACCAAACTCAAAGGCCGTGGCGGACTGGTGATCTACAGCTGCCTGACCGAACCGGGCAAACACGCCAAGAAGCTGGCGCTCCCCGCCCCGCAGGACAAACCGGTGCCAAAGTGCCACCTGCCGATTCTCAAATGCGCCATGCCCTTTGGCCCGGAGGCCAACTACTTTGTGGTGCAGGTAGCCAATGACTGGCACAAGCAGACGGGCTACACCATCGCCGAGTTCATGGATCAGATTGCCGGCGTGTTCGAGTCGGCGTACGAGCCCATCAAACCCGCCAAGATCTTTGTCTTTGCCGAGGACATCGACCCTTCGAAGATGGATGCCGTGATCTGGGCCTTTGCCACCCGCAACAACCCGGTACAAGGGCAGTATCTGTATCTGGAGAAAGGCAAGCCCGGTATTACCTGGCAGCAGTGGTACGACATGCCGCTTCTGGCGGCGCGCAAGAACAAGGTCGGTATGTCGATCTATAGCGGCCTGCCGATCCAGCAGGAGATCAACCAGCCGGTGGAACAGGTGCTGTCCTTCGAAACCAACTACCCACAGCCTTTACAGCAGCGGGTATTGGATAAATGGAAGAAGTGGGGGTTCTAAGTCGTTATCCGTCCGGCCCGACATACCCGCGTAAGCGGGTGTGTCGGGTCAGCCAGAACAGGAGTTGTCGAAAATCATGCAAGCAGACTTTGACTATCTTTGTACGCTGATTCACGAATTTTTCTCGCAAGAATACATTCCCCAACGTTTTAAAGTAATTAATGATTACAATATAACGGGTTGGGAAATTTGGTTTCAGGTTGAATTTTCGCATTTTCTGGCTTCACATATCAGCGAGCCGGAATGGTGGAGAGAATACAAATTAGGTTTTGATCGGCGTAGTGAGAAAAATAGATTACATTTCCGGCCGGATTTCCTGATCCGAAAAAAAGGATGGCGAGTTGATGCCTATGCGGTACTGGAAGTAAAACAGAATCCAAGCATGGTTTCCTGCATAACAAACATGCAAAAAGATATGGAGAAGGTTTCAAAGATGAAACGCTCTGAAATTGACATGCGCTCGTTTTGGGCTTTAGGGATTTTCAAGGCAAATCCAGAGGATGATTTAAAAATAATTGCGGGAGAGTATTTTCCGGAAAGCCCGTCAAGGCTTATCAAAGCTGAACATATCGAGAATACAAATTTTGCCTACTTGCTTGTATAGAGGTTGGGTTTCACCAGAAGTCGTCAGCCACCACCAAGCCAAAGCGGGCGCCGACCTTGCTGGCGGCGCCCACCTTGTCAAATGATCACCCTTTCACACACACCACCTGCCGCAAGGTATGCACGATTTCAACCAGTGACGACTGTGCCTGCATGACGGCGTCGATGTCCTTGTACGCCATCGGGATTTCGTCGATGACATCCGCGTCCTTCCGGCACTCCACATGCGCGGTGGCGCGAACCTGGTCTTCCACCGTAAAGCGCTTTTTGGCCTGAGTCCGGCTCATGGTCCGGCCGGCGCCGTGGCTGCACGAGCAGAACGCCTCTTCATTTCCCAAACCCCGCACGATAAAGCTCTTGGCCCCCATTGAGCCAGGGATGATCCCCAACTGCCCCTTCTGTGCTGATACCGCCCCTTTGCGAGTCACCAATACCTCACGGCCAAAGTGCGTTTCGCGCTGCACATAGTTGTGGTGGCAATTCACGGCTTCCACATCCGCCGCAAACGGCTTGCTGATGATCTTGCGGGCCGCAGCAATGACATTCTGCATCATCACCGCACGGTTACGGCGGGCGAAATCCTGCGCCCAACCCACGGCTTCCACATAGTCGTTGAAGTGCTGGCTACCTTCCTCGAAGTAGGCCAGATCGCGATCAGGCAGGTTCACCATATGCTGGCGCATATCGGCCTGTGCCAGCTCGATAAACAGGTTGCCGATGGCGTTACCCACGCCACGCGAACCCGAATGCAGCATGAACCAGACGCGGCTTTCCTCATCCAGACACACCTCAACAAAGTGGTTGCCGGTTCCTAGCGTTCCCAAGTGCTTATGGTTATTGGTGCGCTCCAGGGCCGGATACTTCTCGGTGATCCGCTTGAAGCCACTCACCAGCTCACCCCACATCGCATCGACGGTCTTGGGCGTATCTTCCCAAGCCCCCTTATCGCGCTTACCCATGGTCTTGCCGTGCGGCACGGCCGCCTCGATCGCCGAGCGTAGCGGTGCCAGGTTATCCGGCAGATCGGCCGCCGTCAGCGTAGTGCGGGCCGCAATCATTCCACAGCCAATATCCACCCCGACCGCCGCCGGAATGATGGCACCCAGCGTCGGAATCACACTGCCAATGGTCGAACCCTTACCCAGATGCACATCCGGCATCACCGCCAGATGCTTGTAGATAAACGGCATCTTGGCCGTGGCCATCAACTGCTTGCGGGCGTCTTCCTCAACCGGCACACCCTGCGTCCACATCTTGATTTCGGCGCCATTCGGCACGGTTAAAGATTCGTATTGCTTGATCGTCATGTCTTTATCCAATTCTATAAATAAGCGTGCTGCAGCGGCTGCTTGATCGATCAGCGCTGCGTCGTTTGATCTGCAACGGGCTTCTCTGGTGAGGATGCCGGTGCCGGACATGGTCCTTTGCGCGCCAGACGACATGCCCGGCACCGCACCGCTGTGGCCCACACCGAGCCCTTTACTTCTTCATACCACCATTGTTGCTGCCTGGCTGTCCAAACCTCCTGCTTACCGCAGTCACGGCAGACAAAAGGCAGATCTTCATACCACCCGCGTGCAACAAAGCGCGGCTCGTCATAACTGCAATAACGACCCAGGCGCCCCCGCTGCACCGCAATCGACTGCTTCGGCCGCTGCATCGACTCGACGCGCAAGGCGGCTTGCACATCCGCTTTCTGCTTATCGCGCCGCTGCGCCCGTTTCTGCTGAAGCTGGGCCCGCTTCTGTTTATTGCTGAGCATGGTGAGTGGCCTGGGTGGGGATGATGGATGGACTTTAGCTAGATGCGTGCCAAGCAATTATTGCTATACAAAACAAATAGTTATAGATTTTTGGTTTTGCTTTGTTTGAATTTTGGTATTTTCTTTGATAGGAGAATATATAAAAAGATAAAGCCGCCAAGGGCGGCTGTTAAGGCGTGAGGCTATGCTGCGCATAGCGGGGCTCAAACCGGCGGAGCCCGGCTTTGGCAGGCTGTTGAAAAACGCTTGGTGATCCGTCGAGAGGCACTGAAAATTGAGGTATTCTCGCTTTCTTAGGCAAAATTCCTCAGCCCGTCAATTCTCGGTTGCGTTTTCTCACCGAAAATACTTGTTAGATCTGATCTAACTTTTAGCCTGGCCGCATGAGCTTATTTAAAATCATCCGGCAAATGTTTTGTGTCAGGCTTTTGTTGGTTATCTGCCTTATCTACCGTTTGACTCCTGCCGATCTCGGTGGTTTTATTATCGTCCTTTGCATTTTCACTGACTTTTTCTGATGGACGATTATCTTCGAGCTCGCTGGCGGATATGATTGCGTTATTTTGATCATCCACTATCTCCCCATGCATATTGGTAAGCGGCCGATCGTCGTTAGCTATCTCTAATTGAACACCACTATTTAGGCTGTGACTATTATCCTTTGAACCAAAAGCAACGAGCTGCCTGCCATCTTTCTCGCTTGCTGGAATAGTTAAGCCCTGTGCCCCAACCTGGAGGTAACTATAATAATTAGATGTGTGTTCGATGAAATCACCGGCATGTCCGGGTTCCTTAGGGCCGCTACCTTCAAACTGAATAAACGTATCATTCTGATTGGTTGTCCCAAAAAGAACGTGGCCTGAGCCTTTTGGTTGTAGATCAATGCCATACTGCGGGCCACCGCCTGGATGGTGGCTGGATATTCTTTCTTCGGCTCCGTTTTGGGCTAAGAGGTCTTGGGCTAATTGACCGCCATCTTCGACAATCAGATGGGCGCCAGAATACATGGCTGTATGAAAATGACCTATATCAGCCACAGCAATAGGATTCCCCCCATCTCCGGTACCCCTGACAATGTTTCTTGTGCTGAAAATATTATCTAGCGATTGATACACATTTCGTGTTGTCTCGCTCGATGATTGGTTCAAACCAGTGCTCCACGATTGGTTTGCCAGATTATGGTTTGTTCTAATTGATCCATCAAATGTACCTTCTCTTTCTTCTGTTTTTTTGTAAAATAAGGAAAGCGTATATCCAGCTGTCGCTCCCCAGCTCTGCAGTGTTGAGGGCTTTATTGGCGCGATGCTTTCTGGCTTAGGGGCTTGTTGCGATGATGCTTGAATGGTGCTGATATTTGATTTGGCAGAAGTTTTGGGCGATGCATGGTGACCGGCATCAGGATCGCTCATTGCCGAAATGCCGGTTGTATTTTTCTGAGTATTATCAAATTTTTCAATGCCACTGGATTCAATTGAATTGTTGCGTGGGGAGGTGTTGCCGGCAATTCTGTCGCTCATGATTTTTCCTGTTGATATTTAAATATTTCTCCAGCTCGATGCTTTTCTGGAGGAAATTAAGAGGCTTTTTCTATGCAAGCTGCATTGACCCCGGAATAAACCCGTCGTCCACTGGCGGCCGTTCCAGTGGCATGGTGCCCCGATCATTGGCTGGCAGGTTTTGGCGGGTTTGGTTGGCGAGTTCGCCGTTATCGACACGGGTTTTCCAATCGCTGCGTACCGCGAGGAAGCGTTTGAGGGTGTCCAAAAGGCGGTCAGGGTCGAGGCTGGCAAGTGAGAGGGTGCGGATCTGGATGAACTTGCCGGCCTCGCGGTTATAGCCAAAGTGGCAGCCATCGGTCTGCAGGCCGAATGCCTGGGCTTCCATCAGAACAGTGGCGATTTCGCCCGGATTGCTGGCAAAGCACAGCTCGGCCGAGATGCCGATTTCTTCGCGGTCTGCGAGGTGGCTGAGGATGACTTCGGAGTCGTCCTCAAAATTGATCTGCACTAATTGCTGGTCAGGCGTAATGCCGCTGGTGTCGAGATTCAGGGTACGGCCAAGTTCGGTAACGAGGGTATGAAAGTCCATGAGTTCACTCCTTGGTATGTCGGCGAGGCGCCGTTCGCTATGGGGTGAACTTTGACGGAGAAAAAAGCAGGGAATGTGGCTGGAATGTGGAAGAAATGTGGAAGTGCGAGGTCTGGTGCTAAAAGGGTGATGACTAAACCAATAATCCACCTGAGTAGAAAAGTGTAATCGACCAATGAGAGTTTTCTCATTGGCCGACAGAGTGGCTAGGCGTAATTAATACTGAAGAGCATTTTCATTTCTTGAACGAATCCAGGTGGTTTTGATAGCCATCATTTATTTCTTTACTCGTCAATATCGTTGTTATTGTTATTGTTATTGTTATTGTTGTTGTACTTCGCATTCCAATCCTCTTTCGATGATGGTTTGTTTAAGTCTGCTTGAGACTTATCAAGTTCGCTATGATTTGAATTGTTGGCATTGATTTCAATTTTCTGGTTGAGTTGGTCATTGTCTTCTTTGATATTGTTTCCTTTTTTCATGAATAATTTGTTATCCATGAAATCGATGTTTGAACTGAGAAGTGGCTCATTATAATTGTTGTTGTTGTTGTTGTTGTTGTTGTTGTTGTTGTTGATGTTGTTGTTGATGTTGTTGATGTGGCCTTGATAGGCTACAAGATGATTCCCATCTTTTTCGCTAGCCTTGATGGAGAAATGGCGAGCTCCAATTTGATCAAATTTATCTCCTTTTGAATGATTGACAAAATCCATAGTGTGGCTAGCTAAATTTTTTGTTTTTTCTATCCCACTGGAAACATTTTTGACTGAGTTGCTAACTGTCTGCCAGGTTAACCAGCTATCGTTAGTATTGCTGTTATCATTGGACTGGGGTTTTGCTTTCGATGATCCATCTGAATGTGCTTCGAACTGAACATAGGAGTTTCCCTTTGCTGTAGTGCCGAATAGCAAGTGACCGTGCTCTTCAACGTCATTGGAATTAATGCCGTATGCGGGATCATTGCTGTCTTTATGATGACTGCTGCCAAATCTTTTTGCGGCATTCTCATCCTTAATCATTTCCTTATAAAATTTTCCTTTGTCTTCGATAATAAGATGGGCGCCGCTAAACATTGCAGCTCGGAAGTCCTCTTTGCTTTCTATGTTATATCCAAATTCACTGTTGTCAATTTTCCCAATTTTGTACTCATCAAAGATATTGTCGACGGATTTGAATATTCTGGATGAGGCGGTGTCGTCAGATTTTTCTAGTTGTGTATCCCAGATTTTGTTAATTTCACTTTTGTTGGTATTTATGGATTTTTTGAAATCATCCATTTCATTCTTTGATTGAATGCTATTTGTATCTTCTTTCCAGAAGAAGCTGCTGGTTTTTTTTATTATTAATGAAGGGGCATTGTGAATGCCGTATATGGTGTTGCTGGCAAATTTGTTAACGCCACTAGGGGGAAAGGATTTCATGCTGCTAATGCTTGGTGCGGATTTTGAGTTGTCAGATATTCCTGATTCGTCGTTTTTCTTGTTGCTGATAATGTTAGGTTGACTGTTTAATTGTGGGGCTGACGCGTTATGGCTTGGGCATTCGGACATTGACTTGATTGCTAGATTATTTGGCTCCGTTTGTTCTTTCTGGTTGTTTTGTAAATCTTCAATATTGTTATTGAGGATTTGTGATTTTATGGTATTGGCACTAACTTGTTGTGACATGATTTTACCCCTTAATTAAAGTGGCTGCCGTGTGTTTACTGAGTCGTACGAATTCGGCAGATTGAACCAATGTTTTCTAACTAGGACTATTACGCAAACGACACCATCCCCGGAATAAACGCATCGCCCATTGGTGGCCGTTCCATCGGTACCGTGCCACGGTCGCTGGTGAACTGGTTGCTGCGCGCCTGGTTGGCGAGTTCGCCGTTATCGACCTTGGATTTCCAATCGCTGCGTACCGAAAGGAAGCTCTTGAGGGTTTCCAGCAGATGGTCTGGGTCGAGGCTGGCCAGCGGGCGGGTGCGGATCTGGATGAACTTGCCGGCTTCGCGGTTGTAGCCGAAGTGGCAGCCATCGGTTTGCAGGCCGAAGGCCTGGGCTTCCATCAGCACTGCGGCGATTTCACCGGGGCTGCTGGCAAAGCACAGTTCGGCCGAGATGCCGATTTCTTCGCGGTCTGCGAGATGGCTGAGAATGACTTCGGAGTTGTCTTCGAAGTTGATCTGTACCAACTGCTGATCTGGCGTAACGCTGCTGGTGTCGAGTTTGAGGGTGCGGCCGAGTTCGGTTACGAGGGTGTGAAAGTCCATTTGCGCTCTCCTTGAGTGGTCGGCTGGGTGCCGTTGCTGTGGAGTGAACTTTCGCAAAAGATTGTGGGGCGATTGTGGTGAGGCTGAGGTTCATGAAAATGACTGAATGCCATTAAGTCCAATAAATTCAATGGTGTAAGAAAATAATACCGGCCGGTGTGAATTCTCACATCGGCCGGAAAATGGGTTTGTTCAGATTTTTTCTTGCTACGGGCTTACAGAATGAGGGTTGGATTGCCGTGACCCGTGGCGGGTAAGCCGCTGAAGGGGGCTGGTATGCGCACCAGCCTGATACCGGAACCAGCCATCAGGCAAGCGGCAAACCCATCAACGGCACCGACGATGGGGAGACATTATGTCTTGAAGCGGGCGACGAGCTGGGTGAGGCTGGTTGATAGTTTGCCGAGCGTATCGACATCGACGCTGACGCTGGCTACAACGTCGCGGTTGCTTTGGGCCATGACGCTGATTTTTTCGACATTGCGGGCAATGTCGGTGCTGGCGGCGGCCTGTTCGCGGGTCGAATCGGCAATTTCCCCGATATTGTTGACGAGCTTTTCGGTGGCCTGCCCGACGCCGCCAATGGCGCTGGCGGCCTCGTGCGAGATAGCCACGCTGTTGCTGATGCTGTTGCGGGTGAGTTTTACGCTGCTATCGGCACTGCCGATTTCTTTCTGGATCTGATTGACGATCTGGCCGATTTCGATGGTGGCTTCGGCGGTGCGGGCCGCCAGCTTGCGCACTTCGTCGGCGACCACGGCAAAGCCGCGCCCTTGCTCGCCTGCGCGGGCGGCTTCGATCGCGGCGTTGAGGGCCAATAGATTGGTCTGTTCGGCAATATCCTTGATGGCACGCAGGATGTTGTCTACCTGGGCTGATTGCTGGCTGAGGCTGCTCATGGCGGCGGCCAGGGTATCGACATTGCGATGGACGAGGTCGATTTCGCTGGCGACTTTTTCGACCAGCTGGCGTCCTTCGCGTGTGGCTTCGCCAGTCTGGCGTGCACTGGCTTCGAAGTCGCGGGCGGTGGCGGCGATGTGCTGGATGCTGACAGTCACTTGCTCGACGGCGGCAGCGGTTGACGTGGCAGCTTCAGTCTGTTCGTCGGAGGAGCTTTCAACCTGAGTGGCGCTTTGTGCGAGGTGGTGGGCGGCTCGGCCAACGGCTTCGCTTTCCTGCCGCACCTGCACGAACATATCGCGTAGCCGTGCCATGAATTGGTTGAAGGCCTGGCTGGTTCGGCCGATTTCATCCTGGGAGTTTACGGCCAGCCGTCGCGTCAGATCGCCCTCGCCGGTAGCCAGGGCTTCCATGGTGGTGGCGAGGTGCGCAAGTGGACGGGTGAGGGTGGTGAGCAGGATGCCGATGACCAGCACGATCAGGGCGGTGGCGATGGCGCCGACGCCGATGGCTTTGTTGCGGGCGGCTGCGGCGCTGTCGGTGATGGCCGATTTGGGAATGTTGACGCCCAGCATCCAGTATTGATCACCTCGTCCGACCTTGATCGATTTCCAGACTTCCAGGCTGCTGCCGTTGTCGGTCTGCATCGATTGGCCGGCCTGCATGGTCTGCATCAGATTCGGTGGGGTGCTGGCGGCGTCAAGGGCCTTGCCGATCTTGGCCGGGTCGAGGTTGACCACATAGTTGCCGCCCGATGAGATCAGCGTCAGATGCCCAACGCCAAATGGCTTCAGCTGGGAAAGTTCGGCCTGCAGGGTGTTCATGGGCAGGTCTACGGCGGCAATGCCCAGAAACTTGCCATCGTTGGCACGGATGGGCACTGCCAGCGACGACATCAATACTTTCTTGCCCAGCACTTCATACGGGAAGGGTTCGGTGACCGTCTCCTTGCCGCGCTCCTTGGGCACTTTATAGAAGTCACCCCAGCCGCTTTCTTCATAACTGGGTTTGTAGCCGGCAGGGTTTTGACGGAAAGGCTCGGCTTTTTTTCGCTCGTTGTCGTCCATCATCGGCTCGACCTGCACCTTGCCGTCGGGGCTGCGGGTGAGATAGGGCGTGAAACGGCCGCTTGGGTCATGCAGGGGCCAGTCCTGCACAAAGTCGGCATCCTTGCCATCTAGCGCGTTGGGTTCCCAGAGCATCCACATCCCGGTAGCGCCGGGCGTATTGGCAAGCACATTGCTGACCATGGCCGTGAGGATTTTGCGGTCGGGCAGGGTGGCGGATTGCATGCCGACAACACTCTGCGCCACGGTACGCGGCAACATGAACCCTTGCTCGAAACGATCCGACACCCGTTGCGCAAAGGCGTCAGCCTGCTCCTGTGCGCGGGCCAGGCCAATGGCTTCGGCGCTGCTGTAAATGCTTTGGGCGATGACAGTGATCATCAGTGTGAAGCCAGCCAGCACGGCCAGTGCGGCGGCGACAAGGACTTTGGTGCGTAATTGCCAGGAAGGAAGCATGGGGGTGCCTTTGACGAGTTACCGATTGGCCAGCCGGATAACTTTGCCCGAGGCGTGTCGCGGCCGTTGTCCTTGAGGTGGGTGTGAGCGTTAAGGTGCTACCAAAGTCGCCGGCTGGCCTCTTTATATTTAGTAGAAATTCAACTTGGTTGTGAAAACCAATACCCATGCGGATCTTGCTTGGAGCCTCTACACATGGCCAGAGTTGGGTTCCTGACCCTTCATAAGTTACTTATTCAAATAGTCAAATAGAATATTTAATTAATAAATTGTCTGACTGTTTGATTGGAAGAATGTCAAAAAATGACATCAAGATTTGATTTTTAATTTTTAGAGTAAATATTCATTGCTTACTAAATGCTTTCTGGATAATCTTGATGGCGTCTGCGGAGTACCTCCAGCGGTTGTTCTGCAGACTCGGCGGCGCAAGCAGCAGCTTGGGAGAGGTGGCTGTTTGTGCTGGAGATTCGAATGTTTTTTGCACAGGAGTGTGTAAAAAACCATCGCAATTTGATCGGAGACAAGATGTCGAGAAGCACTCTTATTCGCCGGTGCGCAGCCATTGCGCTGGCATTCGCCATGGGCAATGCCGTGGCGTCGGAAATTCTGGGAGAAGATGCGCCAAAGTTGCAGGCTGGCGAGGTAACCGTGGTTGACCACGTTAAGCGCCAGACCGCCCGCGAGATTGCCCGTATGCTGGGTGATGCGCGCTTTGCCGGGGTTTTGCAGCAGAAGCTGGATGAGCAGCAGGGCAAGGTCAAAGTGAATGCTTTGGTCGATGCCTATCAGAAGCAGGATATCCCGATGAGCTTGCGTCATCGCTCGTCAGAACTCAAACAGCTTGATACGGCGGTTCGGCGTTTCAAAGGCACCGAGGCGCTGACCAATGGCTTGATGGAAGTCCGGCTGTTCCAGCCGCAAGGCTTTGCGGCCCAGGTTGACGTCAAGGACATGCTGGTGGCGTTCGAGCCAGCAGGGGACGACAAGCGCTGGACCACGGTCGAAGCTTACGACCGCAACGGCAATATCCATAAACTCGACGCCCACCATCGCCCGGATGTGCCGGTGCTGATCGCCGATGTCGATGGTCGTGAAGATCTGCGTGCCGGTATTGCTTACGTCAACACCGCGCTGACCAAGGCAGGCCTGCAGCAAGCCCATAATCCGATGGCCCGCGCCGGCAAGCCGCTCGACACCGCACGTCTGGACAAGATCCGGCTGAAAAACGACGAAGAGCCGTGGATTTCGGGTGCCGCAGAAGTGTATGCCCTGGTTTCAGGCATCCAGCCCGATCAGGCCAAGGCCCAGATCAACCTGGTGGATATGCCCTATCTTGACTACTCTGGCCAGGACTACTACCCGAATCAGGTGCTGATTGTCTGGAACGACTACCGCTATCAGGCAGCCAATGTGCTGTTGTATGAACACGACGACAACACCAACTACAAAGATCTGGTAGTGGCCATCATCTCGGGCGTTGAAAAGATTCTGGGCGCGTTCAAGCCAGAGTTTGCGGTGATCGCAACCGTTGCCGGCGCCATTGTGCAAGCCATGCCGTCTCACTGGTTCAGCAACGACGATGACTATGTAGACAGCTTCTACACCCTGGAAAAAGGCAAGACCTACACCGACTACCCTGGTGCGGGTGCCAACGCGGTCATTACCCTGACTCCGCTACAGATCAAGCCCAACTGAGTGTTTCGGCTTGGATTGATTCTGCTGGAAAAATACAAAGGCCCTGCGGGGCCTTTGTGCATTGGGGGGATTGGCATCTCATTTTAATCTTGGCCCTGGGAGATCTTGCCCCGAATAAAACTGGCCATGGCCGTTTAATGGCTACTTTTGATTTTTATTAAAACTGGGAGGCAACCAAAAGGCTGACGCTTATTGCTAATTCGGTTTGGTCATTACGGGCGATAGCCTTGCAGAGGCAAAAAATCTTTTTTGCATTACATTTAAATACACCGCAAGCAGAAAGAAACGTGTAAATTCATACATCATTTACTGACGGAGTATTGAATGCGCACGACTTCATTGCTGCTTGTTTTGAGCTGCCTGATTCCGACACTGGCTCAAGCCGGAACCAACGCCTCCTCTTCTTTCGCACAATCGTATGCTGCCATGTGTAAAAAAGACGGGGTTAAAGTCCCAGCGGAATACGGTGGCGAAGCCGATATTAAAGATCACCCCAAATTGGATAATTATTGCGGTTGTTTTGGTGAGAAGTTTGCCGAGCGCGCCTTAAAATCCAGCGAGGACGTCAAGAAAAAAGGCCAAGCCGCTTTGAGCAACACCTCGGCCGACCAATCCACAGCGGAAGAATATGCGATGCGTAAAACTTGCCGCGCCCAATTTGGCATGCCTGCACCTGTCAAGCCTAAGTAAATGCTCAATCAGGAACTTGCCCATATGGGCAGGTGAGCGTGAGGAATAAAAACAACGACACCCCATCCCTATAAAAGGTGGGGTGTCGCAATTTAAATATCCGCTTACCTTCCCGATTAATAGGGAGGGGCGCAGATTATTTAATTAACTGCAGAAAGCCGGCAGGCGTGAAGTCGTAAACTCCTGCGACGAAGCAATCGCGCCAGCGATATTGGCAGAGACATCGGCAGGGTAGGACCACATGCTAGGTGCAACACCCCAGACGGCGCCAGGCTGGGTTCCCCAGAACATCAAGCCGGCAAAGTCAGGACTGCGATTGAGCAGCGAGAGGTACATCTTGTTTACTTGGGCTGTAGTGCTCAGAAACTTGCCCATGAACTCAGGCGAGCTGAAGAACGAACGGGCCAATGCAACCGCCTGCGCTTGCGAGCAAGTGCCTTGCGCGTCAAGCTGGGCAATGTAGAAAGCCTTGCCAGCAGCGTCGGGTGCGCGGTCCAGAACGACGTTATAGAGCGTGTCGATAAAAGCAACCTGGCCAGCGGTGGCGGCTTGGGCAGCAGGTGCTGCAGAAATAACACCAGCAGTGGCTAAAGCCAGAGCAAAAGATGTGATTTTCATAATATTGTAGTCCTCGTTATAAATTGTTTACGACTGCAAATACTGTGTAAAAGAAGCCTGAAATAAACAGGCAGCAACATCCTATCATGGCGTTGTGAAGATTTATTAAAAATCTCTCATGGAAAATAATTTAAGTGTGCAAACGGTGCACGAATATAGGTATTTAGACTGATAAAATCAGAGCGGCTTGGGCGAGTGATTCGTTGCGTTCTTGGCAGTAGCGGGAGAGCGCCTGTTCTGATTGCCGCATGGACAGGCGCCGCCGCTGCCGAAGACCATTGAGCCGAGGTGCCAGAACACCCCAGCCCCCGTCGATCAGGCGCGCAATGCCGCCCAATCGCTGCGCAGCATGGCATAGACACACATATCCACATGCCGGCCCCGGACGTAGTTGGCGCCCCGAGCGACCCCCTCCTTACTGAAGCCACATTTGATTGCGACTCTCTCGGAAGGAAGGTTGTCGGTACTCATGCGGATTTCCAGGCGGTTCAAATGGGTGCTTTCAAACAGAAAATCGACTAGCAGCCGGACCGACTGCGACATCACGCCCTGATTGCGCGCCCCGGTGTCGAACAGGACATACCCGATTTCACGGGCGTTGTAGTAAGGGACCGACTTGAAATGCCAGATCGTCCCCAGCAGCTTGTCCGCCTCGTCCGTGATCAACAGCCGCTCAAAATCAGGCGTCGAAAAACCGTCTGCCTGAAACTTCTGGCGAAGCTGGGCTGGTGGCGTGAGCAGGTTCGGCAGATAAGGGCCGCGACGCTCCAGGTCGTTGAGTAGCGGAATCAACCTGTCCAGATCCGCCTCCTCCACATGCCGCAGCCTGATGCCATGTCCAATAAGCATACCGCCTCCTTAACATTGAAAACGCCCCACGCTAAGGCGTTTGGTGGGGGAGGTCAATCTGTGCAGACGCTGAAGGATTGTCAGTCATGAGAGAATATTGGGGAGTACCCTAATGACGAGTTCCTATGCATCTTCAGTTCACCTTTATTGAAGTCGGCTGCACAAGCCAGAAAAGACAAGAGTTGCTACGCCGGAAGTTGGAGGCGGTATGGCCATGCCTGGCAGCAGCAAATCACCCGAATGAAATCCCTGCCAAGCGAGATACGTTTGCGAGAGGGTGTGGAATATGAGTCGGCCTGGACGCATATCAAGAGTTGAAGCGATTTTTCAATTGGCTGTCCATGAAGGTCTTTTACCCCCTAATGCAACATGTCAGCCTGCAAGTCGACTACGTGTTATTGCCAGCATGTTGGCGGGTGCTGTCGCTTGGGCATTCATGCTTTCTATGCTGTATGGACTGTGGATCAAGCTCGACACTGAGCTGTTTCTCAAGCAGCTCTATCTGACTGGCCCGCTTCTTGTAGCTGTCACAACGGTGGCGCTACAGAGACGTCAACTACCTTGGTTGATTGAGCAAATAGTAATTTGCTTGCTGCTGGTCGGGCTTAGCCTGATGGTTTTTGGCGTGTTTCGAGACCTAAGGGAAGATCAAGCCCCTGCCCTCACCCTATTTATGCTCCTTGGCATGGCCGCGCTAATCAAGCGGCAATGGCTGCAATGGCTGTTCGGTGCCATGGCAGCGGTTTCCTGTGCTTTGGTCGTTATACCCTGGAGGGGGGGTATTCAAGAAAAAATACTCGATTGTGAGCATTGGGGAAGATCGTGGCTAGATCAATCACCAGAACCTTTATGGTTTTTTCTCCTGGCTCTGTATAGCTGCTTGGGCGTCTGGATGATTTGCCAATACATGCTGACCTGTTTACTGGACAAAGATCGTCACGCCCAAGGGGCTCTGGCACTGGAGTCATTCGCAGCCGGATGGCTGGCAGTAATTCTGACAGTGATTACACTTTGGGCAAGCTTGGGATCAATTCAGAAAATAGGGGGCGGAGGTGGGTTCTGCCTGTATATCCCGGTATATTTTAGTCACTGGATTGCCAATGTTGCTCGCGTGATATCGGTACATCTTTGCGCAGCGGCAATGATTTTGGCCGTATGGCGCTGGCCAGTACTCAAGCAGTTCTGGTTGCTCGGCGCGGCATTGCCCTTGCTGGCGGCCTCTTGGTTGATGCCCTCGCTTGGTGCCGTATTCCTTATATTCAGCCACTGTATTACATCATTTCGAAAACAGCAGGCGATATTTGCAGGTGTGGTTGGTGTCTGGAGTGTTATTCATTTCGGTTTTCATTCGAACTTCTCTCTGGAAACTCTGGCTTGGTTGCTCCTATTTTCCTCTGCATTATTGGGATTGGTAAGTTTTTTGGGAAAGGCTGGGCAGGTGGATTGTGGAGGTGAATAAATGTCCCGGCGATGAGGTTGTTTTCGTCAAGTTATCCAAGTTTGTGAAAATGCTTAGTAATGGTTTTTTGTGTTCATGCTCTTTCAGAGTGCTGTTGATGCCACGCCCAAGAAAATTTGACTCGTGCGACCCGGGATTTTTTATTTCTTTTGTACGTGTTGAGTTTGGAAATGGCTTTTGCTGATGATGTCCAGATAAATGGTGTCAAAAGTGGCGGGGAAATCATTTTGGGCGCAGCTGCATTTCCCTGTTTGATTTGCTGGAGTGTGCAATGAAGCGCGGAGATGTAATAGCTTGTGCTGCTGTCTATTTTTCTTTTTATATTGCTTGGGGTGTGTATTCATACCCTTATAAAAATGAAAAAATAGAACTGACACAAAGAATTATGGTAGATTATTTTGGAAGTAGGTGTTGGGGGAATGATTTAATGGATTCTTATGTTGATGCCAAAGGAGGGTTGGTAGCTAAGGCTGACTCAGGACTTTATCGATGGGATGCTAAAAAAAGCAAGTGGAAAATATTTTTCAAATTCGATCTCTCGGAGCGAGCGGGAGACTATTTTCCACTGAAAAATGGGGAGTCTGTTGTTTTTCATGGTAAAGAAATTAGTAGAATTAACGTAAAGGACCGTATTTATCATTCCAGTATTTATGATAAATATCAGCCATTCTTTTTAGATGAAAATGGCAGTGCGTATAAATCGAACTATAAGAAGGTGAGATGGAGTGATGATTGGGATACCTGGATGGACGTGCAATGGGATGAGAATTCAGAGAAAAGAATTGAAAAGATGATGTTTAAGGATAATAAAATTTATACTTTGGGCCCCGATGGAAAGGTGTCTGTTGTGGATAAAAAGAGTAGATCATATACCTTGTTGGATAACTTAGGCTCGCTCGATATTGATCGTGAGGGGGTGTACATCGGTAATCATTTGTATCTTACTGCTCATAGGGGTGACTGGGATGAACGGCCAGAAGATTTATCTCGCTGGGTAATCGTAAAAATTGGCCTTGATGGTAAATATTCCAGCATTCTGAATTTCGGTATGAAAGATAAACCTCCAAGATACATGGTATTAAAGGGCTTGGTGGGGGATGATATTTTTTTCGAGGCAGACAGAAGATTATATTTGAGTCGTGATGGCGGGAAGAGTGCGGTCAGAATTGGCAAGAATCTAGAATTAAATAAAGAGAAGAAAGAGAAGCACCTGGATATATGGGGTATTGCCAAAGGACCGGATGGCACGCTCTATGCCACCCGAAGCGATGCGGTATACAAAAGTACCGATTACGGGATGAACTGGACTTCAATGGGAAGGGAGGGCATTCCAGCTGAGGTCTGCTCATAATAATATGGCAATTAAGCACGGAGGGGAAATAGGAATTTTTGTTGAAAGTCCATGACATGGATCTTTAAGCTGCATCAGGGACGTAAGCTATTTAATTACCGTGGCAGAGATGGAGGCAAAAGGACTTTTTGCGCTTTCTCCCGCAGGGAAAGCCTCCGGTCACGCAGTTTGAGGCACCCCAGGTGGAGAGTTTTGGATTTTCATTTACACAGCACCTAACGAGGTAGGCTAATTCATAAGGCTAGCAAATAGAATTTTAATTATGGGAGGATTTTTGGGGGAACCCTATTAGCGGATCCTTGTGTATCCTCAATTCACTTTGGTCAAAACTGCATGTACCAGCAGAAAACGTCAAACACAGTATGAGTTATCAAGTCTGAAGCCCGGACTGGTAAGGTCTCAACTGACTGTGGTAAATCAGAGGAGTGGCTCTGTCGTTTTTCATAAGTGGGATGAGAACGGGCAAGAGCGTGTTTTATGAGTCGAATTACATTTACCTCAATATCAGAGAAGATTATTCAGTCCGCTATCCGAGCGGGGTACTGGCCCGAAAATGCAAAGACTCAGTTTAAAAATGAAGTGAGGGTCATCGCCGGTGGGGCGGCAGAGATCAGCGGATGGCTCATTGCTACCCTGGTGTTGTGTTCAACCTTAGCCACCCTTCGTGCGGAGCTGCTTCTCGAAAACCTCTATCTGGCAGGTTCGCTGCTAATTGTTATCACCACTAACGCGCTGCAGAAGCGCCCACTGCCCTGGCTTATAGAGCAATTGGTTACTGGATTGCTGTTAATTGGCGTTGGTCTGGTGACCCTGGGGGTGTTTCGTGATTTGCCGGAACGTGTAGCCCCTGCGTTCACGTTTCTTTTGCTTCTCGGCATCGCCACGCTCAGCAAACGACCATGGCTGCAATGGCTGTTTGGTGTTCTGGGGGCTATTTCCTGCGCATTAATCTCTATGTCCTGGAGGGAGTTATTTCTGAGAGCTGCGTTCGAGAGTGAGCAGTATCAAAAGGCAATGGAGTTGGGTTGGAGAATGACTCGACCAGATCCTTTATTGTTTTTCCTGGCGGCGCTGTATACCTGTTTGGGCATGTGGTTGATTAACCAATACGCACTGACCTATTTATGGAACAAAGATCGTCAGCCTCAAGGAGAACCGGCGCCTGAATATTTTGCAGATGGCTGGCTGACCGTAATTCTGACCGTACTTGCAATTTGGGCAAGCTTAGGGTCATTTCAGAAGTTGGGGTGGGGCGACTACGGCTTGTCCAATTTCTTTAATCTGCATATCCCGGTTTACTTTTGCCATTGGATTGCCAACGTCGCACGCGTGGTGTCGGTGCATCTGTGCGTAGCGGCAATGATTCTGGCTATCTGGCGCTGGCCTGTGCTTAGAAAGCCTTGGTGGGTGGGTGTGGCACTACCCTTGCTGGGTGCCGCTTGGCTGATCCCCTCGCTTGGGATAGCAATTCTTATACTCAGCCAATGTATTACATCATTTCGCAAACGGCAGGCCGTATTTGCCGGCTTGGTTTGCGCCTGGAGTATCATTAACTTTAGCTTTTATTCGAATTTTTCCCATAAAGTGCAAATCGGGTTGTTTTTATTTATATCTGGATTATGGTTTGCGGTGGGCCTCTGGGTAAAGAGGAATTGGGGAAGGTTGCCTAGTCTGTGCAATATTGGCGAAAGACGCAAAGATATTGCGACTTATGCTGCGGTTTATGCTTTGATTTTTGTTACTTGGGGAGTTTATTCTTACCCTTATGAAAGCATAAAAATTAGAACCACAGATTTAATAATTGATGAGCTTAGACTGCAGTGTCAGAGTAATTCTATACGGGATTCTTATGTTGGCGCCAAAGGCGATCTGGTAGTGAGGGCTAATACTGGGCTTTATCGATGGGACGTACAAAGCAACCAATGGAAATTGTTTTTTACATTTAATCCTTCAGAACGAGCAGGACAATTTTTCCCGTTGAAAAATGGTGGGGCCGTCATTGCTTACGATGACAAAGTGTATAGGGTCAATGAAAAAGGTCGGATTCATCACGCTGTGGTAGAGAGAGAATATCGATCTTTATATGTTGATGAAAATGGCAGCGCATACGTTTTGAGCCATGATGGAGTGACATGGACTGACGATTGGCATACTTGGGTTAAAATGAAATGGCCGGAAGAAACATTCAATGCAGATGAGGTTATCGCATTCAAGGATGGAAAAATTTATGCTTCGAGAACAGGCAGCTCGGTGTTTGTTTTGGATAAAAAGAATAAATCCTATACTCTGCTTGATAGTTTTTACCCTCTTACGATTGGCGAGAAAGGGGCGTATGTTGGTAGTTATTTGTATCTTACTGCGCATAGAAGGGGCGAGCAAAGAAAACAACCAATGGAATCATCTAAGTGGATGATTTTAAAAATTGGTCTTGATGGTAGATATTCCAGTGCTCTGAATTTCGGCATGGGAGATAAATTCCCAAAATACATGAAATTGCGGGGGCTGGTGGGGGATGATATTTTTTTCGAGGCAGACAGAAGATTATATTTGAGTCGTGATGGTGGGAAGAGTGCGGTCAGAATTGGCAAGAATCTAGAACTAAATAAAGAGAAGAAAGAGAAGCGCCTGGATATATGGGGTATTGCCAAAGGACCGGATGGCACGCTCTATGCCACCCGAAGCGATGCGGTATACAAAAGTACCGATTACGGGATGAACTGGACTTCAATGGGAAGGGAGGGCATTCCAGCTGAGGTCTGCTCATAAAGGTAGACGAAAAGCCCGTCGCCCTCTCGCTGCTGCGAAAAATGCTTGATCCCGCAAATCCCGCATCCGTTGCAGAGAGAGAGGGAGACTCCCCCTCTGGCCGCTAATACTGCAACTGCACACTCAACCGCTTGGTAATGTCAGATTTAAGGACGTCGGGCCAGGGGTTGCTGTCGTAGCGTTTTTCCCAGCCTAGCGACACCATCACGTTCTGGCTCATCTGGTAATTCAGGCTCAGTGAGGCAAGGTAGCGATAGCGTTTGACGTACTCGGCAGCCTTGTACAGGCCGGTGGCGGCCGAGGCCAGCACATAGCGGCCGGACTCGCCCTGATCCTGGATCAGGCGAAAGCCTTCGCGGAGGCTCCACGAGGGGTTGATCTGCCACTGCAGGGTTTGATAGGCGTAGACGATATTGCTGTCGCGGCTATTGAGGCGGACATAGGTGCGCACGAAGTCGTCGTAGTTTTCGCGAAAGCGACCGAGAGCCAGATAGGTGTCGAGCCGTAGTCCCGGCTGGTCTATCCAGTAGTAGCCCAAGCCGGCCAGCAGTGTGTGACGGCTGGTGATCAGGTTCTGGTCATCCACTTCATAAATGTAGCCACCCCCCAGATACCACTGCGGATTGAGGTCGTAACGCACGCTCTCCTGCAGGATTTCATAATCCTTGACGTTGCCGCCCCCGCTTACCTGCTGGATGTTGCGGTTGTCCACCGAGAGCGATAGCTCATTGTTCCAGGCGTTGTAGTTGCTATAGACCTTGCCACTGGCACGCAGGGCACGGCCGCTGTCATTGCCATCCAGCCAGGTGCCGGAATAGCTGGCCTCGATGTGGTGGCGCCAGCTGTCGCGTTGCGGGTAGAGGTAGCTGCTGTGGTTCCACCAATCGCTGCCAACTTGCACCTTGGGGGTCGGATCGGGGCTGTTGGCGGCAGGGGCGGCCTGACTGGCCGTGCTGGCGGGGCTGGTTGGGGGTGCCGTCTTGTTGCTATCGTCGCTCCGCTGGGCGGCCAGGGCTTTCAGGGCGGCGGCATAGCCTGCCTGATACCCTGCGTCGTAGCCGGGCTGCTTGCTGGGGTCGTCGGCAGCCAGACTGGCCTGGTGGGTCAGTACGGCCAACAGGCCGGCGGCAATCGGGTGCATGCGCATCAAGATTCCTCCTGTTGTGGCTTGGCGGCCTGCCGCGCTGCCGGGCATCGCCAGTCAAGCCGTCTTGGGTGTTTTCTGTTTATAGGTCTGGCAGATCGAATTCTTCCAGCAGGATCTGGAAGGTGATCACCAGCATCATCAAATCGACATCAAAGGTCTGGTTCACCTCGAAGCCCGGCTTCAGGTAAGCCTGCCGCAGGCGTTCGACGGTCTGCGGGTTGAAGTAGCCCTGGCGCTGAATGCGTTCCGGAGCCAGCAGGTCGGCTATCCATCCGCTATCTGCCCGCAGTAGGGCTGGGCTGCCGGGCGCGACAAATGCGAATTTTTCCCGGTTGATGATGGCAGGCGGCACGTAGTCACGAGCGATGCAACGCAGCGGATATTTCTCCCTCTGGTCTTGCACCAGCAGGCCGGGTGGCAGACGGGTGACGAAGGCGATCAGGTCTTTATCGAGGAAGGGGTAGCGGCCTTCCACGCTATGGGCAAAGGTCATGCGGTCGCCGTGGTCGGTCAGCAGGTGGTCGGCAATCCGCAGCTTGAAATCGACATACGAACGCTGGTGAATTGGATGCCGGCGCTTCAGGCGGGCATGCGGCACCGGGGCGTGGCGGGTGGCGCCGAATTCGCCGTGACGCTGGGCGAGGGCAGGGGAATACAGCGCCTGCAGCGTCTCGTTGAAGGCGTGGTAGTCGCGCTCGTAAAAGAAATTGCCGTCGCCCCACAGCCGTTCACGCAGCTGCATTTCCTGCCAGTCGTCGCCATCGAGCGGATCGGCGCCAAGATTGTTGCCGCGCAGCGCATCCAGCCGGTAGCCCACATAACCGGCAAACAGCTCGTCCGCCCCTTCGCCCGAGAGCACCACCTTGCAGCCGGCTTCGTGGACGGCCTGGGCCAGTGCATGCGAACAGGTGTCGTAACTTTCGCGCAGGGGAGATTCGGCATGGCGGATGACGGCACGCAAGCGCTGCTCGACGTCGCTCGGCTTGAATGGGATCTCGTGGTGGATGCTGGCCAGCCGGTCGCTCACCATGCGCTGATAGCGGCGTTCGTCGAGCCGTTCGTCATCGAACACAATCGAGAACGAATGCCATTGTGCGTTGGGCCGCTGGGCGTGGATCAAGCCGGCAATCAGCGAGGAATCGAGCCCGCCGCTCAGATAAAACCCCACCTGTGCATCAGATTGCAGACGACGGGCGACAGCTTGCCGCAGCAGGTGGTCGAGTTCCTGCTGCCAATTGGCCGGCGGCTGGCGCGGGGCGTCTTCCGGGTAGTCCAGATCCCAATAACAACGGGCCTGGACCACCCCGTTTTCCATGACCAGCAGATGCCCGGCCGGCAGGCTGTGGATGCCCTTGAACAGCGTGTTGGGGCTAACCAGGCCGGGAAAGGTGAAACATTGGTCCAGCCCGGTCAGATCAACCGCCCGTTTCACGGCCGGGTGGGTGAGCAGCGCCTTGATCTCGGATGCAAACAGCAGCTGGCCATCGGCCACCGTGTAATACAGCGGGCAAATGCCCACCGGGTCGCGTGCCAGAACCAGCCGATGCCGGGCCTGATCGTAGATGGCCAGCGCAAACTGGCCATTCAGCCGGTCGAGCAGCGCTTCGCCCATGTCCTGATACAGATAAGGCAGCACCTCGACATCGCAGCGCGAACGCAGCTGATGGCCCCGGCCCTCCAGCTCACGCCGCAGATCTTCATGGTTGAAGATCTCACCATTGCAGACCGACACCACCTGCCGGTTTGCGCTGAAATGCGGCTGATTGCCGATGGGGCGGGGATCGATGATGGCCAGCCGGCGAAAACCCAGCCCGACCGGGCCTTCAACGTGAAAACCACTGTCATCCGGCCCACGGTGGACCAGACTATGGGTCATGACCTCCAGCGGCGCCCGTTCAACCGGGCGTCTGGGGTCGAGAGAGATGATTCCGGTGATGCCGCACATGGGGTGAGCCTTTTGATGTGTGATTTGTTGGATGTTTATTAAGGATTTGTTTTTGTTGTACCCAAAGCTATTCCACGCAAAACCGGCTCAAGATCTGTAGCGAGCGGCCGTCAGCAGGGTGAAGAGCAGCGCAGAAACCGGAATGTACAAGTGGTACATGAGGATTTCGAGCAGCGCATGAGCCCTGATCACGGCCGCGCAGTAAGATCTTGGGCTGGTTTTAAAACTCATCATCCAGCGCCAGGCTTGCTGCCACAAACGCATCGGCATCCTGCACCGGCTGGCGGGCGCCGGGCAGGCGGTGGGCGAGTTCGGCCAGCGTGGTGTCGGGTTCGGTGGCCAGTGCCAGCAGCACCGCCTGCCAGTGTTCGGCATAACGGTGGGCGCTGGAGGGCTGGAACAGGCTGCTGTCGTATTCGATGAAACCGTGCAGACCTTCCGGGCCGGTCCACAGCTCGAAGTCCAGATCAAAGCGGCTGGACCAGCTTTGTTCGGCCCAGGGGCGGCCCTGACTGCCGGCGAGGTCCGGCACGGGCATCGCTTGCTGATGCAAGATCAACATCACGTCAAATACCGGGTGCCGGCCGGGCGGGGCGTTGAGCCCCAGACTATCGACGAGGCGGGCAAACGGGAATTCGGCATGGGGTAGCACGCTGTCGATTTCGCTGCGGGCGGCGGCCTGCAGGCTGGCCAGGCTCATATCTGGTGTTAGCTGCAGGCGCAACGGCAGCAGGTTTAAAAACAGCCCGACCTGATCCTGCAGCTCGGGGCGGTCGCGGCCCGATAATGGCGTGCCGATGACCACATCGGTCTGCCCGCTGGCCAGATGCAGAACAGCCGCCACACTGGCGATGGCTGCTGCAAAGCGTTCAGAACTCGGCAGCGTGCGCCATGCGGTCTGGCTGTCGGGGGGGCATTGCCAGTTATGACGGGCTCCGTCACGTTGCGGGCGGGCCAGCCGCAGGCCATCCAGCGGCAGGGACAGCAGCGGCAGATCGGCCAGATGCTCGCGCCAGAAACCGGCATGCCCAGCCTGCTGCCAGCCCGCCAGTTGCTGCCGCTGCCAGACGGCGTAATCGCGATAGCGCAGCGGTGGTGCGGGGGGCAGGGGCTGGTCGCGATAAGCGGCGGCCAGATCCTGCACCATCAGGTTGTCAGACCAGCCATCGCTGATGATGTGATGGGTCACCAGAACCAGAATCGACCAGGGGCGCTGGCCATTGACGGTCGGCGGTTCGATCAGGGCCAGCCGGAACAGCGGACCGTGCATCAGGTCGAATGGCTGGCGGGTGAGGTCGCCGACCAGCGCTTGCAGGGCCATATCGTCCCTGCCATCGGTCGCGATACGGTCTATCACGAAGGGCATGTCGGCCAGCACGCGCTGGCGGGGCACATCGTCCACGCTGATGAAGACCGTGCGCAGCGACTCGTGGCGGGCCACCAGCTGGCTCCAGGCCCGGTGCAGCGTGGCGGGGTCGAGGCCGGGCTCGAAGCGGTAAGCACCAGGCACGTTGTAGCCAGCGTAGCCGGGCACCAGCTGATCGAGCACCCAGAGCGATTCCTGCTGATAAGACAATGGGTAATCCGCCGCATCGGCGGCGGGGCTGATGGCTGCATCGCCACGTTGACCAGCCGGCCGCGCCGCCAGCGCCTGGGCGCTGCGGGCCTGGTACAGATCGGCCAGCCGGTACGAGGCTTTGAGCGCCCGGTTGATACGGCCGATGGCCTGCATGGCCAGCAGGCTATGACCACCCACTGCAAAGAAGTCGTCATCGACGGCAACCGGGCGGCCCAGTACCTCGCCGTAGACTTTCATGATCGCAGCTTCGGTGGCATTGGCCGGTTGACGGCCGCTGCACAGCTGGCCGGTGCGTCGCACGGGCGCTGGCAGGGCGCGCCGGTCGAGCTTGCCGTTAGGCGTCTGCGGCAGCTCGGCCACGGCCAGCCAATGGCTGGGCATCAGCGCGTCCGGCAGCTGGCTGGCCAGTCGCTGGCGCCAGTCGGCCGGGTTGATGGCAGTGCTGCCGTCGGCCAACACCAGCCAGGCTACCAGCTCCCGCTCGCCGTCATCCCGCTCGACGGTGCCAACCACCGCATCGCGCAGGGCGGGCTGTCTTTTCAGGATCGCTTCGACTTCGCCGGGCTCGATGCGCACGCCACGGATCTTGACCTGATCATCACGCCGGCCCAGATAGCGCAGATGACCATCGGCATCCCAGGCGGCCAGATCGCCGGTCAAGTACAGCGGGCCTTTGGCGATATGTGGGCGCTCGATAAAACGACTGGCCGTGAGTTCCGGCTGGTTCAAATAGCCCGCTGCCACGCCGACCCCGCCGATTGCCAGCTCGCCAATTGCGCCTTCGAGCTGCATTTCTCCTTCTGCGGTCAGCAATACCAGCTGCTCGCCGGCAAACGCCTGCCCCAAATGAATCGGCCCCCGGCCCAGCTCGGCAAAACTCGACCAGATCGTGGTCTCGGTTGGGCCGTAGACGTTGAAGACCCGTGCCGGCAGGGTGTGCAACGGGCCAGCCAGGGCAGGCGTCAGGGCTTCCCCACCTACCAGCAGCGTACTCAGCCCGGCCAGACACTCCCGGCCGCCGTGTTCAAGCAGCAGTTTGAGCCGGGTGGGCGTCAGCTGCAGGCAATCGATGCGCTCGCTGCTCAACAGCCCGGCCAGCAGGGACGGGTCGCGTGCCTGGCTGGTGCTGGCCAGAACAATGGTCATGCCGGCCCACAGCGCCCCAATCAGCTCCAGCGCGGCAATATCGAAGCTGATGGTGGTCACGGCCAGCAAGCGCTGCCCGGCGCTCAGGCCCAGTTGCGCGGGCAGGCTGCCAAAGAAGGCTGCTGCATTGCGCTGGCGCAGCATCACGCCTTTGGGGCGACCGGTCGAGCCCGAGGTGAAAATCACATAGGCGAGGTCGTCTGGCGTGGTAGCGATGGCGGGGGCGGTGTCCGGCGCGTCGTCGAGCGGTTGGTCGATGCGCTGGCCCTTCCAGGCCAGCGAAGCGGGCAGACGGCGCAAGGTCTGCTCGCTGCCCAGAATCAGCCGGCAGTCGCTGTCCTCCAGCATCTGTGCGATCCGGTCTGGTGGAAAGTCGGGGTCTACCGGCACATAAGCGGCGCCGGCCTGCAGTACGGCCAGCAACCCGATCAATAGATCCGGGCTGCGTTCGCACAGCACGGCTACACGCTCGCCGGGCTGCAGGGGCACTCTGGCCAGCAAGGTGTGGGCCAGCCGGTTGGCGTGGGCCAGCAGGTCGCCATAGCTGAGGCTGAGGCCGTGCTGCTCCAGCGCAATCCGCTGCGGCTCGCGTTGCGCCTGGGCAATAAAGCCGGCCAGCGCCCGCTCCGGCGCTTTGTCCCAAGGCTTGCCCCGGCCGCGTTTGCGCAAGGTACGCTGGCGCTCGGGGGAGACGACCGCCAGCTCGCCGACGGGCCGCTCCGCCTGTTGTACCACCTGTCCCAGCACCGTACACAGCGCATCCGCAAGGCCGAACAGTACATGCGCGGCCACCACGCCGCCGCCACTACGAAAAGTCAGGCCCAGGCCCAGAGGCCCTGGCGTGGCAATCACTTCCAGCGGATAGGGGGTGTGCTCACTGAAGACGATTTCCGCCAGCTCCAGTTCGGCGGTGACCGGGCCGGCAAACTGGCCCTGATCGGCGTATTGCATGATGAACAGGTGGTCGATACCACTACCGCAGGTGGCCAGCGCTTCGGCCAGGGGCAGATGCTGCTGGTGGAGTGCCGCGAACTGGTGGTCGCGCACGGCCCGCAGCAACTGGCTGAACGGGGTATCTGCCTGCCAGCGCAAACGCAATGGCAGGGTGTTGATGAACAGCCCCACCAGCTGCTCCACTGCGTCGATGTCGGCCGGGCGGCCTGCTACCACGGTAGGGATGATCAGATCGTTGCGGCGGGTGATGGCCCCGGCTACCAGCCCCCAGGCTGCCAGCAGCACATGCTGCAAGCCGGCACCGTGGGCCTGTGCCAGCTGGGTGAGCTGGCCTGACAGCTCGGCCGGCAGGTTGACGGTCAGTTCCTGACTCTGGCCGACTTCATCGCCCGTGGCTTTCAACAGGCCCTCGGCCAACAGGGCTTCACCGGGGTAGCCGGCCAGCTGCTCGCGCCACCAGTCTCGCGCCGATTCGACGCTTTGTTGAGCCAGCCATTGCTGAAACACGGCGTAGTCGGGTGCCGGTGGCAAGGGGTCGATGGCGCGGCCGGGCTCGGCCAGCTGCCGGTACAGCGTCAGCACTTCATGCAAGACGAGGCCAATGCTCCAGCCGTCGAGCAGCACATGGTGAAAGCTCCACAGCAGGCCGGTCAGCCCGCCGGGCTCGCAGAATGTCGTCAGCCGCATCGCGTGTTCGTTGCCGGGGGAAAACGGCTGGGCGCGGTCGAGCCGCAAGGCGGTATCGCGCAGTAGCGGTGTTGGCAGCTGGCGGATCTGCAGGGTCTCGACATGCGGGACGACCTGCACCGGGCGCGAGACCTGTTCATAGAGAAAGCGGCCACGCAAGGCATCGTGGCGGTTGATGACGGTCTGCCAGGCTTCGTTCATGGCCGCGAGGTCGAGCACGCCTTCGAACATCATCAGCAGTTGTTCGTGGTAGGCGGCGGAGTCGCTATCTTGTACCGCATGGTGCAACAGGCTTTGCTGCATGGGGGTGAGCGCGTAAACCTGTTTGACTTCGGCCTTTGTGTACATTCTCTTTCCCTTTCCCCGCTCTGGGAGCACCGCTTGAAAACCTGGCTTGTTGTGGTGATGCGTTGTTATGTGTGAAGTAGATTGCTTACTTCATCAGTATCTTGGTGCGTAACTGTTGAAGTTTCGTGATGTCGTGTTGTGTAACTCGGTTCCTGCTGGTTGCGATGTTAGGCGCTATTTGGCGCTAAAAACTTGAACATCATCGTGATGCTCAACTGCCAGAGATTCTGGTTAAGCGCCTTACAGTGCGTGGTTTTAAGGGTGGGGCGCACCCCGCATGTGCCTTTCTTCTTTGCTTCGCCAGTTATGCGCCTTGCGGCGCCAAGATTGGGTGCGGGGGGTGCCCCGCAGGCACCATCCTTTCTTTGTCTCGCCAAAGAAAGGAAGCAAAGAAAGGCGACCCGACTTCACCGCCCTGCGGGTTCCCTGCGCGCCTGCATCCCGGGTGGCTGGCGCAGAACTCGCCCATCCTTTGGCCGTGCTCAGACAGGCTGCGCCAGACGGCCCCACCCGCGATTCCGGTGCTCGGCGGTTCAGACGGGAAGGGATTCATAACAACCCTTTCCAGGCCGAAGTCATGGCAGGCCAATGGATTGAGGTACTCACTGTCTGGATCACAACGAACCGCTATCGCACACTTAGCAAAGCCATCCAGCTATCTTCCCAACTACTCCTGTTTCATCGCTCAAATCGCTGTTATGCATCCCCTCCCATCTGAACCGCCGAGCACCGCAGGCCGGAGTGGGGCCGTCCGGGGCGTTTGTCTGAGTCCGGCCGCAGGGCGGGCGAGTTTACGCACCGGCCACGCAGGGCGAGGCGCGCAGGGCACCCGAAGGGCGGTGAAGCTGGGTCGTCTTTCTTTGCCTTCTTTCTTTGACGAAGCAAAGAAAGAAGGGCGCATGCGGGGCGCCCCCCGCCCACAAACCAACGCGCCGTATGGCGCTAAAAACTTGAACATCGTCTTGATACTCAACTGCCGAGATTCCGGTTAAGCGCCTGCGGCGCGGTATTTCGGTGCGGGGGGTGCCCCGCAGGCACCTTCCTTTCTTTGTCTCGCCAAAGAAAGGAAGCAAAGAAATGCGATCCCGCTGCGCCGGTTGCTACGCAACTTCCCTCGGTCCGGGCCACTGGCCGGGCGTCGGCAGAACTCGCCCGTCCTTCGGCCGTGCTCAGACAGGCTGCCGCCGACTTCCCCCGCCCAGCCACCCGGCCCTCGGCGGCTTAGAGGGCGGTAGGGGCTCGCTGTGGTTAAAGCCGCTGCATATCTCCAAGACGTCAACAAGGCCATCTGCCACACACTTGGCAAAGCCATCCAGCCATCCAGCCATCCAGCCATCCAGCCATCCAGCCATCCGTCCCACTGCCCATTTTTCACCGCACAAATCGCTGATATGCGCCCCCTTCCCATCTGAACCGCCGAGCACCACAGGCCGGAGTGGGGCCGTCCGGGGCGTTTGTCTGAGTCCGGCCGCAGGGCGGGCGAGTTTACGCACCGGCCACGCAGGGTGAGGAGCGCAGGGGACCCGAAGGGCGGTGAAGCTGGGTCGTCTTTCTTTGCCTTCTTTCTTTGACGAAGCAAAGAAAGAAGGGCGCATGCGGGGCGCCCCCCGCACCTAATCACCGCGCCGTAAGGCGCTTACCGAATAAACGAAACGAATAAACGAAACGAATAAACGAAACGAATAAATGAAACCACTGGCGCCTACTTGAACAAATCCGCCAACTCATCCTCATCCAATCCCGTCACCTGCGCAGTCGAATGCGGGCTGCTGGCCTTGCGTGGCGTCAGATGGCGGGCGATGGCCTCGGCTTGCGGATGCGCGAACAGCGCATCCATCGTCAGATCGAAGCCAGCGGCGCGCAGGCGGGCGATCAGCTTGAGTGCGCGGATCGAGTCACCGCCCAGACTGAAATAACTGTCACCCAATTGCGCCTCCACCTGCAGCACCTCACGCAAGGCCGCCAGCACGGCTTGCTCGGCCGCATTGGCGGGTTGGCGCTGTGCCGACTGGCCGGCGCGTAGGCGAGCCGGTGGCTCGGGCAGGGCGCGGCGGTCGAGCTTGCCGTTGGGCGTCTGCGGCAGACTGGCCAGCTGCACAAAACGGCTCGGCACCATGGCATCGGGCAAGTGCTCGGCCAGCCAGTTGCGCCATTCGCCCTCATCCCAGGCGGCGGCCGGCATCGACTCCCGGCATACCAGATAGGCCAGCAACTGGGCCTCGCCTTCGCCATCCCGTCGCAGGATCACCGCAGCGTCGGCAAGGGCAGCATGGCGCTTGAGCTGCTGCTCGATTTCCGCCAGTTCGATCCGCACCCCGCGTACCTTGACCTGCCCGTCACTGCGGCCCAGAAATTGCAGCGTGCCGTCGCGGGTCCAGCGGCCCAGATCACCGGTCAGGTAGATCCGGCCTTCTGCCAGTTGCGGATTGCGAATAAAGCGGGCGTCGGTGGCATCGGCCTGATCGAGATAGCCGGCCGCCACACCGACCCCGGCAATGGCGATTTCACCCGTTGCACCCATGATCTGCAGCTGGCCGGTCTTATCCAGTACAAACAGCTGCTGGCCGGGCAGGGCGCGGCCCAGGCCGGTTTGGCCATCGTTCAGCGGCAAGGCGGCCGACCAGATCGTGGTTTCGGTCGGGCCATAAACGCTGAAACACTGGCCGGGCAGGGTTTGCAGACGTTCTGCCAGCGGTGCGGGCAGGGCTTCGCCGCCCACCAGCAGGGTTTTCAGGCGCTCAACGGTGCCGCTGGCATCCAGCGCCAGCAGGGGCGCGAGCCGGGTCGGGGTCAGCTGCAGGGTGTTGATGTCTTCCTGCTGGATCAGCGTCAACAGGGCTTCGGGGTCGCGTGCCTGCGCCGTGGTGGCCAGCACGAGGGTCAGGCCATGCCACAGGCTGCCGATCAGCTCGAGCGAGGCGATGTCGAAAGAAATGGTGGTAACGGCCAGCAGCCGGTCGCCAGCACTCAGTCCAAAGCTGTGGGCCAACTGGCTGAAGAAAGCCGCCGCGTTGCGCTGGCGCACCATCACGCCCTTGGGCTTGCCGGTCGAGCCGGAGGTGAAGATGACATAGGCCAGGTCATCAGGTGTGGTGCGGATTGCCGGCGCCGTTTGCGGGGCGGTCGGGTCGATCTGATCCACCGGCTGCGTGACCACATCGGTCGGCAAGGCCAGCCGGCCGAGGGCGCTGTGGCTGCCCAGAATCAGCCGGGCGCGGCTTTCATCCAGCATCAGCTGGATGCGCTCGGCCGGAAAGTCAGGGTCGATCGGCACATAGGCGGCCCCCGTCTGCAAGATCGCCAACAGGCCGATCAACATATCGGGCGTGCGTTCGCAGATCAGCGCCACGCGGTCGTTGGCCTGCAGCGGCTGGCGGCGCAGCAGGGTGTGGGCCAGTTGATTGGCCCGGCGCAGCAGTTCGCCGTAGCTGAACTGCACTTCACCCTGGCTGAGAGCGATGGCATCGGGCTGGCGGCTCGCCTGTTCGAGGAAGCCGGTCAAGGCCAGCGTCGGCACCTCGGTCCACTCCTCGCCACGCCCCCATTCGCGCAGCAAGGCGGCTTCGGTCTCGCTCTGCAGGTTCAGGCTGATGGCGGGCTGCTCCAGTTGCTCGGGCAGGCTCTGCAGGAGCGCCAGGTAGCGGTCGAGATGCTCTTGCGCACTATCGGCGCTGAACAGATCGGTGGCGTATTCGCAGCGCAGTTGCAGACGGCCTTCGGCTTCGACCACTTCCATGCTCAGGTCGAACATGGCAGCGCCGCGAGAGATGGTCAGGGTTTCACACTGCAGCCCCGCCAGCTTGTAAACGCGATCGTTGCCGTTTTCCATGATGAACATCACATCGAACAGCGGGTTGCGCGAGAGGTCGCGCTCGACATTCAGTCCGCGCAGGATTTCGTCGAGCGGGTAGTCCTGGTGACTCATCGCCTGCAGGAAGCTGCGATGACACTGGCGCGCCGCCTCGGCGACGGTGAGGTCGTTGCCCGCAAGGCGTAAGGGCAGGGTCTGGGCAAACATGCCGACGGTGCCGGCAAATCGCTCATCACTACGCCCGCCCACGGGCACGCCCACCACTACTTCGTCCTGCCCGGCCAGTCGCTGCAACAGCAGGCTCCAGCCGGCCAGCAGCAAGGGAAACAGAGGCAATTTGTGGCGCAGGGCGGCCTCTTTCAGGCGGCGGGTGGCGGTCGCATCCAGCTCGGCAAAGCGGTCGTCTCCGCGCTGGCTGCGGCGGGCCGGGCGGGGGAAATCAGTCGGCAGCGCCAGCGGTTCCGGCAGGCTGGCAAATTGCTGTTGCCAGTAACGGCTGGCTTCGGCGTGGGCTAAGCTGTGCTGCCACTGCTGGGCACTGGCGACCTGATCCAGCGGCTGCGCCGGGACGGCGGGCAGGGTCTTGCCTTCATACAGGGCCATCAGTTCTGAGGCGATCAGGTTGAGCGAGAGGCCATCGACCACGATATGGTGGGCGTCCATCACCAGTACATGGTGGTCGGCCGCCAGTGTGAACAGAGCGGCGCGGAACAGGGGCGCCTCGGTTAGTTCGAACGGGCGAATGAAGGCCTTGACCTGCTGTTCGAGCGTGGCGGGCGTTGCTGTCTCGCGCTGCAGCACAAAGCGGGCGTTGGCCACTACCTGCTGGCGAACGCCTTCTTCGGCCAGCACAAAGCGCGTGCGTAGTGCCTCGTGCCGCTGGAACACCTGTTGCAGCGCGGCGTCGAGCGCCTCGCTGCGCAGGGCGCCTCGCAGCGCAATCGAGAGCGGCACGTTGTAGGCGGTGTTGGCGCCCTCGATGGCGGTCAGCGCAAACAGACGCTGCTGGGCGGCGGTGACGGCACCTTCGGTGGGGCGGCTGACGGGGCTGGGGAGCGATTTGCCGCCATGCGGGCCTTCAGGGCTGCGAAAGGCAAAGCCCCCGGCCCGCAACTCGGACACTGCCTGCTTGACAGCGCTGATGATGCGCTCGATGTCGGCATCGGTGTGTGCGGTGGAGAGGAAACAGATCCGGCGCTCCCAGATGTAGACCCCATGCAGGTTCAGCAACAGACCGAACAGATCCATCTCGATTGGCTGGAACAGCGCGGTGAAGCGGCCGGTGCCATCAAACCGGAACAGCGAGCCGAAGTGATTGAGCTGGATCGGTACCGACTCGGCGGCAAAAAAGGCGTTGAGCCGCTCAGCCATCCGTGCTGCCTTCTGATTGAGTCGGGTGTAGAGGTCCGGTGTCGTTTCGATGATCTGCAAGGCGGCGCGAGCGGCGGCCAGCGCGATCGGATGTTTGACATAGGTGCCACCGAAGTAGATGACTTCGTGCTCGGGGCGCGAAGCGTCGCCATAGCGCCAGTCGCCACCATCGACGGCATCCAGATAGCGGGCGCTGCCGCTGACGATGCTCATCGGCAGACCGCCGCCAACGATCTTGCCGTAAACCGCCATGTCGGCGCGGATGCCGAACGCCTGCTGCGCCCCTCCGGCGGCAATGCGGAAGCCAGTGATCATCTCGTCGAAGATCAGGGCCACATCATGCTGGCGGGTGATCTCGCGCAGGGTCTTGAGGAAGGCCACCGGATGAAAGCCCGGCCGGCGGGATTGCACCGGTTCGACCAGTACGGCAGCCAGTTCATGGGCATGGGCGCGGATCTTGTCGAGACCTTCTTCGGTGCCGTAATTGACGATCAGCAGATCTTCGACCATGCCGGGTGGAATGCCGGCGCCGGTCGGGAAGACATGGCCATCGTGCTCCATGCCGAGCACCCCGTCCCAGGTGCCATGATAGGCGCCGCTGAAGATGACGATCTTGCGGCGGCCGGTCACGGCGCGGGCCAGCCGCACCGCCATCATCACCGCTTCGGCACCCGTGTTGCAGAAAGTTACCCGCTCCATGCCGGTCAGGCGGCTGATCTGCGCCGCTACCTCGGCTGCCAGCGGGTTTTGCGGCCCGATGGCAAAGCTGTGGGCGGCCTGGGCCTGTACGGCGGCGACCACCGCCGGTTCGGCATGGCCCAGCAGGCCCACGCCACAACCCATGGTGATATCCACATAGTCATTGCCATCGACATCGATCATATGGCTGCCGACCGTCTGGTCGGAGGCGATGGGGTACATCATCTCCTTCAGCGTGTAGCGGAAACTCAGGGTGTTCTTCCAGTCGCACAGCGTCTTGCGGTGATCGGCTGCCAGCTGGCGCGAGCCGCCCGTGCGCTGGGTGTAACGCTGCGTCAGCGCTTCGAGAAAGGCCTGCTGCCGTGCATCGAGTACATCCTCGTCGAGCTTGAGTGAGCGGAAGTTCGGCGCCGCCGGCTTCTCCGCCTTGCCGGGGGCTTCTGCTGCCGGTGTGGCCGAGGGTAGTGGTGATGGGACGAGGGCGGGGGCCGGCACCGGGTTGGTCGGCCCGGCTTGCCCAAGCAGGGTCAGCTGATCCTGCATCAAGCGTGACAAGGCATCGAGTTGCTGGCTCATCAGGCTGTGCAGGCTGCCATCGGCCTGCAGCGCCGGACGTGGCTGGGCTGGTGCAATCGGCGATGACGGCAGTACGGCAGCGGGCGCGGCCACCGGCGCAGGCATCGACACCGGTGTGGCTACCAGGTTCTGCGGAGCGGCCGCCACGACTGGCGCGGCAGCCACGGGGGCCGGCTGACAGTCGGCCAGCCGGCCGGCGATCTTGCGGGCGGTGTCGAGGTCGTCATAGAACTCGGCCAGGGTGGCCTGCAAGCCATGCTGTTTTTCGAGCTGGGTGCCCAGCTGCACCATCATCAGCGAATCCAGGCCCAGTTCCAGCAGGCTGTGGTCGGGGTTGACCTCGTCGTTATCCAGCCCGGTGAGCTGGGCGATCAGATGGATGACGATGGGCAGGGAAGTGAGGGCGCTGATATGGGTGGACATAGCAGGGGTTCTCGCAGAAAGAGGGCTGATTGGAAGAGGGGCTGCGGGTAGCGAGGCGGCAGGCTGCGCCAGATCGGCCTGGCCATCGTGGCGGGCCAGCAGGATGAACTGGCTGGCATCGCTATCCCCGTGCTGGGCCGGGCCGGGCTCGAACCCGGCCTGTTGCAGCAGCTGGCGCCAGTGCGGCAGATCAAGCAAGGGAGAGTCGGGCAGGCGCAAGGCTTTGTCGGTGGCGCGGTGCCAGCCATCGGCCAGACCGAAAGTCAGATGAATAAAGCCATGCGACACCACCTGCTCGTGAACCAGCAGACAGCCACCGGGCCGCAGCAGGGGCCGTAGATTGGCCAGGGTGCGGGCGATGTCGGCCGTGGCGTGCAAGACGTTGTTGGCAATGACCAGATCGACCGAGGCTGGCGCAAAGCCTTGTGCCAGCGCCGGCTTTTCGAGGTCGAGCACGGCCATGTCCAGACGGTCACTGCCAAGACGGCGCCGTGCCTGCGCAAAAAAGCCCCGGCTGACGTCGGTGCAGAGATAACGGCCGGGCCAGTTTGCCGGCAGCACCTTCAGGATGGCTGCGGTGGTGCTGCCGGTGCCCGTGCCGACTTCGAGCAACTGCGGCGCCGCGCCAGCCGGCTGCTGGGCCAGCCAGCCGGCGACCGCTTCGGCTACCAGCCGGTTATAGCTGTCCTGCACCTCGTTGTCGGCATAGCAGGCGGCCACGCGAGAGAGATCGCCCCCCGGGAACAGCACTTCGGTCGGATGTTGACTGCCTCGCAACACCGCCGGATAGCTGGCAAGGCAAGCATCAATCAGCGCCAGCGTGCCAGCCATCGAGGGATGTCGCGCCAGAATCTGGGCGCGCTTGCGGTCGATGTCGAGCTGGGTGTCCTGCAACAGAACCAGCCACTGTTCGTCCTGCTGGATCAGCCCGGCACGGGCCAGCACCGCCAGCCCGCTGTCGAGAATGGCCCGGCGGCTGCCGTCAATCTGTGCGTTCAGGGTGATCCGGGCATCGGCCTGCCCCGGCGTGCGCAGCACACCGAAGTGCTGGCGCAGCATGTCGAGGAAGCCGTACTCGGCATAAGCATCCAATAACAGGTAGGCGGCGGAGATGGGGGTGCCCTGGGTGTCGGCCGGCACATTGCCGGCAGCTATCGGCATTGGCATCACCGGCTCACGCCAGTAGCGCTTGCGCTGGAACGGATAGCCCGGCACATCAACCTGACGTCGCCCTGCGCCATACCAGCCCGTCCAGGCGATGGTATGCCCTTGCGCGGCCAGGGACGCGACGGCTTCAGCCAGGCAATCCCGCGCCGGCTTGTTGCGGCGCAGGCTGGGCAGCCAGCAGCGTTGGTCAGCACCGGCGCGTTCGCTGCCCAGTGCGGTCAGCACGGCCGCCGGGCCGATTTCGACCAGACTGCGGCAGTCGGCCGCTTCGACCGCACGCAAGGCGGCATCAAAGCGCACCGGGGCGATGATCTGCCGGGCGAAGTAGTCGGGCGCAGGCACGCGGCCGTAGTAGTCCTCGCCATCCTGCGTGGAAATCCAGTGGATCTGCGCGGCATGCAGACGAACCTCGGCGCAGCGTGCGGCAAATGGCGCCACGGCGCCTTGCATGTGCGACGAGTGGAACGCATGCGAGACCTGCAGACGCCGGGCCTGGCGGCCAATGGGGCCGAGCTGGGCCAGCAGCTGATCCAGCGCGTCGGCATCGCCCGACACCACGGTGCGCTGCGGGCCGTTGAGGGCGGCAATCGCCAGCCGGCTGCCAAAGGGGGCGATGGCAGCCAGTGCGGTGGATTCATCCAGTGGCAGCGCCGCCATTGCGCCGTCGTGGCGTTGCGCATCCATCAGCTGACCGCGAGCGAGCACCAGCTGCAGCGCGTCGGCAAACGTCAACACGCCGGCAACCACGGCTGCGGCAAATTCGCCGATGCTGTGGCCCACCACATAGGCTGGCTCCTGGCCCCAGCTGCGCCACAAGGCGGCCAGCCCGCACTGCAGAATGAACAGTCCCAGCTGGGCATGGCGCGTCTGGGCCAGTACGGCCGCATCGGCAGATGGATCAATCAACAGGGAAAGGATGCCGGCGTGGCCCTCAGCCCGCAGGCGGGCCTCAGCATCGTCGAGCAGGTCGCGGAACACGGGCTCGTGTTGGTACAGCTCGGCGGCCATGCCGGGGTACTGGCTGCCCTGGCCGGTAAACAGGAAGGCCAGCGGGCCGGCGTTACCCTGACCGCTGCGGCGCTGGCTGGCGCCCTCGGCCAGCAGCTGCTGCGCCAGTGTGGCGGCATCCTGGCCCCATACGGCCAGCCGTTCGGAAAAGGCTTGTCGGCCCAGGTGGCTGCTGCAGGCCAGATCGGCGGCTTCGTCATGACTCAATCCGCCCAGTGCGGTGGCGTAGCGTTGCGCCATCGCCTGCAAGGCGGCCGGGGTGGCGGCACTGAGACTGAGAACCAGGGGGCGGTGGACGGGCAGTGGCTGTCGGGTATCGTTGGCGGTTTCTGCCACCAGTACCGCATGCGAGTTGGTACCGCTGAAGCCAAATGAGCTGACGCCGGCGACCCGCCGGCCATTGCGCGCCGGCCAGCTGCGTGGCGAGCGGACCACGGCCAGCGGTAGCGATGACCAATCGACTTTGTTCGACAGGGTGTCGGCATGCAGACTGGCCGGAATCTGGCCGGCCTCCATCGCCAACACCAGCTTGATCAGCGAGGCCATGCCGGCAGCGGCCTCCAGATGGCCGATCTGCGACTTCACCGAACCAATCAGCAACGGTGATTGTGGCTGGCGACCTTCGCCCACTGCGGCGGTCAGCGCTTCCAGCTCGATCGGGTCGCCGATCTGGGTGCCGGTGCCGTGGGCTTCCACATAATCAATGGCGTCGGCACTGACCCCGGCTTGCGCCCACGCTTGCTGGATCACCTGGGTCTGGGCGCTGCCATTGGGGGCGGAAAATCCGCTGCTGGCGCCATCCTGATTCAGTGCCGTGGCGGCGACACGGGCGCGGATGCGCCGCGTGTGGCGACGGGCGTCGGTCTCGCGTTCCAGAATCAACACGCCACACCCTTCCGAGCGCACATAGCCATCGGCCGCATCCGAGAAGGTGTGGCAACGGCCGGTTGGCGAGAGGATGCCGGCTTTCGAGAAGTAAACGTAAAGATGCGGCGTCAGCAGCGCGTTGACGCCCGCCACCACCGCCAGATCGCAATCACCGCTCTTCAACGCCTGACAGGCCAGATGCAAGGCCACCACCGACGATGAACAGGCGGTATCAATGGCCATGTTCGGCCCCTGCCAGCCAAAGAAATAAGACAGGCGGCCGGCCGCCGTGCAGTTCATGGCACCGGCCGCTGCGTAGGGGTCGAGGCTGTCGAGATCGTCGGTGTAGAGCGTAGCGGCCTTGTAGTCGTCGGTACTGAGCCCGGCATAGACGGCTACCCGCTGGCCTTTGAGCGATAGCGGCGGAATGCCGGCGTTTTCGAGCGCTTCCCAGGTCACTTCGAGCAGCAGCCGCTGCTGCGGGTCGAGCGCGCTGGCTTCCTTGGGCATCAGCCGGAACAGGCGGGCATCGAATTCGTGCAGATCCTGCCCCGCGATGAAGCCGCCCCAGCGGCTGACACTCTTGCCGGGCGCCGTGCGATCGGGGTGATACCAGCGGCTGGCATTCCAGCGGTCAGCAGGGATTTCGCTGATCGGGTCGCGGCCGGAGATCAGCAAATCCCAGTATTCCGAAGGGCTGTTGGCGCCGCCGGGAAAGCGACAGGCCATGCCGACGATGCCGACCGGGCTGTCATCGGCCGGGCGGACAGGCGTTGGCTGGGGTGCCGGGCTGGCAGTGAGTTCGGCCAGCAGCAGGGCCGGTGTCGGGCAGCGATAGGCGAGGGTGGCCGGCAGCTTGCGGCCCAACTGTTGCGAAAGCGCCTTGAGCAAGGTGACAGATTGGGCTGAATTCAGGCCCAGCTCGCTCCAGCGCTCGTCCAGCTTGTCGGCCAGATCAACGGGTTGCGCCAATACCTCGCTCAGCGCATGCGTGAGCGCAGCCAGCAACGCACTCGGGCCAGGCTGGCCGGCGGGCGATGGTGCTGCGCCATCCAGCAAGGTGGCCACGCTGTCGTCGAGCAGACTGCAGTGAGCATCGCGATGCAGACTCGGCAGCAGCGGGAACGTACGGCTACGGCGGCTGCAAAGTTTGTCCAGATGCTGCAGCAGACTCGGATGCGGGCCGATTTCAATCGCGGCGGCGGGCTGCTGCGCAATCAGGCATTCCACTGCTTCGACAAAGCGGATCGGCTGGCGGATTTGCCGGGCCCAGTAGTCCGCATCCAGCGCACTGCCCGGCAACAGGGTGCCGGTGCAGGACGAGATATAAGGTATATCGGCCCGATGGGCCTGCAGCCCGGCAATTTGCTGGCGGAACGCGGCGAGCCCGGCCTCGACCGCCGAGGTGTGAAACGGCAGGCTGACTTTCAGCTCACGGCAGAAAACCCCTTCGGCCTGCAACTGGGCCGCAAACGGGGCCAGTGCCACGGCGCTGCCGGCGACGATCACGGCATCGTCGGCATTGATGGCGGCCAGCTCCAGGCCGGGGCAAACCTGCAGGCGTGCGGTGATCTGATCTGCACTGAGCGCCACATGCAGCATGCTGCCCGCTGGCGTTGCCCGCATCAGGCTGCAGTGCGCCGCAACCAGTGGCAAGGCCGCTTCGAGCGACAGGGCGCCGGCCGTAACCGCTGCTGCGACTTCGCCGGCGCTGTGGCCGAGCACCAGCGCCGGCCGGATGCCGCGCCGGGCCAGGACTTCGGTGAGCACAAGCTGCAGGGCAAAAATTGCCGGATAGCTGACGTCAGTGTCGGCATCGGCGGCAGGTCCGCCACCGAGCAGGAGGTCGAGTAAGGGAAGCGAGGAAACACGGGACCATGCAGCTGAAATCGTTTCAAAGCTGCGCCGGGCGGCAGGGTCCTGGTCCGCCAGCTGTTGAGCCATGCCGGGCCAATGGGCGCCGACTCCCGAATAGATGAATGCCACGTCGCGCAAGCGGATTTCCTTGTTCGAATTGTTGCGGTAGCGGCCGCCGCCTTTGCTGGAATCAAGGCTCCAGGCAGCGGTCAGTATTTGGGGTGATGCAGAGGGGGCAGGTTCTGTTGATGCCACTAGGCTCTGTTGACATTTTATTTCCGGATCGCGTTTCGTCGGATTTGGGCCTGATGCAAGGCGAAAAGCGCGCCGCTTAGTGAGCTAAGCAAGCGATTTTTAACGCAGCAGCAGGCCCAGATCCGGCGAAACCCTCCGTCCCCGCAAGGGGGATGCCGTGGCTGTAAGCCGCTTTGCGGCAACAGCCACGCAAGGCCAGGTCGATTTTTGGGGCATGGCGTTGTTAGGGTTCGCTTATTTAGCCCGCTAAACCACGCTTACCCTGCCTAGCCCTGCCCCAAAACTCGGCCTGGCGCGACCGGAAACAAAACGTCAACAGAGCCTAGCTGGCAGCCGATGGATGCAAGGCCGGTGCAGACCGGTTCCCGTCGTGGCAGATGTCCGCCAGTGTTGATTGGGTGCAGCGTCGGCCCCTGCGGGCTCTGACAAATTCGGTAAAACTGGCGCCGCCTCCCTCCAGAGCGGCGCCAATGACGGCAAGCGGAGCCGGATCAGCCTTTCTTGGCGGTAGGAGCCGCATCCTTCAGCACATTTTTGCCTTCGGCAAAATAGCGCTCGAAATGCTTTTCAACCGATGCCGGGTTGAAGTCGAGGAAGGTGCCGCCCGACTCGAAGTGCTGGACGAATACCTTGCCCAAGGCGTAGGTCGAGGCTCCTGCGGTCAGCGATACCGCAGCGGCGCCGGCAAACTGGCCAACCAGAGGCACGATTTTCAGCAGGCTGGCAACCGGTGTGGCGATTGCGGCCGGGGCATAGGCACCGATCACGGCGCCGGCGAGCTTTTTGCCAAGCTGCTCGGTGAGGGTGTAGCCATAGAAATCGCCAAGCTTGCGCAGCAGGTTTACCTGCACTGCGCTCAGGGCCACGATATCAACCCCTGGTACGGGAATCAGGCCCACGCTCAGGGCCACCAGCGAGTGGGTCTCGATGGTGCTCTTGGTGGCCGCCATGCGCTGATCCAGACTCAGATTCTTGGCAGTGGGTTCGGCGGGAGTGGTGGCAGGTGGCGTTGCTGGCGCTTTGCTATCAACGGTTGTTGCGTCCATATGCTGACATCCTTATTCAATGAAGATGAGACACTGAGGCCAATCAACAATAGACCATTTTTTCAAAATGTGTAGGAAGTGAAAGCGCCGTAGACAAAATTTAATAATCCTCACGTAATCGGCCATACGTAAGGGTTTTATGCAAATTGCAAGGTTGTTTGGCAGGGTTGGCTTGTCTGAATGGACAGGTAGGTGCCAAGGTGGGGTGCCAACTTTGGCAAATAGGTTAATGCTTGCAAAGGCCAGTATGGCGGGAAATTTATTCGAAATTCATGAAGCAGGCTGTATCAAATAAACCCGGCCTGGATTCAGGTGCTCGGTGGCTCTGATGGGTGGGGCATGGCGACTGCTGGTTAATGGCTTTGGCAGTCAGGTTTTGCGGGAGATTTATTCAGGTAAGCGCCTTGTGGCGCATGGTTTTAGGTGCGGGGTGCGCCCCGCATGCGCCTTCCTTTCTTTGCTTCGTCAAAGAAAGGAAGCAAAGAAAGACGACCCGGCTTCACCGCCCTTACGGGTTCCCTGCGCGCCTGCATCCGTGGCGGCCGGCGCAGAACTCGCCCGCCCTCTGGCCGGGCTCAAACAGGCTGCGCCGGACACCTCCGCCCCGGATTCCGGTGCTCGGCGGTTCAGACGGGAAAGGGTTCATAACAACGCTTTCCGGTTTGAAGACATGGCAGGTGGTGTGGTTGAGGTGCCAGCCAAGAAAGAAGGGTGCATGCGGGCACAACCCCGATCCCAAATACTGCACCAACTGCGCTTGCTGCCCTATCTGGCAAGCGTCTTGTTTGACTGCTGGCGTGTCAGCAGCCTTGCTGCCAATACCCCGCCAATGAAGCCGAACAGATGACCTTCCCAAGACACGCCGGGCTGATTGGGGAGCACCCCCCATAACATGCCGCCATAGACCCCTCCTACGGCAACAGACAGGGCGATTGAAGACAGGCTGCGTTCAAAATAGCCCTTGAGCAGCAGATAGCCCATATAACCAAAAATCAGCCCACTGGCGCCAATATGCAGGGCAGGCGCCCCCAGTAACCAGGTGCCGAGGCCGCCAACCACAGCGACGATCAGGCTGGTGTAAATGAATTCCGCCACACCATGCAGAATCACCAAACCACCCAGAATCAAAAATGGCAGGGAGTTGCTGAGCAAGTGGCTGAAATTGGCGTGCAGAAACGGCGAGAACACGATGCCGCGCAAGCCGATGATCTGGCGCGGCAGCAGACCGTATTGATCCAGCGTGGTGCCAAACAGCGGGCGAGCGATGTAAGCGTCGGTGATCTCCACCAGCCACATCACCGCCAGCAGACCAAGCAGGAACGTTAATTGTGATTTGAGCTGGGCAATCGGGGTGCGGGGTTTGGGCAAGGCCACTGGGCTCTCCGGGCAGATTCAGTCGCGTAACGCTGCCATAACTGGGTTCGAATCACCAGTAGTGAGCTGCTGCAGCAAGTCGCGGGCCTGGCGAAGGCTGGTCAGGTGGATGAACTGGACGTGGGAATAGGTCGGGTCGCGCATCAGGGCCAGATTGCGTTGGCGTTGGCTGCGGTGGGTGTTCCAGACCCAGAGGAGGATCGACTGGCGCGAGAAGGCGCGGCCCAGCGATTCACGGTTGCCGGTGCCGGGCCACAGCTCCTGCCGGGCCATTACCCGTCGCTGGGTTCGTCTGCCAACTTGCCATAGCGTCTGCCAAAGCGGCAGATCAAGCCAGATCACCGTACATGGTTGCCGCCATTTGACGCCTTGGGTGCGTGTGTAGCTGCCATCCAGCACCCAGCCATCGCGGCCAGCCAGGGTCGTTGCAATGCGTGCCAGCCAGGTTGCGTCGTCAGGCTCGGTCCAATTCGGGCCCCAGTACAGCTGGTCCATCTCGAAGTAAGGCACATCGAGCTGCTTGGCCAGCTGGCGGCTGAGCGTGGACTTGCCGCTGCCACTACAGCCGATGACATTGATGCGACGATGCTGCAGACAGCGTGTCTGGGTCATTGCCACTTCCGTTTCAGCTGCTCCCACCAGCTGGCCTCACGGATGGCGGCGGACGTGGCTTCCTGTCTGGCGCCGGGCGGTGGCACCGGTGGTGCCCGGTCGGAAACGCGTTGCGGCGGAGCGTGGGCCACCTTGTCCTGACTGGTGACGTGCGCCGGGACATGCGTCATGTCCTCGGTCTTGGCGGCCGCAGCGACCGACTCCGAGGCGGCTGCCTTGGCTGTCTCGGCTTTCTTGGCGGTCGGGCTCTGGTGGTCTTCAGTGTTCATGATCAGTGGCAGACCATTCTTGCTATTGCCAATCACCACAATCTTGGCGTTTGGCGAGTTGGCCAGGGCCAGAGTGGCCTCAATGCCGCGCCATTTCAGATAGGAGTCGGACATGGTGTTGCTGACGATTTCCTGGAAGTTGCGGATGCCCAATGCCTCAATCCGCTTGCGATCCGCCTCCTTCTCCTCCTTGGCGATCTTGTAGGTGTATTCGTCCACCTCATGCGAAGCCGTGGCCTTGCGCACGATGGCCTCCTGCACGCCCTTGGGCAGGGTAATGCCCTTGATGAGCACGTCTTCCAGGGCAAACCACTGCACCACTTGCTTGCATTTTTCCGGGTCGTAGTTGGAACTGATCTTGGCGCAGTCTGCGGCAGGGTCGGGGTTGAAGTTGTTGGTCAGTTCGTAGCGCACTGCGCGGGCAATCTCGTTTTGTATCTGCAAACGGCGTTCGGTGTAGATCTCGTCGGGCCGATACAGCGAGATGACGTCGCGGGCGCGTGCGGTGATGGTCGGGTTGAGCAGTTCATCTTCATATTTGATTCCGACATATTTGTGCAGCTTGCCGATATTGCCGCGCACCAGGCGGTAGTGCCAGACGAGGTCGAGGGAAATGGTCAGGCCGTCCGAGGAGAGGGCTTCGATCTGCCGCTCGACCTGCTTGAGCCGGATGTCGTAGACAATCAGGCTATCCCAGGGCCAGGTCAGCACGGTGCCTTCACCCGAAGGGGGGCCGGTATCGGTGCCTTCGCCAAAGCGATGCCAGCGCACGGCCACATGGCCCGAGGGTACCGAGTGGATGATGGTTGGCAGCAGGAAGATAACCAGCGCCAGCGTGATGAAGGCAAGGATGACCAGATCGTCGCGATAACCGCGCAGTTGCTGCTTGAGGTGGGCCCAAGGGCCCTCCGGCCACAACTTGGGCTTGTCTTCGGGGAGGTAAGGATCGTCAATGGCTTCACTATTCATGGGCCGCATCCTTGGTGAGTTCGGTCAGACGACCTTCGTCCATATGCAGACGGCGGTCGGCTTGATGAAAATAGCGGTCGTCATGGGTAATCGCGATCACGGTCTTGCCCATGGCTTTCAGCTCGGGAATCAGCTCGTTGTAAAACTTGGCGCGAAAGTGCGGGTCCTGATCGGCCGCCCATTCGTCGAGGATGATGATGGGTTTGTTCTCGAACACCGCAGCAATATAAGCCAGCCGCTTACGCTGACCGGTGGAAAGGTCGGTCGTCGAGAAGCGGTCGGGCAGGATTCTGACCTTCTCGGCAATTTCCATCCGCTCGGTCCAGCGGGTCGCTTCATCCAGCGAGGGCATGGCTACCCCGTAGAACTTGGCGAACAGGTGAAAATCGGCAAATACGCCGCAGAACAGGTCGCGATACGCCTGCACATGCTCGCGGGTCACCCCCACGCCATCGAGCACGATTTCACCGGCAGCGCAGGGATAGAGGGCCGTCAGCATTTTCAGGAAAGTGGTTTTGCCGCTGCCGTTGCCGCCCGTAATGAAGATCACCTCACCGGCATTTACGGTCAGGTTGATCGGTCCGACAGAAAAGCGGTTGTCACCCGAAGCATGGCGGAAATAGGCGTGCCGCAATTCGAGCCGGCTGAACTGCGGGGCACGCGGGTCGTGTGCCAGCTCTTCCTGCAGTGGCTCTTTCAGATTGTCGTCGAGCAGATCTGACAGGCGCTGGATATTCTCGGCCGCTGCATTGGCCACGGCCATTTGCGGAACGGCCGTCATCACCCCCGAGATCGGGCCGATTAAAAACATCACGGCCGTCAGCGTCTTCATGATGGTTTCGGAATAGCTGGGTACCAGCGTGGGCATGATGAAGACCACGGCACCCAGCAACACAAAGAACGACACCTGGGCAAAGATGAAGTGCGCGGCCAGCGCACCCTGCGCCTGCTTGCGGAAGGCCGAAGTGCGGGCCGACGCTTCGGCGGCGTCGGCAATCACGGCATAGGCGCGGCGGGTGGAGAGCTTGACCTCCTTGAAGCCTTCGAGAATGCCCGATACCAGATCGTGCAGGGCTCCCTGTTCCATGCCAGCCTTTTGCAGCGCGGCTTTCACCACCAGAATCTTGCGCCGGTAGATCTGTGCGGCGATGCCGAGGATCAGCACAACCAGAATCAACGACGTCGGCGAGATGGCGGCCAGATAAATGGCAGCCCAGATGATGAGAATCACGGCCTGCACGCCCAGTACCAGACCGTTGGCGGTTTGCGAGATGACCTGGGTATCGGCGGTGATGGCATTGAAGATCAGCCCGCGACCGATGTGCTCGATGCCCGCCAACTCGCTGCGATGCAGTTTGTCGATGAGCCCCTGCCGCTGGCGGTGCACAACGTTTTCGACTTCTTCGGCGGTCACCAGCAGCACATAGCGCTGAGCGTAGACATAGGCAAACACGGCCAGCCCGAACAGAACGACCGCCTGAAACTGCGAGCCGCCTTTGCCGAGCATGGCGGCAGCCTGATTGACGATGGCGAGCACGGCCGCATTCGAGCCACCGGCGACCGCCGCCATCATGCCAAGACGCGGCAGGGAGGTTTTGCTCTCCCGTGCGAGCAATTGAAACAGCTTCATGAATCTCCTCTAACAGCCCTCTGAGCGTGGCGACCGGCGCCTTGCGAGTTGCGCGTTGCCGCAGCAGGCGGCGGCGCATCTGTACGCAAGTCAGGTGGAATGCCTGCGTGGCGTACCCGGCCTTGGGCTCCCGGTGGCACCGGCCGCTGGCAACCGAGAATTGAAAGTGCTGCTGAGCCTGGGCGCTGCTGACATTTTGTTTCCGGACCACATTTTGTTGGATGGGGATCGGATGCCAGGTGGAAAGTGCACCGCTGAGTGGCAAGCCACGCGGCTTTCCGCCGGGCTGTCAACTCTGCAGCTGGCCCCGATCCGGCGAACCCCTCCGGGCCGTTGCAACCGGAAACAAAACGTCAACAGAGCCTAAGGCCGGCGACGGTCTTCCTGCTTGCGACGTGCCTCGTTTTCGAGCGAGGTGAACATCAATAGATACAGGGTCATGATGACGGGCGTGACGATCACCGAAAACAGAAAGCAGCGGAAGAAGCCCAGACGGGTCTGGCGACCCAGATAGGCCACCATCAGACACAGGGCGAGATACAGCAGAAGCGGTAACGGCATGGCAGGTCTCCCTCTGATTATTGTGTGGGTCCAGCAGTTGGATACCCCAAAAACCCCGGTTTTCGTGCGATGCGCGGCGGCCCGCCAAAAAGCCAGGGCGTTTCAAGCTACCCCATTGTGTTGATTCGGTTGTGATGCCTCTGCGCTCAGCCCGTCTTGCGTTTGAGCGGCACGCCCCCGCCATGCACCGGGTGGATATCGCCAGAGCAGTCATCGCCATTGCTGTATTTGCAGTACAGGATTTCCACCTCACCCTTCAGGCCGGAGCAATTGGCGGTATCCAGCTGATAAAAATATCGGAACACCGAACCCCGAACCGGCACGCCGTTGAAGTTGGTCACGGTCGAGCCGACGATCTTGTCGCTGCCTTGCCCGGTGAAATTGGTGGTAAAGGCTATTTCGCGGATCGCCGTATTCGAGAAATTCACCACCCGGAACTGTGGCGAACAATACTGCGGCGCCCCGGTGGCATGGGGGACACCAAATAGCAGCACAGATCCGATGGCAATGAAAATCGGCCCGCGTGGCCGTTTGCGGCGAAGCGCGCTTTGTAGCGGGTCGCCGGTTTCAGTGATGCTGCCGCCGCCTGCTGTATCGTTGCTGGCCAGTGCCGGGGCAGATACCAGGGCCGGGGCTGCCAGCGATACCAGCAGAAGCAGAAGGCCAAAACGGCGGGAAGCGGCGCGGATCATGGGTTTGGGCTAGATCGGGTTCAAGGACGTGGCCGGTATAGACCATGTTGTAAGGTCGGCGCAAACCGCACGGCCAAATTCCGGCTCGGTCCGCAGGAAAAAATGCTCGCCGTCGAACTCCCGCAGCGCGAACGCTGCCTGGGTGTAATGCTGCCAGCCGGCCATCAGTGCTGGCGAGGCGCTCGGGTCGCTGCGGCCGGCATAGGCAAAGATCGGGCATGTCGCCGGCTGCAGGGCGGGCATGGATTCGAGCACGGCAAAGTCACGGCGTAGCACCCGTATTGCCATCTCGGCCAGGCTGGGTTCTTCCAGCACGCCAGCGGGCAGCCCGCCGTAGCGCTCGACATGCGCAATGAACTGCGCCTGCGGCAGATTGGCGATGCCGTGGTAGGGCGAGGTACCGTCCGGGGCGCGGTTGGCGGCCAGCAGCAAGCCCTGGGGGCCGGGCATGCCCAGCTCCCGCGCCCGGTTTTCAATGCCCAGCGCGACTCTTGCCCCCATGCTGTAGCCGAGCAGGGCGTAGGGCTGATCAAGATAAGGCTGCATGGCGCCGAGAATGCCATCGACCAGCAGGCTGAAATCGCGCAGGCAGCGTTCATCCATGCGCGTTTCGTGGCCGGGGTATTGCACCGGCACTACGGCATGGCCAGTCAGCACGCGCCGGAATGGCAGGAAATTGGAGGCGCCGCCACCCGCAAAGGGCAGGCAGAACACGCGCAAGGCAGCACGGGATGACCCCATGCCAAAAGGAAACCAAGGGTTGGAAGTGGCTAAAGCTGTCATCGGTAAATAATTCTTTTGATGTTTTGGTTTTGCAGGGCCGGGCGGTGGCAGGCCTCTATATAAACAAGCGCTTATTTGTCGCGCATCATTTATCGGCCAATAGTCGGAGCATTATCCGCAATTGGATTGTCCGGCTGCCGGCAATCTGTTTGACCATGCTGACTATTTAAATATCAGCATTGGCTGATGCCTGGTTGCCGAAAATCCCGCCGCCATGCAATGCCAGCGCATTTAAGCACAGTTGCTGGCGTGCTGCATCGGTCTTTCGTCAAGGCTGTGGCAGGCTTTGAGCTGGATTGCAGCTTTCCTTTGGCGATTCAAAAAGTTGAATCAACAAGCGAGTGACGGGTTTTCTTTACATCCGGCGATTCTGTTCTAAATTCCTAAGACTGCCTGCTGTAGCGTGCTGAATGGCGACTTGTAATTGGCAAAACATTGTCTACGGTAAGGGGTGCCAAATTTGATAATCGCTGTCGGGTATTCACCCGCAGGGAGGGTGAATTCGGTGCAAACACCCAATTTGCCCGCCTATGACAATAAAAATAAATTTTCATTAATTTTCAGATATATGCCGCATTACCCCCATTGTTTGTGCCATGTTTGATCGGAATTCCTTCTGGAAGCTGACCTTGTTGACAGCTTTCTGGAGGCCGCTTGTCCAAAGCCCGGCTCTGCTGGGGTTTCATTCTGGATCGTGTTTCGTCGGATTTGAGTCTGGCGTGAGGCTTGAACAGCGCACTGCTCGGTGGTCAACCACGCGATGCACCGCCTGGCAGCCAACATCGCAGCAAGTCCAAATCGGCCTCAACCGGGAATGAACCTTTCAGCAAGGACTGGGATCTGTTGACGCCATGCAAAAGGGTCTCTGATGCTAAAACCCGTGATTCATCCCGATGGCGCAGCGCTCGCTGCAGATCACACCGAACTGCGCCTGCAATATGAGCTGGACGATGCACTCACCGCCGAGACGGGCTGGGTGTTTCTGACCGGCATGCGGGCTCTGGTGCGGCTGCCTTTGCAGCAGGCCGATCTGGATCGGCAGGCAGGGTGGAATACCGGAGGGTTCGTCAGCGGCTACCGTGGCTCGCCGTTGGGGGGGTATGACCAGCAGCTGGGGCAGGCCAAGCCCTTGCTGGCGGCCCGCAATATCCGCTTTCTGCCAGCCGTCAACGAAGAACTGGCGGCGACGGCCGTACTGGGAACGCAAAGGCTGGATGCTGATCCGGAGCGGACCGTCGATGGCGTGTTCGCACTCTGGTATGGCAAGGGGCCAGGATTGGACCGGGCCGGCGATGCGCTGCGGCATGGCAATGCCTATGGCGCGGCGCGCCGTGGTGGCGTACTGGTGGTGGTGGGCGATGACCACGGCTGCGTGTCGTCGTCGATGTCGCATCAGAGCGAAGGGGTGATGGCCGCCTGGTCGATGCCGGTATTGCACCCCGCCAATGTGGCCGAGATTCTCGAATTTGGTCTGTATGGCTGGGCGTTGTCGCGCTTTTGTGGGGCCTGGGTCGGGCTGAAGCTGGCTTCCGAGACAGCCAATTCGGCCAGCTCGGTGTGCCTCGATGCCATTGAGACCACCTGGTTGCCGCCGGAAGAGAGCGATGAGCTGGCCGACCGTCACAACCGCTGGCCAGATCTGCCCGGCATCGCCATTGAAGCCCGTATGCCCCGCAAGCTGGAGGCGGCGCGGCGGTTTGCGGCCGGCAACAGTATTGATAAATGGCTGGCGCTGTCCCCGCATGCCCATCTGGGCATCATCACCTGCGGCAAGGCGGCGCTGGATGTGCAGGAGGTCTTGTCTCAGCTGGAACTGAGCCCGGTACAACGCGCGCAGCTGCGGGTGTACAAACCAGGGCTGGTATTTCCGCTGGAGCCACAGCGCCTGCGCCAGTTTGCCCAAGGGCTGCGGGCGGTTCTGGTTGTTGAAGAAAAGGCCCCGATACTCGAAAACCAGCTGCGCAGCCTGCTCTACAACCTGCCGGATGCCGAGAGGCCTCGCTTGCTGGGCAAGACCGATCTGACCGGTCAGCCCCTGATACCACTGGTGGACGAACTGCGGCCATCCAGCCTGCTGCCGGTGGTCGGACGGTTTCTGCAGGGGTTTGGTGGCGAAGCCTTTGCGACGATGCCGCTTGCCGGCTGTATGGCTGCAGCGCTTGATCCGGCGCAGCTGGCCAGTCTGCCTAAGCGCCTGCCTTTCTACTGTGCAGGCTGCCCGCACAACCTCTCGACCAAAGTCCCGGCCGGCTCGCAGGCAAGAGGCGGGACAGGCTGTCACTTCATGGCATCGTGGATGAATCGCGACACAGTGGGCTTGGTGCAGATGGGCGGCGAGGGGGTTGACTGGCTGGCGCAAGCTCCCTTCACCCGGCGGCGTCACGTCTTCCAGAATCTGGGCGACGGCACATACTTTCATTCGGGTAGCCTGGCGATCCGTCAGGCGGTGGCGGTTGGCGCCAATATCACCTTCAAGATTCTCTATAACGACGCCGTTGCCATGACGGGCGGCCAGCCGGTGGATGGCCAGCTGACTGTGCCACAACTGGCCTGGCAGGTTGCCAACGAAGGCGTCCGGCAGATTGTCGTGGTACGCGAGACGCCCGAAACCGGGCAGGAACGGCCGACCAGCTTTCCGCCAGGGACGCGCCTGGCAGGGCGAAGCGAACTCGATACCCTGCAGCGCGAACTGCGCGAGCTAGATGGCGTCTCGGTATTGATCTACGACCAGACCTGTGCGGCCGAGCTGCGGCGGCGCCGCAAGCGGGAAGGGGAGTCCGGCCTGCCCACCCGCGTTTATATCCACCCGGATCTTTGCGACGGCTGCGGGGATTGCAGCGCGCAGTCCAACTGTATCGCCATCGAGCCGCTGGATACCCCGTTGGGCCGCAAACGCCGTATTGACCAAACCGGCTGTAACAAGGATACCGCTTGCCTGGAGGGCTTCTGCCCCAGCATGGTGACCGTGCAGGGGGCGCGGCTGCTGCAAGCCCCAAGTGTTGGATCGAGCCTGCTGACCCAGGCCGACACCCTACCGGCCCCGAATGTCGCGGTGGCGACCGAAGGCGTGCTGAATATGGTGGTGGCGGGTATTGGCGGTACCGGCGTGGTAACGGTGGGGGCCATTCTCAGCATGGCGGGCCATCTTGCCGGCCGTGCCGTTTCGACACTCGACTACACCGGCATGGCGCAGAAGGGCGGGGCAGTGCATTCCTTCATCCGCCTCGCAGCCCGGCAGGACCAGCTCAACCAGAGCCGGGTGGATCTTGGCCAGGCACAGCTGGTGCTGGCCTGCGATCTGGTCGTCGGCGCCAGTGCTGCCGTGCTCGGTACCCTGCGGCCGGACTATAGCCGGGTCGTGCTCGACCCGCGTGAGACACCAACCCATCATTTCGTTCAAGACCCTGACGCCCGTATCGACGGCCCGGCGCTGTTGCAGGCCCTGGCCCAGGCAGCCGGACCCCAGCAAATCGCCAGGGTCGAGGCGCACGAACTTTGCCAGCAACTGCTTGGCAACACCGTCTGTGCCAACATGGTGCTATTAGGTCACGCCTGGCAGAGCGGCTGGATTCCCCTCCCGCTACCCGCCTTGCACCGGGCGATTGAACTGAATGGCGTGATGATCGTGCAGAACCTGCAGGCTTTTGCGCTGGGGCGGCTGGCCGCAGCAAGGCAGCTGGAACGCTTTCTGAACAAACCCGATACATCGCCCCCCCCGACAGACGATCTGGATAGCGTGCTGCACGAAGCCGACAGATTGCTCTCGCAATACCAGGGCGCTGCTTATAGCCAGCGCTATCGCGAGCTGGTGAGCATGATGCACCTGCGCGAATCGGCATTGCTCGGCCAGCCCCAGGCCGGGCCGCTGACACTGGCGGTAGCAAGAACCCTGTTGCAACTGATGGCTTACAAGGATGAATACGAAGTCGCACGCCTGCTCAGCAATGGCGTATTGCAAAATCATCTGGCAGGCGCTTTTCAGGGCACTGCAGGCCGTGACTATCGCCTGAATCTGCATCTGGCACCGCCGTGGCTGCACTGGCGTAAGACCGCCAGCGGCAGGCCCGCCAAATGGCGCTTCCATTCTGGCTGGCGTTGGCCGCTGGCCATGCTGGCTCGGCTCAAATGGTTGCGCGGCAGTTGGCTTGACCCCTTTGGCTGGACGCAGGAACGACGCATTGAGCGCCAGCTGATCCGCCACTATGAACATCACATCAAACTCATCAGCCAGCAGCTGACACTCAAAAACCACGCCGAGGCCATCCAGTTTGCCAAAGCCGGGCAGATGATCCGGGGGTTTGGCCCGGTCAAACAGGCCAATATCCTGAAAGCCCAGCAACGCGAGCAGCAACTGGCTACCCGGCTGGAGATCCCCTATCGCCCCTTACTGGAAACCCACCCAAGCCCCCCAGACGCACCCCCCCGCCCCGGCACCAGCGTGGCAGGACAGACGGTGATCCCCATCAAGCTATTGCCTTAGGGTGGGCACAAACTGCTGTGGTGGTGATTCATGCCGCCTTGCTATGGCGAACCATGAAGTCAGGGCAATAATCTGTCTGCATAGGCAGGTCATACCCTTTGTCATAGGCAATGGCGGCAAGGGCTGTCAGGGTGAAGGATAGATAGCCAATGTGATCGTTCTGCAGGTAGTAACCCTCTTCCTCCCAAAAGCCGTCGTGATCGGTTTCTCGCTCCCAGTAGCGTTGGTGTGCAATTAGGCCCTGCTGGTAGGCTACTTGAAAAGCTGTGGCATTTTCCTTTATCAGGGCCGTTAAAGCTTGCAGGCAAGGAATCATCAAGCGGCAGAAATGGTGGTGGTAATACGCCTCACGCACCTTGCCTTTGGGTGGTTTGGTGTCAGGTTCCGCCTGTTTATAAACTTTCCTCGTAAACAGATCCGGCTGTTTAACCTGCCACTGTTTCATAGCCTCAATCGGAGACAAGAAGTTGAGGGCTTTTTGTGGGATGTGATGATTGTAG